>JAKFEY010000073.1:0-53029 GCA_036675475.1 Vicinamibacterales bacterium
ATCTCCCCCGCATATAATCCGCGCACCTTGCGTTCTGTCTCCCACTACCGAATCGAGGACGAGATCGGCCGCGGCGGGATGGGCGTCGTCTACCGCGCGGTCGACGTCAGGCTGGGACGCGCCGTGGCCATCAAGCTGCTGCCGCCCGAGGCGGCCGACGAGGTGCCGGCCAGCGGCACGGCGTCGCGGCGCCGGCGGTTCGTGCAGGAAGCGCGCGCCGCCTCGGCGCTCAACCACCCGCACATCGTCACGATCTACGAGATCGATGAACACGAGGGGACGACGTTCATCGCGATGGAGCTGGTCGACGGCGAGCCGCTCGACACGCTGCTGAAGAAAGGGCCGCTGGCGCTCGACCGCGCGATCGAGTGGGCCGAGCAGATCGCGTCGGGCCTGGCGGCGGCGCACGCCGCGGGACTCGTGCACCGCGACATCAAGCCGGCCAACATCATGATCACGCGCGACGGGCGCGCGAAGATCCTCGACTTCGGCATCGCAAAGCTCGCCTCGCGCACGGCCGACGAGGAGACGATGACGTCGATGGGCACGCGCGTCGGAATAGTGCTCGGGACGGCGGCATACATGTCGCCCGAACAGGCCGAGGGACGCGAAGCCACCGCACGCGCCGACGTGTTCTCGCTCGGCGCGGTGCTCTACGAGATGCTCACCGGCACGCGCGCGTTCCAGGGCGCAGGCGAGGCGTCGCTGCTCGCCTCGGTGCTGCGCGATCAGCCCGCAGCGATCCTCACGCTGCGGCCGGAGGTACCCGCAGCACTTCAGGCGATCGTCGAGCGCTGCCTCGCCAAAGATCCGGCCGCGCGCTACGCGGACGGCAGCGAAGTACAGGCCGAGCTCGCCGCGCTGCGCCGGACGACCGAATCGCACGCCGACGCGCGGCCATGGTGGCGCCGGCCCGCCATGCTCGTCCCCGCCGCACTCGCCCTCGCGGCCCTCGCGGGCTTCGCCGTTTGGCGCGGGCTCGAGGCGCGACGCGCATCGGATGCGCGCGCGCTGATCCCGGAGATCGAACGGATGCTCGAAGCGGGCGACCGCTCGCTGCACGCGATGCGGATGGCACGCGAGGTCGAGCCCTACGCTCCGGACCTGGTCGCGCGCCTGCGCCAGAACTGGTTCCCCTTCAGCATGACCAGCAATCCCGAGGGCGTCGAAGTCGAGATCCGCAACTACACGGATCTCGACGGGCCGTGGGAGCCGCTCGGCCGCACGCCAATCTCGAACGTGCCGATGCCCTCCGGCTACTACCGCGTGCGCGCGACCAAAGACGGCTATCTGCCGCTCGAGACCACCACCTGGCCCGTCGGCGGCTCCATCGTCCTCGCCCCGGTGGCCGCCGCGCCGCCGGGGATGGCGTTCGTGCCGGGCGGTCCCTATCGGGGATCGGGCGGCGGCGACATCCGCCTGCCGGACTTCTGGATCGACAAGTACGAAGTCAGCAACGCCGACTACAAGCGCTTCGTCGACGCCGGCGGGTATCGTGACGCGCGCTTCTGGAAGATGCCGTTCGATGACGTTGGGCGGACGCTGACGTTCGAGGAGGCGATGACGCGCTTCGTCGACAGCACCGGACGGCCCGGCCCCGCATCGTGGGAACTGGCCGCGCCGCCGGCAGGACAGGAGGCGCATCCGGTGGGCGGCATCAGCTGGTTCGAAGCGGCCGCCTACGCGGAATTCGCGAAGAAGGCACTGCCGACCGTGTATCACTGGAACCAGGTCGCCTCCACCGAAGACGAGCTGTTCGCCGAAATCCTGCTGCTCAGCAACTTCGACAACGCCGGCCCGACGAAGCCCGGCGAGCGGCAGGGGCTGGCGCCGTTCGGCGCGTTCGACATGGCGGGCAACGTCAAGGAATGGGTGCGCAACGAAGGGCGCGACGACGGGGGACGATACATCCTCGGCGGCGCGTGGAACGAGCCGTCGTACCGCTACGCGGAGATCGACGTGCAGAACCCGTGGCGGCGCGAGCCGACGTTCGGCATGCGGCTGGTCAGCGACGCCGGGCCGCTCGACGCCAAGGCGCTCGCACCGGCCGGCAACCTCAGGGTCGATCCCGCGTCGATCGTGCCGGTCGACGCGCGCGAGCGCGCGTTCCTCGCGCGCTTCTACGAGTACGACCGCACGCCCCTCAACGCCCGCGTCGACGCGGTGGAGACGACGGCCGAGTGGCGGAAAGAGACGATCACGTTCGACGCGGCCTATGGCGGCGAGCGCGTGACGACGTACCTCTTCCTGCCGGCTAAGGCGAAGCCGCCGTACCAGACGGTCGTGATCTTCCCGAGCTCCTACGCGACGCTGGTGTCGTCGAGCGAATACCTGGACTATCGCCAGTTCGACTTCATCATCAAGAGCGGGCGGGCGGCGATCTACACCGTGTATCAGGGCACGTTCGAGCGCCGGGTGACCGCGCGCGGGCCGGCGGCGCGGCGCGACCTCACGGTGCAGCGCGTGAAAGACCTGTTCCGCACGGTTGACTACCTGACGACGCGGGAGGACATCGACGCGGACAAGCTCGGCTACTTCAGCATCAGCATGGGCGCGTCCCTCGCGCCGGTACCGCTGGCGCTGGAGCCGCGCATCAAGGCCGCGGTGCTGGCGTCGGGCGGGCTGAGCCGATCCGCGATGCCCGAAATCTCGCCGGCGAACTTCGCGCCCGCGGTGAAGATTCCGGTGCTGCTCGTCAACGGCCGCGACGACTTCCGCACGCCCGCCGCCGCGCGCGAGCGCTTCATCGAACTGCTCGGCACGCCTGCTGCCAACAAGCAGCAGATTGCGCTCGACGGCGGTCACTTCCCGCAGGACATCCGCGGCCTCGTGCGCCACACGCTCGACTGGTTCGACAAGTATCTCGGGCCGGTGCGGTAGCTTCTGTCCCTACGCCTCTTTCGCCCACGCCTTGAATCCCGGATAGATCTTCTCGAACCGCTCCAGGGTTTCTTCCGGCGTCAGCGGTCCGGCCTCATCGGCCGGAAACGCCTCGCGCACGGCGCGCAGGAAGTCGAGCCCCTGCGCGTCGTACACTCGCCGCACCATCTGCTGGAACTGCCCCTGATACCAGATGTAGTTCTGCGCGCCGACGCCGAAGTAGAGGCGGTCGAAGTCGGCGAGCGTCGTGTGCTTCGGGCGCACGGCGTCGCGATAGGCGCGCAGGATGCCGTCCCAGACCTCCGCCTGCGACGGGTCGTGCTCGCGCAGGTAGGCGTACGCGAAGTAGGTCGCCAGCATCTCGCCCGCCCAGCGCGACGGGACGCGGATGCCGAATCCGCGCGCGTAGGTGTGGCCGAGCTCGTGAAGGCCGACGAGATCGACATAGCGGCGCGAGGCCTCGTCATACGAATGGCCGGTCGCCTCGATCAGACGAACGGTCTCGGCCGAGACGCCCGCGCGAATGCCGATGGCGTCGTTGGCCGCAAGGTTGTCGTCGGTGGCCGGGAGAAACGCCACGGGAGGCGTGCCCGCAACGCCGGGAATTCCATAGGGCTGCCACGTGATCAGCCGCTCCCACTCGGGCGGCAGCAACACGGCGAGGTGCAGCTCCTCACGCACGCCCAGCTCGCGCTCATAGAAGTCCATGGCGCCCTCGACGAGCGCGCGCAGACGCAGCGCCTTCGGCTCGTGGCCTTCCGGGTAATAAACAGTGATCCGGTTGCGCGAGCTCTCGAGCCCCGCCGCCTGCACGCGCGCAAGCAGATCCTCGACCTCGTCCCCCGGCGGCGCGGGCGGCGCCTGCGCAGGGGGTGTCTGCACGGGCGGGACTTGCACGGACGGTGTCTGCGCGACACTGCGGGCGCCGGCAGAAAGCAGGAGGAGAACGACGGCCGCGCAGGACATGGTGAGCGATCCGGACATCAATCCTCCGCGGGCATCATAGGGCATGCCAGGCTTCTTCCAGCTGCTTGTCGAGCGTGACCAGGTCCGCCCTCAGCTCGCGCGCAAGCCACAGATAGGCTGCGTCGTAGGCGGTGAGGCCCGACGTCTGCGCGAGCGGCACGAGTTCGTCGAGCGGCACCAGGTGAAGGTCGATCGCCATCGCGCCGAACAGCACCATGGCCGCGGCGGCCTGCTCCGGTGTCACGGATCCGCGACGCAGTTTCTGCACTGCCGCATTCGCCACCTCGAAACCGATCATCGCTGTCGCAACGAGGCCCGTCTCGGGCAACCTCGCCTGCACGGACGACCCCTCCGGCTCGCCGAACAGGACGGCCACCAGTGCAGGGGCATCAACGACGACGGGCATGACGCGCTCTCGATGCCTCCAGCACGCGCTCGAGGTGCCGCGTACGGTCCTCACGCCCCTGACGCACGATCTCGACGGCTTCCGAAGGCGTTGAGATGCCTAGCTCGCGGATACGCTCGGCAACCTCATGAATCGTCAGGCGCCGAGGGCCGATCACCGCCTCCTCGAGAATTGCCTTCAGTTCGCCTTGGAGAGAGCGATGGTTGCGCTTCGCGCGCTCGCGCAGCCGCTCGGCAACCTCGTCATCGACCTGCTTGACCGATAAATCTACAGGCATGCTTCTGCTCCTTTATGGAGCCATTATAGAACCATTTCTGCTCCCCCGAGGCGCCGAGCTCCGCGATATAGTTCGCCTGCCCAATGAACTTCTATTCGACCTTTGCTTCCGCCGCCGATCGCTTCGGCGATCGCATCGCGGTGGAGATGCTCGGCGACGACGGTCCCGTCGAGGTCCGCTATCGGGAGCTGACGGAAATGGCGGCGCGGGCGGCGGGATGGCTGGCGGCCCGCGGGATTGAGCGCGGCGACCGCGTCGCGATTCTCGCCGGGAACAGCGCGGACTGGTGCGCGGCGTATCTCGGCATCATGCGGCTCGGGGCGGTCGGGGTGCCGTTCGACACGAACTACACCGCCGGGCAGGTGGCGACGCTGCTGGCCGACAGCGGCGCGCGGCTGATTTTTGCGAGTGAGGAGTTCGAAGCGACGGCCTCCTCCGCCGTCCGCCTGTGGGAAACTTCAGGCGGACAAACGGCTACGGAGGCCAAGGCGCTCTGCGTCGTTGCCCGCATCGACGATCCCGAGCTGATCGCCCACCCGCCCGAGACGCGCCCCTGCCTTGCAGAGGCGACCGATCCCGCGGTCATCCTCTACACATCTGGCACGACGTCGGATCCGAAAGGGGTCGTGCTGTCGCACGGGAACCTGCTCGCGGAACGCGAAGCGGCGTTCAGCACGGTCAGCGTCACCGAACACGACTCGGTGCTGTCGGTGCTGCCGCTGTTCCACTCGCTGCCGCAGATGGCCAACCTGCTGCTGCCCTTCTCGGTGGGCGCACGCGTGGTGTTTCTCGAGACGGTCAACACCACGAATCTGACCCGGGCGCTGAAGGAGCGCGGGATCACGCTGTTCGTCGTCGTGCCGCAGTTCTTCTACCTGGTGCACCAGCGCATCGAGCACGAGCTGAACGCCCTGCCGGGCCTGGCGCGGCGCGCGGTGCGGATGCTCGCGTCGCTGAACCTCACGCTGCGCCGCACGGCAGGGCTCAACATCGGCCGCGTGGTGTTCCGGAAGATCCACAACTCGGTAGGACCACACCTCCGTGTACTAATCACCGGCGGCGCGCGATTCGATCCGGCCACGAACCGCGCGCTCCACGCGCTCGGGTTCACGATCCAGCAAGCGTACGGGCTGACCGAATCCTCCGCCGCGGCCGCCATCACACGCGCCGGCGAGATGGACTTCACATCAGTCGGACGGTCGCTGCCTGGCGTCGAGATGCGCATTGAGGAGCGGCCGGAACTCGATGCTGATCCTCCTTCGCGCTCCGCGCTTCGGAGGACAAGTCCCTTTTCGCGCTCCGCGCTACGGAGGACAAGCGGCGAGGTCCTCATCCGCGGGCCCATCGTCATGCAGGGCTACTACAACCGGCCCGATCAAACCGCCGCCACCATCAAAGATGGATGGCTGCACACCGGCGACCTCGGATTCATCGACGACCGCGGCCGCGTGCACATCACCGGCCGCAGCAAAGACGTCATCGTGCTCGCCAACGGCAAGAACATCTATCCCGAGGAGATCGAAGCGCACTACGAGAAGTGCCCGTTCATCGCCGAGCTGTGCGTCGTGGGCATGAACGACCGGCTGCACGCGCTCATCCGGCCCGACACGGACGCGATGCGCGCGAAAGGGCTGGTCAACATCCGCGAGCTGCTGCGCTTCGAGGTCGAAAGCCTGTCCGTGGCGCTGCCCTCGCACAAGCGCATCCTCGGCTACGACATCACCGTCGATCCGCTGCCGCGAACGACGACGAGAAAGCTGAAGCGGAACGCCGTGGAGCGGATCCTGCGCGAGAAGTCGGCCAGCGCCGAGGCTCCCGCGGACTCGGCGGGCGCCGAGCGATTCGACGCCGGCGACACGCTCGCCGCGCGCGTGCTGAAAGAGATGCGCGGCGCGATCCGCGCGGACGCCGACCTGCGGCCCGGCGCGCACCTCGAGCTGGATATCGGGCTCGACTCGATGAACCGCGTCGAGCTGCTCGTGCACCTCACCGAGACGTTCAACATCGAGATCTCCGACGAGGAGGCGCGCGAGCTCGTCACGGTGGGCCATCTCGTCGAGGCGGTGCGCTCGCGGGTGGCGGCGCTGCCGGGCGGGGCCGGCGACGACGCCGCGCGGGAGACGACGACGCCGTGGACGCAGCTGCTGCAGGCGCAGGCGAATCCGGCCCCGTTCATCGCGGAGCTCGACAAGCCGAAGCGCGTGCTCACGGCATCGATGTTCGCGGCCATCAAGGTTGTGTATGCGATCGCGTGGCTGACCATTGGTCTGCGCGCGCGCGGCCGGGAGCATTTGCCGGCGAAGGGGCCGCATCTGATCTGCCCGAACCACCAGAGCTTCCTCGACATCGTGATGCTGTCGGCCACACTGCCCTGGCGCACGTTCCGGCAGCTGTTCTTCGTGGGCGCGGCGGAATATTACGAGACGCGGTTCGGCGCGTGGATGGCGCGCACGCTGAACGTGGTGCCGATCGACGCCGACGCAAATCTGGTGAGCGCCATGCAGATGGGCGCCGAAGGCCTGCGCCGCGGCCGCGTGCTCGTGCTGTTTCCCGAAGGGGCGCGCTCGATCGACGGCACGCCGCAGGCGTTCCGCAAAGGCGCCGCGATCCTGTCGCACCACCTGCAGGCGCCGATGGTGCCCGCCGCCATCGACGGCGCGTTCACCATCTGGCCGCGCAACCAGGCGCTCAACTGGCGGGCGCTGCTGCCGTGGAGCGGCACGCGCGCGCGCATCGCGTTCGGGCCGCCCGTGCAGGCCGCCAGCGCCGACTACGCGGCGCAGACCGCGGTGCTGCGCGAAAGGGTTGTCGGATTGTGGGAGAAGGAGCACGCGGAGCGTTCGCAGGCCTGAAGGCCTGGGCTACCCCCGCTGCAGCAGCCCGATGCGGCTGATCACTTCCTCGTGCAGCACGCGCATCTGGACTCCCTGCTGGTCGACTTTGTCGCCAAGCTTCTCGATTTCGCCGCGCAGGGACTTGCCCTGCTCGGCGATCTCAGAGCGCAGCTCCTTGCCCTGCCCGGCCATCTCAGAGCGCAGCTCTTTGCCCTGCTCCGCGATCTCAGTGCGCAGCGACTTGCCCTGGTCGGCCATCTCAGAGCGCAGCTCTTTGCCCTGCTCGGCGATCTCAGAGCGCAGCTCCTTGCCTTGCGCGGCCATCTCCTCGCGCAGCAGGCGTGTCTGCTCAGACATCTCAGCCCGCAGGGTCCCGCCCTGCTCTGCGATCTCAGCGCGCAGCGACTTTCCCTGTTCCGCAATCTCAGAGCGCAGCGACTTGCCCTGCTCCGCGATCTCAGAGCGCAGCGACTTGCCCTGCTCCGCGATCTCGCCGCGCACTGCAGAAAACTCAGCGCGTAGTTCGGTACGAAGTGGCACAACCTGCGACGGGTCGCGGTCGTCGGGGCCAAGCTGCTGTTCGAGTTGAGTCACGCGCGTCTCGAGGACATCTACTCTGGATTCAAGTGGTTGCGGCGCCATGGGTCGTCTCCTGACCGCTCCGTCGCGCGCCACCAGCGGCGAGCGAGAGCGCACAGGGATACCGCGAATGCCATGCCAGCGACGACGTTAGCATCGTCGGCCGGATGCCGCAACGGCCGGCCTGACTCCCGCCGCAGGCCTGAAGGCCTGCGCTACCGCGGTTTGCGCAGCTGCTGGTCCCAGTTGAGGACGACGTGCACCTGGCCGCGCTCGTTCGGGGCCACCGGTGTGGTGATGACGAGAAAGCGCGAGCCCGCGTCGACGTCGTAATGCGTGTGCCCGGCGCCCTGCGGGCGGCCGAAGGTGTCGGCAAACAGCGGTACCGGCGCGGAGAACTCGAGGGGCCCCGCCGCCGACGACGACAGCATCTGCCCGCTTCCCCGGAAATAGAGACGCCGGCCGTCGCGCGACCACACCGGCTCGTAGCCGCCGCCGGTGGACACCGTCACGCGCCGCGCGAGCGAGGGAAACTCCTGCACGTAGATCTCGTCGCGGCCTGACTCGTCGGACGTAAACGCCAGCCAGCGGCCATCCGGCGACAAGCGCGCCTGCCGCTCGCGAAACGTGGACGCCACAATCGCGCGGGCCGTGCCCGTGTCGACGTCGACCGCCAGCAGATCGTTCATCGTCCCGGTGCGATTGACCTCGATGATGATGGTGCGGCCATCCGACGACCAGTCGTTGACGTGAAAGTGATCCGGCGATGACCAGATGACGCGCTCGGCCGCGGCCGCGCCGCCGTCTGCCGGCTTGAGCACGAGCGCGCGCGGCGACGGGGCGCGGTCCGAGGCAAACGCGATCTCGCGGCCGTCGGGCGACCAGACGGGCGTCTCTTCTTCGGCGGGCGTGAACGTGACGCGCGTCAGCACGCTCCGCGCGAGATCGGCGACCCATACGTCATTCTGCTCGTCCCAGAGGTGCGCCGCGACGCGGCCGCCGTCGGGTGACAGCCTGAGATCGGAATAGACGCGACGCACGTTGAGCGCCGGCGCCGACCGCCCGCCGGCATCCGTCCACGCCAGATGGGTGCGGTTCTCATTTGTCCGCGTGGAGATGAACGCCGCCGTTCCGGTGGCCGACACATCGATCTGCGCCCAGTCGCTCTGCGGCGCGACGACCACCGTCTCGGCCACGGGCACCGCCGGCCCGGTGACGCGCTCACGGGCGAGATCGAAGGGCACGGCATGCGCGCGTCCCTCGGACGCGTACAGCAGATAGCCATTCGGCAGATAGCGCGCGGACTGTCCCTCGAGCACCGTGACCGCGTTCGAGCCGTCGCGATTGCTGATGATGGACACCGGCGCGGCGCTGGCGCCGACGCCTCTCCATTCGGTGTACAGCAGCCTGCCCTCGGGCAACGCCTGAGGCCCGCTGAGCAGCGCCGTCTCGCTCGACGGCCGTATCAGCACCTCGGACGCACCGCCGTTCTCCGGCATGCGAACGATTGCCTTGTCGGTCGCATACATAATCGTCCCATCGTCGGCCCACGTCGCGCCGTTGGTGGTGGAGATCGAGACCAGATCCTCTGGCGTGCCGCCGCGCGCGGACACCCGCGAGAGGCCGGAGGGCGTGCGGAAGAGAATCCATTCGGCGTCGGGCGACAGCCAGAGACCGCTGACGGCGAGGCGCGCGACCTGGCGCGCCTCGGTATCGGCGAGATCGCGGACGAAGATGGCCTGCCCCGTGCGATAGACCACACGGCGGCCATCGCGCGACACGGCCACCGCCGGAAGAGTCATCGCATTGAGCGACTCGCCGTCAGGCCACAGGATCGCGAAGCGCGCGAGCGGGCGATCAACCTCAGAGACGGGCTTGAAACGCCAGGCCGCTGCGGCGCCCACGGCGAGCATGATGAGGCCGGCGGCCACAGCGGCCGCGGCGACACGCCGGCGGGCGGCGAAGGCCGCCGGGGGCGCTGAGGCCACGCGCGGATCGGCGGCGGGGCCGGCCAGGGCTTCCTCGATCTCGAGCCGCGCGGCCGCCATCGAATCGAGACGCTTTGATGGATCCTTCTCGAGACAGCGCCGCAGCAGGCGCCTGATCGCGGGCGGCGTGCCGGCGGGCAAGGCGTCGTGCGACGGATTGTCCCTGAGCACTGAGACGAGCAGCTCCGAGACGTCGGCGCCTTCGAACGCGCGCCGGCCGGTCAGCATTTCGTAGAGGACGACGCCGAAGGCCCAGAGGTCGGCGCGGCGATCGACGGCGCGACCCTTCGCCTGCTCGGGCGCCATGTAGGCGGCCGTGCCGAGCACCACACCCAGCTGGGTGGCGGGGCTCGTGATGGTCGGCGAGTTCATCAGGTCGGTGCCGGGACTGAAGTCCCGGCCCACCGCATCTACTGCCTTCGCGAGGCCGAAGTCGAGCACCTTCACCACGCCGTCGGTGCGCAGCTTGATGTTGGCCGGCTTCAGGTCGCGGTGGATGACGCCGCGCTCGTGCGCCGCCTCGAGCGCCTCGGCGATCTGCCGCGCGATGGGTAGCGCCTCGTCGAGCGGAATCGGCCCGCGGGCGAGCCGCGCCGCGAGGTCGTCTCCCTCGACGAGCTCCATGACGAGCGCCGAAATTCTACCCGGTTGAATATCCCCGGTTGCGTCCGCGGTTTCGAGGCCGTAGATCTGCGCGATGTTCGGATGGTTGAGGGCGGCCAGCGTCCTGGCCTCGCGCTCGAAGCGCGCGAGACGGTCGGGATCAGCGGCGAACAGTCCGGGCAGAATCTTGATCGCGACGTCGCGATCGAGCTTCGCGTCGCGCGCGCGATAGACCTCGCCCATCCCGCCCGCGCCAATCGACGCAACAACTTCGTAGGGGCCGACGCGCGTGCCCGCAGGGAGGGTCATTGGGGAGTGCGGATTATAGCTGGAAAGCTGCATCGCACGCATCGCCGATTCTGCAACCGCGACTCCGCCTTTACGCAGAATCACGCCGTGATCCGCGACCTCGATCGGGGTACGCGCCTTGCGAGACGACGATGGTATTCTCGCGGAGGTGATGATGACGAAGGCGAATGGGCAGCAGGGCGAAGATGCGCTCGTCACGCAATTCGGGGAACTGCGTGAGTACATCGAGAGCTCGCATGACGCGCTCGGCAACCGGATCGAAAAGGTCGAGACGCGGCTCACCGGCGTCGAGACGCGGCTCACAGGCGTCGAGGGGCGGCTCACCGGCGTCGAGGGGCGGCTTGGCGGCGTCGAGGGGCGGCTTGGCGGCGTCGAGGGGCGGCAGGCGTCACTCGAGCGAAAGGTGGATTCCGGCTTCGATCGCGTCGAGCGGAAGCTTGATGCACTCGCGCGCGCCTTCGCCGGGGCTAAAGCCCCGCCCTACCGCCGCCGCAAGCCTTAGCGTGCGCGCGGGCCTGCCGCAGGCCTGAAGGCCCGCGCTACCCCTACCCCCCTGATCCGGGGGGATGCCATCGCGCGGCGCGCGTCGTACCCTCCCACCAACCCCAGCAGCTTGGCTCCCTTCCTGTCCGCAGGAGTGCTCCAGGCCGCGCTATGTCCGTCAACCGGCCGATCGATGGAGCCCGTTTTGAAAAAATTCACGACCGCATTCGCCATGGGTCTTGGCGCCCTCGCCATCCTGGCGGCGACTGCCACGCGCGCGTACGCCCAGACCAATCTCGTGTTCACCAGCGGCGCCCATGTCCAGACGTGGGATCCGATCTTCCCGAGTGCTGTTGATCCAACCTGGCCGACCACCACCTGCACGGCGACGCCGGCGGTCGGCCCCAACGCGGCCTGGCAGAATCCGCATAACGCCTTCAGCTTCGGAACCAGCGCTCACCCCTGGCAGGGGGCGTTCACCGCTGAGTGGATCAACGCGTGGAGCGACCTTGGGTCGCAGGGCGCCGGGGGTCATAGCTGGACGAAGTACTCGACCCAGGTGTCGGGCAACGGCGCGTTCGTGCTCAACCTGCTGGCCGACAACTGCTCGTGGGTCTACCTCGATGGCACCCTCGTCGGGTTCCAGGACGATACGAGGCAGACGCTGACCTATCCGGTGACGCTGACCGGCAGCCACACGCTCGAATTCGTCATCTTCGACGGCGGCGGGCTGGCCGGCGGCATGTTCCGGCTCGAGACCAACACCGGCACGGTGTTCGCGGATACGGACACGGACGGCCTGACGGACCCGGAGGAGCACCTGCACGGCACCGATCGCAACAATCCGGACAGCGACGGCGACGGCGTGAACGACGGCGACGAGGTTGCCGCAGGCACCAATCCGCTGGCGCCGGAGGTGCCGGCCGACACCACCGCGCCCGTCATCACGGCCAGCATCACGCCGCGCGGCGGCGGCGACGATCAGTCGATGCAGTTCTTCACGATCAGCTTCTCGGCGACCGACGCCGCGGGCGTGACGTCGCTGTCGGCCACGCTCAACGGCGTGCCGGTGCGCGACGGACAGGTCGTGCAGCTGCAGACGTCCACCAAGGGGAACCTGGGCACGCGCGATACGCCGCACATGCAGATGCGCGCCGCGTCGTTCGCGCTCGTGGTCACCGCGACGGATGCGGCCGGCAACACGTCGACGATCACGCTCACGCCGCAGTTCGTCAAGAACGGGAAGAACCCCGGCAAAGGGCGGCAGTAGCACGCGACGCAGGGGGGCGCAGGCCTGACCGCAGGCCTGAAGGCCTGCGCTACCCCACCTCCACAAACAGCCCGGCACGAGCATGGGCGCTCGACCGAGCAGAATCGTCGACTCAGAACCTTTGGCGTGTGGCTGAAACAGCCACGCGCGCAGGTCTGGCGACAGGATTCAGCCCCGATTCGGCCAGGCGGCGATCAGCACGCAACATGCGAGACGACGATGCTATTCTCACGGAGGCATCATGGTTGACACAGTTGACGGGGCTGACCCGAAGGATCCGATGCTCGAGCAGTTCGCCGAGTTACGACAGTGCGTCGAGTTCTCGCATAAAGAGCTGCGAGGCAACGTCACGCGGCTCGAGCGAAAGGTCGACGCAGGTTTCGATCGACTCGCGCGCAAGATTGACAGCCTCGGACGCGGCAGCCGGCCATCGACACGGCGCCGAAAGCCCTAGAGCGCCTCTCGCGGGCCTGAAGGCCTGCGCTACACCTCCATCAGATCTTTCCCGACAATCACACGCCCCTTGAAGTGCGCCTGCGCGGCGGCGGCCCACATGTCCGTGGTGATCGACGTGTCGTCGGCGGGCACGAAGTGACTCAGTACCAGCGTCTTCACGCCCGCGGCCTGCGCCACGCGGCCTGCGTCTTCCACCGATGTGTGGCTGTTGATGATGTGCTTCTTCAGCGCGGTCGCATTCGGCAGGTTGGCCACGATGCGATCGACGCCTGAAACCCAGAGGGCTTCGTGCACGAGGACGTCGGCGCCGCGGGCGAGTTCGATGAGCGCGTCGGAGCGCGCCGTGTCGCCTGAGATGACGATCGATCGATCCGGCGTGTCGAAGCGATAGGCGAACGCCGGCTCGACCTCGGGATGCGGCACGGCCGCGCACGTCACGCGCACGCGCTCGTCGCGCATCACTTCCCCGCTGTCGCGGCGCTCGTGCGCGTGCACCAGCGGCGCGAACGGCGGATGCCCCTCGTCGGCCATGCGCACGTCGATGTCGTACTTGCTCATCTCGAGAAACAGCTGCGTGATGCGCTCGAGCGGCGGCGGCCCCCACGCGTCGACGCGCGTGCGCAGACCCGACGCCCACGCGAGCAGCAGCAGGTTGCCGTAGTCGGCGTTGTGGTCCGAGTGCTGATGCGTGATGAAGATGTGGCGCAGCGCGGTCCACGGCACGCCGGCCAGCCGCAGCTGCCGCGCGACGCCGTCGCCGCAGTCGACGACGTAGGCGACGCCATCGACGAGGATGACCTGCGCGGGCGCCGAGGCCGATCGCTTCGGCGTGGGACCGCCGGCCGTGCCGAGCAGGATCAGGCGCGTGCGCGACTGCGGCGGCGCGGCGGTCTGCGCGCGCAGCGGCCACGCCGCGCCGGCCACGGCCGCGGCGGTGGCCGTAAGAAACGCTCGACGATCAGTCAGCATCGGCGGATTATACGGGCGGCCTTAACGCGGCGCTTTCTCGATCGTGATCGCGTGGATGTTGCTCTGGGTCTCCTGCATCGGAAACACGAGCCGGCCGCCCCCGGCGTCGAGCCGGCCAGGAGCGGCCGCGGTTGGAAGCAGGCGGCGGCGCGTGCCGTGCGCGTGCAGGATCGGCTGCACCGCGCCCACGCGGCCGGCGGACGGATCGAACGGCGCGGCATAGATGCAGCGGAAGCCGTCACGCTCCGACACGAAATAGATCGTGCGGCCATCAGGGGCCCACGCCTGTTCCTCGTCCACCGTCTCGCCGCTCGTCACCGGAATCCATGACGCGTCGGCAATCGGCGCGCCGCGCTTGAAGGGCGCGACGTAAATGCGCGCGCGATCGGCGACGGGCCAGCGGATAAACGACAGCCACTGGCCGTCGGGGGAATTGCGCGCGAGCCAGATCTCGTTGTCGTGTCCCTCGATCAACCGCTCCACCCTGCCCGTGGCCACGTCAACCAGACTCAGAACGTTCGGCCGCTGCGCGGCAACCAGCAGGGCGCGGCCATCCGAGGTCCACGTCCAGATCTGACCGGCGCACTTCTGGCACACCGTCCGCGGCACGCCGCCGGAGGCGCCCACAATCGTCAACTCCGTCGTGTCGGGGCCGGCGCTCGAACTGGTATACGCAACCGTGCGGCCATCGGGCGACAGCGCCGCGCCGATGATCTGCGCGGGCGAGGGCACCGCCGTCTCGCGGCGCGTGCCCATGTCGCGCACCCACACGCTCGCGTCCATGCGGCGCGTGGACCGAAAGGCCAGGCTGCGGCCGTCGGCCGACAGCGAGGGCATGTCGTCAGCCGCGGCCGTGACCGTGATCGCCACCGGCGCGGCGCCCGCCGCACGCATCCCCTCGGGAATCGACCAGAGCGACGTCCGCGTCGACACGTCGGCAAAGTACATCCGACCCGCGGCATCGATCGCGACACGGCCGATCGGGCTCGCGGACTGATACACAGGCACGGCGCCACCCGCGCGGCCGTCGCGCACGTTGACGCTCCAGATGCCGCCGCTGCCCGCTTCGGACGAACACAACAGGCGCTCGCCCGTCCACGCCTCGAGCACCGGCGTCATCGCCTCGGGAAGCACGCCGAACACACCCGTCGCGCGCGGGGCCGCTGGCGCCTTGTCGTCGATGGCGACGATGAAGGCATCCGTCAGGCCGTCCTTGCTGGCCACAACCATGACGCGCGCGCTGTCGGGCGCCCAGACGGGCCTCCCTCCAATCGCGCTGTCCGCGAACAGGCGGCGCGGCGCGCCGCCGGCCGCCGGCATCACGAAGAGACTCGCGATGGTTCCGCGTCCGCCGGTCACATACACGATCCACTTGCCGTCGGGCGAGAACGCGGGATGGCGGCCATCGCGCACGAGCAGGCGCTCGGAACCACCGAGCGCCGGAACGATGTAGATGCCGCCGCCGTCGCGCTCCGACCTGAACGCGATGCGGCCCCCGTCAGGCGAAAACGCCGGCTCCCCATCGTCGGCCGCATCCGTGGTGACGCGCACCGGATCGCCGCCCGAGGCCGGCTGCACCCAGATGTCGCGGTTCGTGCCGTCGAAGCGATCGGAGGCGTAGGCGATCAGCGAGCCGTTGGACGTGACCGCGGGATCATCGGTGACGCCGACGTCCGCGGTGAAGTGACGGATCGAGAGCGCGGGAGCGGCGGCGGATGACGGCGGCTTCAGCGCGTAGCCGCCGGCCGCGCCGGCTGCAAGCACACCGAGCGCGGCTGCCGCGAAGGCCGCGGAGCGGCGCCAGCCGGAGCGCGGCGCGACGGCCGCGGCGGGTACCGGGCCGGACAGCCGTCCCGACTCGAGATCATCGCGGAGCTCCTCGAGCGCCACGCGCAGATCGCCCATCGACTGGACGCGCTTCGCGGGATCCTTGCGATGACAGCGCGAGATGAGGCGCTCGAGCTCACGCGGCACGGCGGCGTTGACATGGCTGACGGGACGCGCGGGCTGGTGAATGATGGCAGCCAGCGTCGACATCGACGTGTCGCCCTCGAACGCGCGCGCGCCGGTCACCATTTCGAACAGCACCGATCCGAACGAGAAGATGTCGGAGCGCGCGTCGACCGCGCGGCCCGCCGCCTGCTCCGGCGACATGTACGCGACCGTGCCCATCACCGCGCCTTCCGCGGTGTGCGGCGCCGGCCCGTGCGCCGTCATCGTGGCGGCGAAGGTATCGACCGCCGAGATCTTCGCAAGGCCGAAGTCGAGCACCTTCACCGCGCCGGCGCGGGTGACGATGATGTTGGCGGGTTTGAGGTCGCGGTGGATGACGCCGGCCGCGTGCGCGGCGGCGAGCGCGTCGGCGATCTGCGCCGCGAATCGCAGCACGTCGGCGACGGGCAGGCCGCCGGGGCCGATGCGCGCGTCGAGCGGCGTGCCGTCGACGAGCTCCAGCACGAGGGCCAGGCTCGTGGCGCCGGCCGCGGTGGCCGGCTCGAGGCCGTAAATGGCGGCGATGTTCGGATGATTGAGCGACGCGAGCACGCGCGCTTCGCGCTCGAAGCGCGCAATGCGCTCGGGATCGGCGGCGAACAGCGCGGGCAGCATCTTGATGGCGACGTCGCGATCGAGCCGCGTGTCGCGCGCGCGATAGACCTCGCCCATCCCGCCGGCGCCGATGGGCGCAAGAACCTCGTAGTGGCCGACGCGCGTGCCCGCAACCAGCGTCATGTATGGGGTGCGGGGATTATACGACGCGCGCTGTTCCTTCGTCACCGCGGGGTCGAAGTGCAGCACCGCCCAGTCCATCCGGCCCTGCGAAAAATCCGATCTCAGCTGTGGCAGAACGCATCATCATCGATGATGGAACCCCACGTGATGCACCTGTACCTGATTCGCCACGGGCAAACCGAATACAGCCGCGAGAACAGGTTCTGCGGCATCTCGGATCCGCCGCTGACCGATGCCGGCCGCGCCATGGCCGACGCGTTCGCGAAGGCGTATGCGTCCACGCCGTGGGACGCGATCTATACGAGCCCGATGCTTCGCACGCGGCAGACCGCCGAGGCGCTCACCCGCCTCACGGGACAGACGGCAATCGCGGAAGAGGGACTCGCCGAGATCGCGTACGGCGAATGGGAAGGGATGACGGTGGACGCCGTCAAGGCGCGCTGGCCCGACGCGTACGCGTACTGGGCGGCGGATGTCGCGAGCCGCGGCGCGCCGGGCGGCGAAACGGCGTTCCACGTGGCCGCGCGCGCGATGCGCGCCGTCGAGGCGATTCGCACGCGGCACAAGACCGGCAACGTGCTGATCGTGTCGCACAAGGCCACGCTGCGCATCATCACGTGCGCGCTGCTCGGACTGGATGTGCGGCTGTTCCGCGAGCGCATCGCCCAGCCGGTGGCCGCGGTCAGCATGTTCGTGCTGTCCGATCGCGCCGCGCTGCTCGCGCGGCTCGGCGATCGGACGCACCTGCCGGAGGAATTGAGAGAGGCGGAGGGGACGTGAACGGTACGCAGGCCTGAAGGCCTGCGCTACCTCACCTTGAACGGCACCGTCGCGACGGTGCGGTCCCACACGATGGCGAGCGTGCCCGCGTTCTTCGTCACGTCGCCAAACACGATCGCCAGCTGCTCCACGCGCGAGTCGAGATCGTTGGCCACCGTCATCGGCACGCGCAGGACGTCTTTCGCCGGCGTGTATTCATAGGCGCCCCACAGCGCCGTCTTGTCGTTCGCGTCGTGCTTCGGCTGAGCCGCCCAGTTCGAGAAGATCAGCGTCCACTCGGTCGGGCTCTTCAGATCCACGAACATGCTGTACTCGCCCGCCGGCAGCGTCTTGCCGCCGAACGTCAGCGGCACTTCCGTCTTGAAGCGCGTGCTCTGATTCGCGCCCACGCGCCACACCGGCGCGCCCGCCAGAACAGCCTTGCCGTACTCGGCGCCGCTGCCGAAGATGTTCGCGCGCTGGCGCAGCATCGGCCGGCCGTAGCTGACCTCGATCCACTTCCCGCCCTCATACGCGAGCGCGCCCTCGGCGTTCTTCTTCCACTCTCCACCCACCATCGTCGTCGACGTCTCGCGCGGGCTGAGCGGACGATTTGCTGCCGGCTGCGCCGGCGCGGCAGGCGCGGCGGCGGCGGTCGGCGCCACTGTGAACGGCGCGGCCGCGGCAATGTGGTCCCACGCAATCGCGATCTTGCCGGCATCCTTCGTGACGTCGCAGAAGAAGATCGACATCTGATCCACCTGCATGCCGACGTTCTCAATCAGCATCGGCACGCGCACGACATCGAACTTCGGGTCGTAATTGGTGGCGCCGTTCAGCTCTGTCTTGTTGTTGGGATCGAATGCCGCCATCCGCGGCTGCGACGTGATGATCAGCGTCCACTCGGTCGGGCTCTTGAGATCGACCAGCAGGCCGTACTCGCCGGCCGGCACCGTCTTGCCCGCGAAGACCAGCGGCACTTCGGTCTTCAGCGTCGTCGTGCTGTTCGCGCCGGCGCGCCAGACCGCCGAGCCCGCCTTGACCGTCTTGCCGTAGTCGGCGCCCGTGCCGAAGATGTTCGCCCGCTGCCGCAGCATCGGCCGCGAATACGTGATCTCGAGCCACTTCGCACCCTGGTAGACCTCGCGCCCTTGCGCGTTCTTCGTCCACTCACCGCCAACGATGGCAGCGGCAGCGCCGGGAGGGCTGAGGGGGCGCTGTTGCGCCTGGGCCGGGGCCTGAGGGGCCTGCGCCGCCGGGGCCTGGGCCGCGGGCGCCGGCTGCTGCGCCGAGACCGCCGCGGCGGCGCCAAAGGTCAGGGCAAGGGCCAGGGATGCAAGCTTCTTCATCCGCAAAGCATAGCGCGGACCCCCAACCGGGGAAAATCAACCGGGTAGAATTTCAGGCGCGCAGGACGCGGACGCGGGTGCCGAAGGCGAGGCCGCGCAGGGTGGCGGCGCTGCCCGACTGCGACGCGAGCTCGAGGTGGTCGGCGCTGCCGAACAGCGCGCACACGTCGCCGGCGGGAATCTCCGCATAGGTGGCGACCAGGCGCTCGATCGGTTTGCCGGCGGCCTCGATGACGACGGTGCGACCCGCGGCGAGGCGCTCGAAGGTCTTGCGATCGATGTTGGTGATCGCGTTGCCGAAGCGATCGATGCGGACGACGGCGCCGGTGATCTCTTCGCGCGTCTCCTCCATCACCGGCAGGTCGAGCTCCACGAGGTCGTGCGCCGGACGGCCGAGCGCGGTGATGTTGATGCCTTTCGCGAGCCACGCCGCCGCGGGCGCGAAGCGATCGCGGCCCTCGAACGTGCGGCTGATCGTCGGCCGCGCATAGCGCCGCTCCGTGAGCTCCACCACCTTCTTCGCGGGCGTCTCGCGCAGCACCATCGTCATCACGCCGTTGTCGGGCGCCACGAACTTCCAGTCGCCGGCTTCCACCGCAATGCCGCGGCGCGACGAGCCCACGCCGGGATCGACGACGGTGACGAAGATGGTGCCGGGGGGAAAGTAGCGATAGGTGGCCGCAAGCTCGTAGGCGGCGGCGACGAGATCGTGCGGCGGCAGGTCGTGCGTGACGTCGACGGCCGTGACGTCAGGACAGATCGAGAGGACGACGCCCTTCATGACGCCCGCGTAGTGGTCCCTCGTGCCGAAATCGGTCAGGAACGCA
Organism: Vicinamibacterales bacterium; assembly: GCA_036675475.1. Taxonomy (GTDB): domain Bacteria; phylum Acidobacteriota; class Vicinamibacteria; order Vicinamibacterales; family SCN-69-37; genus JALYRV01. The sequence goes on from JAKFEY010000073.1 coordinate 19,686, forward strand.
ACTACCGGACGCATCTACAACCTCCTGAAAAGTGTCTCCCGCGTGTTGCTCTTGAGCAGAAACGACTCGGCGACGGTGAGCGGGTCGAACATCTTGATGATGTCGCGGTTCTGCAGCACCTGCCGCTTCACCGGCGTGGCCGGGTACGGCCGCACGCGCAACTCGGATTCGCTCTGGATCACGAACTTCGAATAGTGCGTGAGCTCCGCGGCGGCGGCGCCGAAGTAGCCGAACACCGCGCCGCCAGGCCGCACCATTTTCGCGACGCGGCCGGCAAGCGCGACGGCCGACGCGCGATCGAGAAAATCAAACAGGTCCCAGCAGAGCACGCCGTCGACGCTCTGCTCATCCTGCCTGAGCCGCGTCGCAAAGAACTCGGGCATCGCGTCGCGCTTGTGCTCGCGCGCGTGGCGCTCCACGTCGGCGAAGAGATCCTCGACGAAAATCTTGCAGCCGAGCCGCTCGCCGAAGAACGACACGTTGGCGCCGATGACGGGACCGAAGTCGACGATCACCGGCGCGTCGCGCTGGCTGAGCGCGTTCAGAAACTTTGGGAACGCACGGGTGGGCGCGACCGCCTCGGGCGGCAACGCGGCGCGCGCCGCAACCGGCGCGGCCGCCTCGTCCTGCCGTCCGCTCCGCTTGAACCAGGCCAAGAGAGGAGCGTCCGGCGCCTAGCGCTGGCCTTGCGGATTGTTCTGGCCCGACGATGCCGCCGGCGAGCCCGCGGGAGTGCCCGGCTTGTTCTCGCCCGGCTTGCTGTCGGCCGGCTTCGTGTCGGCCGGCTTGGCCGTGGTCGTTTGCGCGCCCGCCTGCGGCGACGCGGTTGAGGCCGCCGGCTTTGCCGCCGCCGCCGTGCCGCCTTCGCGCTTCATGTCGATGCTGCCGCGGAAGTGCGCGCCATCGGCAATCGCAATGCGCGGCGCGGCGAGATCGCCGTCAACCGAGCCCGCGTCGCGGATGTCGACCTTCTCGGTGGCCGTGATGTTTCCCACGACCTCGCCCTGGACCACGACGGCCTTGGCGTAGATTTCGGCCTTGATGCGGCCGTTCGGGCCGATCGTGAGCACGTTCTGCCGAAGCTCGATCTTGCCGTCGACCTGGCCCTCGATCGTCAGGTCCTCGCTGCCGCTCAACTCGCCTTTGATGATGACGGATTTGCCGATGTTCACCTTGGTGCTCTCCTGGCGGTCAGACCGTGCGGCCTGGGGGTCATTGCCTGGGTTCGGGGTCTGGGGGCGTGCAGGCTGGCCGCCCTGCTGAGGCTGGCCGGCGGCTGCATCATCGCGCTTCCACATAAAGCTTCACTCCAAGTCAATTTCTGCGGGGAGCAGAAGGGCCAGTATATGGGTGGCCCGGACACATGTCTACCAGCCGGGTCCTGCCGCCCGGCCGCATGCCCTTACGGATGTTACAGTTAGAGGAACCCGTGCGCATCTATCTGGACCACAACGCGACGTCGCCCCTCCATCCGGAGGTTGCGGCGGTCGTAGCGCGTCTGCTGACCGAGGAATTTGGCAATCCCTCGTCGGTGCACACGTTCGGGCAGCGGGCCAAAGCGGTGCTGGATGAAGCGCGATCGCGCGTGGCGGCGCTGATCGATGCCGAGCCGGGCGACGTGGTGTTCACGGCGGGCGGCACCGAGGCGGACAACTTCGCGATCCGCGGCGCGGCTGAAGCGATGGAGCCGGCGGGCCGCAAGCATCTGATCGCGTCGTCGATCGAACACGAGGCGGTGCTCACCACGCTGAAGGCGCTCGAGCGGCGCGGATGGCAGACGTCGCTGGTGCCGGTGGGCGCGAGCGGGATTGTGGAGCCCGATGCGCTGCGCGCGGTGATGCGCGACGACACGGCGCTCGTGTCGGTGATGCACGCCAACAACGAGATTGGGACGATTCAGCCGGTGCGCGAGCTCGCGGAGATCGCGCACGCGCGCGGCGCGCTGTTTCACACCGACGCGGTGCAGTCGGTGGGCAAGATTGCCGTGTCGACGCGCGAGCTGGGCGTCGATCTGCTGTCGCTGGCGGGACACAAGTTCAACGGCCCGAAGGGCACGGGCGCGCTGTGGATTCGGCGCGGCACGCGGCTGACGGCCACGATGACGGGTGGACGGCAGGAGCGGAATCGCCGCGCGGGCACGGAGAACGTGCCGGCGCTGGCGGGCCTGGGAGTCGCGGCGAAGATCGCCGGCGAGCAGATCGCGGGAGATCGGATGGCGGCAACGGGGACCGGCGCTAAAGCGCCGTTCTACTCAACGCTGAGGGATCGGCTCGAAACAGAAGTGCTCGCCACCGTGGCCGACACGGCGGTGAATGGCGCGCGCGATCGGCGCGTGGCCAACACGACGAACATCAGCTTCGAGGGCATCGAGGCGGAGTCGCTGCTGATTGCGCTCGATCTCGAGGGCGTGGCGGTGTCGACCGGATCGGCGTGCTCGTCGGGCTCGCTCGAGCCGTCGCACGTGATCAAGGCGATGGGACTTCCCCATCACCGCGGCACCTCGTCGATTCGCTTCAGCTTCGGATTGGGAAACACGGACGCCGACGTCGACTTCGTGGCCGGGCGGCTGCCGGCGCTTGTGGAGAAATTGCGCGCGCTCACCGGGCGCGCGCGTCAGGTGCGATGAGAACCGTCGTCGCGATGTCGGGAGGGGTCGATTCCTCGGTGGCCGCCGTGCTCGTAGCCGAGCGCGGAGAGGCTGTCGGTCTGTCGATGCAGCTGTTCGACGCGTCGGGCACCGAAGCCGGCGCCGAGCGCACGTTCGGACGCTGCTGCTCGCTCGACGATCTGTCCGACGCGCGCCGCGTGGCGGCCGCCATCGGCATTCCGCACTACATCGTGAATTTCGAGCGGCAGTTTCACGACAAGGTCATCCAGAACTTCGTCGGCGAATACACGGCGGGCCGCACGCCGATTCCGTGCGTCCACTGCAACGGCGACCTGAAGTTCGCCACGCTGCTCGATCGCGCCGAGGCGCTTGGCGCGGGCCGCGTCGCGACCGGCCACTACGCGCGCGTGCGCTTCGACGAGGACACGCGGCGCTATCAGCTGCTGCGCGGCGTCGATCACGACAAGGACCAGTCGTATTTCCTGTTCACGCTCACGCAGGCGCAGCTGTCGCGCGCCGAGTTTCCCGTCGGGGAGCTCGTGAAGGACGAGGTGCGCGCCATCGCGCGCGACCGCGGCCTGCCGGTGGCCGACAAGCCCGACAGCCACGAAATCTGCTTCATCCCCGACGGCGATCACGCGTCGTTTGTCGCGAAGCACGCGCCCGACGCCGCGCGGCCTGGCGTGTTCACCGATGCGGCCGGCAAGGTCATGGGCACGCACGAAGGCGCGCACCGCTTCACGGTCGGCCAGCGCAAGGGCCTGCGCCTCTCGGCCGGCGTGCCGCTGTACGTGCTCGAGATCGACACCGCCGCGCAGAAGGTGACCGTCGGCCCGAAGGAGGCGCTCGAGAAGACCGAGCTCACCGCGACGGACGTCAACTGGATCAGCGGCACGGCCCCGGCGTCGCCCACGCGCGTCACCGCCAAGATCCGCCACCGCGCAAAGGACGCCGCGGGCATCGTCACCGCCACGGCCGACGCGCGCGCGCACATGCGCTTCGACGTCCCCCAGTCCGCCGTCGCACCCGGCCAGGCCGTCGTCTTCTATCAGGGCGATGTGGTAATCGGCGGCGGCTGGATAAATGGGGACGGGTCTTAATTATTCATTTCCGCGAGCCGGGGCTCTGGCTCGCTGACGCCGGACGCGAGGTATTTCCGCCCGCCTCCTCTGCGATCGGATCAAGTCGGCGGCCAGAGACACCTCGCATCCGGCCACGCTCGCGGGTGCGGCTCCGCGACGGCGGGCTACGCCGTGACGGCGGGCTCGCCGATGTGTTGCGGGAGGCCTTCGAGGTATTTTTCGGCGTCGATGGCCGCCATGCAGCCCGAGCCGGCGGCCGTGATGGCCTGGCGATAGATGTGATCCTGCACGTCGCCGGCGGCGAACACGCCGGGGATCGAGGTGCGCGTGCCGTCGTGCGTGCAGATGTAGCCGGTCGGGTCCATGTCGAGCATGCCGCGGAACAGCGTCGTGTTCGGCGTGTGCCCGATGGCCACGAACACGCCGTCGACGCCGAGCGTCTTTTCCTCGCCCGTCTTCGAGTTGCGCAGCTTCATCCCCGTCACCGCGCCGGTGCCCCCATCAATGATGTCGTCGATCTCGGTGTTCCACTCGAAGCTGATCTTCGGGTTCGCGAACGCCTTGTCCTGCATGATCTTCGACGCGCGCAGCGTGTCGCGGCGATGGACGACGGTGACGTGGCTGGCGAATTTGGTGAGAAAGATGGCTTCTTCCATGGCGGAGTCGCCGCCGCCCACGACGGCGATGGGCTTGCCGCGGAAGAAGAAGCCGTCGCACGTGGCGCACGTCGACACGCCGTGGCCGATGAGCGCGCGCTCGGACGGCAGGCCCAGCAGCTTCGCCGAGGCGCCGGTGGCGATGATGAGCGCGCGCGTGAGGTACTCGCCGGCCGACGTGGTCACACGAAATGGATGCGCCGTGAGATCGACGGCCTGCACGTTGCCCTGGATGATCTCGGTGCCGAAGTGCTCGGCCTGCGCGCGCATCTCGGCCATCAGCGCCGGCCCCATGATGCCGTCGCGATGGCCGGGGAAATTCTCGACGAGCGTGGTGAGCATCAACTGCCCACCCGCCTCGAGGCCTTCAATCAGCAGCGGCTTGAGATTGGCGCGGGCGGCATAGAGCGCCGCCGTCAGACCCGCGGGACCGGAACCGATGATGAGAACGTTGCGCATCGTGGCCGAATTGTAAACGGTAAATCGACCCGATAGCGCTATACGTGTCGATCGATGACTTTCTTGAGCGAGTCCTTGTCGACGAGGCCGACAATCTGATCGACCATCTGGCCGCCCTTGAAGACCATGACCGTCGGGATGCCGCGCACCATGTACTTCATGGCCGTTTCGGGATTGTCATCCACGTTCAGCTTGCCGACCGCGACCTTGCCCTGAAACTCCGACGCGAGCGCGTCGATCGTGGGCGCCAGCATGCGGCACGGTCCGCACCACTCGGCCCAGAAGTCCACCACCACCGGCTGATTCGCCTTGAGCACCGAGCCGTCCCAGTTGCCGTCCGTGAAAGTCTGCACGTTTTCCGAAGCCATGAATCCGCTCTCCTCTTTAACTGCGGGGCCTAGCGTCCAGCGCTCAATGCCCGTCTATACACTTTGACATACTCAGTCGCCGATCGGGTCCAGGAGAAGTCCGTCTGCATGCCCGCGCGCTGGAGCGCGCGCCACTTTTTCGTGTTTCCCCACGCCTCGATGGCGAGAGCAAGACTTGCTTGCAGCGCCTCGGCCGTCGGCTCGTCAAACTTGAAGCCGTTCCTGCCATTCACCGTATCGTTCAGCCCGCCCACCGCGTGCACCACCGGCGGCGTGCCGTAGCGCAGGCTGTACATCTGATTCAACCCGCACGGCTCATAGCGCGACGGCATCAGGAACATGTCGGCGCCCGCCTCAATCAGATGCGCGAGCCGCTCGTCAAAGCCGATGCGCACGCCCACGCGGCCTGGATACGCCTCGGCGAGGCGCCGCCACGCGTCCTCGAGCGGCGGATCGCCCGCGCCCAGCAGCACGAGCGACGCACGGTCGGCCATGCGCGGGAACATCTCGCGCACCAGATCGGTGCCCTTCTGATGCGCCAGCCGCGTCACCATGCCCATCAGCGGCACGTCGGCGTGCGCGATCCCGAACTCGCGCAGCACCGCCGCGCGCGCCGCGGCCTTGCCTGAGAGATCCGTCGCGCTGTAATTGGCGGGCAGATACGGATCCGTCTCGGGATTCCAGACCTCCGTGTCGATGCCGTTGAGGATGCCGACGTACCGATCGCCGCGCGCTTTCAGGATGCCCTGAAACCCGAACCCGAGCTCCGACTCAATCGTCTCCTTCGCATACGACGGACTCACCGTCGTGACCCAGTCGGAAAAGACGCAGCCGCCCTTGAGCGCGCTGGCGCGGCCCCAGTATTCGAGCGCGTCGATCGAGAAGAGGGTGGGATCGAGATCGAAGGTCGGCAGCTCGCCGACGTCGAACAGGCCCTGGAACGCGAGGTTGTGGATCGTGAACACGGACCCGCGCGGCGCGGCGGGATCGCCGGCGTAGCGCGTCTTCAAATAGACGGGCGCGAGGCTCGCGTGCCAGTCGTGCGCGTGGAGGATGTCGAACCGGGGTAATTCAACCGGGTTGAATTTCCCCGGTTGGACCGCGAACTGCAGCGCGGTGCGCGACAGCAGCGCGAAGCGCGCGGCGTTGTCGGGATAGTCGGCCCCGTGCTCGCCATAGAAGGTTTCGCGCGTCGCGAACACCGGCTCGTCGACCAGAATCAGCCGCACGCCGTCGGCCGTCGTGAGCTCGCGCAGCTGCACGGTGCGCATGTCGGCGCCCGAGGCGTGCGCGCCGCGGCCATGGCCGAGCGGCACGAACACGTAGCCGGCATCGGCGGCATCCGCCGACAGGCCGCGATAGCCGGGCAGCACGAGCGTGACGTCATGCCCGAGCCGCACGAGCGCGCTCGACAGCCCCGCCACCGCATCGGCCAGCCCGCCCGTCTTCGCAAACGGCGCGCACTCGGAGGCGACCATGAGGACGCGCAGCTTCGTTGCCCTCCGGTTACCGGTTACCTGCTTCTTTGCCACGTCCCTCCAACGCTTTGCCGGCGGCGGCCTCCCTGGCCGCGTCCGCGTGCCGGCCCTGACGCGAGAAGACGTCGGCCAGCACGTAATGTCCCAGCGGCGCGAACTCCGAGCGCGGGCCGGCTTCCAGGCCCTTCTGCGCGTTGAACGCCGCCTCCTCGAGCCGCCCCGCGTCGAGGCAGAACTTCGCGAGATAGAAATAGCCTTCCGCGAAGCGCGGATTCATCTCCAGCGCCTTGCGATAGGCCTGCTCCGCCTCGGGGCGCTCCCGCAGCTGTTCGTGAAGCCTTGCAAGATTGAAGGCAGCTTTCCAGGCGTCCGGCTGAGCCTCGATTTCGGCGCGATATTCCTGCTTGGCGCGCGCCACGTCGCCGCGCTGCTCAGCGATGAGCGCGAGGTTGTGATGCGCGAGCTTCACGTCCGCGCTCTTCTTTAATGCGGCCCGCGCGTGCTGCTCGGCTTTGTCGAGCTGTCCGCGCTTGAAAGCCACGACCCCAAGCGCGTTTTCGGCTGAGGCCACACGCTCGTCGAGCGCGATGGCTTTCCTGAACGTGGACTCGGCCTCGTCGAGCCGGCCCATATCCACATACAGCTCGCCGAGTTGATAGATGACGTACGCGTTCTTCGGATCCTTGGCGAGATAGCGCTCGTAGCCGACGACGGCAGCGTCGTAGTCGCCCATCGATCGATACGCGCTCGCCAGGTTGATCGTCGCCAGGTCGTAGTCCGGATTGATCGACAGCGCGCGCTGATACTTGTCGATCGCGCCGCGATAGTCGCGCTTCTTGAAATATTCGTTGCCGAGCATGATCCACGCGTCGAGCACATTCGGATCCTGCGCGAGCACCTTCTCGAAACGCGCAATCACCTGTTCCGGCGTTTCCTTGCCCGCGTTTTCGCTGGCCGCGAACATCAGGTTGAAGATCTCGATCTTGTCCTTGGGATCGGCCAGCTTCTCGCCATCCGTCTTCGGCGTCGCCACGAAACTGCCGATGTAGCCGAGCGCCGCCAGCCGTTCGCGCGTCTCCGGATCCACGGTCGCCTGCGGCGCCGCGCCGTCCGTCACCTGCTCGGCGCCCGCCTTCAACAGCTCCGCGCCCAGCCGCTCGGCCAGCGGCCGCCGCGCCTCGAACAGATTCTCGCGCTCGCCGGGATCGAGCTCGAGGTCGTACAGCTCGGGCCGCGGCGCATCGATGTACTTGAAGCGACCGGCGCGCAGCGCCTTCAGCTCGCTCCACCCATAGTGATGGCGCGCGTACAGACTCTCGCTATACGCGTCGAGGTCGTCGAGCTTCGCGCCCGCCAGAAACGGCGCCAGGCTGCGGCCCTCGAGATCCGGCTCCGCCGGCAGGCCGAGCAGCTCCATCACCGTGGGCGTGATGTCGTGCGATCGCACCACCTGCGCCACGCGCCTCCCCCTCGTCGCCCCATACGGCGTCCTCATCACCATCGGCACCCTCATCGTCGCGTCATAGATGAAGAGGCCGTGCGTGCCTTCGCCATGCTCGCCGAGCGACTCGCCGTGATCGCCGGTGACGATGACGATGGTGCGATCGAGGAGGTTGCGGGCGGCAAGCCAGTTGGTGACGCGGGCGACCTGGGCGTCGACGTAGGCGACCTCGCCGGCATAGGGGCGATCGCGGAAGCGCGATTTGTACGGCTCGGGCGGATCGTACGGCGTGTGCGGATCGTAGAAGTGCAGCCACGCGAAGAACTTGTTGCGCACGTTCTGCTCGAGCCACGGCAGCGCAGCGTCGACGACTTCCGATGCGGGACGCGCGACGTCGCCGAGCGAGATGCGCTTGTACTTGCGCAGGTCGAACTCGTCAAAGTAGTGATCGAAGCCCTGATCGATGCCCCACTTCGCGTCGAGCACGTAGGCGCCCACGAAGCCGCCGGTTTTCCAGCCGCGGTCTTTCAGGCGCTCGGCGAGCGTGACGTGGCGCGGGTCGAGCACGAAGCCGCCGTTGTCGCGCACGCCATGCGTCGGCGGCAGCGTGCCCGTGAAGATCGTGGAGTGCGACGGCAGCGTCAGCGGCACCGAGGCCACGGCCTGCTCGAAGATCACGCCGTCGCGCCCGAGCCCGTCGATCGCCGGCGTCGGATTGCCGGGCGCGCCCGCGTAGCCCATCGCATCGAACCGCGTGGTGTCGAGCGTGATGATGACGACGTTGAGGTCGGAGGGAGAGACGCCGCGCGGCAGCGAGCCGAGCGAGGCGCCGCCGGCGGTCGTGAGCGATTCGGTCGACAGCTGACGCCAACCGACAAACGCGAGCGCAGCGAGCGCCAGCGCGACGACGAACCAGGACAAGCGAACCCCTCGAACCCCTCGAACCGCTCGAACCTGTGCGCGCGGCGTCATTTAATCCGCGCCAGCGCCTTCCGCGCCGCTTCGAACCTTGGATTCGCCTTGAGCGCCGCCTGATAGTGCGTGCGCGCGGCGGCGATGTCGCGGCGGGCCTCGGCGATGACGCCGAGATTGAAGTGCGCTTCGGGCACGCGATACTTGAGCGCGACGAGCTTCTCGAACTGCTGGCGCGCGAGCTCCAGCGCGCGGGTGCGCATGGCGGCTTCGCCGAGGTTGGCGCGCGCGCGCGGGTCGTCGGGATTGAGCGCCACGGCTTTCGCGAGTGCCGCGGCGGCCTCGGTCGGCTGGTTCGCGCGCAGGCGGATCGTCCCGAGCGTGTAGTGGCCGTAGAACGACTGCGGATCGAGCGCGAGGCCCTGCGTTGCGCGCTTCACGGCGTTGGCGGTGTCGCCCTTCGCGGCAAAGGCTTTCGACGCCTCGAAGTGCGGCTGCGCGTTCGAGGGATTGAGCTGCGACGAGGCATCGAACTCGCCGAGCGCGGCATCGAACTTCTTCTGCGCCGCGTAGGCCTGGCCGAGATACAGGTGCGCCTCGTACGCGCGCACGTTGCGCTTGACGAGATCCTGCAGCAGCGCGGCGGCCTCGGCCGCGGCGCCTTTCGACAGCAGGCCGAGCGCGCGGTTGAAGCGCATGCGGTACGCCAGGTAGTCGTCGAGCCGATCTTTCGGGTCGTCGCCGCCGCTGGTGGAGGCCGACGGCGCCATCGAGCCGACGTAGCCGAGCGCGCGCATCCGAGCGACCGCCTCGGGATCCGGCGCCGCGGCCGCGCGCGTGTCGTCGGGCGCCTGGGAAAAGCGCGACGTGATCTGCTGCATGTCCGCCGCCATGCGCGCGGCCACCGGCCCGCGCGCCGCGATGACATTTTTCAGCTCGCCGCGATCGGTGCGCAGGTCGTACAGCTCGGGCTTCGGCGCGGCGATGTGCTTCCACTCGCCTACGCGCAGCGATCGCAGCTCGCTCCACCCGAAGTGCAGCTTGGGGTACCAGCTCTCGGCGTACGACGGCGGAACGTCACGGCGCGCGGCGCCGTTCATGAGGGGGCGGAGGGACTCGCCGTCGAGGGGTTGCTGGCTGCTGGTGGCTGGCCTGCCCCCCGCAGCTACGGCGGAGGGGGGGCGCTGGTGGATCCCGCTGAGATCGAGCAGCGTCGGCGCGATGTCGATGCTGCGCACCTGCTCGGTGACGACGCGTGCGGTGATGCCCGGTCCCGCGAGGATCAGCGGCACGCTCAGCGTCGAGTCGTACAGGAAGTAGCCGTGATCGCCTTCGCCGTGATCGCCGAGCGCTTCGCCGTGATCGGACGTCACGGCCACGAGCGTGCGCGCCGCGTCGACGCCGCGCAGCAGCCGCGCGAGCTGCGTGTCGACGTAGGCCACTTCCGCGTCGTACGGGCGATTCACGATTGCCGGATGCACTTGCGGCGCGTCGTACGGGAGGTGCGGATCGTAGTAGTGCACCCACAGAAACCAGTGGCCGCCCGTGCCGCCTTCGCCAAGGCCTGGGCGGCCAGGTCCGCTTCGGCTGGCGAGCCAGGCCAGCGCGCGATCCGTCACTTCGTTCGCGCGGCGCTGCAGCGTGCTGAGCGCGACGTCGCCGCTCGCCACCGCGATGCGGTCGTCGTACGAGTCGAAGCCCTGGCCCATGCCGTAGGCCTCGTCGAGGATGACCGACGCCACGACCGCGCCGGTGGCGTAACCGGCGTCCTTGAACCGCTCGGCGATCGTCACGGCGTCGGGCGGCAGCGGCGTCATGCCGTTGAGGCGAATGCCGAATGCGCCCGGATAGCGGCCCGTCATGATCGCCGCGTGCGAGGGATGCGTGAGCGGCGCGTGCGCGGTGGCGTCGGCAAACCGCACGCCGCGCGCCGCCAGCGCGTCGAGCGCCGGCGTCCGCGCCGTCTTGTGTCCGTACGCGCCCACGCGATCGGCGCGAAGCGTGTCGATGGTGATGAGGAGGACGCCGTCAGGCTCCAGGTTCCGGGCTCCAGACTCCAGGTACCTGGGGCCTGCTGGAGCCTGGAGACTGGAGCCTGGAGTCCCGCCCATCACCAGCCACGCGGCCGCGAGCAACGCAAAAATCGGCTTCACGCCCACCTAGTCTAAGACTCCTGTTGCTAAAAGCCGATGTCCGGGCGCAGAATTCACGGTGCATGCACAGGCTCAGGTGTATCCGGATGGTCCGGCTCGCCTCGGCCAAACCAAGGAGTGCTTGATGCGTAAGAGGCTCCTACCGTGGCTCACCGCCGCCGTGATGATGGTCATCCCGGCCGTGGCAGCCGCACAAGTCGGTCAGACCGCCGTGCTCACGGGCACGGTGACCGACACATCGGGCGCCGCAGTGCCGGGCGTCACGGTGACGGCAACGAGTCCCGCTCTGATCAGCGGCTCGCTGTCGACGGTCACGGAAGCGAACGGGACGTATCGCTTTCCGTCGCTCGCGCCCGGGCTGTACACGGTGACGTTCGAACTGCAGGGATTCACCACCAGCAAGCGCGAAAACGTCCGGCTACTCCTTGGCCAGACGATCACGGCCGATCAGACCCTGTCTGTCGGCGGACTCCAGGAAAGCGTCATGGTCTCGGGCGCCGCGCCCGTCGTTGACGTCCGCTCCTCCTCGGCGCAGAAGAACCTGCCGCAGGAAATCATGGAGTTCATCCCGTTCACGAGCCGGTTCGGTCCGGGCGCCATGCTGCTCGCGCCTGGCGTCAATCCGAACAACTACTCCTCGTACGGCTCGGGCGGCTCCTCGTCGAACGCCTACATGATCGACGGCGTGGACGTCAGCGATCCTGAAGGCGGCACCATCTGGGTGTTCGCCAACCACAACTGGATTCAGGAAGTGCAGGTCATCGGCCTCGGCGCCAACGCCGAGTTCGGCGGCTTCACCGGCGTCGCCTCCAACAGCCTGTTCCGATCGGGCAGCAACATCTTCACGGGCCTGTTCGAAACACTCTGGGAGAACGACGCGCTGACCGGCACGAACACCACCGACGAGATCCTCGAAGCGAATCCGGATCTCACGGCGCCGACCACCGACTACGTCACCGACACGACGGCGCAGATCGGCGGGCCGATCAAGAAAGACAAGCTCTGGTTCTTCACGAGCTTCCAGTACTACCGCCCCGTGACGGCGCCGGCCGGCTATCCGCCGCCGGTGAACGCGCACTACACGGCGGCCCAGTGGAACGAAAAGGGGCCGCACGCGCGCATCGAGAATTCGCCGCGCTTCCTCTTCAAGCCCACGCTGAAGGTCGGCCAGTCCGATCAGCTCACCGGCTTCTTCGAAACCGACATGTACAAGGTGGACGGCCGCGGCGCCGGATCGACGACCGCGCCGATCGCCACCGTGCATCAGGACTCGCCCGAAGCCGCGTGGAACATCAACTACACGAAGGTGCTCACGCCCTCGTCGGTGTTCGACATCAAGTACTCGGGCTTCTGGGGCTACTACTACCTCAGCCCGTACGCCGGCGATGACCTGATGGGATGGAAGGACTTCGAGGAGAACATCTTCGCCGTCAATTCCTACTACTACTACAACGCCGATCGCACGCGGAACCAGGCCAACGCCAGCATCACGCAGTTCGCGTCCGGCTTCGCCGGCGAGCACAGCCTGAAGTTCGGCGCCGAGTTCGAGCGCTCCACCATCAAGAGCGAGCTCGGGTATCCGGGCGGCGGCTACGTGGTGGCCTACAGCGGCGTGCCGTACTACGCCTACATGTGGGACGGCTACCTGCGCGACAGCATCAACACGCGCTGGTCCGCCTTCGCGCAGGACTCGTGGCAGGTGGGCGGCCGCCTCACGATCAACCCCGGCATCCGCGTCGATCACAACCGCGGCTTCCTCAAGACGCTCAACGACTCGGGCGGCGACACCGTCTTCAAGACGACGTCGTGGGGTCCGCGCATCGGCTTCGCCTTCGACCTGCTCGGCAACGGCCGCACGGTGTTCAAGGGACACTGGGGCCGCTACTACGACGGCGCGAAGTCGAGCTACTACGATCTGCTGACGCCCTCGAATCCGTTCTTCATCTCCTATCTCGATCCGGGGACGACCAACGTGATTGCCGGGCCCTATCAGATCACGTCGGGCGGCTCCGTCCACACGATGGATCCCGACATCAAGCACCCGCGCATGGATCAGGCGATCCTGGGCGTGCAGCACGAGTTGTTCAGCAACTTCTCGGTAGGCGTCACCGGCATCTACCGGAAGAACACGAACTTCATCGACGACATGCTCACCGACACCAGCGGCTGGTCGAAAGTCGTCCGGCCCGACCCGGGCCCCGACAACATCCTGGGTAACAGCGATGACCCGGGCGGAACGCTGGACTTCTATCGGCAGGATTCCGATCCTGACAGCAACCGGTTCCTCGTCACGAACCCCGAGGGCGCGTACCGTGAGTATCGCGGCGTCGAGTTCATGGCCGAAAAACGGTTTGCCAACCGGTGGATGATGCAGGCGTCGTGGGTCGTGTCGAAGATCGAGGGCAACATCAACAACACGGGCAACTTCGGCAACAGCGCCGAATACGACAACCCGAACCTCGATCCGCGGTTCCAGCCGCTCCGCGACGGGCGGCTGACCAACGACAACACGCACATCGCCAAGGTGCTGGGCATGGCGCGCGGCCCGTGGGGCGTGATCGGATCGCTGGCGTACTTCTATACCAGCGGCGGCACCTTCACGCGCACCGTGCGGCAGCGCATCGACATCAACCGCGAAGTGTTTGCCGAGCCGCGCGGCTCGCAGCGCCTCGACGCGCGCAAGCAGCTGGACGGCAAGCTCGAGAAACAGTTCAACCTCGGCGATCGCCGCCGGCTTGGCCTGACCTTCGAGGGCTTCAACCTGTTCAACGCGTCGACGATCACCAACCGCACCACGCGGTCGGGATCGACCTACTTCACGCCGACCGGCCTCAACCAGGCCCGCCGGTTCCGCCTCGGCGCCGTGCTGCGCTTCTAGCGGGGCCCTTACTCGCAGAAAAGGCCGGGGGGACTCACCCTCCGGCCTTTTCTGTTTAAGGGCATTGGAAAGTGGAAAGTGGAAAATGGAAATTGATTTTTCATTCAATTTCCATTTTCCAGTTTCCCATTTCCATTGAACTGAGCTGGCCCGCCGCGTTCGCCAGCTGAGCTAATATCTAGAGGTGTCTTCCTCTCCCCATCCCGAGCGCCGGGCCAGCGATCCGCCGGTGCTCATGGCGCTGCGTGAGTTGAAGGAAACGCAGCCCGACCTGGCGCCCGCCGCCGATCTCCAGATTGAGCTTGCGCAGATCATGCGCCGCGTGGCCGCGCGGGCGCCGCTGCCGGCGCTGGCGGCCACCGAGGCCCGGCAGGCGCGCCTGGCCGAGGGCGCCCGGATTCTCTCGTTTGCCGACTTCCGTTTCGACTGGAGCGACGTGCGCCTCGCGCTGCGGGAAGTGGCGCGCGCGCTGGATCTCGTGGGCGCGCTGCCGGCCGAGGACTCGGCCACCGTGCTGTCACTGGTGCGCGGCGAGACGCCGGCGCTCGAGCGCTGCCTGATCCGCTGGTTTGACGCCAGCGCGGACCCGGGCACCGAGCCGATCTCCGAAGGCCTGCAGGAAGTGTTCGACACGGCCATGCGGCCGTTCATGGCGCGCGCCGCATCCGCCGCGCTGACCGGCCTCGACCTCTCCGCCTGGCACGCCTCGTCATGCCCCGCCTGCGGAGCGGACGCCGACTTCGCGGTGATTGCGAAAGACGGCCGGCGGCATCTGAGCTGCCATCGCTGCCGCACGCAGTGGCCCTGGCACGCCTGGGCGTGCGCGCGCTGCGGCAACGACGACCAGCAGGCGATCTCCTCGTTTGCGAGCCGCGACGGGTTCTACCGGATTTATGCGTGCGGCAAGTGCGGCCGCTATCTGAAGGCGTTCGACGGCCGCACCGCCACGCGCCCGTTCCTGGCCGAAGTGGATCTGATTGCGACGCTGCCGCTCGACGCGGCCGCGATTGCGAAGGGATTTAACGCGTAAACAGCTCTCCTGCTTTGCCCAGCACCCAGTTGAACAGGTGCCGGGTCTCCCAGAAGCGATTCATGCTCGACTTCGCGCCGAGGACGACGACGGCGACCTGCTGGTTGGTGTCGGGCATGCGCAGCAGTGACGCGAAGCAGAAGCCGGCCTTCGTGGTGTAGCCGGTCTTGGCGGCCGTGATGGGCGCATCGCCGAGCAGCTTGTTCGTGCTCTTGATGTTGATGGCGCGGCGATCGGTATAGAGGCTGTGCGACTGCTTCAGCATCACGCCGCCGATCGTGGGATCGCCGGCCGCGAACGAGATCATGTGCGACACGTCGTAGGCCGACGAGATGTTGTTGGCGTCGAGGCCCGACGGATCCGCGAAGCGCGTGGACTGCAGCCCGAGCTGGCTGGCCTTCTCGTTCATGCGCGCGAGAAAGCCCTGCATGCCGCCTTCCGACGTGCGCGCGAGCGCGCGGGCGGCGCCGTTGTCCGACGCGATCAGCGTGAGGTGCAGCAGGTCGCCCAGCTTGATGCGCTCGCCGGCGCGCAGGTACGTGACCGACGCGTTGGTGACGTCGCTGCGGTCGACGGTGACCCACTCGTTCAGATCCGGCTCGTCGGCCATGAACACGATGGCGGTCATCACCTTGGTGATGCTGGCGATCGAGCGCGGCGCGCGCGAGTTCTCTTCCCAGAGCACTTCGCCGGTCTGCGGGTTGAAGACGATGGCGGCTTCGGCGCGGACGTCGGGCACGGTGTTGCCGGCGGCGTCGGTGCGGTACTGCGGCGTCATGGCCGCCTTGAGGGCGCGGGCGGCGGCGGCCTCGCGCGCCTTGGCGGCGGCGCGGGCGCGGGCGGCAGCCCGGCGCGCGGCGGCGCGCTTCTGCGCGGCGGTCTGCTTCTTCTTGCGCTGCGGCGCGGCCGTGGCCTTCGGGGTCTTCGCGGCCGGCGCGGCGGTGGATTCAGCGGGGAGGGGACTGGAGACCGGAAGCGGCGAGGCGGCAGCGGGCGTCGCGGCCAGCGGACCCGCGGGCAGAACGACGCCTGCCGCCACAGCGACCGCGAAAAGCCGAGAAATCAGGTTGCCCGTGCGCACTACGCCCTCCAAAAGCCTTTAGAGCCGTCGCCCCGGAAAGTTGTCGATGCACAGCGGCTGGGAAAGCGCTGTGGGCGCATCCGACATCCGGAGGCGCCGTGTTGATGGGAACGGACGCAGCGTAACACGCCAAGTTCCTGTGTTGCAACGGTTAACGGACCTCAGCGGCATTCAGGAGCCCCGCGGTCCAGCACATCCAAACTCCGCGCCAAGGCGTCGGCGGGCTACAGCCGAGCTTGGCGACGGGCGACTGAGGACGGCGACGGCGACGACGACGACCGACCGCCCGAGGCGCCCGAGGCGCCCGAGGCGCCCGAGGCGACCGAGGCGACTGAGGCGCCCGGGCCGACTGAGGCGCCCGAGCCGACTGAGGCGCCCGAGCCGAGCGAGGCGCCCGAGGCGACCGAGATGCCCGGCCGACCCGCTCGCCTTCTGCGCGGCCTTCGCGGACCGCCAACTGACGCCGGGAGAGTACACGAAACCGGACGCAAGTACAATCCCCCTGCGATGGAGCCACAGGACGGGTCGCCGGGCACGCTCGGTAGCGAGGAGTTTCGGCAGCTGCGGGCGACGGTGCGCGAGCGCGGGTCACTGCGCGTGGTGCTGTTTGTCGCGACGCTGGCCGTCTGGGCGGTGGTCACCGGCCTGATGGCCGCGTTCATCTCGCTGCCGCTGGCGTCGCTGCTGCCGCTGATTCTGCTCATGTCCGGCTTCGAAGCGGTGCATCAACTGCACATCGGCATCGAACGCATCGGACGGTATTTGTACGTGCGTTACGAATCTGGCGGCGGGACGCGCGCCGGCGGCGCGACACATGCCGGCGGCGGCCCTGTGGAGACGGTCGCGCATGCGCGGGCTGCCGCGCTCTCGCAGCCGATGTGGGAGTCGGCCATCGCGGCGTTCGGCGCAGGCCACCGGCCATCAACACGTCCGGCCGACGCGCTGTTCGCGCTTCCCTTCACCGCGGCCATCATCGTGAACTTCCTGGCCGCGCTGCTTGGCGCGACATCGGCGGAGATCGCCGGCATCGGCGTCATCCACGCGTTTGCCGCCTTGCGTGTGTGGACCGCCCGCCGCGCCGCCGGGCATCAACGCGCCGAAGATCAGAAACGTTTCGAAGACGTGCTGAAGTAGCGCGAGCTGGTGACGCACGCGCGGCGTGTGGTGCGTGCGGCGTGCGAGCGCGCGGCGTGCGGCGCCAGCGTGCGGCGCGCGTGCTTCGCGTGCGCCCGTGCCGTTGCGAGGCGCGCGTTGCCGGCGCGTGCGGCGGGCGCGACGTGCGACGTGCGCGCATGCGGACCTTGCGCGTGCGAGGCGCGCGTGCTCCGGTGCCTGGCACGAATTTCTCAGAACTCGCCCCGGGGCGAGTCGCGCAAAGAGCAGGCCAAACGGCGTGACCTGATCTGTCATAGCTCGCAGTTACTTTTGAGCATGACGCGCCTTTCATCCTTCTCGAACGCAGCACTTCTGGCCGAAACGAAGCGGCTGGTTGCGCGCGAGCGCGAAGCCACTGCATCTCTCGTCGAAGCCCTCAGGGAAGTCGACCAGCGCCGGTTGTTTCTGTCGGAAGGCTTCTCCTGCATGTTTGATTACTGCACGCGAGGCCTCCGGTTGTCAGAACCTGCGGCCTACAAACGCATCGAGGTTGCGCGCGTGTCGCGCGCCTGTCCTCAAGTACTGTCGGCGCTGATGCAGGGCGAGCTGTCGCTGTCCACGGCTGTCCTCATCGCGCCGCACCTCACGCCGGACAACCCCGGCGAGGTCGCCGAGCTCATCGCCGCCGCGAGCTTCAAGAGCAAGCGCGAAGTCGAGCGCGTGCTCGCCGAGCGCTTTCCGAAACCGGACGTGCCGGATGTCGTGCGGAAACAACCCGTGCGCGGTGTGCACGCAACTGAAGCAGCCGTCACGCCGGCGCTGCTCGATGTTGCGGTTGCGCTCGCAGCTGCAGGCACGCGCGATGCGTCGACAGACCCGGCGCCGCAACATGGGCTCGCGGTGCAGGACGGGGCGGCGGCGGCGCAGATCGGAGCCGCGTCGGGGCAGGTCGGGACGGCACCGGGCCTCAGAGCCGCTGCGCAACAACTCGCAGCGTCTCCGCATTCCTCCGCGGCTTCCGGTCAGGTCGTCGCCTCGCCGACGCTCCCCTCCTCATCGTCACTCGCCGCGCGCGTATCTCCTCCCGCGCCGGCCAGCGTCGCTCCCCTTTCCGCCGCGCGCTACAAGGTGCAGTTCACCGCGGACCAGGACACGCACGACAAGCTGCGGTACGCGCAGGCGCTGCTGCGGCATCAGATTCCGTCGGGCGACATCGCGGCCATCGTGAAGAAGGCGCTCACACTGCTGATTGCCGACGCGGAGAAGAAGAAGACAGGACTCGGCGCCCGGCCGCGCGCGGGGAAAGAAAAGCGCGCGGGCGCCGCGACGTCGCGGCGCGTGCCGATAGATGTGCGGCGCGCGGTGTGGATGCGTGACGCGGCGCGATGCGCGTTCACAGGGCCCGACGGCCGGTGCATCGAGCGCGGCCGGCTCGAATATCACCACGTCGTGCCCTACGCCGCCGGAGGGCTGGCGACCGTAGACAACATCCAGCTCCGCTGCCGCGCCCACAACGCGCACGAAGCCGTCGTCTTTTTCGGCGAGGAGGTGGCCGCGCAGCGCGTGTAGACAGGAGACTTCGCGGCCGCCCCCGTCACGGCCCACGCCGGCTCGCTGCAGGTTTGCTCGGCGACGGGATCGCGGCCGCGGCGGCGTGGTCCTGGGCCGTCGCGCCCGCGCGCGTGCCTGGTCGTGCGCGAGCCGTCGCGCCCGCGCGCGGCTACTTGTCGCGGCCGGCGAGCGCGATGGCGACGAGCAGGGCGCGCTGCGTGCCTTTCCACGAGTCGGTCGTGTCGAAAGTCTCGTCGAGCGAGTGCGCGCCGGTGCCGCGGCCGCCGCCATCGATCGTGATCGCCGGGATGCGCAGGTTGATCGGCACGTTCGCGTCGGTCGAGCCCTCGTCCAGCGACACCGGCAGCCCCAGCATGCGCGTGACGCTCACCGCCGCCCGCACCACCGGCTCATCGTCCGGAATCCGGCCGGCAGGACGGTCGCCGACGACCGCGACGTCGACGGTGATGGCGCCGCGGCCGTTCCAGCGCGCGTTCTCGGCGCGAAGCGCGCCCTGCACCTCGTCGAGAAACCGCTTCTCGAGCGTGCCGAGCGCTTCAGGACTCACCGACCGCATGTCCACCTCCATCCACGCCTCGAAGGGGATGGAATTCACCGACGTGCCGCCGCCGACGCGGCCCACATTGAAGGTGGTCTTCGGCGAGGCCGGCACGGTGAACCGGCTGATGGCCTCGATGGCGCGGCCAAGCGCGTGAATCGGATTCGCGTTGCCGAACGCGCCATAGCTGTGACCACCCGGCCCCTTGTAGGTCACGCGATACCGCTTGCTGCCCACCGCCACGTGCGTGATGCCATACCCCGAACCGTCGACCGACACGAACCGGTCAATCTTCCCCTTCAGCTCCGTGCTGAACAGATGCTTCACGCCGCGCAAATCCCCAAGCCCCTCTTCGCCCACCGTGCCCACGAACGTGATCGTCCCCGGCGTCGCCACCTTCGCGTCGTCGAGCGCGCGCACGACACCAAGCACGACCGCCAGACCGCGGCAGTCGTCGCCAATGCCAGGCCCCACCAGCACGTTGCCCTTCCGCGTCACGCCGACATCCGTGCCCTCGGGGAACACCGTGTCGAGATGCGCCGAGAACACCAGGTGCGGCGCCGACGGCCCGCCCGTGCCCGGCCGCTCGCCAAGCACATTGCCCACGGCATCGATGCGGACGTTCTTCAGACCGATCGACTCGAACACAGCCTTGTAAGCCTCGGCCCGCTTCTGTTCCTTGAAGGGCGGCGCCTCAACCTCACACAGCGAAATCTGCTGGTCGATCACCCAGGGCTCGAGCTCCTTGACGCGCTCGAGCGCCGCAGCCACATCGGGGGCGGCGATCAGATTCTGTGCAGGCGCGGCCGGCTGATTCTGCGTGAGCGGGGACGGCTGATTCTGCGCGGGCCGGGACGGCTGATTCTGCGCGGGCGCCGCTGACAAAACTGCGGCAAGGGCCCATCCGAGTACGTCAAACATTCAATCCTCCGGTGTGTCGATCCAATCGCACGCCATTTTATGAGTACTTTTTCGCGCGCCGGCGTCTAAGTAGGAGAACACGCAATCGGGCACACCGATTGCTTAGCTGTCGGCCACGGAGTTTCGTATGAGCAATCTCGTTCGTCTGCTCGGATTCTCGAACCTGGACTGCGGCTGCCTCACGGGCACCTACCGTGAGATCGCCACGAATCGCGAGCTCGTGTACGTCGAGGAAAAGGGAAACGGCTGCGGCCACCATGGCCATCGCCGCAACCACGCGATTGCGCCGGGCGATGTGACGCACGGCTTCACGGTCGCGAACCCGAACGCCCTCGGCGCCTGATCCTTCCCCTCCCTGCCAGACCGGGCGCCTGCGCCCGGCCGGACCTGTTTTGCCCCGCAACTCCCGTCAATCCTCCCAATCCCTCAGTAATTCTCAACTCTTAACTCACCACCTCTGAATTGCTCTGTACTGGCCCTGGCCTCGTACCGATAAGAGGCCTGATATGGCCCTTGCTCTACCTAAGAGGACGATGGCGGAGCCGGCGGAGGTGGTGGAGGTCAATGGCGCCACCCTGCGGTTCTATCTGGGGGACTGTCTCTCGATTCTGCCGGTGCTGCCCCGGTCGGCCGCGTCGGTGGCCATCACGTCGCCGCCGTACAACCTGGGCGTCAAGTACCGGAGCTACGCCGATGACCTCCCGAGAGAACAGTATCTGGCCTGGACAGAGGCCTGGATGCGCTCGCTCAAGCGCGTGCTGGCGCCCGAGGCGTCGTTCTTCCTGAACGTCGGATCGAAGCCGACCGACCCGTGGATTGCCATGGATGTGGCGCAGGTGGCGCGCAAGCAGTTTGCGCTGCAGAACACGCTGCACTGGGTGAAGTCGATTGCCATCGACGCCGAGGCGGCCGGCAAGGCGGCCGGGCTCGACAAGACGCTGGCGGTGGGCCACTACAAGCCGATCAACAGCGACCGCTTCGTCAACGACTGTCACGAGTACGTCTTTCACTTCTCGCCGGACGGCCGCACGCCGCTGGACCGCCGCGCGCTTGGCGTGCCCTATCAGGACGCCTCGAACATCGCGCGCTGGCAGGGATCGGGCGCCGGCACGCGCTGCCGCGGCAACGCGTGGTTCATTCCGTACGACACGATCCAGAAGCGCGATCGCGACCGGCCGCACCCGGCGACCTTCCCCGCCAAACTGCCGGAGTTCTGCCTGCGCCTGCACGGCCTCGACCGCGTGACGCAGGTGATCGATCCGTTCAACGGCCTCGGCACCACCGCGCTTGCCTGCGCGCAGCTCGGCATCGACTATGTGGGGATTGAGCTGGACGAACAGTACTTGCGTGCCGCGGTGGCTCGTATTAAAGCCGCAAGCCTGAAGCCGAAAGCCTTAAGACGCTCGCTGAAAAGCGCTTGAGACTTCCGGCTTCAGGCTTGTGGCTTCCGGCTTTCGGCTTCCGGCTTGCTCTATCGCCCTGTGGTTTTCGGCAGCGGCTTGAGCGTGTACGACGACCGGTAGGTCACGTTCAGGTTCGGGCGCGTGACTTCGATCTTGATCTGGCGCGTGCGCTTGGTGGGATCGGGGTTGGTCGAGTAGTACCCGATCACGTAGTAGTCGCTCGTCTCGTTGTCGATGCGCTCGAGCCCCTTCTCGAAGTTGTTCGAGTTGACGATGGCGAACCCGCCCGTCTGCTGCGCGATCACGCGCAGCGTATCCGTCGACTTGCGCACGTGCTGCGCCCACTCGGTGGGGCTGATGTTCACGTCGATGTCGGGCCCGCCCACGAGGCCGCGCGGGTCGATCGTGTAGAACGTCGTGTTCGCGCGGTTCGCGGCGCGCGTCAGGTACGCCAGCTCCATCGCGAGATCCGCGTCTGAAAACTGATTGCCCTGCATCTGCCGCATGAACGGGTCTTCGCCGGTGTCCTGCGAGTTGCGTCCGCCGCGCATCATGTCGCCCCACTCGCGGTCGTCGGTCATGCGGTAGTCGGGGAACGGGTCGAAGTCGTACCCGTTGCTGATGTACACGAACGCCTTGCGGCGGTCGGTCACCTTCTCGAGTTTCTGCAGGATGTCGTTGACGGTGGAGAACGCCACGTGCGCGCGGTGCCGGATTTCGCTCGGCCCCTGCACGCCTTCGGGCGCCTGCATGATCTCTTCGGGTTTCAGGCCGTTGCCTGACACCTTCTTGATCGACTCGTCGAGCCGGTTGCGGTCGTAGGTCAGGTCCACCGCGATCGACGAGGGGCCCGACGACACAATGCCGAACATGTCGCCATCGTGAATCAGCTGGGTCGCCACTTTCTTCAACAGATCGCGGATTCTGCCCGTGTTGCGGAAATCGAGATGCTGGTCGTCGATGAAGATGATGAAAATGCGCCCCGAGGCATCGGTCGCCGGCCGTGTCTGCGGCAGGATGATGCCTTCCGGCGCGGCCATCGGCGGCGGCGCTGCGATGTTGTAGATTCGCCCACCGTTGGACAGCACCATCGTTGCAATTTCCTGCAACACGCCGTCTTCGCTGATGACGAATTCTTCCTTCTTCAGATCCGGGATGAATCGTCCCTCCCGGTCGCGGACGATGACGTCGCTGCGGACGAGTTCGATCGAGCGGCGAATGGTGGGCTGTTGCGGAGCCTGTGCCGACGGCGCGGCCTGCGCGAGCATCGCGGCAGAAACAGCCACACCGAGGAGCGCCGCAGTAGCGCGAACGTGCATGTATTTCATGATGGTATGCAGGCAGCGGTACCTGCGCTTTCAATTATAGCGGGGGCTGCTGCCTGAGCTGTTCGGCCAGTCGCGCGTAGGCTGCCTCGAACGACGCCACGCCGGCCCGGGCCGCTTCGGCGGTGGTCCAGCCCCCGGGATTCAGACGCGCGGCCTCGGCAAACAGACGGCGCCGGGCGGCCGGCTCGTGGACGCGCGAGAGGACCTTGGAGGCCAGCTCGATATAGCGGCCACGAAGCAGCAGCGCCCGATCGGCGCCGATCACCTCAACGACGGGCCAGGAACGGTCGATGTCCAGAGAACCAACTACAGGTTCGAAGGGTTCGAAGGGTTCGAGGGGTTCGAGGGGTTCGAGGGGTTCGAGGGGTTCGAGGGGTTCGAGGGGTTCGGCGGGTTCGGCGGGTTCCGCCGCCTGCTCCACCGGGGGGTTCCACTCGATCAGCTCGGTTATAGGCTCGAGCGGCTCGGGGGCAACAGGAACCTGACCGGGCTCGGAGGCCGGAACCTGGACCTCTCGAACCTCTCGAACCCCTCGAACCTCTCGAACCTGCTGGGGCTGGTTCTGCTGGGGCTGGTTCTGCTGTGCCTGCCCCCGCCCCTCTTTCTTGCGGCCGCCTCTCCCCCTCCGCATCTCCTGCTTCTGCTCCTGCGTCCGCTCCGGACGAGGGGCGGACTGGGCGGCTTCCTTGAGCAGTTTCGGCCAGTCGAAGGTGAGCTTGGGGTACGCCGTTTCGAGCCGGCGCTGCACGGACTCGTCGATCGTCATGCGGCCGACTTTGGCGTAGGGGACGGTGCGGCAGGCGTACAGCACGCGCACGCGGGCGGCGCGGGAGCCCGGGTGGCCTTCGGATCCCTCGAAGGCGTGCATGACGTAGAGCGTTTCGTACCCGCGGCGGTCGCGGGCGTATCTGACAAATGGCACGGGTGTAACGGCCGTCTTTTTACCTGCGCTGGCGGCCAGCGCGCGTTACCTGCGCTTCGCGGCGCCGCGGGCGGCCTTCTTCGCCGGCGCGGGCTTCGCCTTACGGACGGGTTTGCGCGGCGCAGCCTTGGCAGCGGCGCGCGGCTTCGGCTTCGCGGCCTTCGCGGGGCTCGCCGGCCTGGCCTTCACTCCGTTGGCCTTGCCAGCCTTGCCGTTCGCCTTCCCGCCCGACTTGCCATTCGCCTTGCCACCGGCCTTTGCCGGGGCCTTCGCGGCGCGCGGCGCCGGCTTCGCGTCGGCAGCGCGCTTCTCCGCCGCCCGCTCCCGGTCCGCCTTCCGGCGGGCCTCGCCGGGCACAGGCGTTTTCTGAACCATGGTCAGCCGAATCTGATCCCCGATCGAGTGATAGCTCCAGAGCTCGGTGATGTGGGCGTCGAGGTCGGCCGCCAGGCGCTTGGCAATATCTGCCGACTGCACCGGCACGTAGAGGTGAAACGGCACCTTCAGCCGGCCAAACGGCGCCCACTGCGCCATGGCCTCGAGGTGATGGACGGATTCGCCGGTCTCGACCTCGATCACGCCGGCCAGCTTCTTGCCCCCCTCCAGCAGCACCAGATCCGGATAAACCGTCTGGGGCCCGAGCTTTACGCTTGCGGCCGTCTGGTCGGCGCCGACGTTCGCGGTGACGTCGTATTTCCGTTTCAGCTTGGCCTGGAGGTGCCGGATGACCCGGTCGTGTTCGATCTGCTCGCGGACCGGACGTACATAAATGGACAACGCGCCCTCCGGGCAGCCCTGTGGAGTCAGTATGACCCAGGGACGTTTATGCACGGAATGCTAGCATGAGTCCGCTGGGCCGGATATGGCAGAATTCAGGGTACTTATGCTGCCCACGCCGCCCCCGGAGGGCACGCCCCGCTCCATCCTGATCGTGGACGATGACAGCGCGGTGGCGGAGACGTTCTCGCGGATGCTGCGGCTGGAAGGCTATGAGGTGACCACGGCCCTGGACCCCGAGAAGGGGCTGGAGCTGGCCGGCTCGCTGCACCCGCACGCCATCATCCTGGACATGCGGATGCCCATCATCAACGGGTTGCAGTTTCTGCGCAAAGTCCGCGCAACCCCCGCCCTCGCCGACGTCCCCGTCGCCATCGTGACCGGCGACTACTTCATGGGGGAGCCGGTGATGGACGAACTGCGCGCGCTCGGCGCGGCGGTGCGCTTCAAGCCACTCTGGCTCGAAGACCTCGTGTCGCTCGCGAGGGGATTGGTTACCACGGGATCTTGATCGGCCAGCGGCCAGCGGCCAGAGGCCAGAGGCCAGAGACCAGAGACCAGAGACCATAGGAAACGATGAAAAGACTGTTTGTATTTCTGCTGCTGGTGTCCGTTTCTGCGTCGGCTCAGACGCGGCCCGACCCGATGCAGGTGTTGTCCGAAATTCGCAAGCGCGACACGGGGCAGCTGGCAGTTTCTGACGAGGATGGCCGATTCCTGCGCGTGCTGACCGCCACCACTGGCGCAAAGCGCGTGCTGGAGATCGGCGGCGCCAGCGGCTACAGCGCCATCTGGATCGGGCTCGGCCTGCGCGCCACGGGCGGGCGCCTGGTGACGATCGAATACGACCCTGTCCGCGCGAAGGAACTGGCCGCCAACGTCAAACGCGCCGGCCTCTCCGACATCGTCCAGGTCGTCTCGGGCGACGCGTTCAAGGAGATTCCGAAAGTGCCGGGGACATTCGACCTGGTGTTTCTCGACGCGTGGAAAAAGGACTACAAGGCCTTTTTCGACATGGTCTTCCCGCGCATCGACAAGGGCGGCCTGTTCGTCGCCCACAACGTGGTCAACAAGCGGAGCGAGATGGGAGATTTCCTCGACGCCATCGAGCGCCATCCACAGGCGTGGACGACGATTGTGAAGCCCTCCGGTGAGGGGATGTCGCTGACCTATAAGCGGTAGGGGAAAACGGGCAGGCGGAGGCCTGCCCCAGTGAGGCTACGCGACGGGTTCGGCCGGGGCCGCGGCGGCCGCGGCCTTCTTCTTCGAAACCTTGCGCTTCTTCTTGGCGCCGGGTTCCGTCGAGCGCTCGAGTTTCGCGAGGCTGATCAGGAACTTCTTGGTGCCGTGCTCATCGAATTCGATGCGCATGTAGTCGTCTTCCACCGACACGACGTTGCCGTGCCCGTAGGTAGGCTCCACCACGCGATCACCGACATCAAATCTCTTCATTATTAAGCCCATCCGTATGCCACCCGGGCAGGGCGGCCAAAAAACGTACCGTATAGTACAACATTCCCCAGACATGGCAGCCGCACAGCCCAGAACCATCCACATCATCGGCGTTCGCATGGACCTTGGCGGCGGCCGCCGCGGCGTCGATATGGGCCCGTCCGCGCTGCGCATTGCCGGCATCGGCGAGCGCCTGGCGATGCTCGGGCACAACGTGTTCGACCACGGCGACGTGGACACGCCCATCCCCGAAACGCGCACGGCGCGCGACGAGAGCAAGCGGTATATCCGCGAGATCGCGAAGGTCTGCCAGAAGGTGTATCAGCTGTGCGGGCAGGCGCTGTCGAAAGGCGGCGTGCCGGTGGTGCTGGGCGGCGATCACAGCATCGCGGCCGGATCGGCCGGCGCGGCGGCGGACTTCGCGCACGCGAAAGGCGGACGCCTGGGCCTGCTGTGGGTGGACGCGCACGGCGACATGAACACGCCGGCCAGCACCGGCAGCGGCAACGTGCACGGCATGCCGCTGGCGGCGCTGCTCGGCACCGAGCCGGCCGAACTCGCGAGCATCGGCGGCCGCTCGCCGAAATTCGACGCGGCCAACACGGTGCTGATTGGCGTGCGCAATCTCGACGAGCGCGAAAAGGACCAGGTGAAGGCGTCGGGCGTGCGCGTCTTCACGATGAAGGACATCGATCGGCTCGGCATCGCCACAGTGATGGAACAGGCGATCGCGTATGCGAGCGCCGGCACGAGCGGGATCCACGTCTCGTTCGACCTCGACGTGTGCGACCCGTCGATTGCGCCCGGCGTGGGCACGCCGGTGAAAGGCGGCCTCGACTATCGCGAGGCGCACATGGTGATGGAGATGGTGGCCGACTCGGGCCTGCTCACGTCGCTCGATCTCGTCGAAGTGAACCCGGTGCTCGACAACCAGAACCAGACGGCGACGCTCGGCGCCGAGCTCGCGCTCTCGGCGCTCGGGCAGAAGATTCTCTAACCCCTTCGGAGGACCGATGAAGACAGGACGATTCGTACTCGCGGCGTGTGCGGCACTGGCCGTGGCCGCTCCGCTGGCCGCGTTCCAGGCGGCCAAGACCACGCAGATCCATCCCGGCAAGGGCGGCAGCCCGCACGTGCGCAGCGAGTGGACCATCGACGGCGCGACGATCACGATCGAGTACGGCCGCCCGTCGGTGAAGGGCCGCACGATCTTCGGGCCCGACGGCCTCCACAAGCCCGGCATCGTCTGGCGCATGGGCGCGGATGAGGCGACCACGCTCAAGACGAACAAGGACCTGATGTTCGGCAGCGTCCACCTGCCGGCCGGCACCTACACGCTCTATGCGCTGCCGCTCGCGGGCGCGACGCCAGACGCCCCCGCCGGCAAGCTGATCATCAACAAGCAGACCGGCCAGTGGGGCACGCAGTACGACGAGAAGCAGGACGCCGGCCGCGTGGACGCGAGCGTCAAGCTGCTCGACACGCCGGTGGAAACGCTGACGATCAATCTCGTCGACACGCCGTCAGGCGCCACGTTCGTGATGGAGTTCGCCAACATCCGCGCGGAAGTGCCGTTCGTCGTACACTAGTTGGCGGTAACCGGTAACCGGTTGTCAGTGAGATCCAGGTCGCACCGACAACCGGCTACCGCCAACCGACGACCGTCCTGCGGGCCGCTAGCTCAGTGGTAGAGCACCTGGCTTTTAACCAGATTGTCGAAGGTTCGATCCCTTCGCGGCCCACTTCCCTTTCTATCGCGAACTGCTCGACGGCGGCTGGTTGATGAACGCCCAGAAGCCGCCGAGCGTTTTCACCGCCTCGACGAACTCCGCAAACTCCACCGGCTTGACGACGTAAGCGTTGACGCCGAGCTCGTAACACAGCTTCAGGTCGGGCTCCTCGCGCGAGGACGTGAGGACGACCACGGGGATGGTGCGGAGGGCGGGGTCGGACTTGATCGCGCGCAGCACCTCGATGCCGTCGACGCGCGGCATTTTCAGATCCAGCAGGACGAGCGCGGGATTGCCCGGCTCGCGCTTCTCGTACGCGCCGCGCCGGTGCAGATAGTCCAGCGTCTCGGCGCCGTCGCGCGTGCGGATGATCTCGTTCGCCAGCTTGTTCGATCGCAGCGCCAGCGACGTCAGCTCCGCGTCATTCGCATCGTCTTCCGCGAGCACGATGCGGCGTATCTCGGCTTTCACGAGGCCTCCTTCGGCTGCGCGCCCTCCGGCGGCAGCGATACATAGAACGTGGCGCCCTGGCCGGCCACCGCCTCGGCCCACACGCGGCCGCCGTGGCGGTGCACGATCTGGCGGACGTTGGCGAGGCCAATGCCCGTGCCGGCAAACTCGTCGGCGCGGTGCAGGCGCTGGAACACGCCGAACAGCTTCGACGCGTATGCAGGATCGAACCCGACGCCGTTGTCGCCGACGGCGATGATCGTGTCTCCGGCCGGCTCGACGCGCGCGGTGATCTCGATGCGAGCCGTCTCGCGCGGTTCGGTGTACTTGACGGCATTCGACAACAGATTCACGAACACGAGCCGCAGCAGGCCGGGGTCGCCGTACACGACGGGCAGACTGCCGACGACCCAGTCGATCCTGCGCTGGTCGATGTCGACCGACACTTCCGCGCGCGCCTCCTCGACGATCTTTCCGAGCGGCACTGCGCGTTTGTCGAGCGGCGCGCGTCCCCGGCGCGAAAAATCGAGCAGGTCGTCGATCAGCCGGCCCATGCGCCCGGCGGCATCCATCATCGTGCGCAGATAGCGCCGGCTCTCCGGATCCAGCCGCCCTTCGGCGTGCTTCTCGAACAACCGGCCGAAGCCGACGATGTGGCGGAGGGGGGCGCGGAGGTCGTGCGAGACGGAATAGCTGAAGGCTTCGAGCTCGCGCGTGCGCTCGGTCACGCGCGTCTCGAGCCGCGCGTGCATGTCCTGGACTTCGGCCGACATGGTGTTGAAGGCGGCGCCCAGCCGTCCGATCTCGTCAGTGCGCGATACGTCGACGCGGCGCGCGTAATCGCCGCCGGCGATGGCTTCGGCGGCGCTGCTGAGATCCGCGAGCGGGCGCGTGACGCGGCCTGTGAACTTGTAGACGGCAATGGCCGCGACGGCGAGCACGGCCAGCATCAGCAGCACGCCTTCCGCGAGCAGGCGGCGCGCGGGCGCGATCACGCGGTCGAGCGGAAAGCTGACGGCGGCGAGCCACGGCGTGCCGGCCACGGCGGCGACGGCGGTGACGCGGCCGTCGCGGCGGCTCGCGGCCTCGTCGGTGACACCGGGCGATGTGAGCGGCGGCGGATCGGCGGCGCGAAGCAGATCGGTCCATGCCGCGCCGGCCGACCCGATGCGGATGATGGCGTCCTGCCCCACCAGCTGCGTGATGGCTTCGGCCTGGGCGCCGCCGCTGACGGCGCGGCGCAGCACGATCACCGCGGCTTCTTCGGCAGGATCGGCGGCGGGAATGCCGGCCGACGTCTCGGTGACGATCGTGTTGCCGGCCAGGCGCATCGGCAGCACGCCGCGCGGCGCCTGCGGAAGCGCGGCCGCCGGATCGGCGGAGGCGCCGCCCGTGCCGTCAACCGAGAGCAGCAGCCGGCCGTCGGGCGACCAGACGTCGAGTGTCGCGGGTTGCGGGCCCAGCAGCGCCGGCAGCTGCGCGCGGGCGGCTGCTTCGCGCTCCGGCGACGGCCGGCGCGCGAACGCCTGCACGCCGGGATCGGCGGCGATGCGCGCGACGGTCGTGAGGCGCTGCTGCCCGGCCTGCACGAGCAGGGCGGCGAGCTGCGCCGCGGCCGCCGACGCCCGTAAGGCGCCGGCCTCGATGAGCACGCCCTGCATGCGGTAGTACGCCGTGGCCGCGAAGACCCCGATGGCGAGCGCGAGAATCGCGCAAATCAGCAGCGGCAGGCGCCAGCGCAGCGACGCGCGGCGCGCAGACGGCGTGGATCGGACCTCGGGCATGGTCATCGGACTCTGGCGGCTCCATGATACGCGTGATACGCTGATCGCTCGTCTCCTGCATGGCCACTTGTCCCCGCTGCCATGGCCATCTCACCAGTGGCCACGAATGTCCGCGCTCCCGCCAGTCGAAAATTCTGGAGCTTGTGATCACGGCGCTTGCCGGCGGCATCGCCGCGATTGCGTTCATCGCGATTTTCGATCCGGGGCAGGTCACCGTCGATCTGGATGGGCTGGTGTTTTCGGGCGGCGCGCTGCTCGCGCTCGCGGTGCATCAGGTGTTCATGTGGAGTCGCCGCAGCTGACCTGCTAACATAGTCAGGTTCGCCTGCCTTCCGTCCCCATCGTCCAGCGGTCAGGACGCGGCCCTTTCAAGGCCGAGACCCGGGTTCGATTCCCGGTGGGGACGCCAAATCCTGTAGGTCCATTCTGGACACATGGGTAACAGTTCATTCCGACGACATAGGTAACAGTTTCGGCGTGAACGGGTTTTCGATCGGTTCCAGCCTGCACGTCTGCTCGCCGACCTGTGTGACGCCGACATTCTGCCCGGCGAAGACGAGGCTGAGATTCACTTTTCGCCCGTTGAAGCAGATCCGGCCGCAGTGGGTGACGGTGAAGGTGCTGTCGTGGAACGGATACGTCAGCTCCTCTAAGCCGCGATAGGGGCGCGGCGAGCGTTGGTACACGTCGGCCGGGACCTTCATGTCGAGGGCCTGATGCGGGCGCTCGCCGGTGTATTGCTCGACGAAGGCATCAAAGCGGGCCTGCTGCTGGAAGATGTTGGCCGCGGCCGGCTTCGTCGCTTCTTTCTTGAGCGTCAGGTGCATCCGCTCGTGCCGGCCGTTTTGCTGGGGCTTGCCCGGCTGAATGCGCTCGAGCGCGATGCCGAGCCGCAGCCATAGCGGCGATTGCCGAGCATGAACTCGCCCTTGTGGTCCGCACACCACAGCGCATTCGGTGCGGTCGGCCGAGACAGCGCCGTGCCGGTCGCGCGGCTCCGGCGTCGCGGCCGGCGCCGGACCAGGCCATGACGGTCCAGGACCGCGTGCACGGTGCTGATGGCCGGCAGATGTGGAGACGGCGCCTGCCGCCGCAGTTTCTCCCGGATCGTGGGCGCCCCCCACGCGGGATACTCCCGCTTCAACCGCACAATGACCGCTTCCAACTGGGGCGGCAGACGATTGGCTTGCCGACAGGGGCGTCGGCTGCGATCGGAGAACGCCGCGACGCCGCAATCCTTATAACGGTCGAAAATCTTATAGCCCGTCTTGCGCGAGATCCCGAACTCGGCGCAGAGCGGCGCCATCTTCTCGCCCTCGAGCAGGCGGGCTACAAATCGCAGCCGCTCGTCCATGACGTGACACGCCTTCCAAGGCATGCCCCCTCCGTGGGGGCACAGTGTCACCTATGTGTCCGGAATACGCTGTTACCTAGCTCCTGGGAAGGACAATTGGAAAGTGGAAAGTGGAAAATGGAAAATGGAAATGGGGTTGGCGAAGCGCGCCCTCAGCGAAGCGGCGCGGCCTCGAAGATGATCCCCTTCTGATTGCTGATGAAGCGCAGCCCGCACGCCGTCTTGTCTTCGATCATGAACCAGTAGCCGGCCGGCGTGACGTCGAGCGTGAGCACCCATCCGGGCGCGAGTTCCGCGCCTGGCGCGAAGTTCAGACTCCTGATGAATTCAGCCGCCGCTCCTGTCTGCGCCGCCGCAAATGGCGATGTGCCCAGGTCCTGCTGCTGCACGAACTTCCCTTCTCTGGCACCCGGCTGGTTGATCTGAAGATTGTTGATGGTCCGCGTGAGCCGCACGCCCTGCGTGCGCCGCGCTTTTTGCTCGGGCGTGGGCGCGGTGCCGTCCGCGCAGAGCGGAGTCGCCGGCGGCGATGATGGTTGCTGCGCGGCCGGGGTGATGGGACTCGCCTGCACCGACATCACAACGGCAAGCGCCACGAACACTGCTCTGGTCATCATGGTCATCGCGGTCCTTTCGGGCTGGTTGGCTGGCGGGGAGATTACCTCAAGCGGGGAGATTACCTCAACCTGGTGCGGCGCGGGTAAGCCGTTCCGGGTTGCGGGCAGGATGTAAACTCTCGGGACTGTGCCCGTCGCCGCCGTACTCATCGCACCGCAGGATCATCTTCCGGCCCTGGAGAAACATGCCGCCGTTGTGGGCGAAGCCCTGCGCTTCGCCGACACCCAGCCGATCGATGCGCTCGAGGCGATCGCCGAGCATCATCCGCCGCTGATTGTGCTCGAGCGGCTGTTCGCCGAAACGCGCCGCGGCACGGCCCTGATCAATCGCATCAAGGCGGATCCCGGATGCGCGAACGCCGAGATCCGTCTTCTCTCCCACACGGGCGACTACACGGCCGTGGTGCCTCGCGACGACGTCGCCGTGCCGAGCGCCGAAGAAGTCGCGGCCGCGGCAAAGGCGGCGGCCGACGCCAGGGCCGCGGCTGAAGCCAGGGCGGAGGCCGAGGAAAGGGCCGCAGCCGAAGCGAACGCGGCGGCTCGCGAAAAGGCCGCGGCCGAGGCCAAGGCCGCAGCCGAAGCGAAGGCACTCGCGGACGCGAAGGCAGCTGCCGACGCCAAAGCGGCCGCCGAAGCGAAGGCCGCGGCTGAAGCCAAAGCGGCGGCGGAAGCCAAACTGGCGGCCGAAAGGGCCGCGGCGGAAGCGAAGGCCGCCGCCGAAGCGAAGCAGGCGGCGGAAGCCAAAGCGGCAGCGGAAGCCAAAGCGGCTGCCGAGGCCAAGGCAGCCGCCGACGCAAAGGCCGCGGCCGAAGCAAAGGCGGCGGCCGAAGCCAAAGTAGCTGCCGAAGCAAAGGCAGCCGCTGAAGCGAAGAAGGCGGCGGAAGCCAAAGCGGCTGCCGAGGCCAAGGCAGCCGCCGACGCAAAGGCCGCCGCTGAAGCGAAGGCCGCGGCCGAAGCGAAGAAGGCGGCTGAAGCCAAGGCGGCAGCCGACGCCAAAGCGGCAGCCGACGCCAAGGCCGCGGCTGAAGCCAAAGCAGCAGCCGAAGCGAAAGCGGCGGCTGAAGCCAAAGCAGCTGCGGAAGCGAAAGCGGCGGCGGACGCAAAGGCCGCGGCGGAAGCGAAGGCAGCCGGCGAAGCAAAGAAGGCGGCTGAAGCCAAAGCAGCAGCCGAAGCGAAAGCGGCGGCTGAAGCCAAAGCAGCCGCTGAAGCAAAGGCAGCCGCTGAGGCCAGGGCGGCTGCTGAAGCAAAGGCTGTG
>JAKFEY010000078.1:0-12651 GCA_036675475.1 Vicinamibacterales bacterium
GGCGGCGCGCATGGCGGGGTAGAGGCCGAAGACGATCCCGACCGTCACTGACACGGCACACGACAGGATCACCGACAGCGGGCTGATGATCGTCGACCAGCCGGCCGCGTAGGCCACGAGCTGCGACAGCGCAATTCCCACCACCACGCCGGCGAGGCCGCCGGTCATCGTAATCAGTGTCGTCTCGACCAGGAACTGCCGGATGATGTCGCGGCGGGTCGCGCCAATGGCGCGGCGCACGCCGATCTCCTTCGTGCGCTCCATGACGCTGGCCAGCATGATGTTCATGATGCCGATGCCGCCCACCAGCAGCGAGATGGCCGCGATCGACACCATCACGATTTCGAACAGGCGGCGCGTGCGCTGCTGCTCGGCCAGCAGCTCGGCCGGGACGATGACGGAGAAGTCACCGGCGCTGCGGTGCGAGGCGTCGAGCAGGCCGCGGATGATGGCGCCTGAGCCGCTCACGTCGGCCGTCTGCGACAGGCCCAGGTAGATGCCGTCGATCTCGTCGCGCATCCGGCTCTGGGATTCCTCGAGACGCAGGATGGCGGCCTGCAGCGGGACGTAGACGAGATTGTTGCGGTCGATCGCGGGAATGCCCTCGACCTCCTGCCGCGCGGCCATCTGCGGGCCGGCCACGCCCACGATTTCGAACCACTGATCGTTGAGCTTCACGTGCTTGCCGACCGGCGCGTCGGCGCCGAAGAGCGACGCGGCCGCGGCCTGGCCGAGCACCGCCACGGGCAGCGCGCCTGTGTTTTCTTCCTCGG
Organism: Vicinamibacterales bacterium; assembly: GCA_036675475.1. GTDB lineage: Bacteria > Acidobacteriota > Vicinamibacteria > Vicinamibacterales > SCN-69-37 > JALYRV01. Next base: position 774 of record JAKFEY010000078.1, read on the forward strand.
TGAAGAAGCGGCCCGAGGTCGTGCGCAGGTTGGCGATGGCTTGATACGCCGGCTCGACGCCGAATACCGCGGGCGGTTCGGCCTGCGGCTTGGGCAGCACCTGCGACGGCACCACGCGCTTGCGCGCGGTCGCCAGGTCCACGCCTTCGAGCGTGGCGCGAATAGCGCGATAGTCGCGGAACGACAGGCCCGGCGACAGCTGGCGGATGCGCTGCAGCGACTGCTGATCGGGCGCCTCGCGCGCCTCGATGATGACGTTGCGCACGCCGAGCTGCTCGATGAAGGCGATGACCTCCTGCTGGGCGCCGGCGCCAATCGACAGCATGGCGATGACGGCGGCCACGCCGAAGATCATGCCGAGCATCGTGAGCGCGGAACGCAGCTTATGCGCGCGCAGGTTGTCGAAACCCTGTTTGAGCTCGGGCCCGAGGTCGAGGGGGCGCCGGACGGCCGCGTTCTTCATCGCGGCCCTCCCGGCCCCATGGGCGCCGCCGGCGCGTTCCCGTTGGCGGGCTTGGTCTGATCGCGCTCCGGGCTCACGAGCGACACCGCCACGCCCGGCGACACGCCCTCGATGGCCGCGTAGGCCTCGGTGCGGTGCGTGACCTTCACCGGCACGGCCTCGAAGTGGACGCCTTCGGGCCGCCGCACATAGACGACCGGTTTGCCGTCCTTCTCGAAGATGGCCGTGCGCGGCACATACGTGGCTTCGGGCACCGTCTGTCCCTTGAGCAGCACGCGCACCGATGTGCCCGGCCGCAGCTGCGGATCCATGCGCGCCAGTTGCAGCACCGCGTCGAACTGACGAATCGGGCTCGGCGCTTCCATCGATCGCGTCGCGAGGTTGGCGACCGAGATCACCTTGGCCGCGATTTCGAGGCCCGGCATCGCGTCGAACCGCACCATCGCGTCCTGGCCGACGATGACGTTGTCGCGCTGGTGCTCGTCGATGCGCGTGCGCACTTCCATGCCGGAGATGTCGAACACGTCGAGCACCGGGCGGCCGCCGCCCACCGTGTCGCCCGCGCGATATTCGGGCAGCGTCATGCCCGAGAAGAACATGCCGCCGCTGGCGTCGCGGTTTTCGCGGACGACGATCAGGCCGGGCATCTCGGCCCTGACGGTGAGGCTCTCGATGTTGCGGCGCGCGCGGTCGGCGTCGAAGCGCTCGCGATTGAGCCGCTCCTGCACCACGGCCATGTCGGCCGCGTTGTTGATGGCGCGCGACTTCTGGTCCGCCTCGAGCTGCGCCAGGCGGCGCCGCGCCTCTTCGAGCGTGAGCTCGCGCTTCTTGCGCTCGTTGGCGGCAATCAGGTCGGCCTCGCCGCGGATGTCGAGCTCCGCGCGGCGCACGTCGAAGCGCGCCGTCATCAGGTCGACCCGCGCCTGCGCGGCCTGCACGGCGGCGTTGGCCTTGAGGCGCACGATTTCCTGCTCGGCCTGCTCGAGCTGCGACAGCGCCTCCTGCAGCGCAAACTGCTGGTCGACCGGATCGAACTCGACGATGACGTCGCCCGGCTCGACGCGCTGACCGGTGCTCGCAATCGTCAGCACGCGCAGCGCGCCACCAACGGGCGGCGCCGACACCGGCACCATGCGCGTCGCGCGCAGCTCGCCGGTGGCATTCACGTCGAGCGACAGCGGCCCCTTGACCACCTCCGCCGTCGGCAGTGTGGACACCGGCGCCGTCAGCGACGAGGCGGTGGAGATGCCGGCCGCGGCCAGCGCGCCCGCGACGGCCACGCCGGCGCCAATGAGGACCAGCCCGCGCCGCGTCATCGCGTGCCTCCCGCCGGCGGCTCGGTCGGATCGACGAGCGCGACGCGATCACCGGCCGCCACGCCCCTGCCGACGGCCACGTGCTCGCGCCCGCGCCGAAGAATGTCGACCACCGTCGGCGTGAACGAGCGGCCTGTCAGTTTGTAGACGATGGACTGGCCGTCGACGTTGAAGATGGCGCCGGCCGGCACGAGTGTGGCGTTGTCGATGCGCCCGACGGCGACCTGCGCGGTGGCGCTCATGCCGGGGCGAAGACGATCGTCGGCCTTGTCGACCGAAATCTTCATGTCGAAGTTGCGGCCGGGCGGAAAGCCGGTGGAGAAGTCGGGCCGCGCGAGCACCGAGATGCTCGTGAGCGTGGCCTCGAGGATGCTGCCTGGCAGCGCGTCGACGCGGATGGAGGCGCGCTGGCCCACCTGCACGCGGCCGCGGTCGGCTTCTTCGACGCGCGAGGAGAGGTGCACGGAGGACAGATCCGGCAGCTCGATGATCTGCGCGCCCGGCCAGGCCTGATCGCCGGCGCGGAACTCCTGCGGCGGCTGCATGGGCGAGGCGGCGCGCGGGTTGAGCATGATGTTGGCGACGCCGTCGGCCGGCGCCGTCAGCTGCAGGTTGGCGAGGGCGCGCTCGCGGCGCGCGATCTCCATCTGCACGCGCTCGACGCGGCGGCCGATGCGCGCGATGTTGCTTTCGGCCGACTGCTTGTCGGCCTCGGCCTTGTTGCGAATCTCGATCAGCCGCTGCTCGGCGTCGAGCAGGGCGAGCTTGGCGCGCTCGGCGTCGAGCCGCGCGATGAACTCCTCGCCGCTCAGATCCAGCTTGGCGCGCTGGACGTCATACTCCGCCTTGAGCAGGGCGGTGGCGTTGGCCTCGTGGCGAAGCCGCGCGTCGGCGCGCGCCTGATCCACCTGCGCCTGCGCCGTCTTCAACTCGGTGGTCTGCGTCACCAGCTCGCGGCGCGGCGTCGACGCGTCGAACTCCACGAGCACGTCGCCCGCCTTCACGCGCGTGCCGTCGCGCACGATGCGGATGATCTGCAGCTGGCCGGCGTCGCTCGGCGCCGTCACGGTAATCGACTTGAAGGGCCGGATCTCGCCGCGGATTTCCACGACGTCGGTGAAGACGCCCGTGGTGACCTCGCCCATGGGCAGATCCGGCGCGCCGCCGCGCGAGGCGGACGCGATCGCGGTGGCGGCGAGAATCGTGAGCGTGGCGCCGCCGGCAATGAGCTGCCGCCGCGTGAACGTCATCAGCGGGCTCCTCCAAACAAATCAATCGAGGCGGTCAGGTCGGGCATCAGATTCGGATGCGAGCCGGCGACCTCGATGACGGCGGTGAACGTGCGGACTTTCGGATTGCGCTGGCTGGCCACCGCGAGCGGCGCCACCAGCGTGACCGTGCCGTCGAACGCGAGGCCGGGATAGGCGTCGAGCCGCACCTTCGCGCGCTGGCCCACAGAGACTTTCGTGATGTCGGCCTGGTTGACGCGCGCGCGCACGCGCATCTTCGACGGATCGATCACATCCATCACCGCCATCCCAGGCCGGACCAGATCCCCCTCCTGAAACTCCGTCATCGTCCCCGCCCGGAACGTGGTCTTGATGACGGCCAGGCCGGCAAACGGCGCGCGCACCGCCATGAATTCGGCGTTGCGCTCGGAGTTCTCGAGCGCGAGCAGCGCGCGGTCGCGGCGGATTTCGAGGATGCGAAGGTCGGCTTTCTCGGCGGCGCGCTTGAGGCTGTAGGTTTCGCGCAGCAGCGCGAGCCGGGCCTCGGCCTGCTCGAGCATCAGGTCGTTCTTTTCGGCGTCGACGCGGGGAATCAGCTCGTTCTTCGCCGTCTCGAGCTTTGCGCGCGCCACGTCGTTGACGGCCTGCGTGATGGCCGTGTCGTCCTGCGCGCGCGTGACGCTCTGCGTGGCGAGGCTGCGGTCGATCTGGCCATTGAGGTCGCTGACCTCGACGCGCCGGTTGAAGGCCTCGCGCAACTGGTCCTGCGGGTCGATTTCCATCAGCACCTGTCCGGCCGACACCTGCGTGCCGCCCGGCACCAGCTTCATCAGCGTGAGCTGCCCGAAATCGCGGCCCGACAGCCGCGGCACCATGATGGCGACGGCGCGCTCGGCTTCGACCAGCCCGCTCAAGCGCACGACCGGCGTGCCCTGATCGGGCGCAGGCTGCTGCGCGGCGACAGCCGCCGCCACCGCGGCGCCGAGAACGACGGAGAGCACGAGGGCAGGGATAAATCGAGACATCAGCGTGCGATGGGGTTTAGACACCGGATATTACGACGCGGACAGTGTAGCCGCTACAATGGCGCACGTGACGGCGTCCGCCGCCTTTTCCACGAACGAACAGTCCGGCCGCGTCGTGCGGCTCTCCGAAGTCCTGTCCGGGCTGTCGTACGCGCTCGACTTGACCGAGGGGCACCCGCGCGGCCATTCGGCGCGCTCCTGCCTCATCGGTATGCGCATCGCGCGCGAGCTGGGGCTGCCGGCCGATCGCCAGTCCGATCTCTTCTACGCGCTGCTGCTGAAGGACGCCGGCTGTTCGAGCAACGCCGCGCGCGTGTCGCAGCTGTTCGGCGGCAGCGACCAGGAGCTCAAGCGCGACATCTGGATGCGCGACTGGCGCAAATGGCGCGAGCAGCTCGCCTACGGCCTGGCAGCGACGGCGCATGAGCCTTCGACGATGGGGCGGGTGAAACGGTTGTTGAGGCTGGCCTGGGAGGGCCCGGGCGCGCGCCGGGAGCTGTTTCAGCTGCGGTGCGATCGGGGCGCCGAGATCGCGCGCACGCTGGGTTTTCCCGAGCGGACGTGGCGCGCGGTGCGCAGCATGGACGAGCACTGGGACGGCGGCGGCTTTCCCGACGGCGCGTCGCGCGATCGCATTCCGCTCGAGGCGCGCATCATCAATCTGGCGCAGGTGCTCGAGATCTTCTGGAACGAGCGCGGGCGCGACGCCGCGCTCGACGTCGCGTCGGCGCGCAGCGGCCGCTGGTTCGATCCCGAACTGGTGCGCGTGGCCGAGCACATCGCGAAGGATCCGGCGCTGGCCGAATCGCTCGAGGACCCGGACCTGCCCGCGGCGGTGAGCGCCGCGGAGCCCGATGAGCGCGTGCTGCCGGTCGACGAGGGTCGCCTCGACTGGATCGCCTCGGCGTTCGCGCTCGTGGTCGATGCCAAGTCAACATTCACGTATCAGCATTCGGCGCGCGTGGCGGGCCTTGCGGTCTTCATCGCCGAGCGGATGGGACTGTCTGACGCGAACCGCGTGCGGCTGCGGCGCGCGGGCCTGCTGCACGACATCGGCAAACTCGGCGTGCCGAACCGGATTCTCGACAAACCCGGGAAGCTCGATCCCGCAGAGTGGGCGGTCATCCAGCGCCACGCCTACTGGAGCGAGCAGATTCTCGAGCGCGTGCCCGTGTTCCGTGAGTTCGCGCGCGACGCCGGCGCGCATCACGAGCGGCTCGACGGCAAGGGGTATCACCGCGGCGTGAGCGCCGAGCGCCTGTCGACCGACGCGCGCGTGCTGGCGGTCGCCGATCGCATCGACGCGCTCTCGGCCGACCGTCCGTACCGCGGGCGCCTCGACGCCGTCACCGTGCGCCGCCTTGTCGACGAGGACTGCGGCCCCGGCCTCTGTCCCGTCATCGTCGAAGCCGTCCTGCCCGCGCTCGAGATGTCGATCGACAGCTTCGCCGGCTACGGCCAGGAGAAGGAGCGTACGCAGTGAGCGCGACAGCCACGCCCAGGCGCCCCGCCGCGGGGCAATCCACACCCAAGCGCCCCACGCGCGCGCACGGCGCCATGGCGCTCGTGTTGATCGCGCTCGGCGCGTATCCGTTTCTCACGGGTGCCTACGCCGAGCGCTCGCTGCTGTGGAACAGCGCGAGCGTCGTGCTGCTGCTGTCCGGCCTCTTCAGCCTGTGGATCATCTGGCGCGCCTTCAGCGCCACGCGGCCGCGCGGACGGTAGGCACGCGCCGCAGGGCTCACCAAGGTTGATACGCGTCGACTCAAGCCGTTCCGGAACGGCTTTAACGCGCGAAAGTACTTGACACGATTTCAGACGCCGATCGTTTGTCTTTCAGGTGGCGCCCTGGATGGCCTCGCAGAGCGGCGTGCATGACGCGTAAGACGGGATCGGCGCGCGGCTGAGCATCGAAGGTCGCGCGTCGCGTGATCTCGCGGCAGGAAGCCTCCCAAGCCATCGAAAAAGACGATGGTAAAAAGAGGAATGCAGGCACAACACGACCTGGCGCAACTGACCGACACGCAGCTCGCGGCTGAACTCTCGCGCGTTGTGTCCGCCGAGCGGACCGCAACGTCTGTTGTCGTGGCCACGCTGGCGGAGTTCGACGCTCGCCGTTTGTATCTGCCGAAAGGCTACTCGTCGCTCTTCACGTACTGCGTCGAGGAACTGAAACTTACCGAGGACGCCACCTTCAATCGCGTCGAGGCCGCGCGTGCGGCCCGGAAATTCCCGATCATTCTCGACCTGCTGGACGTGGGCGACCTCTCGCTGACAGCGGCGAGATTGCTGGCACCGCATCTAACTCCTGGGAATCACCAGAAAGTCCTTCGTGACGCGCGCCACAAGACGAAGAGGCAAGTGGAGCGGATGGTCGCGTGCCTTCGGCCGCTTCCGCCGGTTCCCTCTGTCGTTCGCAAGCTCACGGCCCCGCAGGCGGTTGAGCACGCTGGGGTGTCTGGGCAAGCCGACGCCGATGAGCCGCTCGATGTCACTTTGCAGGTGCCTTCACCGGCCGCGCGAAAGCGCACGAAAGGCTGCGGCAGATTCAGGACCTGATGCGACATCGCCTTCCGAGCGGTGATCCGGCGGCCATTGTTGAACTGGCGTTCGAGGTCCTGCATGCGGAGTTGCTTAAAAGAAAGGCGGCGCAGGTCGCGACACCGCGGACGGGACGCATGGCCGAATCGCGGTGCGGGGCGACAGGCGTGCTCGAGTTTCACCATGTGCGGCCATACGCCGTGGGCGGGGCGGCGACGGTGGATAACCTGCAGATGCGCTGCCGCGCCCACAACGGCTTCGAATGGGAGAGGCATCTGGACGAGGCGCCGACGGTGCGCGAAGGCTGGGCCGACGCGGCCCGGCGCGTCAAAGCCGCGGGCACGCACAGCGCTCTGGATCCGTCGCGGGCTACCCGGTTCGACCAGGATGAGTGGAAATGGTAGCCGCTAACCGCGCGTCTTCTTGCGGAACGTCTCGAGCAGCTTGAGCGTGATCGGGCCGGGCGTGCCGGCGCCGAACGGGCGGCCGTCCACTTTCACCACCGGCGTAATCTCGCGGGTCGTGCCGGTGATGAACGCCTCGTCGGCGCTCCACATGTCGGCGGTCGACAGCGTGCGCTCTTCGGCGGGAACGCCGGCGTCGCGGGCGACGTCGAGCACGAACTCGCGCGTGATGCCCGGCAGCAGGCCGGCCGTCACCGGCGGCGTGAAGACGTGGCCGTCCTTCACGATGAAGAAGTTCGACTGCGAGCATTCCGCAATCTCGTCCTGCTGATTGAGCATCAGCGCCTCTTCGGCGCCCTGCCGCAGCGCTTCCTGCATGGCCAGCGCGTTGTTCAGCAGGTTGTTGGACTTGATGCGCGGGTTCAGCGCGCTCGGGTGATTGCGCCGCACGCTCACAAGCGCCAGCGCGATGCCGTCGGTGAAGTGCGCCGCCGGCGGCTCCGGAAACGGCTTCACGATGATGACCGTCGAGGGCACGGGCGTGGCCGCCAGGTTGTACGTCAGCTCGCCCACGCCGCGCGTGATGAGGATGCGGATGTACGCCTCCTTCAACCCCGGCTCCGCCGCCATGGTCTCGCGAATCTTCTGCATCATCTCCTCGTCGGTGCCAGGCACCTCGAGGTGAATCATGCCGCCCGAGCGGCGCAGCCGCCGCATGTGCGGCTCGAAGAGGAAGGGTTCGCCGGCGTAGGTCCGCAGCGTCTCGTAGACGCCTTCGCCGTAAAGAAATCCGTGATCGAAAACCGGGATGACCGCGCTTGCCGCATCCGTGATGCGGCCATTCACATAGACAACTGGCACGGGGGAATTCTATCAGGCCAGAGGCCAGAGGCCAGAGGCCAGAGCGCTCGTGCCTAAGGTCTATGGCCTGAGGCCTGTGGCCTGCCATAATCGAGCAAGATGCGAGTGCTCACTGCCGCCCAGATGCGCGAAGCCGATCGGCGCACCATCCACGAGATCGGCATTCCGGGCATCGTGCTCATGGAAAACGCCGGCCGCCAGATCGTGTCGGCCATGGAGGCGCACATCGACGGGCTGCGCGGCGGCAGCGTGGCGGTGCTGGCCGGGCGCGGCAACAACGGCGGCGACGGCTTCGTCATCGCGCGCACGCTCGCGCAGCGCGGCATCGAGCCTACCGTGTTCCTGTTCGCGCGCGTGGCCGACGTGCAGGGCGACGCGCGCACCAATCTCAACATCCTCGGGCAGCTCGGCATCTCGGTCGTCGAAATCGCCGACGCGCAGTCGTGGGAGCTGCACAGCGGCGAAGCCCTCAGCGCCGACGTCATCGTCGACGCCATCTTCGGCACCGGCCTGCGCGACCCGCTGAGCGGCCTGCTCGAGACCGTGGCCGGCGACGTCAACGCCTCGTCGAAGCCGGTGGTGGCCGTCGATCTGCCGTCGGGCCTCAGCGCCGACACGCCCGAGCCTCCCGGCCCGTACATCGAGGCGACGATGACGGTGACGCTGGCGGCGCCGAAGCTGTCGCTGGTGCTGCCGCCGTCCGAGGGCGGGGCCGGCGATCTGGTCGTCGCCGACATCGGCATCCCGCACGCGGTGATCGACAGCCTCGACGGCCCGAAGCTCGCGCTGCTCACGCGCGAAGACATCCGCGACCTGATCGAGCCGCGCGCGCAGGACTCGCACAAGGGCGACTACGGGCGCGTGCTGATCGTCGCGGGCTCGATCGGCAAGACGGGCGCGGCGTTTCTGGCGGGCATGGCGGCGCTGCGATCCGGCGCCGGCCTGGTCACCATCGCCACGCCGCGCAGCTGCGTGCCGATCATCGCCGCCATGGCGCCCGAGCTGATGACGCTGCCGCTCGACGAAACGCCGGAAGGCACCATTGATTTTTCCGCGGTTGACGAGGTGCTGGCGTTTCCGGCCGACGTGATTGCCGTGGGCCCGGGCCTCGGCACCGGGCCTGGCACCATCGCGTTCGTGCACGCGCTGGTCGAGCGCTCGGCCACCACGCTCGTGCTCGACGCCGACGCGCTCAACGCGTTTCGCGACGACGTGGATCGTCTCGTCGCCCGCGAGGGCATCGACATCATCGTCACGCCGCACCCGGGCGAGCTGGCGCGGCTGATCGGGCTGTCGTCCGACGATGTGCAGAAGAGCCGCCTCGATCTCGCGCGCGACTTCGCGCAGAGCCATCGCGTGACGATCGTGCTGAAGGGGCATCGCACCATCATCGCGGCGCCCGACGGCTCGACGTATATCAACCTCACCGGCAATCCCGGCATGGCGACGGCCGGCACGGGCGACGTGCTCACCGGCATGATTGCGGCGTGGGCGGCTCAGCTCCTGGATGCCGAAGCGGCCGCGCAGCTGGCCGTCTACTTGCACGGTCTGGCCGGAGATTTGGCTGAAGCGGATGAGAGTGACGTGTCGCTCGTGGCCACCGACGTGATCGGCCGGCTCGGCGATGCCGTGGCGGAGCTCACAGCCAGGCGGCGACAGAAACCTGCATGACGGAGTCCGAGAAGCACCTCACAAACTCGGAAGAGGAAACGATGGCGGTGGCCCGGGCGTTTGCGGCGCGGCTCGAGCCTGGGGATGTGCTGCTGCTCGACGGTCCGCTCGGCGCGGGGAAGACCGCATTCGTGCGCGGCCTGGCCGACGGGCTGGGCGCGGCGCCCGAAGCGGTGTCGAGCCCCACCTTCACGCTCATTCAGGAATACGACGGCGGCCGGCTGCGCCTGTATCACGCCGACTTGTATCGGCTCACGCCTGTGGAAGCGGCTGATCTCGGCCTGTCGGAAACCGGGGATGCGGGCGTGCTGGCCGTGGAGTGGCCCGATCGCTGGCAGCATCCGCCGACTGGCGCCGTGCGCGTGACCATCGCGCGCGTCGACGATCAGCGGCGCGAGATCTCGATCGCGCTCTGAAGCTCCGCAATTGTCTCGAGCACGCGCGCCGCGAAGGCGATCACCGGCGGCGCAGCTTTCGGGCAATCCACATCACCAGGCCGATGACGATGAGGACGAGGATGATGCCGACGACGAGGCCGGCCTGGAAGATGTCGACGATGAGCTCGCAGCCCGCGGCGAAAACCGTGGCGGCAAGGATGAGCAGCAGCCGGACGAGGTGCATGGGTCCTCCTGTCCGGCTGTGGTGCAACGCCCGCGCCGCTTCAAGCCCGGCCGCGCGTCCGAGGGGATCCGGCACGATAGGATAGGCGGCATGCCACGCGCCACTGCTTCCGTTCTCCTCTTCATCGTCCTCGCTGCGGCCGCGCTCACGGCGCAGGCGACGGCGCCGCCGACGCTCGCGCAGCTGGTGGCGCGCGCCGGGCAGATACGGCCGGCCGCCCAAACCGAAGTCGCGTTGCAGCAGGCCGTCCAGCGCTGGCGCGCGCTGCTCACGGACCTCGCGGCAATCGATCGCGGCACGCTCGGCCTCGACGATCAGGTGGACTACGACCTGTTGCAGGGCCACGCGCGCACGCAGATCTTCGAGATCGACGAGCTGCGGCTGCACGAGGTCAACCCGGTCCGCTACTACGCGCTCGGCGCCACCAACCGTCTGTTTCTCCGGCCGGGCGCGCTCGGGGATCCCGCGGTGCGCGCGGCCATCCGCGAGCTGCGCGCCCTGCCGGGCGCGTTCGCGGCCGGCAAGGCGCTCTTGAAGAACCCGGCGCGTGTCTGGACGGAGAACGCCATCTACCAGGCGCACTACGCCCGCGTGCTGCTCGACGAGTACGTCCCACAGGCCGTCGTGTCCGATCCGGCGCTGAAGGCCGAGCTGCTGTCGGTTGCGGCGGATGCGGGGGGCGCCGTCGACGACTTCGAGCGCTGGCTGAAGACCGATCTGCTGCCGCGGTCGACGCGCTCGCCCGCCTGGAAGCCGGAGGAGATCGAGTTCTACCAGTTCGTACACGAGCAGCTCGATGACTACGGCGTCGATCGCATGCTCGAGATCGCCGAGGCCGAGGACGCGCAGCTCATGACGGAGATGCGCGCGCTCGCGGAACAGATCCATCCCTCCGGCGACCTGAAGACCGTGTGGGAGGTCATGAAAGAGGAGGCGCCGCCGTGGGAGGGCGTCATCCCGATGGCGCAGGACTACGTCGACCGCGCCTCGGCGTGGCTCCGCGGCGCCGGCGATCACGTCGTCACGATCCCGGACTACATCGACTACGGGGCGGCCCTCTCTCCGCCGATGGCGCGGCGCACGCTGTCATTCGGCGGCGCGACGGGCGGGCCGACGGTCGCCGGCCGGCAGTCCGGCTACTACATCCTTACGCCGCTCGAATCGATTCTCACGCCGGAGGAGAAGGCGAGCCGCATCAAGTCGTACAACCCGTACTGGACGCACGTCATCTCGTATCACGAGTGGCTCGGCCACAACGTGCAGATTGCCGCCGCCAACGAACACGTCACGCGGCCCATGCGCCGCATGTTCCAGAGCAGCTACTTCAGCCAGTCGTGGTCGTTCTATCTCGAGAAGCTGCTCGAGGACGAGGGCTACTACGACACGCTGCCGTACATGGAGCGGCTCAAGACGCGGATGGCGCGCCGCCAGATGCGGATGTGGCGCGTGCAGCGCATCCTCACGAAGCTGAAGATGGCGAAGGGCGAGATGACATTCGACCAGGCGGTGCAGGCCTACGTCGACAAGATTGGGATGGAGCCCACCAACGCGTTCATCGAGGTGCAGCGCGACAGCCAGTCGCCGTCGCCGCCCGGGCGCGAAATCATCGGCGAGCGCGTGATTCTGGACCTGCGCGAGGAATACCGGAAGCGCATGGGCCGCCACTACACGCTCAAACGCTTCAACGACACGCTGCTGACGTACGGCGATCTGCCGTTCCGCCAGATCCGGCGGTTGATGATCCACA
>JAKFEY010000097.1:0-52341 GCA_036675475.1 Vicinamibacterales bacterium
ATCCGCCGCGCCGCGCCGCAGCGCGTCGCTGCCGGCCTCGGCCTGCACCGACGCGCGGAACGGCCCGCCGGCCGCGCTCACCACCTGCACGACGCCGGCAATGGCGCCGCTGCCGTGCAGCGCGCCCTGCGGCCCGCGCACGACCTCGACGCGATCGATGCCGGCCGGCGACAGGTGCGCGAGGTCGAGGCTGCCGCCGAACTCGTTGAGCGGGATGCCGTCGACGAGCACCAGCGTGTAGTCCGACTCGCCGCCGCGCGTGAAGATCGAGGTGACCGCGCCGCGCCCGCCCGACGAGGTGATGCCCATGCCGGTGACGGCGCGCAGCGCGTCGCCGAGGCTCTCGGCCTGGCGCGCGCGCACCGCATCGCCGCTGATCACGTCAACGCTGTCGGTGACGCGCGAGAGCGGCACCTCGACGAATGTGGCCGAGACGAAGACGGTGTCGGTGACGGTGGGCACCACCGCGGGCGGCCTGGCCGGCGCCTGTGCCTGAGGTGACGCGGGTGTCGGGGGAACGGCCTGAACGAAGAGCAGGAACGCGAGCAGGGAGGCGTGAATCACGCGAGGCTCCTTCCGGCGTTTGCACGCGCCGGTCAAGGACGGCCCCGGTGGCAGGTATCCTGACTCGCGGGAGGAGTGCGCGACTGGCGTCGTCTTCCCGCAACCGGCGTTTCGCCTCGAGCTGCAGTGACGTCGGGCGGTTCCGCAGGGCTGAAACCCTGCGCTGCCCGAAAGATGCCGATCGCTCCCCGCTTACAGTGGCGGCACCGTGCGGGCTTCACACCCGCTTCCCGTGTCCGCCGGGGCTAGTCTGTTGTCGGGGGGAAGTATATGACAAAATAGGGAGCCCGGCCTGGCTCAGGTGGCCCGGTTTGCCCCATGTCGGCAGTTTTCAGTAACATCTAGGGTTTGCCAAGAAGGAAGATGACTGCATGAGCAAGAGTTCGACCGTCACGGTCCGCGAGCGGCCGTTGTCGGAAGTGACGACCGCGTCCGCCAACGGGTTTTCGGTCCACGGCGAAACCATTACCGTCCAGACCGATGCGCGCGTCGAACTGCTCGATCTCACCGATCGCATCATGTCGATGGTGCGCGGGCTGCGCATCAAGGAAGGGTTCGTCAATCTCTTCTCGATGCACACCACGTGCACGGTCTTCATCAACGAGTGGCAGGTGGCCCTGCGCTCGGACATCAAGAAGTTCCTCGAATCGGTCGTCGCCCGCGACGCGGAGTGGATGCACAACGATCCCGATCACTCCGACTGCGATCGCATGAACGCCGACTCGCACCTGCGCGCGCTCCTGCTCGGCCACAGCCTCACGCTGCAGATCAGCGGCGGCGAAGTGGTGCTCGGCCAGTGGCAGCGCATCCTCATGGCGGAGCTCGACGGCCCGCGCGCGCGCACGCTGCGCGTGCAGGTGATGGGCATCACGCAGTAGCGCCGTGAGCCTCTCCGCGATCGCCGATAAGCTCCACGCCGGCGAGCGGCTCTCGTTCGACGACGGGGTCACGCTCTTTCGCCATCCCGATCTCTATGAAGTGGGCCGCCTCGCCAACCGCGAGCGCGAGACGCGCCACGGCGGCCTGACCTTCTACAACTTCAACCTGCGCCTCGAGGCCACCAACGTGTGTGTCGCCTCGTGCCTGTTCTGCTCGTTTTCGCGGCTGAAGCCCGGCGACGCGCAGGCCTACACGATGTCGCTCGAGCAGGTCTTCGACAAGCTGCGCGCGCGCGCCTCCCAGCCGCTCACCGAAGTGCACGTCGTCAACGGCCTGCACCCGGATCTGCCGTTCGAGTACTACCTGGACATGCTGCGCGGCCTGAAGGCGATCCGGCCCGGCATTCACCTGAAGTGCTTCACGGCGGTGGAGATTGCGTTCTTCGCGGATCTGTACGGCCGCACCGACGAGCAGGTGCTGCGCGAGCTGAAGGACGCCGGCCTCGACTCGCTGCCGGGCGGCGGCGCCGAGATTTTTGCCGAGCGCGTGCGCCGGAAGATCTGCCACGACAAGGCGGACGCCGATCGGTATCTCTCGATCCATCGCATCGCGCACCGGCTCGGGATGCGCACGAACATCACGATGCTCTACGGCCACATCGAGACGATCGAGGAGCGCGTGGACCACATGCTGCGCACGCGCGCGCTGCAGGACGAGACGGGCGGGCTGCAGGCGTTCATTCCGCTCGCGTTCCATCCCGACAACAACCAGATGCGCAAGCTGCCGGCGCCGTCGGCCACCGAGACGCTGCGCGTGCACGCGGTGTCGCGGCTGATGATGGACAACGTGCCGCACGTCAAGGCGTTCTGGATTGCGACGGGCGTGGACGTGGCGCAGATCGCGCTCTGGTACGGCGTGGACGACCTGGACGGCACCGTGCAGGAAGAGAAGATTTACCACATGGCCGGCGCGCGCACGCCCGAGACGCTGACGACCGGATCCATCCGCCGCCTCATCCGCAGGGCGGGGCGACTGCCCGTGGAGCGCGACACGCTCTACAACGTGGTCACCGGCCCCGAGGTGGACGCCGAACTCGGCGCCACCGCATAGCCGCCGTTTTCCTGTTACACTCGAAGAGTCAAGTTTTTCGGGGGCGATAGCCGCTCGGGACTTGGCTTTTTTCACGTCCCGACTTTGCGCAAAGTTTCACAAAGTGATGAATGTGCAGACCCTGACGGAGTTCGAGAAGACGCAAATCGGCGAGCGCCAGCCGCTGCCCGAGCGCTATCTCCGTTTGTCCGACGAGGAGATGGCCGCGCGCATCCAGGCGGCCAGGGCGGCGCTTGGCGACCGCGTCGTCATTCTCGGCCATCACTATCAGCGCGACGAGGTGATCCGCTTCGCCGATCACATCGGCGATTCGCTGAAGCTCGCGCAGTTTGCCGCGACGAAAACCGCCGCCGACTTCATCGTCTTCTGCGGCGTGCACTTCATGGCGGAAAGCGCGGACGTGCTCAGCGCGCCGCACCAGCAGGTGATCCTGCCGGATCTCGCGGCCGGGTGCTCGATGGCCGACATGGCCGCGATCGATCAGCTCGAGATGTGCTGGCGCGAGCTCGCGCAGCTGGGCGCCGCCTCCGTCGTGCCCGTCACCTACATCAACTCCGCGGCGTCGATTAAAGCCTTCTGCGGCGAGCACGGCGGCATCGTGTGCACGTCGAGCAATGCGGCGAAGGTCATGGCCTGGGCCTGGCAGCAGGCGGATCAGCCCGCCGGCGCCGGCTCGGGAAAAGTGCTGATGCTGCCCGATCAGCACCTGGGGCGCAACACCGCCTTCGCCATGGGGGTCCCGCTGGATCAGATGGTGGTGTGGGATCCGAACGAGCCGTTTGGCGGCCTCACGCGCGAGCAGGTGGCCGCGGCGCGACTGATTCTGTGGAAGGGACACTGCTCGGTGCACACGCGCTTCAGCGTGGCGCAGATCGCGCTGTTCCGGAAGCAGCATCCGGATGGCCGGGTCATCGTCCACCCTGAGTGCACGCACGACGTCGTGCAGGCGGCCGACGAGAGCGGCTCGACCGAGCACATCATCCGCACGGTGAAGGGCAGCCCGAAGGGCAGCGTGTGGGCGGTCGGCACCGAAATCCACCTCGTGAACCGGCTCGCGGCCGACGTGGCGCCCGATCGCACGGTGGTCACGCTCGATCCGTTCGGCTGCCTGTGCTCGACGATGTTCCGCGTGTCGCCGAATCATCTGCTGTGGACGCTCGAAGGACTTGTCGACGGAAAGGTCTACAATCGCATTACGGTCGACGAGCCGCAGAAGAGCTTTGCGCGCGTCGCGCTGGATAGAATGTTGGAGATGGTCTAGCCCCGCCGCACCCCGCCATGCTGACGGGCGTCGGCGCGCTTCTGGAGGTCCCCCCGCAATGGCCCACGAAGTTCCCGCACTTCCGTACGACTACACCGCTCTGGAGCCGCACATCGATGAACAGACGATGCGGATCCATCACGATAAGCATCACGCCGCGTACGTCACCAACCTGAACGCGGCGCTCGAGAAGCACCCCGACCTGCAGAACAAGTCGATCGAGGAGCTGCTCAAGGGCATCAACACCGTGCCCGAGGAGATCCGCACCGCCGTGCGCAACAACGGCGGCGGCCACGCCAACCACACGATGTTCTGGGACATCATGGGGCCCAAGGGCGGCGGCGCGCCGTCGGGCGCCATTGGCGAGGCCATCACGTCGACGTTCGGCTCGTTCGACAGCTTCAAGGAGCAGATGAACAAGGCCGGCGCCACGCGGTTTGGCAGCGGCTGGGCGTGGCTCGTCGAGGCCGGCGGCAAGCTGGTGGTCGAAAGCAGCGCCAACCAGGACAGCCCCATCATGGAGGGCAAGAAGCCGCTCATCGGCATCGACGTCTGGGAGCACGCCTACTACCTGAAGTACCAGAACAAGCGGCCCGACTATCTCGCCGCCTGGTGGAACGTCATTAACTGGCAGGCGGTGAACGCGCGCCTGCGGTGAAGTTGGTGATCTGGCGATCTGGTGATTTGGTGATCTGGTGAATTAGTGCGCGCGCTGCTGCTCGCGACGCTCTCGTTCTTCGTCTCGTTTGCTGCCTGGGGGCTGGTCGGCGGCCTGGCCCCCGTGTTTGCCGACCTCTATTCGCTGAGCGCATCGCAAACCGCCCTGCTCGTGGCGGTTCCGGTGCTGCTCGGATCGATCGCGCGCCTGCCGATGGGCATCCTCACGGATCGCTTCGGCGGGCGCGGCGTGTTCACGCTGCTGCTCGTGGTGTCGGCCGCGGCGGCCGCGCTCGTTCCGCTCACCTCGAGCTACGGCTCGCTCATTGCCGCGGCCTTCTTCATCGGCCTCGCGGGTTCTTCGTTCTCGATTGGCGCGGCGTTCGTCGCGCGCTGGACGCCGCCGGCGCGCCAGGGGATGGCGCTCGGCGTGTACGGGCTCGGCACGCTCGGCCAGTCGGTCGCGGTGTTCGGCGGCCCGATGATCGCGCGCGCGTACGGCTGGCCGGCCGTCTTCAACGCGATGGCCGTCATGCTGCTGGCATGGGCCGCCGTCTTCGCGGTCTCCGCGCGCAATCCGCCGCGTCCCGGCGCCGGCGCCGGCTTCGGCGCGATGATCCGCGTGCTGCGCACGTCCCCGACGGCGTGGCTGCTCGGCGCGTTCTACTTCCTCACCTTCGGCGGCTTCGTCGCCTTCTCGATCTATCTGCCCACGCTGCTGCGATCGCAGTTCGGCCTGTCGCCGGCCGACGCCGGCTTCCGCGC
The DNA here is from genome assembly GCA_036675475.1 of Vicinamibacterales bacterium. Lineage (GTDB taxonomy): Bacteria > Acidobacteriota > Vicinamibacteria > Vicinamibacterales > SCN-69-37 > JALYRV01. The sequence continues at coordinate 5,237 of JAKFEY010000097.1, forward strand.
CGCGGGCTTCGTCGTGTTTGCCACGCTGATGCGCCCCGCGGGCGGCTGGCTGGCCGATCGCATCGGCGGCGCGCAGGTGCTGTCGTGGGTGTTTGCCGGCATCGCGATCTTTTCGCTGCTGCTGGCCTGGCCGGCGATGGTGCCGTTCACCGTGGGCGCGCTGGCGTGCGCGGCGCTGATGGGGCTGGGCAACGGCGCCGTCTTCAAGCTCGTGCCCGAAAAGTTTCCGACGCAGACCGGCACGGTCACCGGCCTGGTCGGCGCGCTCGGCGGCCTCGGCGGCTTCTTTCCGCCGCTGCTGCTCGGCTTCTTCCGCGACTCGTTCGGCATCATCTGGCCCGGCTTCGTGCTGCTGTCGCTGACGGCGATTGCGCTGCGCTATGCGAACCGGCGCGTGTTCGATCCGGCCGATGTGGAATGGCGCCTCGCGCTGCCGCTGGCCGCGCGCCAGCAGGCCGAGCGCATCCGCGCCGCCACCTGGGGCATCCTGCTCACCGCCCTCCTCGCCGCCGCCATCGTCGTCGGCTCGCGCAACCTGCAGCATTTCGACGCGGCGCTGGTCGGCTACACGTTCGCGACGCTGTTTGCGACGTTCGGCATCGCGTACCGCTATTCGATGTGGCTGCAGCGGCCGCCCACGCGCATGTACTGGCGGCGCGGGTGGCACGTCTTCGCGCGCCGGCGCGATCTCGTGCGCAACATGGCGACGCTGAGCAAGCGCGCGGTCGTCGACGTGGCGGGCAACCGCTTCATCTTCATGCGCGCGCGGCTGCGCGGCATGGCGCACTGGCTGATCATGTGGGGCTGCCTGCTGGCCGCCGCCATCACGTTTCCGCTGGTGTGGGGCTGGATTCACTTCGAGACCGTGCCGGGCGACCTGCACATGTACCGCACGTTCGTCTTCGGCATTCCGGCGCAGGACTTTCCGGTCGACTCGGCGTTTGCGTTCCTCATTTTCCACGGCCTCGTGTGGTCGTCGTTCCTGGTGATTGGCGGCGTGATGCTGGCGTTCCGGCGGCGGATGATCGATCACGGCGCCGCGGCCGTGCAGCAGTTCGGGCAGGACATCCTGCCGCTGCTGCTGCTGTTTGCGATCAGCGTCACGGGCCTGATGCTGACGGCGAGCTACACGTGGATGCGCGGCTACGCCTATGACTTCCTGGCCATCCTGCACGCGGCCACGGTCATCATCACGCTGCTCTGGCTGCCGTTCGGCAAGCTGTTTCACGTGTTCCAGCGTCCGGCGCAGCTTGGCGTCGGCTTCTACAAGGACGCGGGCGCGCGCGGCCAGAAGGCCATGTGCCTGCGGTGCGGCCTGCCGCACGCGCCGCAGATGATGGTGGACGACTTGATCACGGTCGAGCGCGAGCTCGGCTTCACGTATGAAATGGCCGGCGGGCACTATCAGCAGGTGTGCCCGCGCTGCCGGCGCGCGCTCTACGGGCTTGCGCAGGGCGCGCTCTGGCGTCAGGCGAGACAGGACTGATGGCGACGATTCCCGCAACCGAGCTCGGCATCATCGAGCGCTACGGCCCGCACGTGTCGTCGATGACGGGCGAGAGCCTGTCGACCAGCGTCGAGCCCGATCGGCTGGTGAAGACGCACTGCTGTTTCTGCGGGCAGCAGTGCGGCATCCAGCTGAAGGTGCACGACAACCACGTGATCGGCTTCGAGCCGTGGGAAGAGTTTCCGTTCAACCGCGGCATGCTGTGCCCGAAAGGCGTGAAGCGCTACCTGCAGGGATCGCATCCCGATCGCCTGCTCACCGCGCTCCGCCGCGACACCTCGTCCTCCGCCGGTTTCTCGCCGATGCCCTATGCCGAAGCGATTGCGACGACGGCCTCGGAGATTGCGCGGCTGCAGCAGGCGTACGGTGCCTCGTCGGTCGGCGTGCTCGGCGGCGCGAGCCTCACCACCGAGAAAACCTATCTGCTCGGCAAGTTCGCGCGCGTGTGCCTGAAGACGCCCTACATCGATTACAACGGACGGCTGTGCATGGTGTCGGCCGGCGCGGCCAACAAGAAGGCGTTTGGCATCGATCGCACGACGAACCCGTGGGCCGACATGGTGGGCACGGACGTGATCTGGGTCGCCGGCTCGAACGTCGCCGAGTGCTCGCCGATCACCACCAACTACATCTGGCAGGCGCGCGAGCACGGCGCGAAGGTGATCGTGCAGGACCCGCGCATCACGCCCATCGCGCGCACGTGCGATCTGTACCTGCCGGTGAAGCCCGGCCGCGATGCCGCGCTGTTCGCCGGTGTGCTGCAGATCATGATCGAGCGCGGGTGGATCGATCGCGAGTTCATCGACGCGCACACCGTCGGGTTCGCCGACGTCGAGGCCTACTGCGCCCAGTGGACGCTGCAGCAGACGGCGGACGTGACGGGCGTGCCGAAGCACGCCATCGAGCGCGCGGCCGAACTGTGGGGCACCGCGAAGACCAGCTTCCTGCTGCACGCGCGCGGCATCGAGCACCACTCCAACGGCGTGCAGAACGCGCTCGGCACGATCAACCTCGTGCTGGCTTCCGGACGCATCGGCAAGCCGAACAGCGGCTACGGCACGATCGTCGGCCAGGCCAACGGGCAGGGCGGGCGCGAGCACGGGCAGAAGTGCGATCAGCTGCCGGGATGGCGCGACATCAGCAATCCCGAGCACCGCACATACATCGCCGGCGTCTGGAACATCGACGAGAGGGACATGCCGGGCCCCGGCGTCGACGCGTACGAGATGTTCCGCAAGATCGACGCCGGTGAAATCAAGGGCCTGATCGCGCTCTGCTTCAACCCGAAGATTTCGCTGCCCGACAACAACTTCATCACGCGCTGCCTCGACAAGCTCGAGTTCCTCGTCGCGATCGATTTCTTCCTCAACGACACGGCGCGGCACGCCGACATCGTGCTGCCGGGCAGCCTGCAGGAAGAAGACGAGGGCACGGTCACACAGGTCGAGGGGCGCATCATCAAGATCAACAAGGCCGTCGACTGCCCGGGCGAGGCGCGCCCCGACTGGCGCATCATCCAGGATCTCGCCGCCGCGCTGAACCGGCCGCACGGCTTCACGTTCGATGGGCCGCGCGACATGTTCGAGGAGCTGCGCATCGCCAGCAAGGGCGGCGTGGCCGACTACTCGGGCGTGACGTGGGAAAAAGTCGAGCGCGAGATGGGCGTGTTCTGGCCCTGCTACAGCGAGGATCCCATCACGGGCGAGCCGCTGGCCGATCATCCCGGCACGCCGCGCCTGTTCGAGCCCGGCAGCTACAACGTGGTGGCGAAAGGCGCCGGCCGGTTCTATTTCCCCGACGGCAAGGCGCGCTTCAACGTGGCCGACTATCGCCGGCCGGTCGAGGACGCCAACGACGAGTACCCGATCTATCTCACGACCGGCCGCGTGGTCAGCCAGTTCCTCTCGGGCACGCAGACGCGGCGCATCGGCCCGCTGGTCAACCAGTATCCGGAGCCGCGCATGGAAATGCACCCGCGGCTGGCCGGGAAGCTCGGCATCGGCGACGGCGACTGGGCCACCGCCGACACGGCCCGCGGCACCATCACCCTGCGCGCGCAGGTGGTGACGACGATCAGGCCGGATACGATTTTCATTCCGTATCACTGGGCAGGCAGGAAAAGTGCAAACCAGCTGACGGTGGCGGCTCAGGATCCCATCAGCAAGATCCCGCAATACAAGGTGTGCGGGTGCCGCGTCCGGAAAGCCGGCGGCCCGCCGCAATACGCGGCGGAGCTCGAGCCGCAGCAATAGGAGCGCATGGCGAAGCCCGAATACCTGCACATGTTCGTCGACCCGTCGCGCTGCATCGGCTGCCAGGCGTGCTTTCACGCCTGCACCGAGTGCGACACGCATCGCGGCGATTCGATGATTCATCTCGAGTACATCAGCCGCGCCGACAGCGTGCAGACCGTGCCGGTGGTGTGCATGCACTGCGAGCAGCCGACGTGCGCCGAGGTGTGCCCGGCCGACGCCATCAAGCGCACCGGCGACGGCATCGTGCAGTCGGCGCGCAAGCCGCGCTGCATCGCGTGCGGCAACTGCGTGGCGGCGTGCCCCTTCGGCGTGCCCGAGGTGTACGAAGAGCGCCAGATCATGATGAAGTGCGACATGTGCTACGACCGGTCGAGCGTCGGCAAGAAGCCGATGTGCGCGGCCGTGTGCCCGAGCCAGGCGCTCTTCTTCGGCACGCTCGAGCAGATCGCGGCGTTGCGGCCGCAGTCGGCGCCGGTCAACCAGTTTCAGTTCGGCAACCAGACCATCACCACGAAAGTGTTCGTGATGACCCCGCGCGGCGTGGCGCAGATCGCGCCGCACGTGGACGTGACCGCCGCCATGGACGAGCGCCCGAAGAGCCGCGCCGTCTCGTTGAAAGTGATTGCCTCGCCCGCCGCTCCGGCGAGCGACGATCCGTTCGCCAGCGTGGAGATGTGATGTGAGCGACATCGAGCCGGCCTGGAAGCAGGACTTTCCGATCGAGGTACCGCAGGACGTCTACGTCGAGCGCCGCGACTTCATGAAGTTCATGGTGCTCACGAGCTTTGCGATGACGGTGGGCCAGTTCTGGATTGCCGCGCAAAGCTGGCTGCGCAGCCGGCGTCCTCCGCCGGAAGGGCGGCTGATCGCGTCGCTCGATACGCTGCCGGTGGGCGGCTCGCTCGTCTTCGCGTACCCCGGCGAGCACGACAACTGCGTGCTCGTGCGCCTCTCGGAGACCGAGTTGGTCGCCTACAACCAGAAGTGCACGCACCTGTCGTGCGCCGTCATTCCGCGGCCCGACAAAGGCGACATCCACTGTCCCTGCCACGAGGGCATCTTCGATCTGCGCAGCGGCCGGCCAACCGCGGGACCGCCGCAGCGTCCGCTCGATCGCGTGCGGCTCGAGGTGCACGGCCGCGACATCTATGCCACGGGCATCGAGGCGAGGACCAGCTGATGGGCCCGAATCGTTCCTTCACCCGCGACCAGCGCACGACCGTCGTCTACGGCATGCTCGCGTTCGTGATCATCGTCGTGCTGCTGCAGCTGTGGCTGCTGACGGCGACGATGAATGCGTTTCTGGGTGGTGATGAAGGGGTGATCTGGCCGGCGGCCGGCGCGAGCCTGGCGTGTCTTGCCCTGAACGTGGGCCTGCTCCGGTACCTGGGCCGCATGGAGCGCGGCAAGATCAGCTAGAACAGTCTGACGTCGACGATCTCGCCGGCTTCGACGACGTCGGTCTGGGCGGGGATTTCGATGTAGCCGTCGGCGGCGGCCATGCTGGTGATGTCGCCCGATGCCTTGAACGCCGGCTCGGCACGTCCGTCGCGCACCCGCACCGTATAGAACTGATGCCGGCCGGTCGTCGACACGACGCGGCGGGCGAGCGGCAGCGACACGATGTGCGGCGTCCATGGCGGCAGGTGCGCCATCACGCGCAGCATCGGCACCAGCAGCATGTAGGCATTCGAGAGGCAGGACGTCGGATAGCCCGGCATCCCGAGCACGGGCTTGCCGTCCACGCGGCCAAACACAGTCGGCTTGCCTGGCTTCACGGCAATGCCGTGAAACACCACGTCGCCGCGCGCGTGAATCACGTCGAGAATCAGATCCCGCTCGCCAACGGAGCTTCCGCCCGAAAAGACCACGATGTCGGCGCTCGCGGCGGCGCGCGCGAGCGCGTCGGTGAGCGCGTCGATCGTGTCGGGCGCCGCGGGGTGCGTGAGCGGCTCGCCGCCATGCTCGCGCGTGATCGCCTCGAGCGTGTAGCGGTTGATGTCGTAGATGTGCCCCGGCCGCAGCGGCGCGCCGGGCTCGGCGACTTCGTTGCCGGTGGAGAGGATGGCGACGCGCGGCCGCGCATAGACGTCGACCTCGCCGAGACCCGCGGCGGCCAGCGCGCCGACACGCGCCGGCGTGAGCAGCGTACCCCGTGCCACCACGACGTCGCCCGTCTTCAGATCGGCGCCGCGCCTGCCCACGTGCTGATGCGGATAGACGGGCGTGAAGACCCGGGCGGAATCGCCCGCGCGTTCGGTTTCTTCGACCATGACCACCGCGTTCGCGCCGTCGGGCATCGGCGCGCCGGTGGCAATCTCCGCGCACTCGCCCGGGGCGATCGCTTTCGTGGGCGTCTCGCCCGTGTAGATGGTTTCGATGACGCGCAGCACGCGCGGGTCGTAACGGCCCGCGCCGAACGTGTCTTCGGCGACGACGGCATAGCCGTCCATGCCCGCGCGGTTGAAGGGCGGCACGTCGACGGCGCTGACCACATCGGCGGCGGCGACGCGGCCGGCGGCCAGGTGCAGCGCAAGCCGCTCGGTGCGCGTCACGGCCGGCAGGGCCTCGAACGCCAGCGCGCGCGCCTCGTCGATGGGCAGCGTTTCACGAATGGGGCGCATACCGGTTGCCGGTTGGCGGTTAGCGGTTGTCGGTGTGTCTGAAGTCATCGTCGTAGCTCGCGTACAACGTGCCCGATCTCAGGCAGAATCAGTTTCTCCATCCCGAGGCGCACGGCGTTTTCCGATCCGGGCATCACGAATACCGCGCAGTGGCCGATCACGCCGGCCGTCGCGCGCGTGAGCATCGCGGCCGAGCCGATGTCGGCATAGCTGAGCGCGCGGAACAACTCGCCGAAGCCGTCAAGCCGGCGCTCGAACAATGACGAGAGCGCCTCGAACGTGCCGTCGCGCGCGCTGATGCCCGTGCCGCCGGTGGTGATCACCGCATCGCTCGCGCCCGACTTCGCGGCGTACGACACCGCCCCGCGAATCGCCGTCCCATCGTCTTTCACAATCTTGCGTCCAGACACCGTGTGGCCCGCGGCCTCGAGCAGCGCGATGATGGCCGCGCCGCTCGTGTCGGTGGCTTCGGTGCGCGTGTCGCTGATGGTCACGACGAACACGCGCACGCCTGGCGGCGCGTCGGCGCGATGGCTCGGGGCGGGCGACTGGCTCACCGCGCCATGATACCGCCTGCCCTCCGAAGCCTTGGCGAAGGAGGGCTACCCGCCGGCCTTCGCGAGGTGGGCTTCGAGAAAGGCGATGTCCTGCGCGTCGCCAGGCTTGGAGCGAGCCGCGGCGGCGATCTTCTTGAGCGCGAGCAGATCGGCCGCGGATGCGATGTCGAACACGTGCGACTGAATCTTCATGCGGGTGGCGCGCGCGGATAGCGACGCCGCGTCGAGGGGGAAGTCGAAGAGCAGATCGATGCGCAGCCGCGTCTCGCGGTTGTAGAAATAGGCGCTCGCGGGAGCGTCGAGGCGCAGCCTGGCGGCCGCCACGCGCCTGTTGTCGATCGTGGTCACGGGATCCCCCGCGGCGTCGAGGCGCGACACCAGCTCGAGTCCCCGCGCATAGAGGATCTCGATCACGCGAGCGAGCTGGCCGCCCGGGTGGGCGACGATGAGGTCGAAGTCGCGCGTGATCCTGCGGGATCCGAGGATGACGAGTGCCATGCCTCCGACCAGCACCGGCTGGAGGCCGAGCCCCCGCAACTCGGCCGCCACTTCGCCGACGACCTGAAGGTGATCGGCGGGCTCCACCATCACCGCTGATCCGGGTAAAGGCCGGGAAGCGGTCCACGGCACGAGGCCACATGCCGGACGGAAGGCACCCCGCCGGAAAGCTCGTGCACCGCCGCGAGGTACTGGAAGTTGCTGGCGACCCGCCGCGCCGCTTCGAGCGAGGCGGCGCGCGCGGCTGCGCCCTTCGCGGCAATCTCCCGCCTGCGTCCGGCCGACAGGCGCGCGGCGCGGGCACGGCCGCCCCGGCGGCCGAGTGCGGCGGCAAGCTCTGAAAGGGTCATGGGCCATTCTACCGTTTTGCTTAGCGCCAAGCAAGACGATGAGGCCCCGCCGTGATAACTTTTCCACCGATGACGAAGCTGATCCGTCCGCTCCAGGCCTGTGCCGCGCTCTGCGCCGTCGCCGGTGCCGTCCTGTCGGCGCAGACCGCCGACCCGCTCGACCGCACCGCCCGGCGGTGGGTCGAGAGCGCGATGCGCACGCTCACCCTGGATCAGAAAATCGGCCAGCTCATTACGTCTTCGTCCGAGTCGGTGTTCATCAGCAGCGATTCCGAAAAGTTCGACGAGCTATCGGCGCGCGTGAAGACCCTCGGCATCGGCGGCATGCACCTGTTCGGCGGCTCGGAAGCCGCGCCCTCAGTGCTGCTCAATCCGACGTACGGCACCGTGACGCTCGGCCAGCCGTTCGAGGCCGCGTCGCTGCTCAACCGGCTGCAGGCCGCGTCCGCCATTCCGCTGCTCAACACCGCCGACTTCGAGGCGGGCGTGGGCTTCCGCATCGCGGGTGCCACCGCGTTTCCGCGCACGATGGCGTTTGGCGCGGCCGGCGACGAGAAGCTCGCGTACGAAGCGGGACGCGTCACCGCCGTCGAAAGCCGCGCGCTCGGCGTGCACGTGAATTTCGCGCCCGTCGTCGACGTCAACAACAACCCGCGCAATCCCGTCATCAACACGCGCGCCTTCGGCGAAAACCCCGACGTCGTCGGCCGCCTGGGCGCCGCGTACGTGCGCGGGCTGCAGGACGGCGGCATGCTCGCCACGCTGAAACATTTCCCCGGCCACGGCGACACCGACGTCGACTCGCACATCGGCCTTCCGGTAATCACGCATCCGCGCGAGCGCCTCGATCGCACCGAGCTGCCGCCCTTCCGCGCGGGCATTGCCGCCGGCGCCGCGGCCGTGATGTCGGCGCACGTGCAGATGCCGGCCGTCGATCCCGCCGAGTTCGCGCCCGCCACGCTTTCGCGCGCGGCCGTTACGGGCCTGCTTCGCGGCGAGCTTGGTTTCACGGGCCTCGTCTACACCGACTCGATGGGCATGGATGCCGTCTCGCGCCGCATGTCGCCCGGCGAAGCGGCCGCCCGCGCGGTGCACGCCGGCAACGACGTCGTGTTGCATTCGCCTGACGATGCGGCGGCGGTGGCGGGAATCAAGGCGGCGGTTGAGTCGGGGCAGATTCCGATGGCGCAGATCGACGCGTCGGTGCGCCGCATCCTCGAAGCCAAGGCGAAGCTCGGCCTGCACAAGCAGAAGCTGGTCAGTCTCGAGGAGCTGCCGCTGAAGGTGGGCACGCGCGCGCACAAGGCCGTGGCGGAAGAAGTCAGCCGGCGCGGCATGACGCTCATCAAGGATGACCGCGCGCAGGTGCCGCTGAAGATCGCGCGCGACGCGCGCGTGCTGTATCTGTCGGTGCTCGACTATCCGTCGGGCTGGCGCATCGCGGCGCCGAGCCGCACGTTCATTCCCGAGCTGCGCAAGCGCTGGCCGAACGTGACGTCGATCGAGCTGTCGGATCGCTCCACGCCTTCCGAAATCGAGCTGGTGCGTGCCATGGCCCCGCGCTACGACGCCATCGTCGTCTCCATCTTCGTGCGCACGGCCTCATACAGCGGGCGTATGGATCTGGCCCAGCCGCTGATGCGCCTGCTGCAGGAGCTGACGCGCACGACCGCCGCGTCGAAGCAGCCGTTCGTGACGACGTTTTTCGGCAACCCGTATGTCGCGACGTTCCTGCCCGAGCTGCCGGCGATGCTCATCACCTACGACTTCTACGACCTCGCGGAGGCGTCGGCGGTGCGGGCGCTGGCGGGTGAGGCCCCGATCACCGGCAAGCTGCCCATCGACCTGCCCGGTCTTGCCCCCGTTGGCACCGGCATCGTGCGCTGATCGTGATAGGATCTTTTGTTCACGCACCCGCTCTGGACCCGCAGGGGACTCCTTGGCGGCCCTTTGCGCCCTTAGCTCAGCTGGATAGAGCGTCTGGCTACGAACCAGGAGGTCGCACGTTCGAATCGTGCAGGGCGCACCACCTCCCTCATCCGAGGGGTACACTGATTGCTTTTCCTGTAACCGGCTCCCCCAAAACAGGATTGGTGTGTCCACCCGATATTGCGGTCCCGAGCGAAGAATGCAGCCATCGCCGGCTCGAATCGAGCCCGTGCGTCTGACGCGCAAGCTGGCGGAGGTGATCGACGGCATCGACCTGTCGGGCCGGCGGGTGGGCGACCGGCTGCCGCTTCATCCGGACGAGGCGCGGGTGCTGATTGCCGAAGGCTGGGCCGAACCTGTGCCCGACCCCGAGAAGCGCGGATCCGGCTCCGACTAGCGTGCCCACGCTCCCGCTGCTCCCCGATCTCGCCGCGCTCCCTGTTCCCGCGTATTACTTCGAGTTGACCGGCACGGCCATCTTCGCCATCACGGGCGTGCTCGTGGTCGCGCGCCGCGGTCTCGACATGTTCGGCGCCCTCGTGTTCGGCATCGTCACGGCGCTTGGCGGCGGCACGGTGCGCGACCTGATGATTCGCGCGCCGATCTTCTGGTTCGTCGACTTCAACTATGTGTGGGCGGCGATGCTGGGCGCGCTGCTCGCGTTCTGGGTGGGCGCGCTGTTCCGCAGCACCTATCGCGCGCTGCTGTATTTCGACGCGCTCGGCGCGGCGCTGTTTGCGATTGCCGCCGCGAGCAAAGTGCTCGGCATGGGTTACGGCGGCCCGATCGCGGTGATGATGGGCATCCTCACGGGCATCGGCGGGGGCTTGATTCGCGACGTGCTGGCGGGGCGGCAGACGCTGCTGATGTCACGCGAGATTTACGCGACGCCGATCCTGCTGGGCTGCACGGTGTTCGTCGTGCTGCGCGGCATGACCGAGACGTTCGGGTACGCGGGCTACGTCGGCGCCGCGGCGATCTTCGTGATGCGCGCGCTGGCCATCCGCTACCACCTGGAAATTCCCGGCTGGCTCACGCACCCGCGGTAGGCCGGGGCGGTAGGCCGGGGCTTCAGCCCCGGCGGGCGGTCACGCCAACCGATCCAGCAGCCCTGGCAGCTCGCGGATGTGCGCGACTTCGTGGAAGCGCGCGCGCGGCAGCCCGGCGAGCGCGCCCGGATCCACGCGCTCGTGCACCCATTCCATGACGTAGGGCACGTGCGCGGCGTGGCCGCCGGCCTCGAGCACGGGCAGCACGTCGGACTTCAATGAGTTGCCGGCCATCAGGAACCGATCCGGCGCCACGCCGTAGCGCGTGAACACGCGCTCGTACGCGCCGCGCGTTTTCTCCGAGACGATTTCAATGCCGGTGAAGTGCTGGCCGAGGCCCGAGCGCGCGAGCTTCGTTTCCTGATCGAGCAGATCGCCTTTGGTGACCAGCACGAGCGGCACGCGCGCCGCGAGCGACTCGATGGTCTCTTCGACGCCGTCGAGCAGTTCGATGGGGTAGGCGAGCATGGCGCGGCCCCAGTCGATGATGGTGCGCACGTCGGCGCTCTCGAGCCGGCCATCCGTCAGCTCGATGGCCGTTTCGATCATCGACAGCACGAAGCCCTTCACGCCGTACCCGAAATGCTGAAGGTTGCGATGTTCGGTGGCGTTGAGGCGATCGGTCAGGTCCGGATCGAGGCCATATTTCGACAGCAGCGCGCCGAGCCGGTCGCGCGTGGTCGTGAAGTTGGGCTCGTTGTGCCACAGCGTGTCGTCGGCATCGAGCGCGAGAAGATCGATCATGGGGTAGCGCAGGCCTTCAGGCCTGCGTGCGGTGGCGCGGCCCTTCAGGGCCCGCGTTTCCTCTGCCAGTTGCTGATCAGTACCACGTCGGCCGTGCCCTCTTCACGCACGAAGGCGAGGCGGCCGTCGGGCATCCAGTCGTACGAGCCGAAGATGCCCTCGGTGAACTTCGTGAGCGGCACCGGCGAGCCGCCGTCGAGGCCGATGGCATAGAGGTTGGTCACGCCGCCGGCGTTGCGGCGATACGTGAGCCGCCGGCCGTCAGGATGCCACCGGAAATCGGTGCCGCTGCCCCAGGGCACGTCCACGATGGCGGCCCCGCCCTCGACCGGCGCGATTTTCAGCCGCAGCTCCATCTGCGCGTTCGCCTGCCACTCGAAGTACTGGATGTACCGGCCATCCGGCGACAGCTTCGGGAAGTTCCAGCCGCGATCGGTGACTCGACGCGGCGTGCCGCCCTCGAGCGGCTGCACCCAGATCTCGCTGCCGCGATTGGTCGTATAGGAGAGCATGCGGCCGTCGCCCGACAGCGACGCCCGATCTTCTCCCTCGCCCTTCGTGACCGGGCGCAGATTCGAGCCGTCGGCATTGACGGCATGGATCCGCGACGGCGCGCCCGTGCCTTCCACGGTGAACACGATCGTCCTGCCATCGTCCGAAATGACGGGGTCGAAGTTTTCGCGCGTGCGCGACACCACCCGCGGCGTTGCGCCCGGTGTGTCGACGACGGCGACGACCATCGCGTTGTCCTTGACGTAGTTGAGCACCATCGCGCCCGACCGGGCCAGATCGATGTCGTTGATGCCGGAGATCCCGGCGAGCGGCAGGGGCGAGCCGGGTCCGCCGGCGCCGGGATCGGCGGCCATCAGCGCTGTTCGAGGGTCGCCTTTCACGGCGGCGATCTGTGATCCGTCGCGGGTGAGCGACAGCGAGCGGTAGCTGCTCAGGTCGTTGGTGATCCGCACCGGCGCGCCATCGGGGTACGGCTGCAGCCAGATCTGCTCGCGTGCCGTGTCGGCGTCGACCGCCGTCGCGATCATCGCGCTGGCGTCGGGCAGAAACGCGAGGTCGAAAATCATGAAGCGCCGGATGTCGCCGACGCGCCGGGTCTGGCCGGTGGCGATGTCGATTTCCATCGGGACGGCGTTCCACACCGGGGTCATCTCAATGGTCGGCGCGATGATTTTCGTGCCGTCGGGCGACCAGGCCGGATGTTCGATGTCGAGATATCGGGGGAACGAGGCGATGGTGCGCTCGTTCGATCCATCGGCGTTGACGGTCACGATCTTGTTGACGCGCTCGGCCGGCACGCCGCGGCCGAAGGCCAGCTGCGAGCCGTCCGGCGAAAACGCCACGGTGGTATCGACGTCGTACGCCACTTTGCGCGGCGCGCCGCCGAGCGCCGGCACCGCGTACAGCCACGCGAACGAGAGGGTCGCCCTCGTGTCCTCGATACTGGTGTAATAGATGTAGCTGCCGTCGGGCGAGAACGTCAGCGCGCGCAGCGGCATCATTTGATCGGGCAGGATGCGCACGTCGCTGCCGGTGGCGACCTGGCGCATCCACAGTGAGTACTGCCCATCCTCGGCCCGCACGATGTACGCCACGTACTTGCCGTCAGGCGAAATGGCGGCACGCTGCACGCGGCCCGACGAGGTCAGCGGCCGGATCGTCATCGTCTCGAACGCCACCGGGCCGGCGCTGCCGCCGCGGCCCTTCTGCCACTGATAGCCGCCCGCGGCGAGCGCGGCGATGGCCAGCACCGCGACGGCCGCGATGGCGCCTTTCGAGCGGCCGCTCATTGCCTGCGGCAGCGCCGCGATGGCGCCGGCCGATCCCGAGCTGGTCGTCGACGACGCCATCGACAGCTGCTCGAACTCCTCGACGATTTCGCCAAGCTCGATGGCGACGTCCTTCATCGACTGGAAGCGGCGGTCGGGTTCCTTCGCGAGGCACCGGCGAATCGTGCGCCGCAGCTCCGCGGGCACCGACGGATTGATGTCGGCGATCGGCTCCGGCTTGTCGTGCAGGATGCGGTGCATCACCTCGACGTCGGAATCGGCGGCGAACGGCCGCCGCCGCGTGGCGGCCTCGTAGAGGATGGCGCCGAGCGCGAAGATGTCGGACCGGTGATCGGCGGCCTTGCCCTGCACCTGTTCGGGCGACATGTAGCCGACCGTGCCGAGGATCACGCCGTCGCGCGTGTCGTCGCGCGCGGGCATCGTGCGCGTGGCGTCGGACGCCTCGGCGGTGGCGGTCAGCTTCGCGAGGCCGAAGTCCAGCACCTTCGCGAAGCCGTCGGCCGACACCATGATGTTTTCGGGCTTCAGATCGCGGTGCACGATGCCGGCGGCGTGCGCCTTCGACAGGCCTTCGGCCGCCTGCGCGATGTGCGTCAGCAGCACGCGCAGCGGCGTCTGATCGTGATGAATGCGCGCCTTGAGCGTCGCGCCCTCCACCAGCTCCATCGCGATGTAGTGAATCGGATCCGCGCCTTCCTGCGGCGCGCCGTCCGGCCCCATCAGCGGCGCCTGTCCGATTTCGTAGATGGTGACGATGTGCGGGTGGTTGAGGGAGGAGGCGGCGCGCGCTTCCTGGATGAAGCGGCGCGTGCGCTCTTCGTTGCGCACGAGATGCGTGGGCAGCACCTTGAGCGCGATGGTGCGTCCGAGCACGGTGTCGTGCGCCTTGTAGACCTCGCCCATCCCGCCGGCGCCGAGGCGGGCGATGATGGTGTAGTGCGCGACGGTCGCTCCGGGTTCGATGGCGTGGGGCATGACGCTTCCAGGGGGGCGGCGCCATTGTATTACGGCGCCGGGGCGGGGATTCGACGTGGTGGGGGCCTGATGTTAGAATTGACAGTTCAGGCTGCAGGAAATGAGGCTGCCGGGGCATTCACGCATGCATGAGGCCGGCGCCATTCGGGAAGTTCAGGAACGGCTGATGCGAGAAGCGCTCGGCCTGGCGGACGAGGCGGCCCGCGCCGGCGAAGTGCCGGTGGGCGCGCTGGTGGTGATGGGCGGCGAAGTGGTTGGCCGCGGATTCAACCGGCCCATTTCGGCGCACGATCCCACGGCGCATGCGGAGATCGTGGCGCTGCGCGACGCGGCGGCGCGCACGGGGAACTATCGGCTGGCGGGCGCGGAGTTGTTCGTGACCGTCGAGCCGTGCGCGATGTGCGCGGGCGCCATGATGCACGCGCGGATTGCGACGCTGATTTACGGCACGCCGGAGCCGCGCACCGGCGCGATCGAATCAGCGATGCGGATGCAGGAGCATCCGGCATTCAACCACCGCTTCACGGTGGTCAGCGGCATTCTGGCAGCCGAATGCCGCGCGACGCTGCAGTCGTTCTTTCGAGAGCGGCGGTAGCGCAGGCCTTCAGGCCTGCGGGTCAGGCAAGACACACCTCTGCGGAGAGGTACCGAAGTGGTCGTAACGGGGGCGCCTCGAAAGCGTCTTGTCGCGCAAGCGGCACGTGGGTTCGAATCCCACCCTCTCCGCCAATTTCTACTGCACAATTTCCTCAGCATTTCGTTGGGACGATCGAGAGATCGATTCTCTCTGCCTAAGCGTCCTGAGGGCGCGGGTTTCCGCACGTTTCGGCCCGCCTCCGTGAGCAATTCGCGTCGAATTCCATATTTGCGCGTCATTCGACGTCGGGCGGCGAAGCGTGACGCTGCGGGTCGCCACAAGCCTTACAATAAAACCCATGAAGACGGCTCGCCAGCTCACTGCCATCATCGAACGCGAGGACGATACTTATGTGGCGCTCTGTCCGGAGCTGGACATCGCGAGCCAGGGCGACACGGTTGAGTCGGCCAGACAGAATTTGGTTGAAGCGCTCGAGCTGTTCTTCGAGTCCGCCGACGCCACCGAAGTCGCACGTCGCCTGCACGGCGAAGTGTTCGTGACCCGCGTCGAGGTGATGGTTGGGTAAACTTCGCGTCCTCTCAGGCCGCGACGTTTGCAGAATCCTGGAGGCGGAAGGGTTCACGGAAGTTCGGCACCGCGGCAGTCACATTGTCATGCAGAGGCGCGTGGGGAACACCACGACGACAGTGCCCGTGCCGGATCACAAGGAACTCAAGGTGGGCACTCTTAGCAGCATCATTCGACAGTCCGGTCTCGCACGCAGCATGTTCGAGGGCTAACCGGGGCCGGCGTTAGGTGTTCATGAGAGCAAGGCGTTCAACTGCCGGAACACGACATCGGCCGCCCGCCGATTGGGTGCATCAATTCCTCATCGTGCTCTCCAACACCGATCCGCTGGTGTGGCGACGCATCCAGGTTCCCGCCTCCTATTCTTTCTGGGATCTTCACGTCGCCATCCAGGACGCGATGGGCTGGTTGGATTGCCATCTGCACGAGTTCACGGTCGTCCTGGATTCCAAGTCCGGACGGATCGGACGGTTCGGGATTCCCGTAGATGACATGCTCGAACAGCCACCGATTCGACCCGGCTGGACCGTGAAGGTCTCGGACGTACTCGACCGCGGTGACCTCCCGATGCTCTACGTCTACGACTTCGGAGACGAGTGGCGGCACATGATGGTGTACGAGGGAGGCGCCCAACTCGACCGGAGCGTGAAGTACCCGCGTTGCGTCTCAGGCGGCAGGAAATGCCCGCCCGAGGACTGCGGCGGCGTGGACGGCTACGTTGAGTTGCTGGAGGCCATTCGCGATCCAAAACACGAACGCCACACTGAACTACTCGAATGGTTGGGTGGGGACTTCGATCCCGATGAGTTCAACCCGAAAACGTTGCACTTCGCTGATCCGAAGAAGCGATGGAAGGCTGCTTTCGAGGACTCTCCCGAGTAACCGAAATGCACGAAAGCCGACTGAGCTGATTCGGTTGCTCAAGCAACATGGATTCCGATCGTCGGACAAGAAGGCGGCCGCCGCCCGAGCCAACGGGCGGAAGGGCGGCAGGCCGCGAACGGTTTCGCGATAGCGAATCGACCCGCCTACCGCCCGAACCCCGCCGGCACGGCGTGCGCGTCCCAGAAGTGCTCGTTCGCCGACGTGCCGTGAGACATCACGACCTCGAACTGGCCCCAGATGCAGTAGCCGCCCGTGCCCGTGGGTGCGCCCGTCGCGCCGCAGTTGCCGATCCACTTCATGCGGTAATGCCACGTCTCGCCTGAGCCGCCGGGACCTTTGCCGTTCCACTGATTGTCAATCCAGGCGCTGTAGCCGTCCGGGTCGTTCCAGCCCTCAGCGTTGCCGCGGTCCCATTCCGAATTCCACTTCATCTTCAGATGGTCGGCCGCGTACGCCACACCGCCGTAGTACTGGCCGTCGAGCGTGCCGTCCACGCCGTCGGCCGCGCCGTTGAAGATGCCCGCGGTGCGGTTGTAGCCGAGCGCGTCGAAACCTCCGACCGCCGCGGTGATGCCGGACGACCCGCCGTTCATCGACACCGACACGTTCAGCGACGGCGCAGCGGCTGGTGCCAGGGGAGAAGCGCCGGGGCCCGCGCATGCCGCCGCAAGCGCCGCCATGGGGATGAAGATGAGGAGCCTGATTCTCATGCGGCGCAGGATGCCACCGGCCGGGCATGAGGTCAAGCGGGCACGCTGGCCGCGTGCCCGCCCGGCCGTTTTCTTAGCGCCGGCCTTCGGCCGGGCCGCCGCGGCCTGCGCTCGGCGGCGGAGCCGGCACCGCGTAGTTTCGCGGCGGCTCGGCGCCGAGCAGGTGCCGCACGAAGTAGTTCCAGCGCTGCACCATCACGTAGTTGCCCGCCGGCCCGAAGCCGTGCCCGGCGTTCGGGATGATCAGCATGTCGAAGTCCTTGTTCGCCTTGATGAGCGCGTCCACGACCAGGTACGTGTTGTACGGCGGCACGTTGTTGTCCATCCCGCCATGGATCAGGAACAGCCGTCCCTTGAGGTGCTCGGCGAAGTTCTGCGTGGCCTCGACGCCGTAGCTGTCGGTGCCATCCGGATTCTTCACGAGCGGACCCTGGTAGCGCTCGCCCCAGTCGTCCTCGTACTGCCGCTGATCGTGGTTGCCTGACTCGGCGATGCCCACCTTGAAGAAGTCGTTGTAGGGCGGACGCAGCAGCGCGTCGGCCGTGATGAACCCGCCGCCCGAGTGGCCCCACATCGCCGTCTTGTCGATGTCGATCCACGGGAACCGCGCGGCCAGCTCTTTCATGCCCGCGATCTGATCGGGAATCGTGTTGTGGCGGCCCATCGCGCCGTAGTACGCGTCGGTGAACGCCTTCGATCGATTCGGCGTGCCCATGCCGTCGATGCTGACGACGACGAAGCCGAGCTCGGCGAGGGCCTGCCGATCGCCGCGCGCGGCGGAGAAGGCGCGCGATCCGACGCTGCCCGACTGCGGCCCGGGATAGGCCTGGTTGATGATCGGATACTTCCGGTTCGGATCGAAGTTCGTCGGCCGGAACAGCAGGCCGTAGATGTCGGTCTTGCCGTCCGACGCGGTCATCTTGATCTGCATCGGCGGCTTCCAACCGGTGGCCACGAGCTTCGAGATGTCCGCCTTCTCGAGCGGCATGATCAGCGCCCCCGTCGCGGCATTGCGCAGCGTCGTCTGCGGCGCCACATCGGGTTGAGAGAACGTGTCGACGACGTACTTGCCGTCGGGAGAGATCTCCACCGAGTGCGTGCCGTTGTCGGGCGTGAGCGACACGAAGTTCTTGCCGTCGAGGCCGACCCTGTACAGGTGTGAGAAGTACGGATCCTGTCCCTTTTCCTTGCCGACGGCGTTGAACCAGAGCGTGCGCGCTTTCTCATCGAGCCGCGCGATGCTCGTCACCATGCCGGGGCCGTCGGTGATCTTGTTCTTCAACTGGCCGGTGTCGAGATCGTAGAGATAGAGCTGCGCGTAGCCGTCGCGCTGCGAGTACCAGATCACTTCCTTCGTGTCCCAGAGAATGCGCCACTGCACGCGCGTCTGCACGTGCGTGTCTTCCTTCTCGGTGAAGAGCGCGCGCACTTCGCCGCTCGACACGTCGGCAAGCTTCGCGGTGGACCACTTGTGGAAGCGATCGGTCGACACGAGCCCGAGCCGCGTGCTGTCCGGGCTCCACACGTACTCGCCCATGTCGATGTCGTCTTCGTCCATCGCGCGATGGAAGTCGGGCTCCATCAACAGTTTCGTGACCTTGCCGGTCTCGACGTCGACGATGACGCGGGTGATCATCGCGACGTGCTCATCGCCCGGGAGCGGATACTTCCACGCGCGCAGCGTCGGATGGCCGCCCTCGACAGGGGTGCGCACGAGGTACATCTCGCCGACCTTGCGCTCGTCCTGGATCTGCGTCGCGATCTTCTTGCCATCCGGCGACCACGACAGCGCCGGCGCCGTGCTGGTGGTCCAGCCGGCGTTGCTCGTCGCGTAGCCGAAGTCCTTCACGCCGTCGGTGGTCAGCTGCCGCTCCTGGCCCGACGCGATGTCGCGCACCCAGAGATTCCAGTTGCAGATGAAGATGGCCTTCGTCCGGTCGGGCGATAGCGACGGCACGGGCGGTGTGGAGAGGCCGGTGACGTTCACGCCGCAGTCGCGGGTGATCTGGACGCCGCCTCCGCCGCGGCCGCCTCGTCCGCCGCCTCGTCCTGCTCCTGCCGCCTGCGCCGGGGCCGCGCCGGGCGGTGGCGTCGCCACGACCTCGCGCGTGCCGCGCGCCGGATCGACGACGACATTCTCCGTGCCGGTCAGCGTGGTGCGGACGTACCAGAAGCGGCCGTCGGGCAGCCAGTTGGGATCGACCGTGCCGCCGACGACCAGGCCGTTCAGTGCCGGCGCGAGCATGCGCGTGGCGCGGTCGTAGTCGGCAGCGGTAAAGACGCGGGCCTGATCCTGCGCGAGCACGGACGCCCCGGCTACAGTCAGCGCGAAGACTAAAATGATGGCGCGTTTCATGGGCAGGAGATTACCTCACCCTCGCGCACCGGGCCAGTGGCGTCCAGGCGATAGACTGCGGACAGGCGCGTCAGGAGCAGAAGGCAATGGCAAGGCTCGTGTTCGGAATGAACCAGTCGCTGGACGGCTACGTCGACCATACGGCGTTCGCGCCAGGCCCAGGGCTGTTCGAGCACTTCATCGAGCAGGCCAGGGAGCAGGCGGGCAGCGTGTACGGCCGGCAGATGTACGAAGTGATGCGGTACTGGGACGACGACCATGACGAATGGGACGTCGCGGAACGCGCTTTCGCCGCGGCGTGGCGGCACCAGCCGAAATGGGTCGTGTCTCGCACGCTGAAATCAGTCGGCCCCAACGCGACGCTGGTTGGCCGCGACCTCGCGGCAGCGATTCGCGAGCTGAAGGCCGGCCGCGACGGAGAGATTGAAGTGGCCGGCCCCGCGCTGGCCCACAGCCTGACGGAACTCGGCCTGATCGACGAGTACAGAATCTATCTGCACCCGGTTGTGATTGGTCACGGCAAGCCGTATTTCGCCGGACCCCGGCCGCCTTTGCGCCTGATCGCCAACGATCGGATGGGCGAGGACGTGATCCGGCTGGTCTACGTGCCCGCCTGAGGCTGTCGGCGCGAGCCCGGCCTCAGGCTGACGTGATGTCGGTCTGCGAGAAATCACCGCCCACGAACAGCAGCGAGTCTCCGGTCACGGCGGCCGTCGCGTGCGCCAGGCAGTCGCCGAAATTGAGGGATGCGCCATGCCGGCCGCGCCCGTACTTCTGAAACGCGCCGGTTGCCGCATGCCATTCCGCCTCACCGAATGGCACGACCGTGATGCCGAGCTCCTTCACCAGCTCCTCGACTTCACGGCCGGCGCCCGACCCGCGGCGCGCGACGAAGACGATGCTGGTTTCGACGAGCGTGGCTGCGCTGACGCGGGCGACGTCGGCCTCGACGATCCGATCGACGAGATCCAGATGGTTCGGCTCTCCGAAGAGGATGGCGATCAGCGCCGACGAGTCGAGGGTCACACCCCCTGGGGCCCGTACCCCAGGATGGCGTCTTCTTCCTCGCGCGTCAGCCGTCGTCCCAGCTGCTCGCGCGGAATGGCCGGCCAGACTTTCTTCTTGAGAAAGCTGAGCACGCGGTCGCGGCGGTCACCGGGCGCCGTTCGTTTGAGCCTGCGTTTGCGCTCGTCGAGCGCGCGCCGGATGGCTTCGGTCTTCGATTCCCCGGTCAGGCGCGCCACCTCTGCCGCCAGGCGCTCGACCTCGGCATTCTTGATGTTCAGGGCCATTACACCATGGTATATCACCTCACCGGCTCCAGCTTCGCGGCCCACAGGCCGCTGTTGAAGTCGGTGAACAGCACGTGGCCCTTCCAGGGCATCGCGTTCATCACGAACGGCGCGTTGGCCGTGTAGCCCTCCGGGTCGTACGGCTTGAACACCGCAATCTCGCGGCCCTGATCGTAGAGATTGCCGAGCAGCATGCCCGAGACATCGACGATGCGCACGCCGCCGTCGTAGTAGGCCTGATAGAGGATGTCGTTCTCCACGATGATGTCGTGCGAGCCGTAGTCCTCGAGATGGTAGCGGCCGACCTTGCGCGGGTTCATCGGGTCGGTGAAGTCCACGATGTGCGTGTAGCCGCCCGACGTCTGCGCGATGCCGCCCTTCGGCGGCGGTCCGCCGCCCGGCGTGGAGAGCTGGTAGTTCGTGCCCGGCCACGCGCGGCCTTGCCGGCCCATCTCCTCGTCGCCGATGAAGAGATACACCTTGCCCGTGTCCTTCTGCACGTAGGGATAAATCTCGTGGCCGCTGTTGATCGACACGGTGTTGATCAACTTCGGCGCCTGCAGCGACCCGCCCCATTTGCCGTTGCCGACGTCGACCACGACGGTGCCCACGCCGCCCTGCGCGGAGTAGGCGATGCCGTCGCGCACCCACAGGTCGTGCAGCCGCGCGTTCGGGTGGCGGTATTCGCTCACATAGCTCGGCTTGCTCAGGTCTTCGGTGTTGACGATCACGTACTTCGATCCGCCCGACACCGCAAACAGGTGATCGTTGGTGGCGAACATGTTGTGCACGCCGCCGGTGAGCTCGATGTCGAACGTCGACGCGATCTCCGGCTTCGCGGGGTTCGCGAGATCCAGCAGCACCACGCCGTTGACGCGGTTCGACGCGCCTTCGCGCGACAGCGCGGCGTAGCGCCCGTCAGGCGACACCGTCACGTCGTTGATCGTGCGCGCGTCCACCTTCACCGAATGCGTCCGCACGATGTTCGTGAGATCCGTGATGTCGAAGATGTGCGCGTAGCCGTCGCCGCCCCAGGTGCCGACGATGCAGTAGTCGCGGCCGTCCTTGCCGGTGTAGGGCCAGAGGTCGGAGGTGTGCGTGTCGCGGATGATGCCGCGGCCCGTGACGGTGAGCCGCTGGCGCACGTCGCGCGCCGTGACCTCGATGGCCTTGCGCCCCTGACCCGCGCCCGAGTGGCCGTAGATCGTGTAGAGCCCGGGATAGTTCGCGACGAAGAGGCCCTCGTCGATGATGCCCGCGCCGCCGGGCGCCTTCGGCGTCTGATTGCCGTCCGGCGCCCGATAGGTGTAGGTCCAGGTGATCGGCGCATCCGGCACGGCCGCGCCGTCGGCGCGCTTCGCCACGCCCTGCAGCCTGATCACGTCGCCCGTGCGAAGCGTGTCTTCCTTGATCACGGAGAGATCGATCGACGCCACCGGGTTGGCCGTCACGGTGTAGGTCTTCGTGGCGTTCGCGCCTTCGAGTTCCGCGGTGACGGTGACGGTGCCAGGACGCGCCGCGGTGACGAAGCCAAAGCGATCGACGGTCGCGATCGCCGGATCCGACACCCGCCACGTTGCCGTCGCGCCCGAGCGCGTCGTGCCGTCGGCGTGTTTCGCGACGATGCGGTGGCCCAGGGTGACGCCGGTGTAAAGGCGTCCGGGTTCGGCGGTGATGTCGATGGACGTGACCGGAGGCCAGCCGACGGTGACGGGAATTTCGATGGTGACCGGCGGCGCGCCCATCGGGCCGGCCGCGACGGCCGTCGCCGTGAACGTGCCGGCGGTGAAGGCGGTTACCTTGCCGTCGGCGAAGGCCGCGGATCGCCGGGGAAAATTGATGCGCACGACGGCATCGGGCAGCGGCTTGCCGGCGGCGTCGTACGCCGTGACCTTGAACGGCACGGCCACGCCCGTGGTGAGCTCGAGACGCGCCGGCTCGGCGACGAGTTTCGCGACAGGCACCGTCTGGCCCTGTGCGTAGGGCGCGGCGCTGAGCAAGATCACGGCGAGGGCGGTACGTGCTACCTTCATGGCGTTTTCTCCTGACGGTCCCTGGACGGCGCACATCATGCCACGACTTGCCCTTGCCGTTGCCTTGATCTCGTTGCTCGCCGCGGCGGCCCCCGGCGCCCAGGCCCCCTCGACGTCGCGCGGGGCAAGCCCCTCGACGTCGCGCGGCGCGGGCCGCACCTACTGGGCCTACGTCGGCGCCGAATCGGCCGACCGCATCCACCGCCTTCGCTTCGACGGCACGTCGCTCGTGATCGAGCGCACCACGCTCATCGGCGAGATCCCGAACGAGATGGAGGGCCCGCACGGCCTCCAGACCTCGCGCGACGGCCGGTATCTCTTCATGACGACCGGGCACGGACGGCCCGAGGGGAAGCTCTGGATCTACGACATCCGCGGCGACGCCGACACGCTCGTCGGTCCTACCGGCATCGATCTGGGCCTGTTCCCGGCGTCACTCGACGTCACGCCCGACGGGCTCTACACGTTTTCGGTGAACTTCAACCTGCACGGCGACATGGTGCCCTCCACCGTGTCGGTGGTCTATGTGCCCGACCGCACCGAGGTCGCCCGCATCGTCACGTGCACGATGCCGCACGGCAGCCGCATCGATCCGTCGGGCAGGCGGCAGTACTCGACGTGCATGATGGACGACCAGCTCGTCGAGATCGACACCGTGACCTTCGAAGTCGCGCGGCGCTTCTCGGTGGCGAAAGGGAAGGAAGGCGCGCTGCCCGCGGCGGCGCCTGATGAGCACGCGGGTCATGTCATGCCTTCCGCGGCGCCTGCGGGTCCGCCTGTCGATCCCGCGGAAGTGGGTTACGTGGGGGAGCGCCACACGATGGCGCCCGCATCGTGCTCGCCGACATGGGCGCAGCCGTCGGCCAGAGGCGACAAGGTCTACGTCGCGTGCAACAAGGCCGACGAGATTCTGGAGATCGACACCGCGACGTGGACGCTCACGCGGCGCATCCCGACCGGCCGCGGCGTGTACAACCTCGCTGTCACGCCGGACGGCCGCCGGCTCGTCGCGACGCTCAAGCCGGGCAGCATGGTGGAGATCTTCGATCTGCCGAGCGGCAAGAGCCTCGCGCGGCTGAAGACGTCGACGACGCTGGCGCACGGCGTGTCGGTGACGCCCGACTCGCGCTACGCGTTCGTGTCGAGCGAGGGTGTCGGATCGGCGCCGGGCAAGGTCGACGTGTTCGACGTGCAGACGCCGCGGCTGGCGGCGTCGGTGAGCGTCGGCCAGCAGGCGAGCGGCATCACCTTCTGGAAAATGCAGTAGGGCCCCCGGTGAGCGGCTCCGTCCTCTCCGTCTCGAGCCGGGCGATGATCGAGGCGTGCGCGCGCCTCGGACTTGATACCTCGCAGATTCTCGAGGCGGCCGGACTCGCGGTCGAGACGCTCAACGATCCAGACGCGCGGCTGCCCGTGGAGCAGGCCGAGGCGCTCTGGCGGAAGGCCTACCAGCTGTCGGGCGATCCGAACCTCGCGCTGCACGCGATCGAGGGGCTGCCCTTCGGCTCGTACCGCGTGATCGACTTCCTCGCATCGAGCGCGCCGACCATCGGCGCCGCGCTCGCGAAGGTGTCCGACTATTTCCCCATCGTGCACGACGTCGTGCGGCTGCCGTACGCGGTTGGCGATCGCGGCGTGACGTTTGCCGCCGAGGCGCCGTCGCGGCCGGCGACGATCACGCGGCCGTATGCCGAGTACGTGCTGGCCGCGGTGTTCCTTCGCGTGCGGATCGCCACGAACCAGCGGTTTCCCTTGATGCGCGTGGAGTTCAGCCATCCGCGCCCCGCCGACATCGGCGAGCACGAGCGGATCTTCGAGTGCGAGGTCCGGTTCGATGCGGCGCGCTGCCAGATGGTGATCGCGCGCGACGTCTGGGACATGGCGCGCGCCGGCGGCAACCCCGATCTGTTCAGCGTGCTCGACACGCACGCGCGCATGCTGCTCAGCCGGCGCCCGGCCGGACCCGGGCCGGCGGCTGCCGGCCCCGATTCGGCTGCGGCCGAACCGGAGATTGTCCTGCGCGTGCGCGACGGCATCGACGCCGAGCTGCGCGGCGGCGATCCCGCGCTCGATGCCGTGGCGCGCCGTCTCGCCATGAGCCCGCGCACGCTGCAGCGGCGCCTGCGCGATCACGGCCTGCAGTTCAACGACGTGCTCGACGACCGGCGCTATCACGCCGCGAAGACGTATCTGGCGCCCGGCGACATCGCCGCCTCGGAGGTCGCCTATCTGCTCGGGTTTGCGGATCCCAGCTCGTTCAACCGCGCGTTCAAGCGCTGGTCGGGCCAGACGCCCACGGAATATCGCCGCCGCGTATCCGCCGTCTAGCGCCGCCGCGCGATTGTCGTGTAAAGCCAACCGGCTGTCGCCGGATGACAAGTCGGCCCCGGCCACGCGCTCGTCACACCTCCCATAACCGGGCGACAGCCCATGGAGGTGTTCATGAAACCGTTTTCGATCGCACTCGTCGCCGTGGGGCTCGTGGCAACGCTGGCCCCGTCGTCCGTTCACGCGCAGCAGCGCCAGCTGTTCGAGCTGCCGCCCACCCTCACGAACGAAGAGCTCAAGACGTTCGCCGGCGATGCCGGCGCGCTGCTGCGCTTCCGCCAGTTCGGCGATGCCGACACCATCGGCAAGGGCCGCGTCGACGTCAGCGTGCAGTTCGCCGGCGATCCGCTGGCCGACTCGAAAGGCGCGTGGAACGCGGCGCTGCCGGCGGTGGCGGCGCGCGCCGGCGTCAACGATCGCGTCGACATCGGCGCGTTCGGCGCCTACAACGCGGAGGCGAACTACGGGATGGCGGGCGCGGACACGAAGATCGTGTTGATGCGTGAAGGCGCGTCATGGCCGGTCACCGTGGCGCTTCGTCCCAGCGTCACCGCGCTCATCGGCCCGGCCGACGCGTGGGTGGGCAGCGCCAGCATCGATCTGTCGGTGAGCCGCGCCATCGGCCCGCTGTCGCCGTACGCCGGCGTTGCCACGACCGGCGCGATTGCCCTCGAACGGCTGACGGAGGTCGATCTCGATCCCGCCGCCGCGCACCGCTCGCTCTCGTATGCCGGCCTCGCATACCGCTGGCGCGCCATCATCGTCGCCGCCGAAGTCGAGAAGGCGGCCGAAGTGAGCTACGGCGTGCGGATCGGCACGCGCTTCTGACGCCTACGGCGCCGTGCGCGGCACGAGCATCGACACCGTCAACTCGTAGCCGCCCACCTGCACGCCACACATGAACTGGTCGCCAACGTCGCCCACCGTGGCGGCGTTGCGCGACACCGCATCGGCCTCGGGGGACAGGACGAAGCCGAGGTTCGGCGCGCCCTCACGCCACGCGCGCACGGTGCGCGTGACGTCGAAGGCGCGATTCGCGCGCCAGCCCCAGCCGAACGGCCGCGGCGCGGGCTGGACCCGCTCATACGGGATGAGCGCGCGCAGGTCGCGGCTCGCCTCCCACGCCGCCGTCGCGCGGCCGAGCGTCGACACGTTGCACTGATCGGTCGTCCCACCCTCGATGTCCGGGTCGAGGCCGAGGCTGGAGTTGCCGTCGACCGTGAGCGTGGCCTCCGTGATGGCGCCAGCCGGCAGCGACGCGATGTCGAACTCGAAGGCCGCCTGCATGGTGTGCCATTCGCGATAGTGGCAGCTCTCGCCGCGCGACACGCGCACTTCGTAGCCGAAGACACCCGCGATGTCCGGATCCTCGGATCGCGTGAACAGCCCCCACACGCGCGATCCCGTCACGCGCTGCTCGAGCCGGGAATGGCACACGCCGAAATTCGTCCACGCCATGCGGTTGACGGCCGCCGTGCGCGTGGCGCGCAGCGTGACGGTGCGCGGCTCGGCGTTGTTGAGCGCGTCGATGACAGGCCCACAGCCTGCCAGCGCGATCAGCGCCGCGACCGCGATCAGGTTGAGACGACGGCGTGGGAGGTGCATGGCGTCCGGCCTTTCGGCACGCAGGTGCGCGCACAGGGGCAGGGCGGAGCCGCAGGGGAGCGCGTATCTTACCGCAGCGGCCGCGGGGCCGCGCAACCCGCCGGTGGCGGCTGACGCCGCGGCCGCGCGTCCCTGATGTAACATCGCCCCCTGATTTCAGAAGGGGGACCCATGCGCCGCCGATCGCCGCTTCATGTCTCGTTCGCCGCACTCGCCGCCGCCGCCCTGTGGATCGGCCTCTCGTCGCTGAGCGCGCAGGCGCCCGCCGACGGCAGCCACGCCGCGCACCTGAAGGCGTGGGACGCGCACAAGGCCCTGGCGCAGTCATCACCCTACACGTCGATGAACTGGTCGTATATCGGCATGACCAACATCAGCGGCCGCATTGCCGATGTCGCCGTGGCCGATCGCGGCTCGTCGCGCCGGCTCTACGCGGGCAGCTGCTGCGGCGGCGCGTGGGCATCGGACGATCTCGGCCAGACGTGGCAGCCCGTCTTCGCCAACGAGGCCTCGACCGCGATCGGCGCGCTCGCCGTCGCGCCCTCCAACCCCGACATCGTCTGGATCGGCACCGGCGAGTCCAACATCTTCCGCAGCTCGTACACCGGCGTCGGCGTTTACAAATCCACCGACAACGCGACGTCGTTTCAGCACCTCGGTCTCATCGACACCGGCACCATCGGCCGCATCGTCATCCATCCCACCAACCCGGACATCGTCTATGTGGCGTCGGCGGGGCAGGAGTGGGTGGAAAACGAGATGCGCGGCGTGTTCAAGACCACCGACGGCGGGAAGACGTGGGCGCACGTGCTGAAGATCAGCCCGAAAACGGGCGTGAACGATCTCGCCATGGATCCCAGCGATCCGAACATCCTCTACGCGGGCGCGTGGCAGCGGCAGCGGCGGAAGTGGAACGACCCGCGCGTCGAGCCGGGCTTCAGCGAGGGCGGCATCTTCAAGAGCACCGACGCGGGCCGGACGTGGACGCGGTTGACTAACGGCCTTCCGCCGTCGAACGTGCTCGGCCGCATCGGCATCGCCGTCGCGCCGTCGAATCCCAACGTCGT
The DNA here is from genome assembly GCA_036675475.1 of Vicinamibacterales bacterium. Taxonomy (GTDB): domain Bacteria; phylum Acidobacteriota; class Vicinamibacteria; order Vicinamibacterales; family SCN-69-37; genus JALYRV01. The sequence continues at coordinate 32,968 of JAKFEY010000097.1, forward strand.
CTACAGCTACATCGACAACTACGAGTGCGACGCGGCCGCGCCGGCGGGCGCGCGCGGCGGGAATCCCGGCGGCAGCGCGGCGAAGTGCAACATCAAGGGCAACGAAGTTTATCGATCGAACGACAAGGGCGCGACGTGGACGCGCGTCAGCGGCCAGACCGAGGAGCAGCGCCAGTTCGTGAAGATGATGGGCGCCTCGTATGCGTGGGTCTTCGGCAACATTCGCGTGGATCCCACGGACGAGAACACGGTCTACACGCTCGCGCTCGGCAACAGCGTGTCGCGTGACGGCGGCAAGACCTGGGAACGGCTCGGCGGCACGTGGCCCGGCGCGCCGGCGCCGACGCCGGGCGCGGGACGCGGCCAGGGCGGCGACAACCACGGCCTGTGGATCGATCCGAAAAATCCGCACTTCCTCGCGCTGGCCAACGACAGCGGCTTCCGCGTGTCGCTCGACGGCGGACAGACGTGGCGCCGCGCCGAGCTGCCGGTGCAGACCGTGTTCAGCATGAACTACGACATGGGCACGCCGTTCAAGGTGTACGCGTCCGTGCAGGATCACGGCGCGTTTCGCGCCGCCATCGACTTGAGCAACGGCCGCGACAACCTCAAGCCCATGGCGTGGGAGAGCGCGCCCGGCGGCGAGTACACGCAGCACGCCGTGGATCCGCGCGACCCGAACATCCTCTATTCAGGCAAGCTGACGCGCACCGACTACCGCATTCCCGCGCCTGCGCGCGGCCGCGGCGCAGGCGGAGGTGCCCGCGGCGAAGGCGCGTCGGCTCCTGCGGGCCCGCAGCGCGACAAGAACATCCGGCCGGCGATCAAGCCCGGTGAAGATCCGCTGCGGATGCAGGTGCTGGCGCCGATTCACCTGTCGCCGCACGATCCCGACACGGTCTACTTCGGCACGCAGTATCTCTATCGCTCGCGCGATCGCGGCGACACGTGGGAGCGCCTGACCGGCGACATGAGCTATGGCGACAAATCGAAGATTGGCGATGTGCCGCACCAGCTCGTCATCACGATCTCCGAGTCGCCGAAGAAGAAGGGCCTGCTCTATACCGGCACCGACGATGGCCGGTTGTATGTGTCGATTGACGATGGGAAGGAGTTCGCGGAGCTGACCGCGAACCTGCCGAAGAAGCAGTGGATTGCGAAGGTGGTGGCGTCGCAGCATGACGAGGCCACGGTGTACGTCGCGCAGCAGGGGCGCTATGACGAGGACTTCGCCGTGCGTCTCTACAAGTCCACGAACTACGGCAAAACGTTCACGAGCATCGCCGGCAACATTCCGGGCGGCCCGATCAACATGATTCGCGAAGATCCGGTGAGCCCGAACGTGCTTTACGCGGCCAACGACTTCGGCGTGTACGTCACGACCGACGGCGGCGCGCGGTGGGACGTGCTGGGCGGCAACCTGCCCTCGGTGGCCGTCATGGATTTCATCGTGCATCCGCGCGATCGCATGCTCGTGATCGGCACGCACGGCCGCGGGGTGTGGGCGATCGACGTGAGCGGGGTGAAGGGCCGCTAGCGGCCCTTCGCCCGCGCCTCGCCGGGGCTGATCAGCGCTCGACGACCAGCATCGGGTCGACGATCGTGCCGTTCACGCACAGGTCGAAGTAGTACGCGGACACCTGCGGATCGAGCTGGTCGCGATGTTTCGCCTTCAGCTTGATGGCGGCTTCGGTGCCATCGATGCCGTCGCTCTCCTGCTGCGCGGCCGCGAGCGTGGCCGTGCGCAGGGCGGGGTCGGCGTCTTCGAACGGAAACTGCGGACCGGCCGCGCTGCAGTTGGCCGCGCCCGAGGGGCCCTGGGCCGTGCGGAAGTTGCCCACCATGACGATCTGCTGGCCGCCGGTGCAGTAGTTCTCGACATCCCACTTCAGGTGCTTCGAGTGCCGTACGCGCACCAGCGTCGCCTTGCCTGCCTCGCATGTGCCGTTGACCTCGGTGAGCGTGACGCCGCTGTCGGTGTCTCCGAAGCCAAACCAGCCGCCCCCGAACATCACGCCGAGCGCGAGTCCCAACACGCCTGCTGTCACCGCGACGAGTAAACGCTGCGTCATATCCATCTCCTCTGAAGAAGTCGTTATCGCCGCCCGGCCAGGGCGTCGTATGGCATGCATCCCTCGAGCGCCCGCAATTCGTGCGATCGCCTCACCAGCTCCGGACTCGCGCCCGCGGCCAGCGCCTTGCCCAATGTGCCGCAGGCCTTAGCCGTGCGGCCGCCCAGCGCGTCGGCCATCGCGAGCACGTACAGGACTTCGGCGTCGGCGGCGTTCACGGCCAGCGCTTGCTCCGCCGCGGCCTCGGCGGCGGCGCGGTCGCCGAGCTTCGCATGGTATAGCGCAAGCAGGGCCAGATTCGCGGCGTCCTTCTCATTCACGGCCAGCTGGCTGCCCACTTTTTCGACCGCCGCGCGATAGCTCGCGCGCGCCTCGTCGCGGCGGCCAAGCTGCTGCAGCGCGTCACCCAGGTTCGCGTGGTAGGTCGGTGTGTTGGGCGAGAGCGCCACGGCGGCCTCGTAGGCCTCGGCCGCTTTCGCATACGCCCCGCGCCAGAAATGGATGGTGCCGATGTTCGAGTAGGTCGATACGCGCTTGCGGATGGCGTTGGCCTTCTCGTAGTGCGCGAGCGCCTCGTCCAGGCGTCCGCCGGCCTGATGGACGGTGCCGAGCATGTGATACCCCACCGCGCTGTCCGGCTGCAGCTCCACGACGCGCGAATAGGCGCGGATGGCGCCTTCGTTGTCGCCGGCGCGATAGCGGGCAAATCCCAGCTCGCTGTGATTGCGCCAGTACTGCGGGCGCAGATTGATCGCCTGCGTCAGTTCGCGCTCTGCCGCCTCCCACTCGCTGCGATCGATGTACACCCCCGCCAGCAGCCGGTGCGCATCGTCATTCCACGGCTGCAGCGTGAGGACGCGCCGCAATTCCTGCTCCGCGTCATCGAGACGGCCCAGCCCCTGATACATCACCGCGAGCGAAAGCCGGACCTCGGGCTGGCGATCGTTGATGCGAAGGCCGTCCAGGATGGCGGCGGTCGCCTTCGTGGTCCAGACCGGATCGCCGGTCTGCGTGTACTTCGCCCAGCACGCCTGCCCGAGTCCCGCATACGCGAGCGCGAAGCGTGGGTCCTTCTCGATGGCGCTCTCGAAGAGCCGGATCGCGTGATCGACATTGCCCGCAACGTCGGATCGGTCGAGAAACAGCCGCGCCTGCGCGTACTCGGCGAAGGCCTGCTGGTTGGATGTCGGTGACGGATTCGGCGCCGCCGCCGCGCCGACGGCATCGGCATCCGCAAGCACCGCGATCACGCCCTGCGCGATGCGCTGATGCAGGTCGAGCACCTGCGCGATGTCGCCGCTGTACCGTCCGGCATCGTGGCGCGTGCCATCGGCCTCCACGACCGCGACCTGCGCGGCGACCGTTCGTCCCGACACCCGCACCACGCCGTCCACGACGAAGCGCGCGCCCAGCGATCGGGCGGCCGAGGCGGGATCGCCAGCCGCCGCCGCGGCCTGCCGCGCATCGTCGGTCGCGAGCACGCGGATGGCGTCGAGTGACGACAGCCTGTTGGCGAGACCTTCCGTGAGGCCGGCGGCGATCGGCCCGCTCGCATCGTCGGGCGCGGCGCTTCGGAACGGCAGCACCGCGAACACTGAGCCGTGCGCGGACATGGCCGCGTCGTCCGATCCGCCAAGCCACCGCCAGCCAAGCGCGCCGGCAATGACGGCGGCGGTGACAGTCACGGCCACGGTGGCCCAACGCGTGCGGCGGCGCGCCGGCCGGGCGAGCGGGGGATGCGTGCCGGTGGCGAGAAGCTCGCCGCGTGCCTGCCGAAGTGCGGCCGCCACGTCGACGGCGGTTTGAAATCGATCGGCCGGCTCGAAAGCCATCGCGCGGTCGACGACGGCCGTCACGGTCTGGGGCGTGCCCGGCACGATGTCCGCAATCGCGGGCGCGCGCCCCCTCGTGATGGCGATCGCGCTGCCGAGCAGATCGGATGCTGGGAAGGGCCGCCGTCCCGTCAGCATCTCGTACAGCACGACGCCGAGCGCGTAGATGTCGGTGCGCGCATCCGCGCGCGCGCCGGCGAGCTGCTCGGGCGCGATGTAGCCGGGCGTGCCGGCCAGCCGTCCCGTTCCCGTCACCGACGTCTGCGTGGTCGCCGCCGCCCGCTCCGGGTCGCCGGGCCACCGCGCGATCCCGAAGTCCAGAATCTTCGCGGTACCGTCGGGCGTGATCTGGATGTTGGCCGGCTTCAGGTCGCGGTGCACGATGCCGCGCGCGTGCGCGGCGGCCAGGCCATCGGCGATCTGGATCGCGATCTCGAGCGACCGCGCTGCCGGCAGGCCGTGCGGCGGGATGTGCCGCGCGAGACTTTCGCCCGGCACATATTCCATGACGATGGCGGGCCCGCCGGGGGTGTCGATGACATCGAAGATCGTGGCGACATTCGGGTGCGAGAGGCCGGCTGCCGCCCCGGCTTCCTGCAGCACCTGCCGCCGCGCCGCGTCGTTCGTGAGCGACGGGTCCGAGAGCTGTTTGATGGCGACATCCCGGCCCAGGCGATGGTCGCGCGCGCGAAAGACACGGCCCATCGCGCCGTGGCCGAGGGCACGGTCAATGACGTACGGCCCGATGGCGTCGCCAGGGTTCAGCGACCCTGGCCCTGGGGTGTCCATGGACGCCGTGAGGGTATCACCGGACGGCTGCCGGCAGGTGGGCGAGGGTACACTGAGGCTTCACGGCCGCCCCGCATGAAAATCCACCTCGTCGACGGCACCTACGAATTATTCCGGCACTTCTATGCCGTGCCGCCCGCGAAGAATCGCGACGGCGAAGAAGTGGCCGCCGTGCGCGGTGTCACGTACTCGATCCGCGCGCTCGTGCGCGACGGCGCCACGCACATCGGCATCGCGACCGATCGCGTGATCGAATCGTTCCGCAACGAACTCTGGCCCGGCTACAAAACGGGCGAGGGCATCGATCCCGCGCTGTGGGCGCAGTTTCCGCTGCTCGAAGAGGCGCTCGTCGCCTGGGGACTCAAGCTGTGGCCGATGGTCGATGTCGAGGCTGACGATGCCCTCGCGTCGGCGGCGGCGAAGGCCGCGCTCGATTCGCGCGTGGAGCAGGTGATCATCTGCTCGCCCGACAAGGATCTCGCGCAGTGCGTGCAGGGCACGCGCGTGGTGCAGCTCGATCGCGTGCGCAAGACCACCCGCGACGAGGCCGGCATCGTGGCGCGGTTCGGCGTGCCGCCCGCGTCGATCCCTGACTATCTCGCGCTGGTGGGCGACGCGGCCGACGGTTTCCCCGGCCTTCCCGGATGGGGCGCGAAGTCGGCCGCCACCGTGCTTGCCCGGTTCGGCCACATCGACGCGATTCCCGCCGACTGCCGCGACTGGGGGCCCGGCATTGCGCGCGCGGCATCGCTGGCCGCGACGCTCGCGCGCGACCGCGAGCTCGCGCGGCTCTTCCGGCACCTTGCCACGCTGCGCACCGACGTGCCCGTGTTCGAGTCGGTCGATGAGCTCGAATGGAAGGGGCCGACCCCGGCCGTGCACGCCCTTCGTCGGCGGCTTCAGGCCGACGACTGACGGCCCGCTGATTTTTTCAGTGGCGCGTGTCGATCCAGGCGGACGCCGTTCGACGTCTGGATATGAACATCATCCTCTGGATCCTGCAGCTGCTGCTGGCGCTGGCGTTCCTCGCGCACGGCGTCATGTTCCTCAACCCTCCGCCGGAGATCGTCGAGCAGATGAACGCCTCGCTGCCCAGATGGTTTCAGGTGTTTCTCGGTGTCGCGGAAGTGCTGGCGGCGATCGGCCTGACACTGCCCGGAGTGACGCGCATCCTGCCGGCGCTCGTGCCGGCCGCCGCGGCCGGCGTGATGATCGTCACGGTGTCGGCGACGGTGCTGCACCTCTGGCGCGCCGAATACAGCTCGGCGGCCATCACGTTCGTGCTGCTGCTCATGGCTGCCGTCGTCGCCGTCGGCCGATGGAAACATCGGCCGATCGCGGCGCGGCGCCTCGGCGCAGCGGCGTCTAGCCCTGCTGGCCGCTGATGATCCGGAGGTACCTCGCCCAGGGGCCGACTTCGTCGCTGTATTGCCGCGCCATCACGCGCGCAATCTGCGTGATGTGATCGAGGTCGTGCGCCACCCATGTGGCGAGCAGATGCCGCAGGGTCACGACGCCGAGCTCCTGATGGCGGCCCCGGCGATCGAGATCGGCCTCGGTCAGCTGTAGCGCCGCCAGCTCGCGCAGGCTCTCCGCGCGCAGGCGCGCAAACTCGTCGAGCAGGCTGTCGAGCGTGCGCCCTTCCGATGCCGTGAACTGCGCGAAGCGATCGAACTTGTCGAACGCGCGGCCTTCGCCATGCTCGAGCAGCACGCGCGTGCGCGTGAGCCAGTCCTTCCGCTCGCCATGGATCAGATGTCCGAGGACGTCGTAGGGACTCCACGTCTCGCCGCCCTCATGGGCGGCAATCCAGCCCTCAGGCAGGCCGCGAAGCATCGCGTCGAGCACCGCGGGCGTGCGCTCCAGAACGGCCACGGCCTCGGCCATGACAAACGGACGGCGGGTGCGATCGGTGTGGGCAGGCATGACTCCACGAATCTTATCCGAGCAGGCATACTAGGCCGGATGAAGTTTTCGGGCAGCCAGATCGCCTTTCTTCTCGGCCACCGCGAAACCCGCGCCAACCTCAGGGCGCTGCTCAAATATCTGCTGCTGCTCGCCGCGCTCGTCACGCTGTACGCCGTGATCTTTCACATCATCAAGGCCGGCGTCGAAGGGGAGCAGCACTCCTGGATCACCGGCTTCTACTGGACGCTCACCGTCATGACGACGCTGGGGTTCGGCGACATTACGTTTACCAGCGACATCGGCCGGCTGTTCAGCATCATCGTGCTGCTCTCGGGCGTGTTCCTGCTGCTCGTGATGCTGCCGTTCATGTTCATCAGCCTGTTCTATGCGCCCTGGCTGGAGGCGCGCGTCCGGCTGCGCGCGCCGCGCGAGCTGCCCGAAGACGTGAAGGGCCACGTGATTCTCACCGAGTACGACGCCATCGCCACGGGCCTCGTCGAGCGGTTCCGGACGGAGCAGATTCCGTACTACGTGATCGAACCCGACCCCGCCAAGGCGGCCGCGATGATCGGGGAAGGCATCTCCGTGGTGGCGGGCGACAACGACAGCAGCGCGACCTACAACAAGATCAACGCGACGCGCGCGCGACTGCTGCTGGCCAACAGCGAAGACACGGTCAACTCCAACATCACGCTCACGGCGCGCGAGATCGCGAACGCGCTGCCGATCGTGGCCATCGCCGAAGAAGAAGACTCGGTCGACGTGCTCGAGGTCAGCGGCGCCACGCACGTGCTGCCGCTCAAGCATCAGCTCGGCGAATATCTCGCCAACCGCGTCGACACCGGCGACAACGACGCGCACAGCATCGGCTCGTACCGCGGCCTGCACATCGCGGAGCTGCCCGCGCGCGACTCGAGCTTCGCGGGCCAGACCGTGCGCGGCACGCGGCTGCGCGAGCGCCTCGGCATCAGCGTGGTGGGCCTGTGGGTGCGCGGCAAGCTGCAGCCCGCGTCGCCGCTCGCGATGATTCAGCCCGACAGCGTCATGGTGGTGGCCGGCACCGAAGCGCAGATCGCGGCGCTCAACACGCTCACGCCCGGCCATCACGCGGCGCCCGCGCCGGTGCTGATCATCGGCGCCGGCAAGGTGGGGCACGCCGCGGCGCGCGCGCTGCGCCGCAAGGGCGCCGTCGTGCACGCCGTCGATCGCAGCGCCTCCGCGCTCGAGCCGATGCGCGACGATGGCGTGCGGCTGTTTCCGGGCGACGCGGCGGATCGCCGGCTGCTCGAGCAGGCCGGCATCCACCAGGTGTCGTCCGTCCTGCTCACAACGAACAACGACGCCATGAACATCTATCTGGCGGTGTATTGCCGCCGGCTCAATCCCGCCGTCCGCATCGTCAGCCGCATCACGCACGAGCGCAACGTCGAGGCGATTCACCGCGCGGGCGCGGATTTCGTGCTGAGTTACACGACGCTTGGCGTGGAGTCGGTGATGTCGCTGCTGCGCGGCTACGAGCTGATCGTGCTGGGCGAGGGCGTGCAGATGTTTTCGATCGCGATGCCGGCGTCGCTCGGCGGCAAGCGGCTGGCCGATTCGGGCGTCGGGTCGCGCACGGGCCTCAGCGTGGTGGCGCTCGACCGCGGCGGCGATCTGGTGACGTCGCTCACCGCGGACACGGTGCTGCCGAAAGACGCCACGCTCATCATGCTCGGCAGCCTCGAGCAGCGCCGCCGGTTCGCGCAACAGTACGAATAGGCTTACGCGGCGTGGCCGCGCGCGGCGCGAATCTTCTGCACGGCCTTGCGCTCGATCTGCCGCACGCGCTCGCGCGTGATCGACAGGCGCCGCCCGATCTGATCGAGCGTCCACTCCTGATCGGTGCCGAGGCCGTAGCGCAGGCGCAGCACTTCGCGCTCGCGGTCGGTCAGCGCCTCCATGGCGCGCTCCACTTCGCCGGCCATCTCGCTGCGCATCGCGTCCTCTTCGGGTGAGGCGGCGCGCACGTCAGGCAGCAGCGAGCCAAGCGTGGATTCCTCTTCGGTGCCGATGGGCGACTCGAGCGACGTGGGCGTGCGCGCCGCCTCGAGCAGCAGGCGCACCTTGCCCACCGGCATCTCGAGCCGCTCGGCGAGTTCCTTCGGCGACGGATCGCGCCGCAGCTCCGCGGCCAGCTGCGTGCGCGTGCGCGTCAGCTTGTTCAGCGATTCGATGACGTGCACGGGCAGGCGGATGGTGCGGCCGTAGTCGGCCACCGCGCGGCCGATGGCCTGGCGCACCCACCACGTCGCGTACGTCGAAAACTTGAAGCCGCGGCGGAACTGGAAGCGATCGACGGCTTTCATCAAGCCGATGTTGCCTTCCTGAATCAGGTCGAGCAGCGTGAGGCCGCGGTTGGCGTAGCGCTTGGCAATCGACACGACGAGCCGCAGATTGGGCTCGAGCAGCCGGCGCTTCGCCTCGGTCAGCGCCTCTTCGGCTTCCTGCACGGCGGCAAAGCGCGCGCGAAACTCGCGCCGCGTCAGCCCGACACGCGCCTCGATGGCGTGCCGCGCGCTCGCGTCGGGCGCCGCCTCGAGCTCGGCCTCGACGCGGCGCAGCTCGGTGACGATGTCGTCGATGACCGAGGGGCGGATGGGCAGATCGCGCAGCGCTTTGCCGATGCCGTCCGCCGATCCGCTCGCCTGCAGCCGCTTCACCTTCGCGAGCGCGCGCAGCACCGGCTCCACTTTGCCCGCCTCGAGCTCGCCGCCGTCCTGAAGGAGGATCAGCTCCGCGGCGGGCGCGTCGCCGGCCTTCACGGTGTCGGCCAGCGCCAGCAGCGTCTGCACCGCCATGGGAATGGCCGCGAACCGCGCGAGCAGCGTGGCGCGCGCGTTTTCGATGGCGAGGCCGATTTCCTGCTCCTGCGCGGCCGTCAGCAGTTTCTTCTTGCCGATGTGGCGCAGGTAGATGCGCACCAGGTCGAGATCGGTGTCGGAGACGCCTGCCGCCAGCGGTTCGTCCGGCTCTTCGCGATCGTCGCGCCGCAGCGGCGCGCCATCGTCGAGGTCGATGGGCTGCCGCGCGAAGGCTTCGGGCTCATCGTCGTGCAGCAGACGCTCGGCCATTTCGGCGGGATCCGCGTCGGGATCGACGGCGGGCTCCGCCGGCTCCTCGTCGCCGGCCGTATTGAGGCCGAATTCGCGGGCGCGTCCGCGCCAGTCGAGGATGCGGGCGTTGTTTTCCGGCTCGCGCCAGTCAAGGAGTGACGCGGGTTCGGTGCGTTTCGCGCGCGGTTTCTTCGGAGTGGAGGCGTGTGCGGGCATGTCTCATCCGGAGAGTGCAACACGGATTCCATGAGCGAGCTCTGCCGTGGAGGCTCTACCGTTCCCGGCGGGGCCTGCCTTACACTGCCGCATGCCCACGGTCTACATCCTGCGATGTGCCGACGGAACGCTCTACACGGGATACGCGCTGGATCTGGCGCAGCGGTGCGCGGCGCACAACGCCGGCCGCGGCGCGCGCTATACCGCGGGACGGCGTCCGGTGACGGTGGTGTATGCGGAGCCGTGCGACACCGTGAGCGACGCGCTCAAGCGTGAGCACGCGCTCAAGCGCCTGAGCCGCGCGGCGAAAGAATCGTTGATTGCCGGGAGCGCCGCCGCATGCTGACCATCCTCGCGTTCCTGCTGTTGTTTCTCTCGGTGTGGATCGTCACGCCCGCGCCCAACCTGTGGCTGCTGCCGCTGGCGGTGGGCGCGCCCGAGGTGAGCCCGCTGCTGCTGGCGGCGTCGGCGCTCGTGGTGCTGCTGTCGCTGCGCAAGGCGGGCAGCCGCAAGCTGGCCATCGTCGTGGGGCTGGTGGCGGCGGGGCTGGCGGCGCAGCCGTACTCGCAGCTGGCGCAGGTGCAGCGCGCGTTCGATCGGGAGCTGGCGCGCGCGTTTCCGAACGCCGCGACGCGCCCCGCGCCGCCTGACGCGCGGCCCGAGCCGTTCGTGCCGCTCGACCTCGTCCGCGGGCTCGACACGAGCGATGACCTGCGCGTCACGCGCGCCGTGCAGTATGCCTCGCATGACGGCGTCAACCTGGTGCTCGACATCTATCGCCCGGCCGGTCCTGGCCCGTACCCGATCATGTTGCAGATCTACGGCGGCGCGTGGCAAAGCGGCAGCCGCACGGACAACGAAACCTTCGCGCGCTACTTCGCGAGCCGCGGCTACATGGTGTACGCGATGGAGTACCGGCACGCCCCGCGCTGGACGTGGCCGTCGCCGCTCACCGACACGCGCGCGGCCATCACGTTTGCGCGGTCGCATGCGAAGGGGTTCGAGGGCGATCCTTCGAGCCTGGTCGTGTTCGGGCGATCCGCCGGCGCGCAGCTCGGGATGGTCGCGGCCTACAGCGGCGACGGCAACGTGGCGGCCGTGGTCAATTACTACGGCCCCACCGATCTCGCGCGCGGATGGGAAGAGGAGCCGTCGCCCGATCCGATCGGCGTGCGCAGCGTGCTCGAGGCGTTTCTGAAGGGCACGCCGGCCTCGCAGCCGCAGCGCTATCGCGACGCGTCGCCGATGACCTATGCCGCCGCCGGCGCGCCGCCGACGCTGCACATCTATGGCGCGCGCGACAACGTCGTGCTCCCGCAGTTCGGCCGCGATCTGCACAAACGCCTCAGCGCGAACGGCTCGCGCTCGGTCTATCTGGAAATTCCCTGGGCGGGCCACGCCTTCGATACGCTGCCGAACGGCCTCAGCGCGCAAGTGGCGCTTTACTACACCGAGCGGTTTCTCGCGTCCGTCCTGCCGCATCGCGGCGGTGCATAATAGAGAGCTCAGCCGGGGCGCGGGTGCCCCGGCGACTCCCCGCTGGAAATCCGATGACATCCTCACGCGTGTTCGCGGCGTTCGTCCTGTGTTCGTTGATCCTGTTTGCCGGCTGCGGCGGCGCCCCTGAAAGCGCAGGCGGCGCGCCCCCGGGCGCCATGGCCATGCCGGTGGAGGTGCTGACCCTCGCGCCGAAACCGGTGGATCGCACGAGCGAATATGTCGCGACGGTGAAGTCTCGCCGCTCCACCACGATTCAGCCGCAGGTCGACGGCTTCGTCACCCGCATCAACGTGCGGCCGGGGCAGCGCGTGAGCCGCGGCTCGGTGCTGATGCAGATTGACGCCGGCCGCCAGCAGGCCGCCGTCGCCAGCGTCGAGGCCATGCGCGCCGCGCGCCAGGCTGATCTGCAGTTCGCGCGGCAGCAGGCCGAGCGCGCCAGGAAACTGCTCGCCGGCGGCGCGATCAGCCAGGAAGAGTACGACCGCGCGATCACGAACCTGCAGACGCTCGAGGCGCAGGTACGCACGCTCGACGCGCAGATCCGCGAGCAGCGCGTGGCGCTCGGCTACCACAACGTCACGGCACTCACCTCCGGTGTGGTGGGCGACATTCCGGTGCGCGTCGGCGATCGCGTGACGCCGCAGACGGTGCTGACGACCATCGACGAGAGCGCGGGGCTCGAGCTGTACATCAACGTGCCGGTGCAGCAGGCGACGGGCCTGAAGAACGATCTGCAAGTGCAGGTGCTGGATCAAAACGGGCAGCAGGTGGCCGCGTCGCGCATCAATTTCGTGGCGCCGTCGGTCGATCCGTCCACGCAGTCCGTGCTCGCGAAGGCGCCGCTCGAGGCAAACCTGCCGTTCCGTCCCGATCAGGTGGTGCGCGTGCGCGTGGTCTGGTCGTCCGATCCCACGCTCACGGTGCCGCTCATCGCGGTGTCGCGCGTCAACGCGCAGCACTTCGTGTTCGTCGCTGACAAGGGCGAGGGCGGCGCCACGGTGGCGCGGCAGCGCGCGGTGCAGCTGGGCGCGCTGGCCGGCAACGACTACATCGTGCTGGGCGGCCTGAAGCCGGGCGATCAGTTGATCGTCTCGGGCACGCAGATGCTCGGCGACGGCATGCCGGTGCAGGTCAAATGATCAGCGATACCTTCATCCGGCGGCCGATTCTGGCCACGGTGAGCTCGCTGCTCATCGTGCTCGCCGGCGCCGTCGTCATTCCCAATCTCCCGATCGCCCGCTATCCGGAGCTCGCGCCGCCCTCGGTGACGGTGAGCGCCTTCTACACGGGCGCCAACGCGCAGGCGGTGGAAACGGCCGTCACCACGCCCCTCGAACAGGCCATCAACGGCGTCGAGGGCATGACGTACATGCAGTCGCAGAGCACCAACAGCGGCCTGGCGCAGATCACGGTGGCGTTCGACATCAGCCGCGATCCGGATCTGGCCGCCATCGACGTGCAGAACCGCGTCAACCAGGCGCTCGGCCGCATGCCCACCGACGTGCGCACGACCGGCGTCACCGTGACGAAGAACACCAGCGGATTTCTGGGCGGGCTCGGCTTCTATTCGAAAGACAACCGGTACGACGCGCAGTTCCTGAGCAACTACATCGATCAGTACGTGAAGGACGCGCTGCAGCGCGTGCCGGGCGTCGGCAACATCCTGATCTTCGGCGAGCGCAAGTTCGCCATGCGTGTGTGGCTCGATCCCGCGCGCCTCGCCGCGCGCGGCATCACCGCCGGCGACGTCGTCAACGCGCTGCGCGAGCAGAACCTGCAGGTGGCCGCGGGCGCGCTCGGCGATTCGCCTGCGCCCGAGGGGCAGGCCTTCCAGCTGAGCGTGCGCGCGATGGGGCGCCTCAGCGAGCCCTCGCAGTTCGAAGACGTGATCGTCAAGAGCGGCCGCGACGGCGCGCTCGTGCGCCTGCGCGATCTCGGCCGCGTCGAGCTCGGCTCGGAAACCTACTCGGCCAACCTGCGCTTCGGCGGGCTCGAGGGCGCCGGCATGGGCATCCAGCTGCTGCCGTCGGCCAACGCCATCGAAGTCATGGAAGGCGTGATGGCCGAGATGGAGCGTCTCGAGAAGACGTTCCCGCCCGGGCTGGAGTGGGCCATCGCGTTCGACAACGTCGGTGTGGTGCGCGAGTCGATCATCGAAGTGCTCAAGACGCTGGCCGAGGCCATCGGCCTCGTCGTGCTCGTCATGTTCATCTTCCTGCAGAACTGGCGCACCACCATCATTCCGGCGATCACGATTCCCGTGTCGCTCATCGGCACGTTCGCCTTTGTCTATCTGTTCGGCTTTTCGATCAACACGCTGACGCTGTTCGGCATCGTGCTCGCCACCGGCATCGTCGTCGACGATGCGATCGTGGTGATTGAGAACATCGAGCGCCACATGCGCGAGTACGGGAAGCCGGCACGCCAGGCCGCGCACGACGCCATGTCGGAGGTGTTCGGCGCCGTCGTGGTCATCGGCATCGTGCTGGTGGCCGTGTTCGTGCCGATTGCGTTCTTCCCGGGCATGACGGGCCGGCTCTATCAGCAGTTCTCGCTGACCATCGCGTTTGCCGTCGTGTTGTCGGTGTTCAACGCCGTGACGTTCACGCCGGCCCTGGCGGCGATCCTGCTGGGCAGGCACGAAGCGAAGCAGGGACGGTTCTTCACGGCCATCAACGGCGCCATCGATCGCAGCACGCGCGCGTACGTGCACGTGGTGCAGCGCGCCCTCACGTGGCGCATGGCCATGCTCGTGCTGTTCCTGATCGGGCTCTGGGCCACGTGGCTGATCTTCAAGGCGGTGCCGTCGGCCTTCGTGCCCGACGAGGACGAGGGCTACATCATGGCCATCATCCAGGCGCCGGCCGGCGCGTCGCTCGAGTACACGACGAAGATTGCCGAGCAGGCCGAGAAAGTCTTCTTCCAGCAGCCGGAAGTGCGCGGCGTGTTCTCAGTGGCCGGCTTCAGCTTCACCGGCCCGGCGTCGAACGCCGGCATGATCTTCGTCAACCTGAAGGACTGGTCCGAGCGCACCGGCGAGGGCCAGGACCTGCAGTCCGTCCTCAATCGCGTCCGCGGGCCGCTGTTCGGCATCGGCGGCGCCATCGTCGCGCCGTTCGCGCCGCCCAGCATCCAGGGGCTGTCGCTGTTCGGCGGCTTCTCGCTCGAGGTGCAGGACAAGACCGGCGGCGACATCAGCAGGCTGGCCGAGGCCACGGGCGCGCTGGTCGGCAAGGCCAACCAGAGCGGCAAGGTCACGGGCCTGTTCAGCAGCTTCCGCGCCGACGATCCGCAGATCGTGGTCGACATCGATCGCGATCGCGCGACGACGCTGGGACTGCCGATGCGGGAGATTACCGACGCGATGCAGGTCTTCCTCGGGTCGCAGTATGTGAACGACTTCGAGTTGAACAACCGCGCGTATCGCGTGTACGTGCAGGCCGACCAGCAGCATCGCGCGGATCCCGGCGACTTGCGCCAGCTCTATGCGCGCGCGCAGAACGGCGCCATGGTGCCGCTTGACACCGTCGTGCGGCTCAACGAGACGACCGCGCCGCAGGTGATCAACCACTTCAACATGTTTCGATCGGCGTCGGTGTCGGGCGCCGGCGCGCCTGGCGTGAGCTCGGGCGAAGCGATGGAGCACATGGAGACGCTGGCGCGCGAGACCCTGCCGGCCGGCTTCGACTTCGCGTGGTCGGGCCAGTCGCTGGAAGAGAAGCAGGCCGGCGCGCAGGCCGGGTTCCTGTTCGCGCTCAGCATCTTCGTGGTGTATCTGGTGCTGGCCGCGCAGTACGAAAGCTGGGTGCTGCCGATCATCATTCTGCTGGGCGTGCCGCTGGCGGTGTTCGGCGCGCTGAGCGCGCAGCTGCTGCGCGGCTATGCCAACGACGTGTTCTGCCAGGTCGGGCTGGTGATGCTGATTGGGCTGGCAGCGAAGAACTCGATCCTCATCGTCGAGTTCGCCGAGCAGCTGCGCGATCGCGGCATGGGCATCGTCGAGGCGGCGGTGGAGTCGGCGCGCATCCGCCTGCGGCCGATCCTGATGACGTCGTTCGCGTTCATTCTCGGCGTGCTGCCGCTGGCCTTCGCGAGCGGCGCGGGCGCCGGCGCCCGCCGGTCCGTGGGCACGGCGGTGGCGGGCGGCATGGTGGCGTCGACGTTCCTGTCGATTGTCTTCATCCCGGTGCTGTATGTGGTCATCCGCACTCTGGTGCCGGGCAAGACGCGGCACGAGCTGCACGAAAGCCACGACATCCCGGGCGCGGCCCATTAGGTCCGGCCACGGCGAGGCGCGCTGCGTCGATATAATCGTGACCATGACATCTCGGAACGTGTGGCGGCCGCTCGCGCTGGCCGGTGTGTTGAGCGCGATTGGGGCCGTCACCGCCGCGGCGCAGACGGTCGTCATTCGCGGCGTGCCGGCCGGATCGTCTGCGGAAGTGGTTCAGGGCGCCAGCAGGGTGACCGGCGCCCCGGATGCGGGCGGCGATGCCGTCCTGACGGGCGCGCTCACCGCGCCCGGCGAGACGCGCGTCAATTTCTATACGGACATCTGTGAAACGGTGCGCCGCCTCGTGATCGTGGATCGCGACGCGGTGCCGCCTCCGGCGGGCCCCGGCTGCGCGCGCACGCCGATTGCGGGCGTCTTCGTCATCCAGCCAATCAGCACGATTGTGATCAACACGTCGGGCACGACGCCGAGCGTGCTGCTGCGGCAGGGGCCGTTCGACTTTCGCGCGACGCAGACCGATGGCGGCACCGAGCCGCCCGCGGGCCTCGTGATTTTCGGCGGCGGCGGGTACGGCAAGCTGCACGAAGCGCGCGACATGTCGTGCGGCGGCATCGCCGAGTGCCCGGGCTCGGACACCGGGTTCGGCTTCGGCGGCGGCATCGGCTTCTGGTTCACGCCGTACGCCGGCCTCGAGGCAAGCTACTACAAACCGAAGCGCGCGCTCTTCGAAGGCGCCGTCGGCAACTCGCTCTTCCAGACGACGCTCGAGCCGCAGGTGCTGATGTTTGTCGCGAAGCTTGGCGTGCCGGCCGGCCCGATGCGCATCTACGCCATGGGCGGCGCCACGTGGCACCGCGCCACGATCCGCACGACGCAGGAAGGCCTCGAGGCGATCGAGGACGAGTTCGAGCTGCGCACCGCCGGCTGGGGCTGGACGTTCGGCGGAGGCGTGGAAGCGTGGCTCGCGCCGGCGGTGGCGATCTACGCCGAAGGCGGACGCGCCGCCCTCAAGGGCGGCGGCATCGAATCGTTCGGTGAAGGCAAGCTCGACGAGCGCATGACGTTTGCGATCGTCGGACTGAAGGTGAGTCTCAACCGGTAACCGGTTACCGGTTACTGGACTTCGACCAGCTCCACGTCGAACACCAGCGTGGCGTTGGGCGGAATCGGGCCGCGGCGGGTGCCGCCGTAGGCCAGCGACGGCGGAATGACGAGGCGGCGCTTGCCGCCGGTCTTCATGCCGACGATCCCCTGCTCCCACCCCGCGATCACCTGGCCCTGGCCGAGCGTGAACGCCAGCGGCTCGAGCCCGGCCGACGAGTCGAACTGCGCGCCCTTCGAGTCTTCGCGCTCGGCGTTGTAGAGCCATCCCGTGTAGTGCACCTTCACCGCGCTCGTGGCGGCGGCTTCGGTGCCGGTGCCGACGATGAGGTCGGTTTGCGAGAAGCGGGCGAGATTGGTGGGGGCGGTCGGCGTGTCGCCGCAGGCGGCGGCCCCGGCCAGCACAACGGCGGCACATCCCAGGAAGAGCGAGCGCATGGCCTCCATCATAGACCTGCCCGGCCGCCGCGATAAACTGGATCCATGAAAGCCACGATTTTTGCCCTCGCCCTGGCCGTGTCGCTGAGCCCCGCGGCCGGCGCGCAGTCGCGTCCCGCGGCGCCCAAGCCGATCATGCTCACGGTTTACAAGACGCCCACGTGCGGCTGCTGCGCGAAGTGGGTGGAGCACATGAAGCAGAACGGCTTCACCGTGCACGTCACCGACATGAACGATCTGTCCACGGTGAAGACCAAGCACGGCGTGCCCGCGAAGGCGCAGTCGTGCCACACCGGCGTGGTCAACGGCTACGTCGTGGAAGGACACGTGCCGGCGGCCGACGTGAAGCGGATGCTGAAAGAGAAGCCGGCGATCGCGGGCCTGGCGCTGCCGGGCATGCCGATGGGATCGCCGGGCATGGAAGCGCCGGGCAGCCTCCAGCCGCCGCCGTATGAAGTGGTCTCGTTCGACAAGAAGGGCGCGATGCGCGTGTTCGCGCGGCACGGCGGACGCTGATCGTGATGCGCGCCGCGGCTGTCGTGCTCGCGCTGGTGTTGACCGGCTGCGCGTCGGCGCCGCGGACCGTACCCACGCAAACCCGCGTACCCACTCCACCCACCACACTACCGAATGACCTCAAGTGGGTGCGCGACAGCGCCGAGTATCACGCGCTGGTGCTGCAGGCGTATCGCGCGGCGACCGCCCGCGTCGAGAGCAATGTCGGGCAGACCCCGTCGCGCGCGCGCGGCGGATGGGCCGTGGTGCTCGACGCCGACGAGACGGTCATCAGCAACCTGACGTATCAGATCGAGCGCGGCCGCCAGGGGCTTGGCTACACCAGCGAGAGCTGGAACGCGTGGGTGAAGCGGCGCGAGGCGACGCCGCTGCCGGGCGCGGCGCGGTTCCTCGCGCGCGTGCGCGAGCTTGGCGGCCGCATCGCCATCGTGACCAACCGCCTTGGTTCCGAATGTCCCGACACCGAGGCCGTCTTCCGCGCGCACCAGCTCGCCTACGACGTGATGCTGTGCCGGCCCGACGGCACGCCGTCGGACAAGAACCCGCGGTTCGACGCCGTCGCCCGCGGCCAGGCCTTCGGCCTCACCACTCCGGTCGACATCGTCGCCATCCTCGGCGACAACATCCTCGATTTTCCGTCTCTGAGTCAGCAGGCCCGCAAGGCGGGCGACGCCGCATTCCGAGAGTTCGGCGTGCGCTTTTTCATGCTGCCGAACCCCATGTACGGCAGCTGGCAGTAACGGATGAGCGAGGAGAGCCGTCTTTCTCCGTCGCTCTTCGCGCTCTCGCGTTTCGTCCATCGCGAAATCATCGTCCTCCTGATTCTCTGCGGCGCCGCGGTCGCGCTGTTCCTGGTGACGAAAGCCTCTGCCGCCGCCGCGCACCGTTTCCGCGCGCGCGACGCGCGGATCTGGTACGAACGCGGCGTGGCGGACCTCGAGGCCGGGCGGACGGCCGAAGCCGTGACGGCGCTGGGCCGCGCGCGCGCGCTCGATCGATCGCGCGAGGATTACCATCTGGCGTTTTCGCGTGCGCTGGCCGCGGCGGGGGAGCTCGATGCCGCGCGGCAGACGCTGCGCGCGCTGCGCGAAACGCGGCCGGAAGATCCGGATGTGAACAGCGGCCTCGCGCGGCTCGAGGCTCGAAGCGGCCATACCGCGGAAGCCGTCCGCTTCTACCAGAGCGCCTTGTATGGGGCGTGGCAGCCGGAACGCCTGCCGGATCGCGAGCGGCTGCGTGTCGAGCTGATTGAGTATCTGATTGCCAGCCGGATGCCGGACCGGGCCCTCGCACACCTGGTCCTGCTGGCGGCCGACCTGCCCGCCGATCCCGCGCGCCAGTTCCAGGCGGCCGGTTTGTTTCTCGCGGCCGGCGATCCGGCACGCGCGTTGGCGCTGTACCGGCGCGTGCTCGCGCGGGAGCCGGAAAACGCGCGGGCGCACGCGGGGGCCGGGCGCGCCGCATTTGCGCTGGGCGATTTCGCCACCGCGCGGCGCCACTTCGACCGCGCGCCTGAGGACGCCGGGACTGAGCAGATGCGCACGCTCGCCCAGGCCGTGATCGACGCCGATCCGCTGGAGGGACGCCTATCGAGTGCGGAGCGGCGGCGCCGCCTCGCGGCCGGCGTCGCGCACCTGTCGGCGGCCGTCGAGTCGTGTCGCGCGCGCGTGCCGGAT
>JAKFEY010000004.1:0-51735 GCA_036675475.1 Vicinamibacterales bacterium
GCGTACACACAAAAAAGGGCCGCTGGAAACCAGCGGCCCTTTTCAATCTTTGGTTGCGGGGGCAGGATTTGAACCTGCGACCTTTGGGTTATGAGCCCAACGAGCTACCGGACTGCTCCACCCCGCGACAAATTTGATGGGGCTCTGCCCCATACCCCGGCTCGGTCGCTCGCTCAGCCTGATGGCTTCGCTCCGCTTCCTCGCGAAGAACCCTAAGTATACCTTGATTAGTCGCCGATCGGGAAGGCCGAAAGATCGATGAAGACTTGAATCGCGCCCTGCGTGGTGCGATCCGTTGTCGCCCGGCGAGCTGGACAGGACACGGCCGCGGCAGACGCGGCACCCTTGATCGCCTCGTAGCGGCTCCGCGCGGCCTCCGGTGCCACGTATCCGATCTTGCCGCCCGGGCCGTGCACCGCAATGGCGTTCAGAAAGTACCGGTTGTCAGGCTCAGGCACGAGCGTCGCGCTGAACGCGCCCGGCAGTGACGCAAGCCGTTCGCGGTAGCCCAGCGAACCGACGACGGCGACATGTGAAGCAGCGGACATCGAAATATTTTATTCTGGATTGCCACGATGGAGCAGCTCGCCCTCGCACGTCGGCCGTCGTGTACCCGGCCGCGGGACTCGTACCCGAAGCGGCGTGTCAGGCGGCCGGCAGACGATCGATCACGTCCTTGATCTTCCGGCCGAGGGCCGCGGCGCTGAACGGCTTGTGCAGGAACTCAATCCCTGGCGCCAGCACGCCGTGGTCCGCGATGGCCCATTCGGCGTATCCCGACATGTAGATCACTTTCAACGCCGGCCGCAGCGCCACGAGCTGCTTCGCGAGCTCGGGTCCGCTCGTGCCCGGCATCACCACGTCGGTGAGCATCACATCGATCGAGCGATGCCGATCGAACAGGTCGAGCGCCTCCACGGCATCCGCGGCGACGAGCACCGTATATCCCTGGCGCTCCAGCAGACGCCTGGTCAGCTCGCGCAGACCTTCCGCGTCTTCCACGACGAGGATGGTTTGCGCGCCCGACGGCAGCGGCCCGGCAGCGGTGGCGGCCGGCGGGCGCATCTCCTCGACGCCGACCGCCGGGAAGACAAGCTCGAAGGTCGTGCCGCGCCCCACTTCGGTGCTCACCTCGATGCGCCCTGCGCACTGCGTGACGATGCCCTGGACCGTCGCCAGGCCGAGACCGGTGCCCCGGCCCGGACCCTTCGTGGTGAAGAACGGCTCGAACAAATGCGCGACCACCTCGGGCGCCATGCCGGTGCCGGTGTCGGTCAGGGTCAGCGTCACCGTCCCGGCCTCGCCGTGCGCCACGGCAATCACGAGCGAGCCTCCGGACGGCATCGCGTCGCGCGCGTTGACGGCGAGGTTCATCACCACCTGCTGGACCTGCCCGAGATCGGCCCGCAACACCGCCGGCTCGTGCGCGAGCGTGACGGTCACGGCGACGTCCTCCCCGATCAGCCGCGCGAGCATCGGCCGCATCTCGGAGACGACCACGTTCAGATCGAAGACCGTCTGCTCGATGACCTGCTTGCGCGAAAAGGCGAGCAACTGCCGCGTGAGCCCGGTCGCGCTATTGCCGGCGTTCTGGATTTCGGTGATGTCCGCCCGCAGCGGGTCGCCGGCCGGGAGCTCGTCGAGGACCAGCTCGCAGTAGCCGAGCATGGCAGTGAGCAGGTTGTTGAAGTCGTGCGCCACGCCGCCGGCGAGGCGGCCGACCGCTTCCATCTTCTGCGCCTGCTGATACTGCTCCTCCAGCCGGTGCCTCGCGGTGACGTCCAGCGCGATGCCGAGGCCACGGATCGCCCGCCCTGCCTTGTCGTGGATGATCCGGCCGGCGCCGGCCAGCCACCGCACGCCGCCGCCGGCCTGCAGCACGCGGTACTCGAGCGTGAATTCCCTGCCCGATCGATGCGCGGCGGCGACCTCCGCCTCCAGCCGCCCTCGATCCTCGGGATGCACCGCCGCGACGAAGTCCGCGAACGTGCCGCCGAACGTCCCTGCCGCGATCTCGTGGTGCCGCTCGAGCATCGGCGACCACGCCAGCACGCCGCTGGCGACGTCGAGGTCCCAGATGCCGACGCCCGCGTACTGCATCGCGAGCACACCCCGCTCGTCGGCGGCCGTTTTCGCGTCGAGGGCGCGGGTGCGCTCGGTCACGTCGGTCCCCGAATGGAACGTCCCGACGACATCGCCGCTGCGTCCCCGCACGACCGTATTGCGCCACTCGATCAACCGCTCGGCGCCTCCGGCCGTCACGATGGCATTGAGGTGTTCGGGCAGGTCCCCGGCCAGCAGCGACGGGTGCAGCGCGGTGAGCTCGGGCCGCTGCCGCTCGGGGACGAACGTTTCGATCCAGTCGCGCCCGAGCACGTCGGGCGGCGGGCATTCGAGCGTCGCGCAGGCATAGCGGTTGGCGAGCGTGACCCGTCCCGTCGTGTCGAGCGCGACCAGCATCACCTGCGCGGCGTCGAGGTAGCGCTGCGCGCGGTCGCGCGCGTTGCGGACGGCCGCTTCGGCGGCCTTGCGCTCGCCGATCTCGTACTCGAGCTCGCACACGTGCCCGACCTGACCCGCAAGCGCCATCAGCAGCTGTTCGTCATGATCGGTGAACGGGCGCCCCTCATTGCCGGCAAGACACATCCAGCCGTACACGTGACCATCCGACGCAAGCGGCACGACGATGTACCCGTCGATGGGCGGATGCAGAGCGGGCAGGTCCAACGCCGCCGGGTCCCCCCCGGAGTTGTCGCCCCGCATGGGGCGGCCCGACGTCACGACTGTCCCGAAGATGCCTGGCGGCACGTCGCCGGCGACCATCCACTCCGCCGGGGACGCGGCGTCCGACCCGACGCCGCAGCAGAGCACCTGCTCCACGGTCTGCTCCGTGCGGTGAACGATCCCGACCGTGCCGTACGTGGCGCCGAACAGATCGCGTGCCGCCGCACAAACGTTCCGCAGCAGGCCATCCGTACCGCGATCCGCCGAGAGCTGCAGGGTGATGTTGATGAGCGCCCGCAGCTGCGCGTTGGCGATGCGCAAATCGTCAGGCCGCTCGTCCGTGGCCAGCCGCAATTGATAGCGCCGCGATCGCGGCATCATCGATGCGGCGTCACTCGGCGTCACCACCTCTTTCGCCAGAACACTGGCGACGATCTGCAGCACGCGCTGCGGATCCGCGGGCTTCGTGAGCACGTGCGCAATGCCGGTGGCCAGCGCGCGGGCGCGCGCCTCGCGCTCCCCGTACGGCGCGGTGTAGAAGAGCACGGGAATCTGACTGGTCGAGGGCTCCAGCTGCAGCCGCCGCATCAGCTCGTACCCGTCCATCACGGGCATGAGCACGTCGGTGATGATCAGATCCGGATGCACCAGACCGACCGCATCGAGCGCCTTGCGTCCGTCCGACGCCTCGATCACCCGATGCCCCTGCTGCCCCAGCAGCGCGACGAGCGGGGATCGATACGCGGCAACGTCGTCGACGATGAGAATGGTAGCCACACCACAAGGTAGGCGTTCGCGCGCGGCGAGGCTGTCCTCTACGGGACAGGGGCCGCGCGGGCACACACGGGGACCGCCCCACCTATCCGCCGTACAACGGCGTCGTCACGTACTTCAGCCCATCGTCGACCGCGATCATCAGCACGGTCTTGCCAGGGCCGAGCCGCGCCGCGACGCGAAGCGCGGCCACGAGATTCGCGCCGGTGGACGTGCCGGCGAAGATGGCTTCTTCGCGCGCCAGCCTGCGCGCCATCGCTTCCGCGTCTTCGGTGGACACCGGCTCCACGCCGTTGATCAAGTCGCGCGAGAACAGCGGCACGAGACGGCCTGTGCCCATGCCCTCCATGCGATGCGCGCCTGGCGCGCCGCCCGAGATCACCGCCGACGTGGACGGCTCCACCGCAATGACCTCGACGGACGGATTGTGCCGCCGCAGGCCCTGCGCCGTGCCGCGGATCGAGCCGGCCGTGCCCACCGCGTGCACGAAAGCGTCAATCGCACCGCCCGACTGCTGCCAGGCTTCATCCGCCAGCGGACCGTATCCCCCGGCCTGATCGTGATTGTTGAACTGATCGGTCCAGAACGCGCCGCGCTCCGCAATCAGCTGCTCGACTTCAGCCTGCATGCGCACGAACAGGTCGGGCGTGATCGTGCCGCCCTGACTCGGCACGATGCGCAGCGTCGCCCCGAACGCCTCCATGTGCCGGCGCTTCTCGAGAGAGAACGCATCCGACGTCACAATCGTCGTCGGATACCCCTTCGCGGCCGCCACGAACGCGAGCGCCGTGCCCGTGCTGCCGCCCGTGTATTCGACGATCTCCTGCCCCGGCTTCAGCCGCCCGTCGCGCTCCGCCGCCTCGATCATCGCAAGCATCATCCGGTCCTTCATGCTGCCGGTCGGATTCGCGAGCTCCAGTTTGATCAGAATGCGCGCGCCTCCGGCCGGCGCAAGCTTTCCGAGCGGCACCAGCTGCGTGTTGCCTATCGTCGAGAGAATCGATCCCATGGCCGGAGTTTAAGCTGATTCGATCCGGCGAACCGGCAAGACACGGCCGCGGCGCTCGAGGCTAGATGCCGCGGTGGAACATGACGTTCTGCGCGCCGAGGTTCGGCGTGGCGGTGCGGCCGGCCCGCGTCCAGGAACGGGCCTGGGGTGTCGCGCTGGCATCGCTGCCGTCGTTGCCCCACCACGCCGCGTCCGTGCGCGCTTCGGCCGGCAGGCCGGTGCCCATCAGATCTTCGATCTGGGTGAGCCCGAGCACGACCGTCTCGGCGTAGCGGCCGTCGAGATACTTGTGCAGCGGGAGATATGCCGAAGGCACTGACGTCACAGCACCCAAGCGTAGCCGATTTTCAGAAAGAAGGTCCGATCGGTCTGCGCCAGATCCGTGCGGCCGCGCGGCGTCGTCAGATCGCCTCCCGGCAGGCCAAGCTGGTTGTCGGAATAGCCCACGAGCAGCACGGTCTGCGGATTGATCTTGAAACTGAACAGATACTGCGAGAAGAGGCGGCGCGTCTCGAGCTGCGTGCCGGCCGGATTGGTCAGCGCGTCGCGGTCGATGTCGGTGTACTGCAGGATCGCGCGCAGGAACGTGCGCCGATTGAAGTGATACACGGCGCGGCCCTGCGTGAGGTTCGCGGTAAACAGACGGCCCGGCGCCACGTCCAGCGTCTGGTACGTGTGGTTGAAGTCGAGCGCGAGGCGATCGAACGCGTTGAACGTGACGAACGGCGACAACCGGATCTGGTCCGCTTTCCGCGCGCCCGCGAAGTCGATGGCGCCGCCGACCACGCCGTTGACGCCCGCTGACACGTCGCCGGTCGGGCGAATCGAGAATCCGAAATTGTGCCGGAGGTTATCGAACTCCCGGCCCGCGAAATACTCGTGGTTCGGCGCCAGGGTGTAATAAATCTCGGTCTGCAGCGGGCCCTGATAGTTGAAGCTGAGATCCTTGCCCCACTGCGCGCGCTCGCCCTTGAAATCGGACAAGCGATCGCCGCCGACGGCCATTTCGATCCGCGAGTACCATTGGCCCGCTCCCCCGATGAAGGCGCGGCCGAAGAACCCCCCGAAGCTGCGGAGATCGGTCTGCGTGACGAAGCCGCTGTCGGCGCGGAAGTCCGGTGAGAACCCGTCCGCCCTCGCGCGCATGAACCAGTTGCGCGTCCCGCGATTGAACTGCAGCGCATACGCATAGCCGCCAAAGGCATCGTCGCGCTGATCGAAGCGCGCGGCGACATCCGACGGATAGTCGGTCTGCGACCCCAGCAGCTGAAACTGCACGCTGTTCGAGCGGCCGATGCGCACGAGGCCGTCGACACCCGCCACGTGATTCGCATACTCGTCGCCGTCACGGCTCGCCACGAGCAGCCCGATCGCCGACGTGCCGGCGATGTCGCGGCGGTAGCGGCCAACCATGCTGGTGAGCGGCGAGTCGATGGACGTGAAGGCAGAGCCCTCATATCCAGGAAACGTCATCGTCGTCACCTCATCGCGGGCGACGAATGTGCCGAACGCGTGGCGATCCTGCTTGCCCGTCAGCTTGGCGCCCCATGAGGGATCGACGATCGAGCGCGTGAAGACGGCGTCGATGGGCGTGCTGAAGAAATCCGCCCCCTCGAGAAAGAACGGCCGCTTCTCCTCGAAGAAGAGGCGGAAGCGCGTGTTGATGTCGAGCTGCGCGGCGTCGGCTTCCACCTGATAGAAGTCGGGATTCAGAGTGCCGCTGAAGGTGATGTTCGGCGTGATGCCCCACCGGGCCGACAGGCCGGCCTGGTAGTCGGGATCGCCGTTCTCGAGAGGCGCCGGCATGACGACCGATGGGGCCGGACGATCGGTGCGCGCCACCGTCACGGTGGGGTCGAATTCGATGTTGCGGCCGGGCGTAATGCCCTGCAGGCCTGTGATGCTGTCGAACTGGCACACCAGGCAGTTCTGGTTGCGATCGGTGTAGGTCGACCGCAGGCGCGTGCGCATCGAGCGCGGCACGTCGCGCGCGGCGCTGAAGCCCCACGTCTGGACGTCCTGCCCCGCGGGGAACCGCAGCGACGAGAACGGCACCGCCACCTCGACGGTATAGCCGTCGGCCGTGATGCGCCCTTCGGCGTCCCAAATCGCGTCCCACGACCAGTCTTCCGAAAAGTCGACGTCGCTGTTGATCGCGTCCATCTGCACGCCGCGCGGGTTGATGCGGAACTGATAGGCGCGCCGCCGATCGTTGAACGTGTCGATCATGAAGCCGACCGTGTCGTCGAGAAACGGCACGTCGCGGTCGGCATAGTGCGCGCGAATGTCTTCGGGCTTCGGATCCTTCGCGCGAAAGGCGATGTACAGCCGCTCGGCGTCGAACGCCACGAGACAGATGGTTTCAAGCCGCGCCGGCACGTTGTCACCAGGCTGCCACTCATAAAGGAGCGGAATCTCCGTCGCATTCGCCCACGCCGCCTCGTTCAACTCGCCGTCGACGACGATGGCCGAGGAGGCGGGTTTGATGGTGAAGGTCTGGCGCTCGGGACGGACGGCTGGAGCCGTTTGAGGGGCCGGCTGCTGGGCAGCCGTGGCAAAAGGCGTGGACACGGGGGCGACCAGACACACGCCCAGCATGATGACGAAACGAAGTGTGCGCACGGTTAGGTTGGACGAAGGCCGGCGGCGTGAGGTTTCTCTCCGACGCGCGGATTTCACGATTTTTGCACGATGGTCGCCAGCAGATAGCCGTGTTTTCTGACCGCCGGCATGTGCCGGTCGAGCCAGACGAACGGCCGCACAAAGGCGCCGCTCACGCGGGCTGCCGGCCTGCACCAGGCATGGCAGGCGAGGTCGAGGATGCGCAGCCACCCGGGCATGAACAGAATCGCCGTCTCGTCGACCACCACGAGTCCCGCGCGCTCGAGCATCCGGCGCAGCGCGCGCCGCGAATAGGACTTCTCGTAGCCGTAGGCGTACAGCCCGGCGGCCTGCATGACGGTGGCCATCAGCGGCCGCAGGAACGGGTCGTGCCGGTTCGGCACGCCGATGATGGCGCGCCCGCCCGGCTTCAGCACGCGCGCCATTTCCGCCACCGCCTGCTCGGTTTCGTCGAAATGCTCGATCGTCCCCATCGAATAGATCGCGTCAAAGCTGCCCGTCGCAAACGGCAGCGCGCGCACGTCCGCGACGGCGCTGCGCAGCGGCGATCGATCGAACGCCGCGTGGGCCTGCCGCAGGGTCGGCTCCGAAATGTCGACGCCGTACGCCTGGGCGCCGCGGGCGCCCGCCCAGGCGAGGATGCGCGTGTTGCGCGCCTCATCCCACAAATCGGTTTTCAGAATACGCAGGCCGTCGAGGGCGGGCAGATGCTCGGCGAACAGGCGCTGCTCGTTGGCGGCGTAGTACGCCGTCGACACCGCGCCGCCAAGATCCGGAAAGCGCTCGCCGACGCGCGCCCAGAAGCGGCGATAGGCGGAGTCGCGTGCGGCCGCGCGTGCCGTTCGCGTGCTCACGGCCGCACTCGCGCGGCGGCGTGCCACTGCCATCCGCCAAAGCACACCGACAAGGGCGCCGCGCCGGCACGGAAGACGATTTCGTGTCCTCCCGGCGTCAGCGCGAAGGGACCGACCTCATAGACGCCCTTTGTCCCGGTGACGAGCACGCGCTGCACTTCCCGGCCGTCGACCAGCACGGTCATCGGCTGCGCCGGCGCAAACGACAGCAACTCGAGGCTCAGGCTGGCCGTCACCGGAGCATCCGTGTTGTTGGCGATCCACCACGACGCGTCGCCGCGCATCCATCGCCACGTCCACGCGGCGTCGTGCTCGCGCGGCAGGAAGCCGGCCATCGAGACGGTATGCACCGCCGGCGCCGGCGCCGCAATGGCAAAGACGTCGCTGTCGTCGAAGTGCGCGGCGCGCTGCAGCCCGGCGGGCGCGCGGCCGGCCGCAAGCCTGCGGCCTTCGATGCTGTCGCGCCGCACGATCACGTGCGTGAAGCCGCCCGCGGCGAGCTTCTCGGCGACGTTCGGCTCGGTGCAGTCGCCGATCGGCTCGCGATACTGGGACACCCGGCCCGCCGTGAGCCACTGGATCGCCGCGGCTTCCGCCGAGGCCGGAGCGCAGTCGAGCACGCGCGCGGCCTCGGGCGTCCTCGCGGCCCACCGGTGCGCCGCGGTGGGCAGCGCGGGACGCGACATCGCCGGCGGCCAGACGGCATACTCCGCCGCCGCCAGTGCGATCAGCGCGAGGCACGCCCCGCGCGCGCGGCGGCTGCCGATCCGCCACAACCGCTCGGCGCCGATCGCGGCCAGCAGCGCCGCGGCCAGCTGGACGATCACGCCGAAGCGCGCGAAGGCGCGGAACATCGGCACGCGCTGGTGGAAGGCCGACAGCGCCTCGGGCGCGAGCGAAAAGTACACGGCGACGGCTGCCATCAGGGCAAGCGCCGGCACCGCCGCGCGCGTGGTCGCCGCCCCGGCGCGGAGGAACCCGGTCGCGAGGCCGCCGGCCGCGAGCGCGAGGATCCCCCACCCGACACTCAGTTGCTGCTCGAGCAGGCCCGCATCCACGCCTGCGTCGTACCAGAGGCGCGCGCTGAGCGCGCCGGCCAGCGGGTGTGCGACCGGCGGCAGCACGTAGCTTTTCCAGCCAGCCGCATAGCGGATCAGGTCGCCGGCAAACGCCTCCTTCGCCACCACGGGCTCAAACGACCAAATCGACACCACTCCCGCCGCGGTCACCAGCGCGAGCGCGGCCGCCGTGTGCGCGGTGCGCCGGACGGCGCCGGGCTGCTGACGCGCGATCGCCCAGTAGCCCGCAAGCGCGGGAGGCGTGATGACGGCGGCAATCATCGCGCCGTAGAGATTCGAGAAGGTCACGCAGGCTGCGGCCAGCGCCAACAGGACGAGCGCCGGCGGACGCGGGTCGTCGACCGCGCGCCAGAGCGCCAGCACATACAGCGGCAGCCACTGCACCTGCGCGATGTGCGGATGGTAGGCGGCCTGCGCCAGGTGAAACGGCGAGAACGCAAATGCCAGCGCGGCCAGCGCGGCCCAGACCGGCGGAATCAGCAGGTGGCGCGCGAGCAGGTACGCCGCGCCGGCGGCCAGCGGAAACGTGATGAGGACGAGCCAGTTGTAGGCGGCCACGGGCCCGGCCGCGCGCGCGATCAGCGCACCGGGTAAATCGGTGGCCGGCTGAAGCGCCAGGCTCGCGGCAATCGGCCGGGTCATCTGCTGCATGACCGTGAAGGGATCGTGATGATGGCCGGCAAGCGGCATCCCGAAGATGCGGTCGGATGGCGCACGCAGCACGGGCGCGGCGATCACCGCCGCGATCAGCGCCGCCAGCGCCATCACGGCAGCCACGTCAGCGCCGCGGCCGGTGAGACGCACCGATGCCCCCGATCACGAGCAACGGCCCCACGATGGCCCACGCACGCACGTCGCGCACGTGCGGCGCATACGCCGTCAGATGCAGAACCGCCAGCCCCGCGATGGTCGCGCCCGCCAGGGCGGTCAGACCGATCGCGAAGGCGGCGCGCCGAACCGGCGCAAACGCGGCAATCCACAACGCCGCGGCCAGCGCGATCTGAAACGCCGGCAGCATGGTGAGGGCGCCCTGCTCGTCGCTGAGCGGCGGCGCGAGCACGAACACGCGCGACACGACCGGCGCGAGCAGATACAGGATCACGCCGCCGCAGGCGATGGCGAGCGCGGCGCGGCGCCAGGCCTCCGCGCCCGATCCGTGCCGCCACCACGCGGCGACCGCGACGGCCACACACGCCGTCACGAGCTGGTAGAAGGCGTGAATGAGGAACAGCGGCGAGCCGACCATCGCGGCCGGAAGCGCCACCACGAGCAGGCGGGCAATCCCGAGCGCCGCGAACAGGGGCAGCGCCGCGACGAGCGCCAGGGCCGCGCGCCGCCAGGTGCCGGCATACGCCACAGCCGCGGCGGCATACACCGGAATCAGCGGCGTGACGATGCATTCCTGCGTCACCTGGAAACTTCCACGCGCGGTCACCAGGACGGTGCCGGCCGCGCTCGCGCTGATACCGGCCGCCGGCAGCAGGAGGGCGCCGGCGTGCGCAATGACGGACGCCACGGCGAGAACCCAGGCGCTGTTCAGATACAGCGGCGACGCCGCGGCAAACACGAGAATGAACGCGCCGCAGAGCATCACGAAGCGCAGATGGGCGGGCCGCCGGACCTCGGCCGGTACGGCCTCCGCCGCCGGCGGGCCGCCCACCGGGACACCGGGCGCATCGACCAGGCGCATCCATCCGAAGACATAGGCGGCCACGGCGACAACCAGCGCGACCGGCCAGACGTAGAGATGCAGCGTGGTGAACAGCGTGGGCGACTCGACCGCGCGCGCGAGCGTCGCGATGCGAACGGTATTGAGCAGAAGGATCAGCAGCACGCCGCCCGCGGCGCCGGCCAGCCGCGCGCGCCACCGCGCCGGATACGCGAGGATCGCCGCCACGCACACCGCGAGCACGTCGGTGCCGCTGCACGCCAGCGTGACGTCCACCGGAAGCACCGGCACGCCGCTGGCGCCGGCGGCAAGCCGTCCCTGCAGCTGCGTCAGCGGCAGCACGGCGTGCGCTTCGACCCAGGACAGCCGCAGCACCGCAAAGATGCCGAGGCCCCAGGCGGCCGCCGCGGCGGCGAACCTACGTGCCGGTGAGGGCGGACGCGTGGGCGTGACCGTCGGCACGAGCGCTCTCCTGAACCGTGATCTCCCGCGCCCCGAGGACGCGAGCCAGCTCATGAATCGCCGCGAGGCTCCGGAGCCGCGTCGAGCAGGAAAAGATGTCGATGTTGACCGTGCCGGTTTCGGGCCAGGTATGGATGACCGCGTGCGACTCCTTGAGAATCAGCACAGCCGTCAGACCCGTGCCCGGAAACTCATGCCGTGCCTGCTTGACGATCGTCGCGCCGGCGCTGGTGAGCGCGGCGGCAAACACCGCCTCGAGGGCCTCGGCGCCGAAGCTGCCGAGCCTGGCACAGCCCGCGAGATCCACGGCATAGAGTACGGGCTGATCCGGCATGGTCGGCTCCCACTATAGACACCCGCCCGGCACGGCGCTGTCCAAGATTGAACAGCGCGGCGGTCTCCGATTCTCTACTGTCACGGTGGACTCGAATGGGAGAACTCTGCATATGAACCGCACAGCCAGTATTTTCGCCGTGGGTGTTGCCGCGGGCACGCTCGCGCTCACACCCACCGCGGCCGCCGCGCAGTCGATGGGCGCGGCCCAGAGCTTCGCGGTCGTCGGCGGCCAGAGCGTCACGGCCGCCGCAGGCGCCACCACGACGCTCATCAACGGCGACGTGGGCGTCGCGCCAGGTACGTCGCTCACCGGCTTCCCCGCCAACGCGACAACCGTGCCCCCCTTCGCCACGCACGTCAACGACGGCGCCGCGCAGGACGCGCAGGCCGCCACCCTGGCGCTCTACAACAGCCTCGCGGCGCTCGGCCCCGGCACCGCGATCGGCAACGAACTGAGCAATCAGATTCTCGGCCCCGGCACCTACTCGATCGGCGCGGCCAACATCGCCGCGACCGGAAACCTCACGCTGAGCGGCGCCGGCGTCTACATCTTCAAGGTCGCGAGCTCGCTCGTGGCCAACGTGAACTCCACGGTGACGCTGATCGGCGTCGACCCCTGCCAGGTGTACTGGCAGGTCACCAGCGCCGCCACCCTCAACGGCGTGAACTTCGCCGGCAATGTGGTCGCCGCCTCGGCGGTGACGGTGGGCTCGAACGCTACCCTGGCCGGCCGCGCGCTCACCACTGCCAGTGGGTCCGTGACGCTCGCCGGCGGCAACCGCGTGGGCGGCTGCAGCACGGCGCCGGCCACGCCGCCGCCCGCGCCGGCGGCGGCCGATCTCATCCTGCTGAAGACGCACACCGGCAACTTCACGGTGGGCACGAACGGCACCTACACGATCGCGGTCAGTAACATCGGGGGCACCGCCACCGCTGGCGCCTACACGGTGGTCGACACGCTGCCGACCGGCCTGACGTTCGTGTCGGCAACCGGCGCGGGCTGGACGTGCTCGGCGGCCGGCCAGGTCGTCACGTGCGCCAACAGCACGGTGATAGCGGCGGCCTCGAGCGGCGCCGGCATCTCGCTGGTCGTCATGCCCACCGCCGCCGCCGTGCCAACCGTCACCAATCCGGCGGCCATCAGCGGTGGCGGCGACAGCGTGGTGACCAACAACACCACCGCCGACGTCACGATCGTGTCGCCGCTGGTCCCCCCGCCGCCTCCCGCGACGACCGACCTCGTGGTGACCAAGAGCCACGCGGCGACGTTCGTCGCCGGCGCGAACGGCACCTACGTCATCGGCGTCACCAACATCGGCGGCCTCGCCAGCGCGGGCGCGGTCACTGTGGTCGACACGCTGCCTGCCGGACTGACGTTCATCTCGGGAACAGGCACGGGGTGGAGCTGCTCGGCCGCTGGCGCGACCGTCACCTGCACCAACACCACGCCGATTCCGGCCAGCTCCAGCGCGAGCAGCATCACGCTGGTCGTGGGCGTCGAGCCGACGACCGCGGCGAGCGTGACCAATGTGGCCGCGATTACGGGCGGGGGCGACACGGTGCTCACCAACAACAGCGTGTCGGACGTGACGCTCGTCGCGCCGCCGCCGGTGCCGACGCTCACCGAGTGGGCGCTGATCGCGCTGATGGGACTGCTTGCGCTGGCGGGCGTCAGCTCGATCGCGCGGCGCAGACGGCCGGCGCGCGCCTCGCGCTAGTCGTGCAGGACGACGGTGAGCAGCGAGCTGTTGATCTTGAGCTCGCCGTTGTATTCGATGAACCCGAGCTTCCGGAACTTGTTCAGGAAGAAGTTCACGCGCGGACGCGTCGTCCCGATCATGCTCGCCAGCGTTTCCTGCGAGATCTTCGGGACGACCTTCTGCGGCTTGTCCTGCTTGCCGTAGCGGGCCAGCAGCAGCAACGCGCGGGCGAGACGCTTCTCGCTCGAGTTGAACAGCTGATCGATCAGGTCTTCCTCGATGCGGATGTTCCGCGCGAGCATGTGCTTGATGAAGCGATCCGAAAAGGCGTGCTCGTCGTGCAGCACGCGCACCATGGCCTCCTTTGTCACCGCCATGATGGTGCTGCTGGTGGTCGCGGTGGCGGTGCCCATCCGCACGGTCTGGCCGGCGAGGCAGCCTTCGCCGAAGAAGTCGCCGGGCGTGAGCATGGCGACCACGGCCTCCTGCCCGGTTTCTGAAAGCACGGACAGCTTGACGCCCCCTTTCTGAAGGTAGAAGACGTGCTTGCAGGGATCGCCCTGGGCGAACACCAGATCGCCCTTGCGATAGTCAGCGAGCTTTCGCGCCACGCCGGTGGAGGCGAGAAACGCCTGGGGATTGAATCGCCGGACGGGCGCTTTGCGAGTCGCCGGGAGCTTGGCCACGCCCCGATTTTATCCGCGGGCGCGCAAAAGGGGGATGTCCAAAACGGAACAGTGCCGGCCGCCCGGCGGGCTCACACTTGAAGCCATCCCGCTCTCAGGAGGTTTCACGATGAGCACGCTCGATTCCAGACCCGACAGCGTCGTATTGCATGATTTCGTGAACCGCTACCGCGCCGACATCATCGCGCGCACCTCGGAGAAGCTCAGCAGCAGGCCGGCGACCGGGCGCGCGGCGGGCGGCCTCGAGAACGGGGTGCCGCGCTTCCTGACCCAGTTGGCCGAGACCCTCAAACAGGAAGCGGGCGGAACGCCGCTGGCCGGCAACGCCATCGGCGATTCCGCCGCGCGCCATGGCGGCGAACTGCTGTCGCGCGGCTTCACCGTGTCGGAGGTGGTGCATGCCTACGGCGACATCTGCCAGGCGGTGACCGAGCTGGCGGTGGAAAAGCGGGCGCCGATCAGCACCGAAGAGTTCCACACCCTGAACCGGTGTCTCGACACGGCGATTGCCGAGGCGGTGACCGAACACGCGCGGATCACCGCGGAACGGCGCTCGACCGGCGAAGCGGAGCGCCTCGGCGAAGTGGCGCACGAGATTCGCAACCACCTCAACTCCGCGCTGCTGGCGTTCAACAGCCTGCGCAGCGGCATCGTCGCCGTGAACGGCAGCACCGGCGCGGTGCTCGGCCG
The DNA here is from genome assembly GCA_036675475.1 of Vicinamibacterales bacterium. Taxonomy (GTDB): domain Bacteria; phylum Acidobacteriota; class Vicinamibacteria; order Vicinamibacterales; family SCN-69-37; genus JALYRV01. The sequence goes on from JAKFEY010000004.1 coordinate 14,606, forward strand.
AAGCCTGCTCAGCGTGCGCGACGTGATCGACAGTACGCTGGCCGACATCCGGATGGAGGCGCTGCCACGGCACCGCGAGCCTCTGCAGCTCGTGCAGTTTCTCGGGGATCTCGCGGTCGGCGCCTCTCTTCACGCGGAATATCGAGGGTTGACGCTCGGGTTCGATGGCATCGACCCCGCGCTGGCCGTGACGGCCGATCCCCACCTGCTGGGGTCGGCGGTGAGTAATCTGCTCAACAACGCCTTCAAGTACACGAGCGAGGGCGGCCATGTGGAACTCAGGGCGGTCTGCGAAGACGGCGTCGTCCAGATCAGTGTCGAAGACGAGTGCGGCGGCATCCCGGATTCGGCTCCGGATCCCTTCCAGCCCTTCGGCGAAAGGCGGGGACGCGACCGGTCGGGCCTCGGTCTCGGGCTGTCGATCGCACGCAAGGCCGTGCGCTCGCATGGCGGCGACATCTTGATCCGCAACCGACCTGGCGTCGGCTGCATTTTCACGATCCAGCTGCCGGCCGCGGGCCAGGAGGGCGAGGCGACCGCGTGACACGCCCTGACGAGCGGCCCGAGGTGGAGCGCGAACAGACCGACGCAAGCCTCCGGACCGAGCGCGAAAAGACGGACCGCGCCCTCGCCGAGCGGCAGGCCGCCGTCGAAGAGGACGCGGACGCCGTCATCCTGCATGCGCGGCAGACCGCGGACGCGGTGCTCGTCGAGGCGCGCGAGAAGGCCGACGAACAGCTCGAGGGGGCGGCAGTGCCGACAGCGGCGCAGCGCGCGCTCGACGGCGAGCGCGCGCGCGAGGACGCCGCCGTCAAGGCTGAGCGCGCGACGGCCGACGCGAACCTCGAGCGCGAACGGGTCGAAAGCAACCTGGCACTCGCGCGGCTGCTCCCGCTCGAGCGCGTGAAGACCGATCGCTACCTGCTCACCGAGCGCATCCGGTCCGACGACGCCCTCTCCAATCGCGACGACTTTCTCGGCATCGTCAGCCATGACCTCCGCAACCTGCTCGGCGGCATCGTCATGAGCGCGGGTATCCTGGCCAAGACGGCCGACGCGCACGAACAGGGGAAGCAGATCCTTGCCGGCACGGCCCGAATCCAGCGCTACGCGGCGCGCATGAACCGGCTGATCGGCGACCTCCAGGACGTCGCGAGCATCGATGCCGGGCGGATGGCGGTCTCGCCGGCGACCCTCGATGTCGGCGCGCTGATAGCGGAGGCCGCCGAGACGTTCCAGACCGATGCCGTCGCCAGTCGTGTCTCGCTCGAGACGCGCGTCCGCTGTCCGGCCATGGCGCGATTCGATCACGATCGGCTGCTGCAGGTCCTCGCCAACCTGATCGCCAATGCGATCAAGTTCACGGCGCCCGGCGGACGGGTCACCGTGGAAGCCGCGGCCGCGGCGGCCGGCGATCATGTGCGGGTGTCGGTCAGCGATACGGGCGCGGGCATCGGGCCGGAGATGCGCGAGGCGGTGTTCGAGCGCTTCTGGCAGGCGAAGGACGGCGACCGCCGGGGGCTCGGCCTCGGCCTCTATATCTCGAAGAGCATCGTCGAGGCCCACGGCGGGCGCATCTGGGTCGAGAGCACCGTCGGCGCCGGCAGCACGTTCCATTTCACGGTGCCGGTGGAAGCGGCGCCGGCGCCGTCAGACGCAGCACGAACGAAAATGTAGCGCCCTGGCCCGGCGTGCTTTCGACCTGCATGCTGCTGCCATAGAGCGCGAGCAGCTTCCGCGCGATCGCCAGCCCGAGCCCGCTGCCGCCGAACCGCAGCGCGGTTTCCACGCTGCCCTGCGTGTACTCCTCGAAGATGCGTTCCACCTTGTCGGCCGGAATGCCGATGCCGCTGTCGCGGACGGCAAAGCTGAGTGAGGCGGCATCGGTGGCCGCTTCGAGCAGGCGCACGCTCACCTCCACCGATCCCCGTTCGGTGAACTTCACGGCGTTGCCCACCAGGTTGGTCAGCACCTGCCGCAGCGCCACCGGATCGCCGATCAGGGATTTCGGTACGTCCTGTTCGACGGTGCTGACGAGGCTGAGCCCCTTCTCCTCGGCGCGCGCCGAAAAGGGCTCCAGCGCGTCATGGACCAGCGCGCCGACGTCGAACGCGGATTCCGTCAGCGCGAAGCCGCTGGCTTCCGCGCGGCTCATTTCGAGCACGCGATTGAGCAGCGTCAGCATGTTGTCCGACGAGTTGCGAATGACCTTCAGCCGCCGTCGCTGCTCGTCGTCGAGCGCCGAGCGCTCGAGCAGGTGCACCACGCCCATCAGCGCGTTGAGCGGGTTGCGAATGTCGTGGCTGAGCATCGACAGCAGTTCGGCCTTGTCGCGCGCCACCTGCTCCGCCCTGCGCCGCGCCACCAGCAGCTCGCGCTCATAGCGGCGGCGATCGGTCGCATCCAGGATGGTGATGCGGGTGAACAGCGGCGCGCCGTCGTCGCCGCGGCGCTGCGTGGCGTTGGCAAGAATGGGGATGGTGCGGCGGTCGGCGCCCACCAGCTCGAACGCAATCTGGCTGGCCGCGCCCTGCATCCGCAGGAGCGGCGCGAAATGCGTTTCCCAGTAGATGCGCGACCCGATCGTGAGCAGCGACTGCATGCGCGTGCCCGCCATCAGGAACTCGCGCGTGTACCCCGTCCAGTCGAGCAGCGTCTGATTCACGCGCGCGATCGTGCCGTCGGGCAGCGTGGACAGGTACCCGCACGGCGCATGCTCGTACAGATCCTCCGCACTCTCGTCGAGCACCGTCGCCTGAATCCTCTGCCGAAGCGGCTCGTCGCTCACGGCTCTAGGCGGCGCTGCGGAGGTACGCCTTCATGGCCGCGATGGTTTCATCCGGCGCGGTGAGATGCGGGCAATGGCCCGTCGCCTTCAGCAGAACCAGCTCGCTGTCGGGCAGATGCGCGTGCACGTATTCCCCCACCGCATTCGGCGCAATCACGTCGTCGGAACACTGCATCACGAGCGACGCCGTGGTGACCTTCGGCAGGTCGGCGCGATTATCGGACAGGAACGTCACACGCGCGAAGTGCGCGGCGATGTCGGGATCGGTGCGGCAGAAGCTGTTGGTCAATTCCTCACCGAACTCCGGGCGATCCGGATTGCCGACGATGACCGGCGCCATGGCGCTCGACCAGCCGAGATAGTTGCTGTCGAGGGAGTCCAGCAACCCATCGATGTCGGGCCTCGAGAAGCCGCCCACATAGCCATCGTCGTTGATGTAGCGCGGTGACGGCCCAATCATGATGAGGTGCGCGAAGCGATCGGGCTCGCGCGCGGCGGCCAGCGCCCCAATCATGGCGCTGACCGAATGGCCGACGAACACGACATCCGACAGGCCGAGGCCGTTGCAGATCTCGAGCACGTCGGAGGCGTAGCCGTCCAGCGAGCCGTACTTGCGCTTGTCGTAGGCCGTCTTGTCGGAATTCCCGGCGCCCACATGGTCGAAGAGAATGACGCGGTAGTCCGCCTCGAAGGCCGGGACGACGAATCGCCACATGTTCTGGTCGCAGCCGAAGCCATGCGCCAGCATCATCGGCTGCGTGCCGCTGCCCCGGACCTGCACGTGGTTCCGCTCGAGCACTCCCATGGGCGTAATTCTAGCCGCCGATCGCGGATGACGTCGACGCGCCATTGCACGCGGCGCACAGGCCGACGACGATCGCGTCTTCGGCGGCGGCGGCGAGCAGGGCCGGGCCCGGCGCGCGCTTGCGCGCGTGATACGCCAGATGCGCGGCGGCGATGGCGATGCCGGCGCCGAGCAGCGCCGCAGGCACCCGCGGCTGCCCGTGCCGTCGCGCCACCACGGCGCCGACGATGGCGCCCATGAGCGCGCGTCCGGTCAGCGGCAGCGGGTCGATGCGATCGCCGACAAACGAGGTCTTGTCGACGAGCATCTCGCCCGCGGCCATCAGCGGCAGCACGCGCCCGAGCGTGCCGCCCTGCTGCACGGCAAGCGCCGCCGGCCCCGCCATGCTGCGCATGCCCGTGGCGGTTGCCAGCGCCAGTGTTTCGTACATCGATGCAGAATTCATAAGAGCCACTTCCTTTTCGTATGCCACGTGAACGTCACGTCAATGCCCTGATGCGTGAGCCCGGCGCGGTCGGGGCGCGGTCGCGCCGCAGGCCCGCCGTGCGCGAGTCGCGAGAGCCGGCGGTGCGCTTCCCAGTGCCATCGCCGCTGATAGCGGCCTGAGAGCAGCCGGAAGCCGAGCCGGCTCCACCAGTTCGGCAGGTCGCCCTCCTGCCAGCGCGCCTCGATGCGGAAGCGCAGGTCACCGTGCGCATCTCTCGAGAGCAGGAACCATTCCACGCCGCGCTCGATGTGCCCCTCGAGCGTGTGATAGCGAAAGCCGTACACGCCCGGCTCGTCACGCACCCGCGTCACGAGTGCCGGGCACAGATACCTGAGCGCCAGCACCTTGATCTCGAGCAGGATGCGCCGGTCCATCAGCGGCGACGCCGGATCGAAATGCGCGGTGACGATGGCGGGGTCGGAGAACTGATAGTTGGCGAGGGCCGTGCGCGCGCGGGCGAAGGACGCGTCGACGCCCGGCTCGCGCGCGATGACGGCCTCGGAATGGTAGTGATGCCAGCCGCGGCTGCCCACGGGCCCCTCGTCGGGCACCTCGACGTTGCGCGTGAGCACGAGCCGGTCGATGCGCGCGCGCAGCTCCGCGCTCGACCAGCCGCGCAGCAGGCGCCACTCCGCCATCAGTTGCCCACCGCCAGGAACGTGGGCGTGTCCAGCGGCTCCCCATCGTCGGGCCGCTCGCCAACCTCGTGGGTGTCGACGCGGATGGCGTCGCGCACGCGGGCGCCGACGGCCGCCGCGGTGTTGTTGATGAAGTCGGTCCAGGTGTTGGTCTGCATGGCTTCGCCGATCGCGAAGAACCCGAGCAGCCTGGATGTGGTGGACGAGCGCGCGCGGCTCCGGATGTGGAAGATCACGTCGCCTGCCGGGTTGCGGTACGCGCCAAACGTGATGCGGCCGGCCTCGGGATGCCCGTCGAGCGTGCCGAGCGTGAGGCTTTGGGCGTCGGCATGCGTGACGCGCACGCGGCAGTGCTGCGCGGGCATGATACGGATGTCGAGCTCGGCGTCGCGCTCGAGCTCGCCGTCGACCGTGAATGCCACCAGCGATGGCGGCGGCAGGCCGCAGAAATGCGACTTGACGTAGGCCATCAGCTCCGCGGGCGTCAGGCGACAGCCGTCGAGCACCGCCCAATAGTCGCGCTGCAGGAGGGGTCCCGCGCCGCGCGTGGCGGGCAGAAGCTCGTCGGGCACGGTCACCGTCAAAGCAAAGCTGGTGCCCGGCTTGCATTTCCAAAGGCATGAGCCAGCCGACCGGATCGCCCGACGTGAATCCCGCCGCCGAAGCGTCGCTGCACCCGCCGCCGGCGCCCGTCGTGCGCCCGGAACATGCCGAGGGCGAGCTGGCGCGGCTGATCGAGCAGCAGACCGCCAAGATTCCATCGCACTGGTTCCTGGCCGCCGCGCTCGTGGCGATCAGCACGTCGGCGGCGCTGGAAGTGTCGGGCAGGAGCCGGAGCAGCCGCTTCATCGGCCAGTGGGTCGCGCCGCTGATGATTGCCGGGCTCTACAACAAAATGGTGAAGACGCTGGGCACGCGCTGAGCGCGCGCGCCCTGTGCCGCCGGCGCCTAGATTTTCGGCAGCGTCACGCCGGTCTGGCTCTGATACTTCCCGGCCTTGTCCTTGTAGGACACCTCGCACGGCTCGTCGCTCTGGAAGAACAGCACCTGCGCGATGCCCTCGTTCGCATAGATCTTCGCGGGCAGCGGCGTGGTGTTCGAAATCTCGATCGTCACGTGCCCTTCCCATTCGGGCTCGAACGGCGTGACGTTGACGATGATGCCGCAGCGCGCGTAGGTGGACTTGCCGAGGCAGACCGTCAGCACGTCGCGCGGGATGCGGAAATATTCGATGGTGCGCGCCAGCGCGAACGAATTCGGCGGCACGATGCAGACGTCGTCCTTGATGTCGACGAAGGATTTCGGGTCGAAGTGCTTCGGATCGACGACCGTGTTGTAGACGTTCGTGAAGACCTTGAACTCGTCGGCGACGCGCGTGTCATAGCCGTACGACGACAGGCCGTACGAGACGACCCCTTTGCGCACCTGCCGATCCTCGAACGGCTCGATCATGCCGTGCTCGAGGGCCATGCGCCGAATCCAGCGGTCAGATTTGATTGCCACTCACGGGCTCCAGGCTCCGGGCTCCAGGCCCCGGGCATGACGCGCCGCGCACAACGGCGCGCCGCGTAGTCTCTCGGTCATGCCTCGGCAGGCAGGCGGCACCTCCTCCGCGAAGCCGGGGCGCGGGCCCGCCAAAGAGCGGTCGGGCCTGCGATCTTTTAACGGCTCCGCGAAGGATGTGCCGCCTGCCGCCTCAACGTCTCAACAGCGCCAGGACGATCGTTAGAACGAGGCTGATGATATCCCGCATTTTCAATCCGTACGCAGCGCCTCTGCCGGCTCGACGCGGGCCGCGCGCAGCGCGGGGATCGCCGCCGCGGCGGCGGCGACGGCGAGCAGGACCGCCGGCGCAACGACGAACGAGACCGGATCGAGCGGCGCGATCCCGAACAGCATCTTCTCCATCAGCCGCGTGAGGAGCGCGGCGGCGGCGATGCCGATGACCAGACCCGCCATCGTCACACCGAGGCCCTGGCGGACGATGAGGCCGATGAGGTTCCGGCGTTCGGCGCCGAGTGCCGCGCGCACGCCGATCTCGCGGCGGCGCGTCGTGACGTTGTACGAGAGCACGCCATACAGCCCGGTGGCAGCCAGCAACAGGGCGAGCGCCGCGAAGGCGGTCAGCACGCCTGCCGCGAAGCGCGGCTCCCCTACCGATTCGGAGACGCGATGCGCGAGCGGACCCACGCGATCGACGGCGGCGGTTGGCTCGAGCCCGCGTACGATGCCTCTGATCGCGGCCGTGACCCGCGACGGGTCCCCGCCGGTTCGAATGACAAAGTTGAGAAGCCGCATGGACGTCCCGGCCGAGGCCACGGCGTAGATCTCCGCCTGCGGCTTCTGGTCGAGACTGTCCTTCAGGACGTCACCGATGACGCCGACGACCTCCGTGGCCGGTTCATCGTCGCCCGACTCCCAGCGGCGGCCGACGATGGGACGCCCATCCGGGAAGTAGGTGCGCGCGAAGGTCTCGTTGATCAGCACCGGCTGAATGCCGCCCGATCGATCCGCCTCCGTGAAGAACCGGCCGTCGCGCAGGCGCAGGCCCATCGTCTCGGCGTAGCCCGGCGTCACGTTCCACTGCAGCGCCCTCGCGACGACCGGCTTGCCGTCAGGACCCGTCGTTCCCGGCATGGTGAACGCGGAAATCGACGTCGAGCCGCCGAACGGTGCCATGTTGGCGATGCCGGCATTCTCGACGCCGGGCACGGCGCGAATGCGTTCGAGAAACGCATCGGCGAACTGGATCGTCCGGCCCGCCGCGCCGGCCGCGCCCGGCAGATAGACCTCGCCGATCAGCACGTTCGCAGGGTCGTAGCCCGCGTCGACATGGGTCAACGCCGCGAAGCTGCGGCCCACAAGACCGGCACCCACAAGCAGCACGACCGCCAGCGCCGCTTCGGCGGCCAGCAGCATGGCCTTGACCCGCCCGCCCCCGCCGGCAACCGTCCTGACGTCGCCCTCACGCATCGTCGCGCCGAGCCCCTGGCGTGTTCCGCGAAACGCGGGCAGCAGGCCCGCGAGAACGCCGACCAGGAGCGACGCGGCCAGCGTCACGAGCAGCGCGCGTTGATCGATGGCCACGTTTTCGAGCCGGGGAAAGTCTTCAGGCGCAAGCGCCGGCAATGCGCGGACAAGCACGACGGCCAGCAGCGCGCCGAGTGCGCCGCCGAGCAGGGCGAACGTCACGCTCTCGGTCAGCAGCTGTCGCATCAGGCGCGCACGGCCGGCGCCCATGGCGGCGCGCACGGCCATTTCGCGCACGCGTCCCGCCCCGCGCGCGAGAAACAGATTCGCAATGTTCGCGCACGCGACCAGCAGCAACAAACCCACGCCGGTCATCAGCACGAGCATCGCGGGCCTGACGCGCGCGGTCGCCTGCGCCGCCGCGCCCCGAACGTGGACTTCGACGGGCCCGCCCTTGCCAAACAGCATGTCGGCCGCGAGCGGACGGTCTTTCGTTCTCGCGATGGCGGTGCCCTCGGCTGCCGCCTGCGCTGGCGTCACGCCCGGTTTCAATCGCGCCATCGCGAGCATGACGCCGACCATGCCGGGATTTTTCGGGTCGGGCCGGCGCAGGATGTACGGCGTGTAGATCCCGGCCTCGCGCTGGGGAAACGAAAAGCCCGGCTCGGCAATGCCGACGATTTCGGATTGCCGCCCATCCACGGTAATCGTCGTCCCGACTACAGAGAGGTCGCCGCCGAATCTCGCGCGCCAGTATGCGTGGCCCAGGACCACGACAGGCGCCGCGCCCTCAACCGCGTCGCCGTCGAGGAACAGGCGTCCGTGCGCCGGTGCGACGCCAAGCAGCGAAAACAGCGACGGCGCGACGCTGGCTCCCGAGACACGCTCAGGCTCGCCTCGGCCCGCGACGGTCAACGAACGGCTGGTGTACGCCGCAAGCGACTCGATCGTGCGCGCTTCACGCTCCCACGCGTCATAGGTGATGTTGCTGATCAGCGCTTCGGGCAGGGCCGACACGCCGCCGGGATGCACCTCGGAGAGCCGCACGAGGCGATCCGCATCCGGATACGGGAGTGGACGCCACAAGACGCCGTAGACGAGGGAAAAGATCGCCGTATTGGCGCCGATGGCGAGCGCCATCGTGACAAGAGCGGCCGCGGTAAAGCCGGGCGCGCGGCGCATCAGCCGCAGCGCCAGGCGCACGTCCTGGATCCATGTGCGCATCGAATCCTCCGTCGGGCAAACCCGTCGCGGACGATGTGCCGCCTGCCGCCTCGAGGTGACTTAGACCAGCTCCATCCCGCGGAAAAAGTATCCTAGCTCGAAGGCGGCGGTTTCGGGCGCGTCGGAGCCGTGCGTGGCGTTGTTGCCGATGGAGGTTCCGAACTCCTTGCGCAGCGTGCCCGCATCGGCCTTGGCCGGGTCGGTGGCGCCCATCAGATCGCGCCACTTCCTGATGGCGTCAGGCGCTTCAAGGGCCAGGACGACGGCCGGGCCGGACGACATGAAGGCGGTCAGCTCGCCGAAAAACGGCCGCTCGCGATGGACTGCGTAGAAGCCCTCGGCTTCCTTCTTCGAGAGATGCTGCAGGCGCATGCCCGCGATGCGGAAACCCGCCTGCTCGATGCGCGCGAGGATGGCGCCCGTGTGCCCGGCCTTGACGGCGTCGGGCTTGATGATGGCAAAAGTCTTCTGCATAAGCCCACGATCATAGCAGGTGAGTGCGGGTAAGTGCGGGTGAGGCACGGGTAAGTCAGGTAAGTCAGGTGAGGCGCAGGCTCGATGAATTGCGCGAATTCGAGGGCGCGAAACCGGTGGAAGCCTTCGGAGCAGTGCGGGCACGCTGGTGGCCCACCCGAGCGGCGGCGTGGAACATGCAAGCCCTTCCAGACGGAGGACCTGTGAATAGAGACCAGCATGCTGGCGGCGGCAAACCCGCGGACGCGGCGCCGGACAGCCCGGACGACTCGCTCGGCGCCGTCGAAGGCGAAAAGCCGTCGGACCCTCAGCGCGGCAACCCGAACGCTCCCGGCATCGACGAGCAGGGGCGCCCGAACGACCCGGTCAGGACCGGGCAGGACCGGATCGGGGCGAATCTCGACGAAACAGAAGGATAGCCGCCGCGGCCAGGCATCCGAGGACGAAGAACGCCAGGCCGGCGACGAGCCCCGGCGGCCTGAACCGGAGCTCGCCGCGCGCGGCGGTGAAGGGCGGCACCTCGAGGTGCGCGCGCCCGGTGGCGGCGTCAACCTGCAGCGCGCCCACCGAGGCGCGCCAGCCGTCGATGTAGTTCGCATTCAGGACGACGCGCCCCGGCTCGGCGCCGGTCGTCACGCCGAAGCTCACGCGATTGGGCGTGAACACCACATCCGACACCTTCGTCGTCCCCTCGCCGAAGACGATCGGCTGTGAGGGATCGACCTGCCCGGGCAGGCGCAGCGGCTCGTAGCAACTGAGCACCGCGCGGTTCTGCATCATCGCGCGCAGCATCGGCGAGTCGCCCACCATGCCGTTCGTGGCGGCGTCGATGACGGGCGCGCCGGGCCGCGCAAGCAGGGCGAACCGCCCTTCGAGCGGCGCGAGGGGAAAGGCGCCGGCCAGGTGCACGCGGTTCTGATACGCGAGCGACGCGACGCCAAGCAGCAGAAGCACGCCCGCAAGCCGCCGGAGGCCGCCGCCGGCGCCGGCCTCCCCCGCCGCTTCGCGCATGACCCACGCCACCAGCGCCGCGGCAAACAGCACGAACACCATGGTGTAGCGGCTCGGCAGGCGGAACTGTCCGAGCATCGGCAGCTGCGACATCAGCACGTACGGCGCGAGGCGCCCCGACTCGCCGAGCATCAGCCCGAAGAGGACAACGCCGGTGACCGCCAGCGACAGGCCGAGCCAGTGCGCGCGCAGCTGCGGCCGGCGCGTCGCGATCCACGCGAACGCCGCCAGCACCAGCGGCGCGCCGAGAAATCCCAGATAGTTCCCGTACTCGTGCCAGCCGTACTTCTGGTCGCGCATCAGCATGCGCGGATACTGGAACGGATCGGCGAACGCATGCATGACGAGCTCGAACGTCATGCGATCCGGCCGATGGAACGTGCGCGCGTCGATCAGGCGGGGATCGCCGATGTAGGCAAGCATCGGCAGCAGCTTCGGCGCCGCCCACAATGCCGCCAGCACGCCGGCGCCCGCCAGCACGGCGAGCGGCCGCCACTCGCGCCTGCAGGCCGCGGCCGCGACCGAAAAACAGGCCAGCGCGACGCCGGCCATGAACGCCATGTGCAGGCCGCCGGCATAGATCGTGACCGCCAGAATCGCCGCCGCGCCAAGGACGGGCGCGGCGCGCGCGGTCTCAATCGCGCGAATCCAGAACAGCAGCAGCCACGGCAGATAGAAGTACGGCAGGAACGGCGTGTGGCCGACGATGATGTGCAGGGCGGGCGCGCCGGCCAGCACGAACAGCGACGAGAGAAACAGGACGGCCGGCAGCCACGACACGCGCAGCGCGCGCGTCACGAGCAGGTGCATGCCCGCGAAGCCGGCCACGTAGTGCGCCGCCACGACGATCTTCATCGCGACGGCCAGGGGCATGAACGGCGCCAGCAGGTACACCGGACTGAGGAGCGGCGCCTGCGGATTCTGCCAGAGCACGTGCCCGCCGCAGTACCACGGGTTCCAGAACGGCAGCTGGCCGTACTCGTAGACGCTGCGCATCACGGACGCGTGCTGAAACAGCAGCGCGTCCCAGTCCACGATGCCGAGGCGGGCGCCGCTGGCAAGCAGCGGCCAGGTGAAATAGAGCGTGAGCGCGGCGTAGCCGGCGAGACGCGCGGCCCTGCGGCGTGTCACGGGTTCAGCGAAGCGCTTCGTTGACGCGGTCGATCACGTCGCGGCCGGGGCGCAGGCGCTCGAGCGGCAGCGATGACAGCGGCTCGTCCACCAGATTGAGGGCCGAGATGAAGTCTTCGCGATCGGGCTCGATGTAGAGCACGCCCGTGGCGTATTCGCCGCGGCGCGCGGTGTCGTGCAGCGTGCGGATGGCCGTCATGCGGTCGCTCGGGTTGTAGTCCGGCGGCAGCTTCGACAGATACAGATGCGAGCCGTCGTGCATGGTGACGGCCTTGGTCGTGCCCGGGTCGTACTCCACCGTGATGTCGTCGAAGAACGGCACGAACTGCACCTCGCCCATCACCTCGTCGTGCTCCTTCACGTACGCGTAGCTCTTGGTGGAGCCCTCGTGGTCGTTGAAGGTGACGCACGGCGAGAGGACGTCAATCATCGCGGTGCCGCGATGCGACATGGCGGCCTTGAGAATCGTGAGCAGCTGCTTCTTGTCGCCCGAGAACGACCGCGCCACGAACGTCGCGCCAAGCTCGATGGCCAGCGCGCACGTGTCGATGGGCGGCAGATCGTTGACCACGCCGTTCTTGGCCTTGCTGCCGATGTCGGCCGTCGGCGAGAACTGGCCTTTGGTCAGGCCGTAGCAGCCGTTGTCTTCGATGATGTAGACCAGCGGCAGGTTGCGGCGCATCAGGTGCACGAACTGGCCGATGCCGATGGCGCCCGTGTCGCCGTCGCCGCTGACGCCCACGGCGAGCAGCTTGTGATTGGCCAGCAGCGCGCCGGTGGCCACCGACGGCATGCGCCCGTGCACCGAGTTGAAGCCGTGCGCCGGGCTCAGGAAGTAGGCCGGCGTCTTGCTCGAGCAGCCGATGCCCGACAGCTTCAGCACGTTCTGCGGATTGACGCCCAGCTCGTAGAACGCGTCGATCAGGCGCTCGGAAATGGCATTGTGCCCGCACCCCGCGCACAGCGTCGTCTTGCCGCCGCGATAGCTGGCGACCTCGAGGCCGATGCGGTTGGTCTTCTTCGGCGCGGGCGCCGGCGGCGTCGGTGTGGCAGTGTCATTCATAACGTTTCCTGAATCGCTACGATCTCTGAGCCGCGCGCAAGGGCGCTCGGGTCAGTCTGTCGCCGCGCCGCGTAGCTCGGCGCTCTCAGCTCGCATGTACAACCACGGCGCCGCGACAGACCGACCACTCGCGCTCAGCGCGGCCTGGATCACGTCGCCACTGGAGCAGCGGGAGCCCGATGCGTTGGAAGACGCCGCAACCATCACGCCGTCACCGCGACTGGCCGTTCCTGCGCGACGATGGCGTCGGTGATCGAGCGGGCATCGATCGGCAGGCCGTTGTAGTGCAGCACGCTGCGGTATCTCGCGGCGAGCTCCGCCGGCAGGTCGATCTTGAGCAGCGACTGCATCTGCGCGTCGCGGTTCTGCTCGACGATGTACACGCGGTCGAAGCGCCGGATGAAAGCTTCGACCGCGGCGCCAAACGGATAGGCGCGCAGGCGCATGTAGCTGGTCTTGAGGCCGGTTTCGCGCGCGAGCTGGTCGCGCGACTCCTCCACCGCCCAATGCGACGTGCCGTAGGCGATGATGCCGACCTCGGCCCCCGCGACGTCTTCGACGATCGGCGCCGGCACCAGCGTCTTCGCGGTGTCGAACTTGCGATTGAGGCGATCGAGATTGGTGACGTAGTCGTCGGGCCGCTCGCTGTACTGGCCGCGCGCGTTGTGGCCCGAGCCGCGGGTGAAGTAGGACGGCATGCCGGAGGCCGGCAGCGTGCGATACGGGATGCCGTCGCCGTCGACGTCCTCGTAGCGGCCCCACTCGCCAATCTTCTTCAGCATCGCCGCGTCGAGCACCTTGCCGCGGTCGAGCGGCGCCTCGGGGTAGGCAAACGGCGCGGCCATCCAGGTGTTCATGCCCAGATCGAGGTCGCTCATCACGTAGATGATGGTCTGCAGGCGCTCGGACAGGTCGAACGCATCCATCGACATCGCGTAGCACTCTTCGATCGACGCGGGCAGCAGCAGCGGGTGGCGCGTGTCGCCGTGCGAGTTGACGGCGGCAAACAGGATGTCGCCCTGCGCGGTGCGCGTGGGCAGCCCGGTCGACGGGCCAACGCGCTGAATGTCGAAAATGACGCCGGGGATTTCGGCGTAATACGCGAGGCCGGCGAACTCGGACATCAGCGAGATGCCGGGGCCCGACGTCGACGTCATCGCGCGCGCGCCCGCCCACGTGGCGCCGAGCACCATGCCGAGCGCCGCAATCTCGTCCTCGGCCTGGACGACGGCAAAGGTGGCCTTGCCGGTCGCCTTGTCCATGCGGTACTTGCGCATGTAGCCGATGAGCGATTCGGGCAGCGACGAGGACGGCGTAATCGGATACCAGGCGACCACCGTGACGCCGGCCATCAGGCACCCGAGCGCCGCGGCGGCGTTGCCCTCGACGAGAATCAGGTCGTCCTTGCGATCCATCCGCTCCACCTTGAACGGATCGGTCTTCTGCAGGTGCCCGGCGGCGTAGTCGCTGCCCGCCTTGAGCGCATTCAGATTGAGCGCGACGGCCTTCGGCTTCTTTCCGAGCTGCTTGCCGAGCGCCTTCTCCATCTCGCCAAGCTCGATCCCGAGCAGGTGCGAGAGCACACCGTCGTAGATCATGTTCTTGACGAGGCGCCGCAGCTTGGCTTCCGGACACACCGCCGCCACGATCTTGTCGAACGGCACCGGATAGAACGTCACGTCGTCGCGCAGCTTGTCGAGCGCGAGCGGCGCGTCGTACAGCACGGCGCTGCCCGCCGAGAGCGAGAGGACATCCTCTTTCGCCGTCTCGGCGTTCATGGCGACGAGAAAATCGATTTCCTTCTTGCGGGCGACGTAGCCGCGATGATTGGCGCGAATGGTGAACCAGGTCGGCAGGCCGGCGATATTCGAGGGGAAGAGGTTCTTGCCCGAGACCGGGATCCCCATCTGGAACAGGGATCGCAACAGGACGAGGTTCGCGGTCTGACTGCCCGAGCCGTTGACGGTGGCTACCTGAATGCTGAAGTCGTTGACAACCACGTCTATAGTCTACCTGCGACCGCTTTGCCGATGTCGGCGGGGCTCTTCACCACCGACACGCCCGCCTCGGTGAGCGCCTTCATCTTCTCGTCGGCGGTGCCCTTGCCGCCCGAGATGATCGCGCCGGCGTGGCCCATGCGGCGGCCGGGCGGCGCGGTCTGGCCGGCAATGAAGCCGACCACGGGTTTCGTGAAATTGGCCTTGATCCACTCGGCCGCTTCTTCCTCGGCGCTGCCGCCAATTTCGCCAATCATGACCACCGCTTCGGTGTCGCCGTCGGCCTGGAACAGCGCCAGCGCGTCGATGAACGACGTGCCGATCAGCGGATCGCCGCCGATGCCGATGCAGGTGGTCTGGCCGAGGCCGAGCGCCGTCAGCTGGTGGATGGCTTCGTAGGTGAGCGTGCCGCTTTTCGACACAATGCCGACGCGCCCTTCGCGGCAGATGTGGCCCGGGATGATGCCCGCCTTGCCCTTGCCGGCCGAGATGATGCCCGGGCAGTTCGGCCCGATCAGGCGCGTGCCCGGATGGCCCTCGAGAAACGCCATCGCCTTGAGCATGTCTACCACCGGAATGCCCTCGGTGATGGCCACGACCAGCGCGAGATCGCTGTCGGCCGCTTCCATGATGGCGTCGGCCGCGCCCGGCGGCGGCACGAAGATCACCGACGCGTTCGCGCCGGTTTCGCGCACGGCGTCGGCCACGGTGTCGAACACCGGCCAGCCTTCGTGCGTGGTGCCGCCCTTGCCCGGCGTGACGCCGCCGACCACGGTGGTGTGATACGCCGCCGCCGCCTTTGCGTGAAACGTGCCTTCGCGGCCCGTGAGCCCCTGGACGATGAGCCGCGTCTTCGAATCGAGCAGAACCGCCATTTACTTCGCCGCCTTTACGACCATGTCCGCGCCTTCGCCCATCGAGTCGGCCGTCTGGAAATTGAGGCCGCTCTCCTTGAGCAGCTGCTTGCCCTTCTCGACGTTGGTGCCTTCCATGCGGATGACCACCGGCACGCGCACGCCCAGGTCCTTGACGGCGGCAATCACGCCTTCCGCCAGCACGTCGCAGCGCAGGATGCCGCCGAAAATATTGATGAAGACCGCCTTCACGGCCGTGTCGGACATCAGGATCTTGAACGCGTTCTTGATCTGCTCGGCGTTGGCGCCGCCGCCGACGTCGAGGAAGTTGGCCGGCTCGCCGCCCGCCAGCTTGATGATGTCCATGGTGGCCATCGCGAGGCCCGCGCCGTTGACCATGCACCCGATGTTGCCATCGAGCTTGATGTAATTGAGGCTGTACTTCGACGCCTCGATCTCGAGCGGGTCTTCCTCGTTGAGATCGCGGAACGCCTTGATGTCGGGATGACGGTAGAGGGCGTTGTCGTCGAAGTTCATCTTCGCGTCGAGCGCCAGCAGGCTGCCGTCCTTGAGCACGACCAGCGGATTGATTTCGAGCAGCGACGCGTCGGTCTCGACGAACGCGCGATAGAGCGCGCCCATCATCTGCACGGCCTTCTTGATCTGGTCGCCCTTCAGGCCCAGCGCGAACGCCAGCCGGCGCGCCTGAAAGCCCTGCAGGCCCACCGCCGGATCGATGAACGCCTTGTGAATCTTCTCAGGCGTCTCTTCGGCGACCTTCTCGATCTCGACGCCGCCCTCCTGGCTGACCATCAGCACCGGCTTCTTCGTCGACCGATCGATGACCATGCCCAGATACAGCTCGCGGTCCATCTCGAGCCCCTGCTCGACCAGTACCGTCTGCACGATGCGGCCCTCGGGACCCGTCTGATGCGTGACGAGCGTCATGCCCAGAATCTCGCCGGCCAGCTTCACCGCCTCGTCGCGGCTCTTCGCCAGCTTGACGCCGCCGCCCTTGCCGCGGCCGCCGGCATGAATCTGCGCCTTGACGACGACGACTTTGGTGCCGAGGCGGCCGGCAATGTCGCCCGCCTCCGCCGCCACCGTGGCCACCTCGCCCTGCGGGATGGGCACGCCGAATTTTGCGAGGAGCTGCTTGGCCTGATATTCATGAATCTTCATAAAGCGCAAAGTCTACAGTACAATTAATCGTTTGTCGGAGCACGGGATGTCCTCATCGTCGGTTGGCACGAAGGTCCTGATCGCGTTCACGGGCCTTGCGCTCTTCCTCTTTCTGATTGCGCATCTCGCAGGCAATCTGCTGCTGCTGTCGGGACCCGAGGCGTTCAACGCGTACTCGCACAAGCTGATCTCGAATCCGCTGATTTATCTCGCGGAAGCGGGGCTGGCCGCCGTCTTCCTGCTGCACATCTACAAAACGGTTCGCAACTTCGGCCGCAACAGCGCCGCGCGCCCCACGCGCTACGCGGTGAAGAAGCCGGCCGGCCACACGAGCCGCAAGTCGCTCTCCTCCACCACCATGATCGTCAGCGGCACGACGATCCTGGTGTTCCTGATCCTGCACCTCAAGACGTTCAAGTTCGGCGCCTACTACGACGCGGCGGAGCCGGGCGTGCGCGATCTGTATCGGCTGACGCTCGAGGTGTTTCACAAGCCGGGCTACGTGATCTGGTACGTCGTCGCCATGATTCTGGTGGGCATGCACCTGCGCCACGGCATCACCAGCGCCCTGCAGTCGCTTGGCGCCATTCCCGCCGGACGGACGCGCGCCGTCCTCACCGCCGGCGCCATCGCCGCCGCGTTGATCGCCGGCGGCTTCGCGCTGATACCGATATGGGTTTATCTGTTCACACAGTAAGTTGCTGGTTGCCGGTTGTTGGTTGTTGGTGCACCAGCTACCAGGAGCCAGCTGCCAGCAACCGGTCAGCATCATGATCTTGGATTCGAAAGTCCCGTCCGGGCCGCTGGCCGAGAAGTGGGACCGCCACCGGTTCGATTCGAAGCTGGTCAACCCCGCCAACCGGCGCAAGCACACCGTCATCATCGTCGGCACCGGCCTCGCGGGCGCGTCGGCGGCGTCATCGCTCGGCGAGCTTGGCTATCAGGTGCTGAGCTTCTGCATCCAGGACAGCCCGCGCCGCGCGCACAGCATCGCCGCGCAGGGCGGCATCAACGCCGCAAAGAACTACCAGAACGACGGCGACAGCGTCTATCGGCTGTTCTACGACACCATCAAGGGCGGCGACTATCGCGCGCGTGAGGCGAACGTGTACCGCCTCGCGCAGCTGAGCGTGAACATCATCGACCAGTGCGTGGCGCAGGGCGTGCCGTTCGCGCGCGAGTACGGCGGGCTGCTCGACAACCGGTCGTTCGGCGGCGCGCAGGTGTCGCGCACGTTCTATGCGCGCGGGCAGACCGGCCAGCAGCTGCTGCTTGGGGCGTACCAGTCGATGATGCGGCAGGTCGAGCGCGGCACGGTGAAGGCCTTCGCCAACCGCGAAATGCTCGACATCGTCGTCATCGACGGGCGCGCGCGCGGCATCGTGTGCCGCAACCTGCTGACCGGCGAGATCGAGCGCTATGCCGCCGACGCGGTGTGCCTGGCCACGGGCGGCTACGGCACGGCCTATTACCTGTCGACCAACGCCGTCGGATCGAATGTCACGGCGGCGTGGCGCGCGCACAAGCGCGGCGCGTTCTTCGCCAATCCATGCTTCACGCAGATTCATCCCACGTGCATCCCGGTGTCGGGCGACCATCAGTCGAAGCTCACGCTGATGTCGGAATCGCTGCGCAACGACGGCCGCGTGTGGGTGCCGAAGAATCCCGGCGACAAGCGGCATCCGAACGACATCCCCGACGCCGACCGTGACTATTACCTCGAGCGGCGGTATCCGAGCTTCGGCAACCTGGTGCCGCGCGACGTGGCGTCACGCAACGCGAAGGTGGTGTGCGACGAGGGGCGCGGCGTGGGCGACAGCGGCCTGGCCGTCTTCCTCGACTTCCGCGATTCCATCAACCGCCTCGGCGAGCAGGCCATCCGATCGAAGTACGGCAACCTGTTCGACATGTATCAGAAGATCACCGACGAGAATCCGTATCGCGAGCCGATGCGGATCTATCCCGCCATTCACTACACGATGGGCGGGCTGTGGGTGGACTACAACCTGATGAGCACCATCCCGGGCCTGCACGTGCTCGGCGAAGCGAACTTCTCGGATCACGGCGCGAACCGGCTCGGCGCCAGCGCGCTGATGCAGGGGCTGGCCGACGGCTACTTCGTCATCCCCTACACGCTCGCCCACTACATCGCCGGCACGCCGCTGGCGACGGTCACCACCGAGCACGACGCGTTCGGCGAGGCCGAGGCCGGCGTGCGCGGCCGCATCGACAAGCTGCTGGGCATCCGCGGCGGCCGCACGCCGCGCGAGCTGCACCGCGAGCTGGGCCGCGTGCTGTGGGATTACGTGGGCATGTCGCGCAACGACGCGGGCCTCAGCCACGCGCTCGAGCGCATTCCGCAGCTGCGCGACGAGTTCTGGCAGAACGTGTCGGTGCCGGGCGACGCGAATTACCTGAACAAGAACCTCGAATACGCCGGCCGCGTGGCCGACTACCTGGAGTTTGCGGAACTGCTGGCGCTCGACGCGAGGCACCGCACCGAATCCTGCGGCGGCCACTTCCGCGAGGAAAGCCAGACGCCCGACGGCGAGGCGCTGCGCGACGATGAGCATTTCACGTATGCGGCGGCGTGGGAATACACCGGCGACGGCAAGCCCGCGGCGCTGCACAAGGAACACCTCACGTTCGAATACGTGAAACCCACTCAGCGGAGCTACAAGTGAGCGCGGGGAAAACGATCACCGTCCATCTGAAGGTCTGGCGGCAGCCGGGGCCGCAGGCGCCGGGGCGCTTCGAGCAGTACACGGCGCAGGACATCTCCACCGACATGTCGTTCCTCGAAATGCTCGATGTCGTGAACGAGCGCCTGATCGCCAGGGGCGAGGAGCCGATCGCGTTCGACTCGGACTGCCGCGAAGGCATCTGCGGCACGTGCGGCTTCATGATCAACGGCCTCGCGCACGGGCCCGTGCGCGCGACGACGGTGTGCCAGCTGCACATGCGCAGCTTCAGTGACGGCGAGACGCTGGTGCTCGAGCCCTGGCGCGCGAAAGGCTTTCCGCTGGTGCGCGACCTGGTGGTGGACCGCGGCGCGTTCGACCGCATCATCCAGGCGGGCGGCTATGTGTCGATGAATGTCGGCGGCGCGCCCGACGGCAACGCCATTCCGATCCCGCGCCCGATTGCGGAAGCGGCGTTCGAGTCGGCGCAGTGCATCGGCTGCGGCGCGTGCGTGGCGGCCTGCAAGAACGCCTCGGCGGCGCTCTTCACGTCGGCGAAAATCACGCAGCTCGCCATCCTCCCGCAGGGCGACGTGGAGCGGATGTCGCGCGTGCTCCACATGATCGAACGCCACGACGCCGAAGGCTTCGGCAGCTGCTCCAACGAGGGCGAGTGCGAAGCGGTGTGCCCGAAGGAAATCTCGCTCACGAACATCGCGAAGATGAATCGCGAGTTCATGCGCGCCAGCCTCAAGCCGAAGGCCTGAGGCCTAGTCCTCCCGCAGCGCCGTCAGCGGATTCAGCCGCGCGGCGCGCAGCGCCGGCACGCCGCACGCGATGATCGCGATCGCGACGAAGGCGAGCGCGATCACCACGAAGGTGGCCGGGTCCGTCGGCTCGACGCCGACGAGCATCGACCGCATCCCGCCCACCAGCAGCATGGCCACCAGTACGCCGGCGGCAATGCCCGCCGCACTGAGCTTGAGGCCCTGCCCCACCATCATGCGGAAGATGTTGCCCTGCTCGGCGCCAAAGGCCATGCGCACGCCGATTTCCGCCGTGCGCTGGCGCACGGCCGTCGAGAGCACCGAGTACAGGCCCACCGAGGCCAGCAGCACCGCAATGCCGGCGAAGACGCCGATCAGCAGCAGCGCGAAGCGCGTCTCGGCCTGGGCCTCTTCGACGAAGGCCGTCATCGGCTGAAACTCGATGGCGCCGGCGCGCGGATTGAGGCGCGCGAGCTCCGCCTTCACCGTGCCGGTCAGCGCCAGCGGATCGCCCGAGGTGCGCACCGCCCACCGGTTGGCCACGCCGTGATTGAACTGGCCGTCGGGCACGTAGATGGTTTCGCGGCCGTCCTGCGCCAGCGTGGTGTGGCGCTGGTGATCGACGACGCCGACAATCTGGTACGGCTGCGCCTCGGGCGAGTTGATGCGGAACAGCAGCGTCCTGCCGGCCGCGCCCTCACTGCCGAAGGCTTTGCGCGCAAGCACGCGATCGATGATGACGTGGCGGTTCTGCGGGTGGCTGTCGGCCGCCGTGAAGTCGCGCCCTGCGATGAGCGTCGTCCGCATCGCATCGAAGTAGCCGGGCAGCACGGTCATGACTTCCGCCTGCTGGAACTTCGACGGATCGCTGGCGGCGTCGGTCGTCCCCCAGCGCGCGAGCGCGGTGCGGCCGTCGAGCGGCAGCGGGTTGGCCGCGGTGACGTCAATCACGCCCGGCTGGCCCTTGAGCGCGGCCTGGAAGTCGCGCTGGAACGCCTGGCGCGCGGCCGGATCCTGCAGGCGGAGATTCGGGATGAAGAACGTCAGGACGTTCGACGCGTCGTAGCCCGGCTCCGCGCGCTGCAGCGCGACGAAGCTGCGGATCATCAGGCCCGAGCCGACCAGCAGCACGAACGACAGCGCGACTTCGGCGATCACGACGCCGTTGCGGAGCCATCCGGCCGAGGCCAGACTACCGGCGCGGCCGCCGCGGCGCAGCAGATCCATGACGTCGGGGCGCGAGGCGCGAATGGCGGGGATCAGGCCGAAGGCGATCGACGAGGCCGCCGCGATGGCGATCGCGAAAAGGATGACGCCGCGGTCGATGGCCACGGCATCGAGCCGCGGCAGGTTGTCGGGCCCCACCGCCGCCAGCACGCGCACGCCGGCCCACGCCAGCAGCACGCCGAACAGCGCGCCGCCAAGCGCCAGCATCAGGCTTTCGGCCAGCAACTGGCGCACGAGACGCCCGCGGCTGCTGCCGAGGGCCGAGCGCACCGCCAGCTCGCGCTCGCGCGCGGCCGCGCGCACCAGCAGCAGGTTCGCCACGTTGGCGCAGGCGATGAGCAGCACGAAGATCACCGCGCCCATCAGCGCGAGAATCGACGGCCGCACTTCGTTGACCAGGTCGTCGTGCATCGGAGCGAGGCGGTAATACATGCCGGCGCTTTCCTTGACCGAAAACTGGCGGCGCAGGTCGGCGGCAATCGCGTCCACTTCGCCCTGGGCGTCCTGAAGGGTCACGCCCGGCTTGAGGCGGCCAATCACGCGCAGGAACACGTTGATGCGCGAGCCGGCCGCGAAGTCCACGGTGAGCGGCGTCCACACGTCGGGCTGGCGCTCGAGGCCGGCGATGTTCGGCGGAAACAGCAGCGTGAAGCCGGGTTCGAGCACGCCGACGATCTGGAACGGCTGCTCGCCGAAACGGACGATGCTGTTGATGACGGCGCGGTCGCCGCCAAAGCGGCGCTGCCAGAACTCGTAACTGATGATGGTCGGCGGCGGAGGCGGCGGCGCCTGTTGCGCCCCGGGGCCTCCCCCGGCCGCGCCCTGCGGCCCCTGGGCCGGCGGCGGCTGCGGCGTGCCCTCGGCGTCGGTGAAATCGCGGCCTTCGACGATTCGGGTGCCGAGCACCCGGAACAGGTTCGGGGTCGCGCCGCCATTGCGGACGATCTCGACGTCGCCGTTCGGCGTCGGGAACACCTGCCGGCCGGTCACGAGGCCGGCGATGCCGTCGAATTTCGTGGTCTGCGCCCGCACGTCGGCGAAATCGGCCGGCGCGAACGGAAAGTCCTCCACCGCCCTGACCCGCAGGTCGTGGGCGATGTGGACCAGCCGGGCCGGGTCTTCATACGGCAGCGGCTGCAGCAGCACGGCGCTGACGACGCTGAAGATGGCGGTGGTGACGCCGATGCCGAGTCCCAGAGTTGCGATGGCGGTAATCGCAAAACCGGGACGCTTCCGGAACGTCCTCAAGGCGTACCCGAGGTCCTGCAGCAGTGTGGACATGGCCCTCTCCAAGGTCTCGCGAGCTTTGACGGGCCGTCCTTACAAAAGGATGGCCAACGTCAGCGGGCCGCGTTTCTGAGCGCGCGGGCGCGGCGGGCTGCGGCGAGCGCGCACCAGGCCGCACGCAGCCGCAGGGCGACGCGCTGGCGCCATGACCGGGCGGGCGAAAGATTCAGCTGGATCAGGAAACACCCCGCAAGCGCGGGGAGCTCGGAGTTGGCGGGGCCTGAGAGTTATCTCACGGAGCGGAGGATCTGGCAACCCGTCGGCCCCGCGAATGACCGAAACTGCGACTTTTCTTGCGCAAGTTCAGGGACGAACGGATCTCAGAAATCTACTCGGTCCGGACCTAGTTAGTTTTCTGCAACGTCAAGCGGGGACTCCTCGGAATCACACGAAAGGGTCGGTCCCTGGAAGGCGTCCGGCCTGCTGGTGAGGGCGGAACGCTCGCCGCGCGCGTCGCGCGGCTGCACGCGACCAGCTGCGCGATGGATCTCGACGTAGTGCCCGCCCTCGGGATGCGGCTGCATCCCGAGAGCGGCAATCAGATCGATGGCGCGCGAAACCATGTCCTGCTCTGGCCCCTGGCCCCTGGCCCCTGGCCTGTCGTCAGACGCCGATGACGTCGGTCAGTTCTTTGACGGCCGCCGCGGACTTGTTGAACGCGGCTTGTTCCTCGGCCGTGAGCTTGATCTGGATGATCTCCTCCACGCCGCGCGCGCCCAGCTTCACCGGCACGCCCACGAACAGGTCCTTCACGCCGTATTCGCCCTGCAGATACACCGAGCACGGCACGATCTTCTTCTTGTCCTTGAGGATGATCTCCACCATCTCGGCCGCCGCCGAGCCCGGCGCGTACCAGGCGCTCGTGCCCACCAGCTTCGTGATTTCGGCGCCGCCGTTGGCGGTGCGCTCGTTGATGGCGGCGATGCGCTCGGCCGACATCAGCTCGGTGATCGGGATGCCCGCCACCGTCGACAGCCGAGGCAGCGGCACCATCGTGTCGCCATGGCCGCCGAGGACGAACGCGTGGATGTTGTCCACCGAGACGTTCAGCTCCATCGCGATGAACGTGCGCATGCGCGCCGAGTCGAGCACGCCGGCCATGCCGATCACGCGCTCGCGCGGAAACTTGCTCAGCCGGAACACGGCCTGGCACATCGCGTCGAGCGGATTGGCCACCGGCACGATGATCGTGTTGGGCGAGTACTTCACGATCTGCTCGGTGACCGACTGCATGATCTTGTAGTTGACGTTGAGCAGGTCGTCGCGGCTCATGCCGGGCTTGCGCGGCATGCCCGACGTGATGACGACCACGTCGGAGTTCGCCGTCTGCTTCCACCCCTCGTCGGTGGCGCCGTAGCCGGCCACGCGCGCGTCCGACCCTTCGATGGGGCACGCCTCGAGCATGTCGAGCGCCACGCCCCCCGCCTTGGTCTCGGCGAGGTCGATGATCACGACATCGGCAAGCTCCTTGTCGGCAATCGCGCGCGCCACCGTGGCGCCGACATTGCCCGCGCCGCCCACTACCGTAACTTTGCGATTCATTCTCTGAGTCCTCGATGGTTGCTGGTTGTTGGTAGCTGGTTGCTGGCGGACCAACCACCAGCAACCAGCAACCAGCAACCTAAAGATTTCGTATGACCGCGTCGGCGAACTCGGACGTCTTCAGCTCCGTCGCGCCGTCGATCAGCCGCGCAAGATCATAGGTTACCTGCTTCTGGTCGATGGCCGCTTCGATGGCGCGCATGATGGCGTCGGCCGCCTCGCCCCAGCCCATGTAGCGCAGCATCATCTCGCCCGACAGAATCACCGAGCCCGGGTTCACCTTGTCGAGATTGGCGTATTTCGGCGCCGTGCCGTGCGTGGCCTCGAACACGGCGTGACCGGTGACGTAGTTGATGTTGCCGCCCGGCGCGATGCCGATGCCGCCCACCTGGGCCGCCAGCGCGTCGGAAATGTAATCGCCGTTCAGGTTGGGCGTCGCAATGACGTCGTACTCCGCCGGCCGCGTCAGGATCTGCTGCAGGAACGCATCCGCAATCACGTCCTTGACGACGAGGCCGTTCGGCAGCCTGCACCACGGGCCGCCGTCAATCTCGGTGGCGCCGAATTCCTTCTTCGCAAGCTCGTAGCCCCAGTCACGGAACGAGCCTTCCGTGAACTTCATGATGTTGCCCTTGTGCACAAGGGTGAGGCTCTTGCGCCTGCCGGCAATCGCAAACTCGAGCGCCGCGCGAATGAGACGCTCGGTGCCGTCGCGCGAAATCGGCTTGATGCCAATCGAGGACGACTCCGGGAAGCGAATCTTCCTGAACAGCTTCGGGAAGGCCTTCTGGAACAGCGCCTTGAACTCGGCCGCCTCCGGCGTGCCGTCCTGAAATTCGATGCCGGCGTAGATGTCTTCCGTGTTCTCGCGGAAGATCGTCATGTCCACCAGGTCGGGACGCTTCACCGGCGTTTCCATGCCGCGGAAGTAGCGCACCGGGCGCAGGCAGACATACAGATCCAGCTCCTGCCGCAGCGCGACGTTCAGCGATCGAATGCCGCCGCCCACCGGCGTCGTCAGCGGCCCCTTGATGCCGACGAGATATTGACGGAAGGCATCGAGCGTCGCGGCGGGCAGCCATTCGCCTGTCTGGTTGAACGCTTTCTCGCCGGCGAGCACTTCCATCCAGGCGATGCGCCGCGTGCCGCCGTAGGCTTTCTCGACCGCCGCGTCGAACACGCGCACGCTGGCGCGCCAGATGTCGGGCCCGGTGCCGTCGCCCTCGATGAACGGCACAATCGGATTGTCGGGAACCTGCAGACCGCTGCCGCCCCGCGTGATGCTCTTTCCTGTCATTAGGTCACGTCCCTGCCTGTGTGTTCGGAGATGTTCACAGAAACTGTGGAAAAGTCTGTGGAAAAGGAACGCCGTGCGCTAGATTGGCCGCATTTCATGCGGATGATCAGCGAATTGCACTAACGTTGTGCGAATTTTATGTCACCGTCTTCAGCGTCAGCCGCAAAATCATGCCCGCGCGCAAATCGAAAAGTTCCGCCTCCTGATCGCTGACGGCATCCACGCGAAAACGCCCGGCGATCACGTCGCCTTTCTTCACGTAGTGCAGCGCGTTGCCGAACGACACCACCGCGGTCACCATGCCTGCTACGTGCGCGATGCCCGCAAGTGACGGCGCGGCCTCCGGCGCATGCGCCGGCTCCGGCAACACGTCAACGGGCGCGGCACTTGGCGCGATGTCTGCCGCGGCCGGAACCGTGCGCCGATTACGCGTTCGTAATCCGGCTGGTTCCGCAAACTCGAAGAGGTTTCGGAGGGGCACGGCGGGCGCGGCCAGCGCCCGCGATCGGAGCGCGAGCCTCGAAATTTCTGTGTCGAGCCCGGATGACAGCGGAGGCAACGCCGGCACGATCGCCTGGACGGCCGTCGCGCCCTGCCCCGACACGGGCTGCCGAACGGCCGTTCGATCAGCCGCCGAGGACACGGCCCAGGACGACAGCACCGCCGCCGCAACCAGCCAACCGGCCGTAAACGCCCTCTCCCGCATATGCGAACGCTCGATCATAATTCACCAGATCACCAAATCACCAGATCACCAAATCCGTGTGCTAGGATTGTCCGTGCCCCCTCTTTCCGTACCCGGCACACGCGCGTCCGCGCCCAGCACCATCATCATTATTCCGGCTCGATATCATTCGACCCGGCTTCCTGGGAAAGTTCTCTCTGATATCGGCGGCCAGCCGATGATCGAGCGTGTGTACCGCCGCGCCGCCATGGCCTCGGCCTCGGCCGTCGTGGTGGCCACCGACGACGAGCGCGTGCGCGACGTGGTCGAAGGCTTCGGCGGCCGGGCCCTGATGACCAGCGAGCGCCACCCCTCCGGCACCGACCGCCTGGCCGAAGCCATCCGCTTCCTCGACGCCGACATCGTCATCAACGTCCAGGCAGACGAGCCGCTGATCGAGCCGGCGATGATTGATGCGGCCGCCGGCGCGCTGGCGGCCAATCCGGAGGCCGCCATCGGCACGCTGCGGAAGGCGATCGACGGCGAGCCGGAGCTGGCCAATCCGAACGTCGTGAAAGTTGTGGTCGACCTGGAGGGCCGGGCGCTGTATTTTTCACGGGCAGCGGTGCCGCACGTGCGCGACGGCGCGCGGAGGCATGCGGCCTGGCGGCACATCGGCATCTACGCCTACCGGCGCGAGGCGCTGTTGAAGCTGGCGGCGCTTCCGCCCACGCCGCTCGAGCAGAGCGAATCGCTCGAGCAGCTGCGCGCGCTCGAGCACGGATTCGTGATTCAGACAGCTGAAACGTTCCATGACACCATCGGCGTCGACACCCAGGAAGATCTAGACCGTGTGCGGCAGCGCGTGAGAGGAATCTGAATGCAGAAGGATCGGCCCGTAAAGTTCATCTTCGTCACCGGCGGCGTGGTTTCGTCGCTCGGCAAGGGCCTGGCGGCCGCCTCGATCGGGTCGCTGCTCGAGGGGCACGGGTACAAGGTGGCCCTCCAGAAGTTCGACCCGTACATCAACGTCGATCCCGGCACGATGAGCCCGTACCAGCACGGCGAGGTCTACGTGACCGACGATGGCGCCGAGACGGACCTGGACCTCGGGCATTACGAGCGCTTCACGAACAGCCCGATCACGCGCAACCACAACTGGACGACGGGCAAGATTTATCTGTCGGTTATTAATAAGGAGCGGCGCGGCGACTACCTCGGCCGCACCGTCCAGGTCATCCCGCACATCACCAACGAGATCAAGGACTGCATCCGCGCGGTGGCGCAGGGCGTAGACGTGGTGCTGGTTGAGATTGGCGGCACGGTCGGCGACATCGAGAGCCAGCCGTTCCTCGAGGCCATCCGCCAGCTGCGGCAGGACGTGGGTCGCGAGAACACGCTCTACATCCACCTCACGCTGGTGCCGTACATCGGCAGCGCGGGCGAGCTGAAGACCAAGCCCACGCAGCACAGCGTGCGCGATCTGCGCGCGATCGGCATCCAGCCCGACATCCTGCTCTGCCGCACCGATCGGCTGCTCGAGCAGGATCTGAAGCGCAAGATTGCGCTGTTCTGCGACGTCGACGAGGAGGCGGTCATCACGGCGCGCGACGTGTCGAGCATCTACGAGGTGCCGCTGGCCCTGCAGTCCGAGAACATCGACAACATCATCATCAAGCGGCTGTCGCTGCCGGCCACGGCCGCGAACATGGCGCCCTGGGAAGATCTCGTCCAGCGCATCCGCAAGCCGGACGATGAGCTGACGATTCATGTGGTCGGCAAGTACGTCGGCTATGAGGATTCGTACAAGAGCCTGAACGAGGCGCTGTATCACGGCGGCTTCAAGCACCGGCTGAAGGTGAACATCCGCTGGATCGAAGCCGAGGCGCTCGAGCAGCCCGACGGGATGCATCTGCTCGACGATGCCTCGGGCATTCTCGTGCCGGGCGGCTTCGGCGACCGCGGCAGCCGCGGCATGATGAAGGCGGCTGAATACGCGCGCACGAAGGGCATCCCCTACTTCGGCATCTGCTACGGCTTCCAGTGGGCGGCCGTCGAGTATGCGCGCAACGTGTGCGGGCTGGCCGAGGCGGACTCCACCGAAGTGGTGCCCGACACGCCGCAGAACGTGATCTACAAGCTGCGGGACCTGCTCGGCGTTGACGACCTGGGCGGCACCATGCGCCTGGGCAGCTATGCGTGCCAGCTCACGCCCGGTTCGCTCGCGCACAAGCTGTACGGCCACGACGTGATCCACGAACGCCACCGGCATCGATACGAGTTCAACTGCCTGTACGAGCAGGCGCTGATCGACAAGGGACTGAAGATTGTCGGCCGCTCGCTCGACGGCAAGTTCGTGGAAATCATCGAGCTGCCGAGCCATCCGTGGTACGTGGCGGTGCAGTTCCACCCCGAGTTCAAGTCGAAGCCGCTGGCGCCCCACCCGCTGTTCGCGGGCTTCGTGAAGGCCGCGCAGGAGCGAAAAAATGGGGACGGGTCTCATTTATTCACTCGCGCGCAAGCCGAAGTGAATAAATGAGACCCGTCCCCATTTTTTCGGACCGCCTGCTGCTCATCGCCGGGCCCTGCGTCATCGAGTCCGAGGCGCACGCGGCCGGGCTGGCGCGGAAGATTGCGGCCATCGCGGCGCGCGTGGGCATGCCCTACGTGTTCAAGGCGTCGTTCGACAAGGCCAACCGCACGTCGCTCACGTCCTTCCGCGGCCCGGGGCTCGACGAGGGCCTGCGCGTGCTGCGCGCCGTCAAAGAGGCCACGGGCGTGCCCGTCCTCACCGACGTGCACGAGCCCTGGCAGTGCGAGAAGGCCGCCGAGGTCTGCGATGTGCTGCAGATCCCCGCGTTTCTCTCGCGCCAGACCGATCTGATCGTTGCCGCCGCGAAAACGGGGCGCTGGGTCAACATCAAGAAAGGCCAGTTTCTGGCCCCGCTCGACGTGAAGCACGCCATCGCCAAAGTGACCGGCTCGGGCAACGCGCACGTATTCATTACCGAGCGCGGGTTCTCCTTCGGGTATAACAACCTGGTTGTGGACATGCGGGCCTTTCCCATGATGCGGGCGCTGGGCGTGCCGGTGGTGTTCGACGTCACCCACAGCCTGCAGCTGCCGGGCGGCGGCGACGGCGTCACCGCCGGCCTCGCCGAATACATCGTCCCGCTCGCCTCAGCGGGCGTGGCGGCGGGCGTCGACGGCGTGTTTCTCGAAGTGCACGAGAACCCGACGCAGGCGAAGAGCGACGCGCAGAACGCGCTGGCGCTGGACGCGCTCGAGCCGCTGCTCACGCGCCTCCTCAAGATCCACGAGGTCGTGCGCGCGTGACCACGAAGACCCTCGACATCGCCCGCCGCGTGCTCAAGACCGAAGCCGACGCGATCAACGCGCTTACCGCGCGCCTCAACGGCGATTTCGAGAAGGCCATCGACCTGCTGCTCACCTGCAAGGGCCGCGTCATCGTCACCGGCATGGGCAAGTCGGGCATCATCTGCCGCAAGATCGCCGCGACCCTGTCGAGCACCGGCACGCCGGCGTTCTTCCTGCACCCGGCCGAAGCCATCCACGGCGACCTCGGCATGGTGCGCGACGATGATGTGGTGATTGCGCTGTCGCACAGCGGCGAAACCGAGGAGCTGGTGCGGCTGCTCGAGGCCATCCGGCGCATCGGCGCGCGGCTGATCGCGCTCACCGGATCGCCGTCCTCGACGCTGGCCAACGCGGCCGATGTCGCCATCGACTGCGGCATCGCCGAAGAGGCGTGCCCGATGAACCTCGTGCCGACGGCAAGCACGACGGCCGCCCTCGCCATGGGCGACGCGATTGCCATGACGCTGCTCGAGCGCAAGGGCTTCAAGGAAGAGGAGTTTGCGCGGCTGCACCCCGGCGGCAAGCTGGGCAAGCGGCTGCTGCGCGTCGAAGCCGCGATGCACACGGGCGATCAGGTGCCCGTGGTGACGGCCGACACGCCGATGGCCGACGTCATTCACGAGATGTCGAGCAAGCGGCTGGGCATGACCTGCGTGGCCGACCCCGCCGGCCGCCTCGCCGGCATCGTCACCGACGGCGACCTGCGGCGCCACATGACCGACAATCGCGACCTGCTGTCGCTGTCGGCGGCGCACGTGATGACGACGACGCCCGCGACGATTGCCCGCGAATGCCTCGCGGTGGACGCGCTGCGCATCATGGAAGAGCGGCGCATCACCTCGCTCGTGGTCACGCGCGACGAGGGCGTGATCGACGGCGTGGTGCACCTGCACGACCTGTGGCGCACGCAGATGATCTGACCGCATGCAGGACTACTTCCTTCCCGGCGTCCTCCTGGCGCTGCTCGCGGGCCTCGCCATCGGCAAGGCCTGGGAGCGGTACAAGCTCACCGACGGCAAGCTGATCGATCGCCGCAAGGCGCGGCAGTCGCCCCACTTCATCCTGGGCCTCAATCATCTCGTCGGCCAGCAGATCGACCTCGCCATCGAGCAGCTCGAGAAGGCCGTGGAGCTCGATCCGTCGGCGCTCGAAATCCGCCTGGTGCTCGGCAACCTGTATCGCGAGAAGGGCCAGGTGGGCCGCGCCATTCAGGAGCATCAGAGCCTGCTGCAGCGCCCGCGGCTGCGCGCGCTCGAGCACGCGAACGTCATGCTCTGCCTCGGCCTCGACTACCGCAAAGGCGGCTTTGTCGACCGCGCGGTCGAAGCCTTTTCGGAAGTGCTGCGGCTCGATCCGAAGAACGAAGCGGCGCTGCTCAACCTCGAGAAGCTGCAGGAGGAACAGCACCAGTGGCACGAGGCCTACGTCACGCGCCAGCGCCTCAACACGCTGGTCGAAGGCAAGGGCAACGAGCGGTCGAACCTCATTCTCGCGTTCCTCGAGAACGAGCTCGGGCTGCAGGCGCTCAAGCAGAATGACTTCGCGGAAGCCACGCGCCGCTTCGAGGCGGCCATCGAGCTCGACGCCACGGCCGTGCCCGCGTACCTGAACATGGGCGACGTGAAGGCGCTGCAGGGCGACGCGGCGGGCGCCGCCGCCATGTGGGAGCAGATGATCAAGGCCGCGCCCGATCGCGCCTACCTCGCCTTCCAGCGGCTCGAGGCGATCTATCCGAAGATGGACGCGCCCGAGCGCTTCCCGGCGCTGTGCCGCCGCATCATCGAGGCGCAGCCGCTCGAGTGGCGCGCGCGTCTCGCGCTGGCCAGCCATTTGAGCAGCCAGGGACGCTCGCGCGAGGCGCTCGATCTGCTCTTCGAGGCGCTCGTGCACAACCCGCACGCCCTCGCGATTCACCAGACGATCTGGAACACGCTGTCGGCGCTGGGCCTCTCGCAGGACCTGGTCGGCCGCTACGTCGACATCACGCGCGAATCGGTGTTCTATCTCGATCCCCACGTCTGCATGCGCTGCCGCTATCGCAGCACGGAGCTGCTCTGGCAGTGCCCGCACTGCCACGACTGGAACACGTTCGTCGAGGAGCGAATCTCGCCGGCCCGCGAAGCGGACGAAGTGCCGACCGGCCTGATGCACTAGCCGTCATGGCCGTCCAGCGCGTCGCGCTCACCGGCGGCATCGCGACGGGCAAGTCGCACTGCCTGAAGCTGTTTGCCGCCGCGGGCGTGCCCACCGTCGACGCCGATCAACTCGCGCACGAGGCCATCGCCCCCGGCACGGCCGGCCACGCGGCCGTCATCCAGCGCTTCGGCCCGCGGGTCGCGGGCGCAGACGGCGCCATCGATCGCGCGGCGCTTGGCCGCATCGTCTTCGACGACGCGAAGGCGCGGCGCGATCTCGAAGCGATCATCCATCCGCGCGTCTACCGCGCCATCACGGAGTGGTTCGCCAGGCTTGGCGATCATGGCGAGCCGATCGGCATCGCCGACATTCCTCTGCTCTATGAAACCGGCCGCGAGATCGACTACGACGCCGTGATCGTGACGACGTGCCCGCCCGCGATGCAGATCGACCGCCTGATGCAGCGCAACGGCCTCTCGCGCCACGACGCCGAACAGCGCCTGGCCGCGCAGATGCCCGTGCGCGAGAAGGCGGACCGCGCCGATTACGTGATCGACACCAGCGGCTCGTTCGAGGAAACAGAGACGCAGGTCCTGAAGGTGTTGAGCGAGCTCAGGCAGGAGGGGTGAGCCGCCGCAGTTCGGCGGCGCGCAGCGTGTTCTTCAGCAGCATCGCGATCGTGAGCGGCCCGACGCCGCCGGGCACGGGCGTCATCGCGCCCGCGACGTCGGCGACGCGCGGATCGACGTCGCCAACCACGGCGCTCCCCTTCTGATCGAAGGCGGCCACGCGCCGCGAGTCTTCGCCAAACCATTCCGCCATCTTCGCGCGGTCGGTGATGCGGTTGATGCCCACGTCCACCACCGTCGCGCCCGGCTTCACCATGTCGCGCGACACGAACGCGGCGCGTCCCACCGCCGCCACCAGAATGTCGGCGCGCCGCGTGTGCGCGGCGAGGTCCTTCGTGCGCGAATGGCAGATGGTCACCGTCGCGTCTTCCGCCACGAGCAGCATCGCCATCGGCTTGCCCACGATGTCGCTGCGCCCGATGACGACGGCGTCGGCGCCCGCCATGGCGATGCCGGCGCGCTTGAGCAGCTCGATCACGCCCGACGGCGTGCACGGCGCCAGCGTCACGCGGCCCTGCGACAGGCGCCCCGCATTCTCGGGATGGAATCCGTCGACGTCCTTGGCCGGCGCAATGGCGTCGAAGACGCGCTGCGACGCGCCTTTGCCCATGCCCGCCGGCAGCGGGTCCTGCACCAGGATGCCGTCAATCGCATCGTCGCGATTGAGCTGATCGACCAGCGCCAGCAGCTCCTCGAGCGAGGTTGACGAGGGCAGGCGATGCGCGCGCACGGCGATACCCGATTCGGCGGCTGATTTTTCCTTGCTGCGAACGTAGATGGCCGAGGCGGGGTCGTCGCCGACGAGGACGAGCGCGAGGCCGGGAGGGCGCCCTGCCGCCGCGGCAAACGCCGCGGCGGCAGGCTTGAGGTCTTCGCGGATGGCCGCCGCGACAGCGGCGCCATCGAGCGTGCGGGGCCCGGTCGTCAGCCGTTCGCTCCATCGGCGCGCAGCTTGCTGTGCTTGATGCCGTAGGTGAAGTAGAACAGGAAGCCGATCGCGAGCCAGCCAAGCAGCCGCAGCCAGTTGGTCCAGCCGAGGCCGTAAATCATGGCGCCGCACACCAGGATGCCCATGATGGAGACGAACGGCAGCGCCGGGACGCGGAAGCCGCGCTCGAGCTCGGGCCGCTTGACGCGCATGATCCATACGCCGGCCGACACAAGGATGAACGCGAACAGCGTGCCGATGCTCGTCATCTCGCCGACGATGTCGCCCGGCACGAAGGCCGCGAACGCCGCCGTGAAGAAGAAGAACAGGATGTTCGACTTCCACGGGGTGCGGAACTTCGGATGCACGTCGGCGAACACCTTCGGCACGAGGCCGTCGTGGCTCATCGAGTAGAAGACGCGCGACTGGCCGAGCAGCATGACGAGGATGACCGACGAGAAGCCGGCCAGAATCGCCACCGTCACCGCCTGTCCCAGCCAGCGATAGCCGGTCATGTAGGTTTCGATCGCGTAGGCCACCGACGCCTCGCGGCCAATGCTCGGATCGCGGAAGTCGGCCACCGGCGCGACGCCGCTGAGCACATACGCGAACAGCACGTAGAGCACGGTGCAGATCACGAGCGAGCCCAGGATGCCGATCGGCATGTCGCGGCCCGGGTTCTTCGCTTCCTGCGCGGCGGTCGACACGGCGTCGAAGCCGATGTAGGCGAAGAACACGACGCCGGCGGCGCCGAGGATGCCCATCAACCCGCCGTAATTGTGCTCAATCCCGTTTGGCGCCACATACGTCGTCGCCTCCGGGATGAACGGCGTGTGATTGACCGGGTTGATGAAGCCCCAGCCGATGGCAATGACCATCAGCACGATCGCGACCTTGATGACGACGATGATGCTGTTGACGAAAGCCGATTCCTGCGTGCCGCGAATCAGCAGCATCGTCAGCAGGCCGAGGATGAAGATGGCGGGCAGGTTCATGATGCCCGTGACCCCGTCGACCGTCTCGAACGGGCCGTGCGTCCATTGATACGGGATCCGCATGCCGAACCACTCGAGCACGCGATTGGCGTACTCGGTCCACGCGATGGCGACGGTGGCGGCGCCGACGGCGTACTCGAGCACGAGGTCCCAGCCGATGATCCAGGCCACCAGCTCGCCCATCGTGGCGTAGGAATAGGTATAGGCGCTGCCCGCCACCGGAATCATCGACGCGAATTCGGCGTAGCAGAGGCCGGCGAACGCGCAGCCGACCCCGGCCACGATGAACGCGATGACGACGGCTGGGCCCGCGCGATCGGCGATGGCGGCGGCGGTGCGGACGAACAGGCCCGCCCCGATGATCGCCCCGATGCCGAGCGCAATCAGCTGCCACGGGCCGAGAGTGCGCTTGAGCGTGCCCTCTCCGGTTGCGCGCGCTTCCGACAGCAGGCGCTCCATGGACTTGATCCGAAACATGGCATGTGAATTAGCCACTAGCTCTCCTCGAATGTGGATTTAGGCGCATGTCACGCCGCAGCGTGAAGGCGGGGCGATTATACCCTCAGATACTGGCGAATCCGGGTGCCGGGGTCGTCACCGGCCAGCAAATCGGCGATGACGGCGACCGACGCCGCGCCGGCCGCGAGCGCCGCGGCGGCATTGTCGAGCGTGATGCCGCCGATGGCCACGACGGGACGCCCCGCGCTGCCGGCCGCGGCGGCCTGCACCAGGTCGAGGCCCACCGCCTGATAGCCCGTGTCCTTGGTCGCCGTGCCGAACACCGGGCCTATGGCGATGTAGTCGACCGGCGCCGCCGCCGCGGCGGTGATCTGGTCGAGGGTGTGCGTGGACAGTCCAACCACCATCGGCCGGCCGTTCAGCACGGCCCGCACGGCGGACGGCGGCAGGTCCTCCTGCCCGACATGGACCCCGTGGGCGCCGGCCATCATCGCGATGTCCAGGCGATCGTTGATGATGACGGTGGCGCCGGCCGTGCGGGCGGCCGCGCAGATGGCGTCGGCCCAGGCGAGAAACTCAGCGCCGGTCGCATCCTTCGCGCGGAGTTGCAGCAGGGTCGCGCCGGCATCGAAGAACCGGCGGGCGAGTTCGACGGGATCATACCCGCGCGCGCGGGCGAGCGTGGTGTCGAGAATGGGATAGACGCGCGGAAACACGCGCGTCAGGCGGAAGCTTGACGTTCGACCGCTGCTTTCTCCGTGGCGGCAAGCTTCTCGGGCATGTACCGCTCCATGAACGACGTGCTGATGCGCCCGGCCACATAGTCAGGGTCGGCGAGCACTCTCAGGTGGAGCGGAATCGAGGTCTTGATGCCCTCGACGACCGTCATTTCGAGCGTGCGGCGCATGCGCGCGATGGCCTCGGTGCGGTCGCGGCCGTGCACGATGATTTTCGCGATGAGCGAGTCGTAGTACGGCGACACGGTGCACTCGGCGTGCACGAACGTGTCGACGCGCACGCCGGGTCCGCCCGGCACGCTCCACGCGTGCACGACGCCGGGGCTCGGCGTGAACGTGTCGGGATCCTCGGCGTTGATGCGGCACTCGATGGAGTGTCCCTTGAAGACGATGTCGCTCTGCTTGAAAGCCAGCTTCTCGCCCGCCGCGATGCGAATCTGTTCCTTGACGATGTCGACGCCGGTGACGAACTCGGTGACGGGATGTTCCACCTGCAGGCGCGTGTTGGCCTCGAGGAAGTACATCGCGCCGTCGGGCGCCATCAGGAACTCGAAGGTGCCGGCGTTGGTGTACTGCACGGCGCGCGCGGCGTCGACGACCGTGGCGCCCATCTTGCGGCGCTGCTTCTCGGTGAGGGCAATCGACGGCGACTCCTCGATCAGCTTCTGGTGCCGGCGCTGAATCGAGCACTCGCGCTCGCCGAGGTGGATGACGTTGCCGTGATGGTCGCCGAGGATCTGGATTTCGATGTGGCGCGGGTTCTCGACGTATTTCTCGAGATAGACGTCGCCCACGCCGAAGGCGGCTTCCGCTTCGCGCTGCGCGGTCTTGAGCGACTTGCCGAGCTCGTCGGCGCCGCGGACCACGCGCATGCCGCGTCCGCCGCCGCCGGCCACGGCCTTGATGATCACCGGATAGCCGAGCTCCCTGGCGACCTTGAGGGCCTTCTCTTCGCTGTCGACCGGGCCGTCGCTGCCCGGCAGCACGGGCACGCCCGCCTTCTTCATGGCGCGGCGCGCGCGCGCCTTGTCGCCCATCAGGCGGATGACGTTCGGATCGGGGCCGATGAACTTGATGTGGCACGCCTCGCAGACTTCCGCGAGGTACGCGCTCTCTGACAGGAAGCCGTAGCCGGGATGGATGGCGTCGGCGCCGGTGATTTCGGCGGCGCTGATGATCGCCGGCACGTTGAGATAGCTGTCCTTGCTGGGCGCCGGGCCGATGCAGACGTCCTCGTCGGCGAAGCGCACGTGCAGCGAATTCTCGTCGGCCTGCGAGTACACGGCGACGGTCTTGATGCCGAGCTCGCGCGCCGCGCAAATCACGCGCAGCGCAATCTCACCCCGGTTCGCGATCAGGATCTTTTTGAACATCAGTTTCCCGAGGGGCTTCGCCCCTCGGACTCCCCCACACGCTCACTCGCGGGGACCCCAAAGGCCCCACTCCGTTCGCGTGGCTCGTTCGCGACGCTCCGTCGCGTCGTCATGCCTTGCGGATCGCGAACAGGCGGTCGCCGAACTGCACGGCCTGCCCGTTCTCCACGTATGCCTTCTCGATGACGCCGTCGAACTCGCTCTCGATCTCGTTCATCAGCTTCATCGCTTCGATGATGCAGAGCACCTGCCCCTTGCGCACGGTGTCGCCCACTTCGGCGAAGTTGCGCGCGCCGGGCTCGGGCGCCCGGTAGAAGGTGCCGACGATCGGCGACTTGATCATGGCGAGCTCGACGCCGTCGGCGCCGATGGCGTTGCCGCTGGCGGACACGGCGGGCGCGGCGGC
>JAKFEY010000005.1:0-51689 GCA_036675475.1 Vicinamibacterales bacterium
TTCGTCATACGGCACGAACTTCGCCCAGCCCTTGTCGGCCGCCACCTTCGTGAGCGCCGCCGTCAGCGTCGTCTTGCCATGGTCAATGTGGCCGATGGTGCCGACGTTGACGTGAGGTTTGGAACGGTCGAATTTTTCTTTAGCCATTTCGCTGTCTCCGTGACGGTTGCCGGTTGCCAGTAACCGGTTGCCAGTCTGTGGCCCGCGGCACAACGGCCGCGCGCCGAATCTTGATCAGCCGGGCAGCCCGTTGTGGCTGCCGGCTCATACCAGCTACCGGCTACCGACAACCAGCAACCGACAAAAATGGAGCCGATGACCGGGATCGAACCGGTGACCTCGTCCTTACCAAGGACGTGCTCTGCCAACTGAGCTACATCGGCTGAAACTCAGTCGAGCCTTTTCTGGAGCGGGAGACGGGGATCGAACCCGCGACCAACAGCTTGGAAGGCTGTGACTCTACCACTGAGTTACTCCCGCGAAACTCAATGGAAAGTGGAGAATGGAAAATGGAAATTGATTGGGCATTCATTTTCCATTTTCCACTTTCCACTTTCCATTGCCCTTTCCCTGTTGGTGGCGAGGGAAGGATTCGAACCTTCGAAGCCACTGGGGCGACAGATTTACAGTCTGTTGCGTTTGACCGCTTCGCTACCTCGCCTAACCGCCCCTCTCACGTCCAACGCCGGCGACGATCCGCCGCCTCGGCTCCACCGGCGCTGACGTGGCCGGGAACCGCTGTGCGTTCAGATGAAAGAAATCTGGGGATGTGCCTTTCTTGACCGTGCCCGGCTCTGGAGCTGGCGAAGGGATTTGAACCCCCGACCGGCTGATTACAAATCAGCTGCTCTACCGGACTGAGCTACGCCAGCCAAAACAAAAGGCAATTTGTAGCACGAAAGATGCCATGCAGGCAAGTCAAGCGGGATCACACCAGGGCGTAGGTTCACCGCAACCCCTTACAGGTGAACAACTTAGAGGGAAATATCGGAATTACTGCAACCGTTGCCTGACTGCCTCGAACAGCGCGATGCCCGCGGCCACACTGACGTTCAAACTTTCCGCTTCCCCGCTCATCGGAATGCCGACGAGCCGATCGCACCGCTCCCCCACCAGGCGCCGCAGGCCGGTGCCTTCGGCCCCGAAGACGAAGGCCGTGGGCATCGTGTAATCCACCTGATCGTATCGTTCCGTGGCCCGTCCGTCGAGCCCGACCGTCCAGACGCCCGCTTCCTTGAGCTCCTCGAGGGTGCGCGCGATGTTGATGACGGTCGCGATCCGCACGCGCGACACGGCGCCGGCCGACGCCTTGGCCACCGCGCCGCCGAGCGGCGCCGCATGCCGGCCCTGGCGGATGATGCCGTCGACGCCGGCCGCGTCGGCGGTGCGGATGATGGCGCCCACGTTGTGCGGGTCCTCGATGCCGTCGAGCACCACCAGCAGCGGCTCGCGCCCCTCTGCCTTCGGCACCGCCAGAATCTCGTCGAGCGTGTAGGCCGGCAGCGCCGCCAGATGCGCGGCAATGTTCTGGTGCACGCCGCCGCGCGTCATGCGCTCGATCGCCATCTTGTCGACGATCTCCACCGGCACGCGCAGCTCGCGCGCGCGATCGAGCAGCGCGCTCACGCGATCGCCGGCGCCGCGCACCGCGATCAATCGCTCGACCTTGCGCGCCTTGAGCGCGTCGCTGACGGCGTTGATTCCGTATATCAGCATGGGGGGAATTCAGAGTTGGTGAGTTAAGAGTTAAGAATTAAGAATTGCTGTGGCGCGTCCGTGACATGACACGACGCGCCTGACGCCCGCACTGGCCGCCAGCTGCGCGGCGCGATCGATGGCCGGCACTGCAAGATCCAGTTCAGGGCCCGACTCGGCCGCCGTCAGCGCGACGCGCACGGGATGAAACAGCGCCTTGCCCTTCACGCCGGTGCGGTCCTTCACGCGGCCCATCACGGCGCGGAAGGCCTCCTTGTCGAGCAACGGGCCGGCCGCCGCCTCGTCCGCGAATGCCTCGAGCACACGCCGCCCTCCGGGATCGGCCGCCACCAGGGCCGCGGCCGCCGCCGCGTCCCACTGGAAGACAAACTCCACGCGATCGGCCACTTCACTCAGGCGATCGACACTGCCGGCGGCAATCGGCATCAGCGACGCAATGAACTGCTGCGCGTCCGGCGTGCGCTCGGTCACCCATCCACGCTCGGCCAGCCACGTCCAGCACTCGTGCGCGAGCCGCTCGGGCGCCGCCTGCTTCATGTAATGCCGGTTCATCCACGCGAGCTTCGCCTCGTCGAACACGCCGGCGCTGTGACTCACCCGATCGAGCGAAAACCGCCGCGCCATCTCGTCGATGGGCAGCAGCTCGGATCCCGCGTCATCCGGCGGCAGATCAGCCGCGGCCGCGGCCGCCACCGGCGACCATCCGATCAACGCCAGATAGTTCACCAGCGCTTCCGGCAGGTAGCCTTTCGCGCGGAACTCGGCCACCGACGTCGCGCCATGCCGCTTCGACAGCGGCGCGTGATCCGGCCCGAGCACCAGCGACAGGTGCGCGAAGGCCGGCGGCTCCATGCCCATGGCTTCGTACAGCAGGACCTGCCGCGGCGTGTTCGAGATGTGATCCTCGCCGCGGATCACCTGCGTCACGTGCATCAGCGCATCGTCAATGACGACGGCGAAGTTGTACGCGGGGCGGCCGTCCGATCGCACGAGCACGAAATCGCCGATGACGTCCATGCCGAACGTCACCTGCCCGCGCACCACATCGTCGAACATCACGTCGCCGGTGTCGGGCACGCGGAAGCGAACGACCGCGCGCTCGCCGCCGGCGACGCGGCGCGCCGACTCGTCGGGATCGAGCTCGCGGCAGGTGCCGGGATACATCGGCGGGCGGCCTTCGGCCATCGCGAGCTTGCGCGAGGCCTCGAGGGTTTCGGCCGAGCAGAAGCAGTAGTACGCGTGGCGCTTTTCAATCAGCTCGCGCGCGTGCGAGGCGTACAGCTCCAGCCGCTCTGACTGGCGATACGGCCCGTGGCCGCCGCCGACATCCGGCCCCTCGTCCCACTCGAGTCCCATCCAGCGCAGGTCGGCCAGGATGCCGCGCTCGGACTCGAGCGTCGAACGCTCGATGTCGGTGTCTTCGATGCGCAGAATGAACGTGCCGCCGTGGCCGCGCGCGAGCAGCCAGTTGAAGAGGGCCGTGCGGGCGTTGCCGACGTGCAGATGGCCGGTGGGACTGGGCGCGAAGCGGACTCTCATGCGTCGACGCGCTCCGCTCGCTCAGCGCGAGTCACCACCGCCACGGCGTGCGCGGCAATCGCCTCGCCGCGGCCGACCGCGTCGACGCCTTCGTTGGTCTTGGCCTTGATACTCACCGCTTCCAGGTCGACTCCGAGGACGGGCGCCAGCCGCGCGCGAATGGCGTCGATGGCCGGCGACAGTTTGGGTTTCTCGAGCAGCACGGTGACGTCAGCCGATGTGACGCGCCACCCGGCGGCTCCGACGATCTCGACCGACCGGGCAAGCAAATCGAGGCCGGCGGCATCTTTCCATTGCGGATCGCGATCGGGAAAGTGGCGGCCGATGTCGCCAAGCGCCGCCGCGCCGAACAGCGCGTCGCACAGCGAATGCGCCACGACATCGCCGTCCGAATGCCCGAGCGGCCCCTTGTCGAACGGAATCTCGACGCCGGCCAGCACGAGCCGCCGTCCGGCGACGAGCCGATGCAGGTCGTAGCCGGTGCCGACGCGGGTGACGCAGGCCTGAAGGCCTGCGCTACCGCGCGCGCGCTCGAGATCTTCTTTCGTCGTGATCTTCACGTTCTGTTCGTCGCCCTCGACAATGTGCACCGGATAGCCGGCGCGCTCGGCGAGCATCGCCTCGTCCGTGGCGTCGGCGCCGCCCGCCTTCGCCATCGCGCCGGCCAGCACGGCGCGCCGGAAGCCCTGCGGCGTCTGCGCGAGCCAGATGCTTTCGCGTGGAATCGTCTCGATGACCGCTGCGCCTGCCGCGGGCGCGCGCTTGACGGTGTCGTGCGCCTGGCGCGCAGGCAGCGCCGCCCCGTGCGCCGCCGCGCTGTCGATGACGCGGCTGATCAAATCGTGGCTGACGAAGGGCCGCGCGCCGTCGTGCACCAGCACGATGTCCGCGGCCGCACTCGCAGCGCCGAACCCCGACGCCACCGAATCCTGCCGCCGCGCGCCGCCGGCCGCGACGCGGATGGGTTTCGCCCCGGTCTCGAGAGGGATGTCCAGCAAATCCGCGGGCAGCACGACCACGAGCTCCGACACCCGCTCGTGCGCGGCGAACGCGTCAATGCTGCGCTGCAGCATCGTGCGGCTGCCAATCGGCAGAAGCTGCTTTGGTTGATCGGCGCCGAGGCGCAGGCCGCGTCCTCCCGCGACGATGATGGCGCTCACGAACATGGATGCTGATGACCCGCCGGTTATGTTACCCCGCGCGATCGCTCGACGCCGCCCGCAAATTGCCGCATGCGCGCCGATGTCGACTCGAGCATCGCCTGGAGCGCGGCGACCGGCACCGAAGCCGGCGCGAAAATCACCGTCAGGATCGACCGCGCCTGCTCGGTCACCATCGTCCGCGCCGAGTCCGACGTCGGATTACCGAACGGCCCGACGTCGTCGGCAAGAACCAGCCGCCCTTCCAGATGCACGTCGTCTTTCCGTATCCCCGCATAGGACTCGCCCGCGGTCCCCGCACGGAGCACGACCGCGCCCTGGATCTGCCCCAGGTCGTACAACCCGTATGGCACCTGAAACTCGAGCGAGCACCAGTTGCAGACGTCGACGACGGTGTTGATGCGCGGGAGCGGGTCGCCCTTCCGGACGCGCCGCAAGAGGGCTTCGGATGACGGCCGCGTCTTGGTGGGATCGACGCCAAAGCGCCGGTACATCGCGCGCACGGCAGCCGTCAGGTCGGCCGGCTCAGCGGCGCCGCGCATGCGATCAGCCGCCGCGGCGAGCGGCGCGTCCAGGGCAGGCGCGGCGGCCGAGACGGCGACCCCGTCGAGCACGAGCCAGCCGGGACGGACGTGCGCGGCGACGGCTGGCACAACCGT
This sequence comes from Vicinamibacterales bacterium, assembly GCA_036675475.1. Lineage (GTDB taxonomy): Bacteria > Acidobacteriota > Vicinamibacteria > Vicinamibacterales > SCN-69-37 > JALYRV01. The sequence continues at coordinate 5,075 of JAKFEY010000005.1, forward strand.
GAGCATCCCGATATTCTCGCACTTCGCCGCCAACCCTCCTGCGTGGCCTCCCCGTCTAACCGGTCATGAAATACGCCATCCGCTCGCTGCGCCGCACACCGGGGTACGCGCTGGTCGCGATCGCCGCGCTCGCGATTGGAATCGGCGCCAACACGGCCATCTTCGGGGCTGTCGACACCGTCCTGCTGCGGCCGCTGCCCTATCCGCACGCCGACCGTCTGGTCGTGCCGGTGAGCCAGAATGCGGCGCGCGGCAGCGAGCACGGCAGCATCAGCTTCGCCGATTACGAAGATTGGAAGCGCGAGACCGAGGTCTTCGACCATGTCGCGCTGTGGCGCCCGATCAATGTCGACATGACGGGTTCCGGCGATCCCGAGCGCGTCGTGGCCGGCCAGGTCAGCGAAGAGTTCTTCCCCCTTGTGGATGCGAAGCTCGTGGCGGGCCGCCCGTTCACACCGGCCGACCATGGCATGTCGGCCCCGCGCGTCACGGTGCTCGCGTTCGAGCTATGGCAGCGCCGCTTTGGCGGCGACGTGGGCGCGCTCGGCAGGACGCTGAGCATCGGCGGCACACCGCACGAAATCGTCGGGATTCTGGCCGACCGCGCCGCGTGGCCCGAGGAGGCACAGCTGTTCCTGCCGTTCAGACCGATGGCGTGGAGCGATGACGTGCGCACGCGCCGCGACAATCTCATTTTCCTGGCGCTCGCGCGGCTGCGCGACGGCGTGCCGATCGAACAGGGCAACGCCCGCCTTGCCGCGATCGCGTCGCGGCTCGAGCGCGAACATCCAGAGTCACGCAAGGGCTGGACGAATCGCCTGATCCCCCTTCGCGAGTACGTCGTCGAGGCCGACGTGCGTCGCGCGCTGCTCATTCTGCTCGGCGCGGTCAGCGCGGTGCTGCTCATGGCGTGCGCGAATCTCGCGAGCCTTGCGCTCGTGCGCGCCGCGGGACGGTCTCGCGAGATGGGCATCCGCTTCGCGCTCGGGGCCAGCCGCGCGCGCGTGGTGCGCCAGATGGCCTCCGAAAGCCTCGTCGTGGCGGCTTGCGGCACCGTGGCGGGGCTCGGGCTGTCGGTGTGGATGATGCGCGGCATTGCCGCGATGGCGCCGGAAGGGACACCGTTCATCGACAAGCTCGGTCTCGACATGCGTGTGGCTGCCGCGGCGGCCCTCTTCGGGACGCTCGCGGTGCTGCTGGCCGGGGTCATCCCCGCGCTGGCAAGCTCGGGGATCCAGCTCACGCCGGCGCTCAAGGACGGGACGGCGGGTTCCGGCGCCTCGCGGCGAACCCAGCTGCTGCGCCAGGGACTCGTCGTCGCCGAAGTCGCGGTCGCCGTGATCCTGCTGGCGAGCGCCGCGCTGTTGCTCAAGAGCTTCATACGCGTGAGCGGCGTGGCGCCCGGCGCCGACGTGGGCCGCGTGCTCACCGGCGGCATCGCGCTGCCGGGAGCGCGCTACGACACGGCGGAGAAAAGCGCGGCGTTCTACAAACGACTCACCGAACGGCTGGCGGCGAACCCCGAAGTGGAAGCCGCGGCCGCGACGTCATACGTCCCGGTCGGCGGAGGCGGCTTCGGTCTGGGCCGCGTGTTCCTGGCCGAGGGATGGCCGTCGCCGCCCGCAGGCCCCGACGTCGCCGCGCAGTGGAACGTCATCACGCCGGATTACTTCCGCGCCGTCGGCATCCCGGTGGTGCGCGGCCGTGCCTTCGACGCGCGCGACACCGCCACATCGACGCCGGCCGTCATCGTCACGTCGAGCTTTGCGCGGCGCATGTTCGGCGACGCTGACCCGATCGGCCGCAGGACGAAGTCATGGCGCGACGAGAACATCCTGCGCGAAATCGTGGGTGTCGTCGCCGATGTGCGCTACGAGGGCCTCCTCGCCGAAGAGACGCCGCTCGTCTACGTACCGCATACGCAGAACAGCTGGGGAAGCCTGACCGTGGTGCTGCGCGCGCGCCACGGCGCGCCCGGAGCGCTGGCGCCGCTGCTGCGCAGCGAGATCGCGGCGCTCGACAACCAGCTTGCGGTCGCTCGCGTGCGCACGATGGCGGAGTCGGCGCGCGAGTCGGTGGCGCGGCAGCGTTACACGACGATCCTGGTCACGATGCTGGCCTCGGCGGCGCTGATGCTTGGCGCGCTCGGCATCTACGGCGTGCTCAGTTATGCGGTCTCGCTGCGGCGTCACGAACTCGGGTTGCGGATCGCGCTCGGCGCGTCCTCGCGCGACCTGTACCGGCTCGTGCTCACGGGCGGACTCCGCCTGGCCGCCCTCGGGCTTGTCATTGGAAGCGCCGGTGCGTATGCGGTCTCCCGCCTGCTTGGCGGACTCCTGTACGAGGTGGAGCCAACCGACCCGGCCGCGTATGCCGTGGCCGCCGGCGGCATCCTCATCGCGGCCGCGCTCGCCTGCCTGCTGCCGGCACGGCGTGCCTCCAGGTCGGATCCGCTCTCGGCTCTGAAAGCGTCCTAGCCCGCGTCGCGCTCGACGATCGCTCGCACTCGATCGCCAAGCGCGCGCGCGCCTTCCCGCGCCAGACCGGTCGTGGGCACGGGCTCGTGAATGGTGATGACGACCCGTCCGGGCCGTACCGTGACGCGACCGCGCGCCATGACATGCCGGCTCCCATGAATGCTGACCGGCACGATCGGCAGGCCGTGCTCGATCGCGATCAGGAACACGCCGCCCTTGAAGCGCCCGACGCGGCCGTCGCGGCTTCGCGTACCTTCGGGAAAGACGATGAGTGACGCGTGCTCGGCGACCATGCGGCGCATGCGCCGGAGGATGCCCGCACCTGGCTTTTCGCGGTTGACGAGCAGGTGCCCCGCCAGCTGAAGGTGCCAGCCAAGAAACGGAATCCGCCCGAGCGACGACTTCGCGATGATCCGCAGCTGACGCGGGACCGACCAGAACACGATCGGGATGTCGTAGATGCTCTGGTGATTGGCCGCAAACACGTACGCGCCCGGCGGCGGCAGCGGCCCGCGGACCTCGACCTGCGTCCTCGAAACGATCAGGATCAGGCGAGACCACAGCCGCGCGCACGCGTGTGATGTGCGTCCGGTGCGATCCACCAGCGCGGCGAGCAGCGACACCGCTCCCAGCCCGATCGTGAAAACGCTGATGACGGGAATGAGAACGAGGACGGTGAACGCCGTACTCACCGCGATTTCGCGAGCCGCTCCGGCTTCTCGCCACCGCTGCCGGCGGTTCCCTGCGCCGCGGGCGCCGGCTGCGCCATCGTCTGCTGCTGCTCGATGTAGCGCCCGAAGATCATTTTGCCGGCCGTCGTCTGCAGCACGCTGGTGACGACGATGTCGATGTTCTTGCTGATCATGCGCCTGGCATTGTCGACCACCACCATGGTGCCATCGTCGAGATACGCGACGCCCTGGTTGTATTCCTTGCCTTCCTTGAGGATGAAGACCTTCATCACCTCGCCGGGCAGCACCACCGGCTTGAGCGCGTTGGCGAGCTCGTTGATGTTGAGCACCTCGACGCCGCGCAGCTGCGCCACCTTGTTCAGATTGAAGTCGTTGGTGACGATCTTGCCCTGCATGACGCGCGCAAGTTCGATCAGCTTCGAGTCGACCTCGCGGACGTGCGGAAAATCCGTGTCGGAAATCAGCACGTCGACGTTCGCCATCTTCTGAATCTTCTGCAGGATGTCGAGGCCGCGGCGCCCGCGATTGCGCTTCATGGCGTCGGACGAGTCGGCCACCATCTGCAGTTCCTTGAGGACGAACTGCGGGATGACGAGCGTGCCATCGAGAAAGCCGGTTTCGCAGAGGTCGGCGATGCGGCCGTCGATGATGACACTGGTGTCGAGAATGCGGTAGCGCCGCAGCGGCTGCGCGTCGCGGAAGAGCGCCACCATGCGCGCCGGCTCGAGCCATTCGCCCTTGCGCGCGCCAAGCACGAGGCCGAGGTAGACCAGGGTGAGCGCGAAGACGCTGTACAGAAATACGACGGTGGGGCCGCCGCCCGCGACGAACAGCGCCGCGCCGATGATGCGCGCGAGGGCGAGGCCAATCACGCCGCCGATGAGCGCGCCCAGCAGGTGCGTCACCGACATGCCCAGGCCCCGCGATTCGACGAAGACGATGAGCGCCGCCACGGCCGCGCCGAACGCGCCGTTGATCAGCGGATCGGCGCTGATGGGATGCAGCAGCACCGCCAGGTACACGACGGCCGCCGCAAGGAGCGTGCGGGCGAACACGAGCCAGGCCATACGAGCCCTCAGTCTATGCGATTAGCTCGTCGAGCGCCTCGCCCACCGTCCTGACCTGCACCAGCTCCATCGACGGCCCGGCATCCTCGGCCGACACGTTGCCGTCGGGGACGATGCAGCGGGTGAAGCCCATTTGCGCGGCTTCGCGCACGCGTAGAGACGCCTGGCTGGCGCCGCGGACTTCCCCGGCCAGGCCCACCTCGCCGAACACGGCCGTGCCCTCGCGCACGGGACGGTTGCGCACGCTCGAGGCGATCGCCGCCAGCATGGCGAGATCGGCGGGCGGCTCCTCGATGTTCAGGCCGCCGGCGATGTTGACGAAAACATCCTCGCCCGACAGGTTGATCCCCGCGCGCTTGTCGAGCACGGCGAGCAGCATCGAGAGACGATTCTGATCGACGCCGTTGGTCAGCCGCTTTGCGTAGCCGAAGGTGGTGGTACTGACGAGCGCCTGCACCTCGACGAGCAGCGGCCGCGAGCCTTCGACGCAGCACAACACCGCCGATCCGGGCGCGCCCTTCTGGCGCTCGGCCAGAAATACCGCGGAGGGATTCGGCACGGCGCGGAGGCCGGCGCCGGTCATCTCGAACACCCCCAGCTCGCTGACGGCGCCAAAGCGATTTTTCACCGCGCGAATGGCGCGATGCGCATGATGCCGCTGGCCCTCGAAATAGAGCACGGTGTCGACGACATGCTCGAGCACCTTCGGGCCGGCCAGCGAGCCGTCCTTCGTCACATGCCCGACGAGCATCGTCGGAATGTTGCGGCCCTTGGCGGCGAACAGCAGCTCCGTGGCGGCCTGGCGTACCTGGCCGACGCTGCCCGGCGCCGACGGCAGCTTCAGCGAGAAGACCGTTTGAATCGAGTCGATGATGACGAGCGACGGCTTGAGGCGATCGATCTCTTCGAGGATGCGCTCGAGACAGGTTTCCGACAGCAGATAGAGCGGCCCCGCGCCCACGCCGAGGCGCTCGCCGCGCGACTTGATCTGATGCTCGGACTCTTCGCCCGACGCGTAGAGGACAGGCCCGTGCTGCTTCGCGAAGTGCGCCGCGGCTTGCAGCAGCAGCGTCGACTTGCCGATGCCGGGCTCGCCGCCAATCAGCACGAGCGAGCCGGGCACGATGCCGCCGCCGAGCACGCGGTCGAACTCGCCGATGCCCGACGGGATGCGCTCGGCGACGGTGACGTCGACTTCATCGATGCGCTGCGCGTGCGACGCCACGCTCGCGAGCGTCGGGTGCTTCGCCGCCGTGGCCGCGGGCGTCGCGGCGACTTTCTCTTCGACAAACGTGTTCCACTCGCCGCACTCGGGGCACCGCCCGAGCCATTTCGGCGACTGCGCGCCGCACGACGTGCAGGCGAAGACGACTTTCGGCTGTTTGGACACTGCTGACAAGTCTACGCCAGGGGTATGACAGGGCGGGTCAGCGCGCGGGCGCTACAGGCCGCGCATCAGCACTTCCCTCACCAGCGCCGGCGGCATGCTGCCGATCCGCAGCAGCCGGTCGTGAAACTCCTTCAGCGTGAACTCGGGGCCGCGGCGCGCGCGGTACTCCTCGCGCATCTTCAGGATCTCGGACATGCCCATGAAGTAGCCGATGAAATAGCCCGGCCGCGCGAGCGCCGAATCCACTTCCGCCTCGGCGGCCCACCGCAGAAAGCCGACCTTGTCGGTCATCAGCGTCACGGCTTCCTCGCGCGTCATGCGCCCGGTCTGCATGCCGACGTCATAGATCACGCGCGCGTTGCGCCAGAGGCGCAGCTGCAGCTGGCGCAGCTTGATCTTGTCGGACGGCATGAAGCCGGTTTCGGTGAACAGCTGCTCGTTGTACAGGCCCCAGCCTTCCGAAAACATCGGCGTGCTCTGACGCTGCCGCAGCACGCGCGGGTTGTGCATCTGATGCAGGATCTGGAGGTGGTGACCGCCGTACGTTTCGTGCGGCGCGGTGACGTAGATCACGCCCCAGTCGTGCTCCACCAGATAGTCGCGCCGCTTCTGCTCGTCCCACGCCGGGTCGTAAGGATTGATGTGCCACTCGCCGCGCAGCGTGCCGTCGGCCAGCGGCGGGCGCGATGCCGCTCCCGAGAAGCTGCCGTAATAGGGATTGTTCCCCGCCGTCGGCACGCGCCGCACCACGGTGCACGTTTCCTTCCACGGAATCGACATCAGGTCCTTCTCGATCAGGTGCGCGCGCGCCCTGTCGACGATGTCCTGGTGTGCCTCGATCATTCGCAGCGGATCGGGATGCTCCGCTTTGACCTCATCGGCGATCTGCCGCCACGACTTCGACGGATCAATCGTCGCGGCCATCGCCTCGAGCTCGCGCACGGTGCTCGCGAACTGCGCCTGTGCGAAGTCCCACAGTCCCGCCGCGTCGTACGGCAGAAGATATTGCTCGCGCAGCATGCGCGTATACGCCGCCTCGCCCAGCGGCTTGCCGTCCGGACGCGCGACGCTGCGGCCGACCAGAATCGTCTCGGCAAACCGGCGATCGATCTGCTCATCGAACGACAACATCGTCGCATCGATGGCGCGAAGCCGGGCGAGCAGCGCTGCGGGATCCGGCCGCGGTGCTCCCTGAGCCGGCCGCGTGACGATGGCGTCGATCACGGCCGCAAGCTCGGAAGGACCGGCCTGCGGCGCCTGCACGGCGCCGAGGGTGAGCAGGGCGAGCATGACGAGTCTCATGACGTGGCTCCGCGCGACCGCAGCAGCTGATCGATCTCGGCGTGCCCTGACGGATAGCCTGCGCCGTCGATGTTGGCGCCGGCGTCGAGCAGCGCGGTGACGATCTCCAGGTGCTGCGGTCTCGGTTCGTGCACCGCCGACCACACCGCCGTGCCGAGCGCGGTCGTGCCGTGTCTGTTGATGGTTTCGAGTGGCGCGTCGAGCGCGATGAGCATGCGAAGCGTGTCGAGCTGGCCGCGGTTGGCGGCCCAGTGCACGGCGTCGAGGCCGGTGCGCGAGCCGGCGGTGACGTCGACGCCCTGCGCGATGAGTGACGCGGCCACGGTGTCGCGGCCCAGGAAGCAGGCGCAGGTCAGCGCTTCGGCGAGCTCCGCGGGATGCGCCGCGAAGCGCCCGTCCGACTGCCATCGCAGGATGAGCGGGCGCTCGCCGTCCGGCGCGTCGAAGAGGGGCGCCAGGCGGCTGAAATCGCCGCGCCGCAGCCCCTCGATGGCGTCGTTGAAGAACACCGTGCCGAGATCCCCGAGCGCGGCGATCGCGCGGCCGTTGTCGCTGCAGCGCCAGGCGCCGTCCTGAAACCAGAGCGGGTGATTCGGATGCGCCGGACAATGCGGCCACGTGGTGTCGATGAACGTGTCGTGGAATTCCTGCTGCACGGCGTCGATCAACAGTGCCCCGAGGGCGTCGGGCGCGTCCACGAACGTGAGCCGGTTCGCGGCCTGGCGATCGACGACGGCCGCATGTGCCGCGCCGAGTGTCGCCTCGACATCGTTCTTCAGCAGCGTAGCGATGGGCTGGGTCTGCATGCGTGTCAGGCCGATTCGTACGAGCGCGCGATGCGCGATCCGAGTTTGCAGACTACTTCCCACGGGATCGTGCCGATCGTGGCGGCGACTTCGCGCGCGGTGATTTGCTCGCCGCCCTGCGAACCGATCAAGACGACCTCGTCGCCGGTCTGCACGCCGCAGCCCGTGACGTCGAGCATGATCATGTCCATGCACACCGAGCCCACGATCGGCGCGCGCCGTCCGCGCACGAGCGCGAAGCCGCGGTTGGCGAGGCGGGTGTCGACGCCGTCGGCATAGCCGGCCGGCACGACGGCCACGTCGCGCGGCTCGTTCGGCGCGTAGCGCAGGCCGTAGCCCACGCCGTCGCCTGGCCGCACGCCCTTGACCGCCACCACGCGGCTCGTCAGCGAGAGCGCCGGCTGGAACGGCAGCGTGGATCCCAGCGGCGGCGGCACGATGCCGTAGAGCAGCAGGCCTGGGCGGACGAAATCGAACCACGTGCGCCGGTCGCGCAGCGTCGCGGCGCTGTTGGCGGCGTGGCGGATTTTCGGCCGGATGCCGTGGCGATCAAGCGCGGCCAGCGCCTGCTCGAACCGCACGCGCTGGTCCTCGAAACTCTGCGCCTCGGGATCGTCGGCGCACGCGAAGTGCGTGTAGGCCGCATCGACGCGCAGGTGGCGGCTCGCGGCCAGCGGCGGCATCGTGCGATCGAGATTGTCGTAGCGGAACCCGAGCCGGTTCATGCCCGTGTCGATCTTCAGGTGGCAGCCGATGACCGCGTTGCGCCGCGCGCCGGCTTCTTCGACGGCGACGGCCGCCGTCGGCGTCGACACGGTGGGTGTGAGGTTGAACTCGAAGATGCCGTCGAGATCGCTGAGGCTCAGCGCGCCGAACACCAGAATCGGCTTCGTGATGCCCGCCTGCCGCAGCTCGATGCCTTCCTCGATGTCCGCGCAGGCGAGAATCTCGACACCCGCCTGCTCGAGCGTCCGCGCCACCGCGACAGCGCCATGCCCATAGGCATTCGCCTTCACCACCCCGATGATCCCGGGCGCGCCATCGTCTTCATCGAGCAGCACGCGCAGGGCGGCGACGTTGGCCGCGATGGCCTCCAGGTTGACGCGCGCGATGGTCTGTCGAATCACGCGCTCTACTGTGGCGGTCCTGCCGCGTAGTTCTCGAAGCGCGTGAACTGCTTGAGGAAGGTGAGCGTCACGCTGCCGGTCGGGCCGTTGCGCTGCTTGCCGATGATCAGCTCCGCGATGCCCTGATCTTCCGGCTTGGTCTGCTCGCGGTCGTACATCTCCTGGCGGTGGATGAACATGACGACGTCCGCATCCTGCTCCAATGAGCCTGAATTATGAGTAACAACGCCATCAGCGAGCCAGCAGGCGAGGCCTGGAACCGTGAGATCGAAGACATCTTCTTCACCGGCCGGCGCAATCGAGATGATGCGATCCCAGAAGAGATCGTCGGTTGCCATCGAAAACAAAGTGGGCTCGTCGAGTAAGGCCGCATATTCGAGGACCGTGGCTCGAGACGGCGCGAAACTGTAGTGTGAGAAACCGGCGTACGACGTGCCGCGGATCTCCGACATCTTTCGTTGGGTAATGCCGACCTCCGCCATCCGCGCGAGAATAATCTCGAAGGTGTCGATGGGCAGCGTGTCTACGTTTGGATTCGGCTTGACCTTCGCGACGTGCTCGGCCATGCGGGTCCCCGCCACGCATTTCGGGCCGAATGCGCCCACGGTATGAGCGAACCGAAGCTGGTTAGCCGCCCCTGATACTTTCACTTGAAACCCGGGACGGAATCCCAGCTTCGTCGCGATGTTCAATCTCGCGACAATCCCAACGCGAAGCAGCAGGGCCACCACGTCATCGGCCAACCCCTTGCTATTCGTCGCGTAGTAGACGTTCCAGGATCCTGTCTTCTGCAGCGAGATGGATCCGTCCGTCGCCCACAGATGCCGCAGCAGCAGCGCGATCTGATCGTTGGGCAGCCTGAACGCGGCCTCGGGGATGCGCTTCTGATACGACCGCTGGCCGAAGATGCCGAGCTCGCGCAGCCAGGCGTTGACGCCTTTGTGGTGCCAGCGGTCACCGTTGCCGGCGATGACGAGCTGATGCCAGGTGCCGGTCGGTCCGTCGTGGCGCGTGACCGTCGCGCCGAACTCCTCGCGGGCGGCGCGTTCGACGATCGCGCTGTTCTCCGCAGACGCGGTCGTGTAGCGCAGCGGCTGATGCGTGAGATAGCTGCCGTCGCCAATGAGGTGCCCGAGCAGGGCGACGCGCAGGTCGGGCCACCGCTCGGTCTCGGCCGGTTCGGGGATCGCGCGCGCAATGGCGAGCCGGTCTCCCGCGCCGAGCTGGTTGACGGTCGTCCAGCCCCGCGCGCCGAGCAGCTTGTGCTCGGCGGTCGCGCGAATCGAGCGCCCGCTCGCGAGACGCACGTCGTAGACAAAGCGGCGGCCGACGGGCCACACCTTGTCCGAGCGCGCGGGCACGACAGCGCCTTCTTCTGACAGCGCCCAGACGTCGGGGGTCTGGCCGACAAGGTCGCGAATGGGCACGCGCCGGCCGTCGGTCAGCATCACAAGCGTGTCGCCGGTGACGCACTCTCGCAGGTCCGACAGCTGCGGGCGGTGATCGGCGCGGCCTTCGGTGGCGCGCGAGAGCTGCGACAGCGCGACCACCGGGATGTTCAGCTCCTTCGCGAGGCCTTTCAGCGATCGCGAGATCGACGCCACTTCCTGCTGGCGGCTTTCGAAGCGGCCGCGGCCGCTCATCAGCTGCACGTAGTCGATCACCAGCAGGTGCAGGCCGTGCTGCGCCATCAGGCGCCGCGCCTTCGCGCGCATTTCGAGCACGCCGATCGACGCCGTGTCGTCGATGAACACCTTCGCGTCGTGCAGCACGCCGAGGGCCTGCGACAGGCGCGCGTAGTCCTTCTCGGCCAGGAACCCGCCGCGGAACCGGTGCGCGTCGATGCCCGCCTCGGACGTGAGCATGCGCATGAAGAGCTGCTCTTTCGACATCTCGAGGCTGAACACGCCCACCGTCATCGGGGTCTTCGTGCCCACGTACTGCGCGATGTTCATCACGAGACTCGTCTTGCCCATCGACGGCCGCGCGGCCACCAGAATCAGGTCCGACGGCTGCAGGCCCGACGTCATCTCGTCGAGGTCCGCGAAGCCCGTGGGCACGCCGGTCACGAGCCCCTTGTGCTGCTGCAGCTTCTCGATGGTCGAGAAGCTGCTGTTGACCAGCTGGCTGAGCGGCACGAAGCCCTCGCGGATGCGGTCTTCCGCGATCTCGAAGATCTGCTTCTCGGCCTGATCGAGCAGCTCGTCGGGCGCTTCCTCGGCCTCGTAGGCGCTGGTGAGAATCTTTTTCGCGGAGTGGATCAGATTGCGAAGGGTCGCCTTCTCCTTGACGATCTTCGCGTAGTGCTCGACGTTCGAGGCGCGCGGCACGCCGTCGGTGAGCCCCGCGATGTACGCCGGGCCGCCGACCTCCTCGAGCTCCGCGCTGCGGGCGAGCTCGTCCTTCAGGGTGACGAGATCGATCGCCTCGCCCCGCTCCGAGAGCACGACCATCTTGTTCCAGATGCGCCGGTGCGCGTCACGGAAGAAGTCGCGGTCGTCGATGAACTCGGCGGCCGCGTTGAACTGGTGATTGTCGATGAGAATGGCCCCGAGCACACACTTTTCGGCCTCGAGGTTGTGAGGCAGTGTGCGATCGGGGCTGAGGACTTCCGCCATCGCCGGCAGTGTACTACTGCGCGACGACTTTCACTTTGACGTTCGCCGTCACTTCGCGATGCAGCTTGACCGGCACCGTCGACTCGCCGATGGTGCGAATCGGGTCGGCCAGCTGAATCCTGCGCTTGTCGATCTCGAAGCCCTGGGCCGCGAGGCTGTCGGCGATGTCGGCGCTCGTTACCGAGCCATAGAGCGCGTCGCCTTCACCCGCGCGGCGGGCGATCACGACCTCGGCCTGCTCCATGCGCGTCGCGACGGCCTGCGCCGCCTCGCGCTCTTCGCTCTCCCGGGCCTCGGCCGACGCGCGCTCGCGCTCGATCTGCCGCTTGTTGGCCTCGGTCACCTGCAGCGCCAGCTTGCGCGGCAGCAGGAAGTTGCGGGCATAGCCGGCGGCGACCTTGACGACGTCGCCGCGCTTGCCCAGATTGTCCACGTGCTCTCTCAGAATGACTTCCATAGCAACCTCAGTCCGTCACGTACGGCAGCAGCGCGAGCTGGCGCGCCCGCGCAATGGCCGTCTGCAGCTTCCGCTGGTGCGTCGCGCAGGCGCCCGAAATGCGGCGCGGCTGCAGCTTGCCCCGCTCCGGGATGAATCCCGCGAGCTGCCGGACGTCCTTGTAGTTGATGTAGTCGATCTTGTCGGCGCAGAACTTACAGACACGGCGCCGGCGCGAGAACGTGCGGCGTCCTTCGCCCTTGCCCTTGTCGTCCTTCTTGTCGCGCCCGCGGCCGCCTCCGCGGCCGCCTCCGCCTCGTTCGTCGCTCATCGCATGTCCTCCATCCCGCCGTCGCTGTCCATGTCATCGTCGCCGCCGCGGCGCTCGCTCGGATCCGGCTCCGGCGGCAGGCCGCGCGCCACGCGCCGGCGCACCGACTCTTCCTTGCGCCGCGTCGTCGCGCGATTGGCGACCTCGAGATCCTCGTCAATCCGCACGATCAGATGGCGGATGACGACGTCGCTGACCTTGAGCCGGCGGTCCAGCTCGCGGGTCATCTCGCCGGTGCCGTAGAGGTGCTCGAGGACGTACACGCCCTCGCGATGGCGGCCAATCTCGTAGGCGAGCTTGCGCTTGCCCCAGTTTTCGGTTTTTTCGATCCGGCCGTTGAAGCGCGCCGCAATCTGCTCGACCTGCGTGTGCAAGTCGGCAATCTGCTCTTCGCTCGAATCGGGCCCGGCAATGTAGACGAGCTCGTACTGACGTTCCTGCGTCATGACTCTCCTTGTGGTCATAAGGCCGCCGCCAACAGGCGGGGGCAAGGAGACACGGAAGGTATTCCCCTACGTATCCAGTTCGGCGCGATTGAACCTGTTCATGACGTCGTCAATGCCCGACGTCACGAAGGTTTCGGCCGCATCGGCCGCCCGGGCAATCGCTGCCTCAATCCCGGGAATTTCATCCGCGTCGAATCGCGAGAGCACGTGATCCGCAAGCTCGCGCCTGGCGTCTCCGCGTCCAACGCCGACCCGCAGCCGGGGAAAATCCAGCGTCCCCAGCCTCAGGATCACCGACCGCAGGCCGTTGTGCCCGCCCTCGGTGCCTGTCTTGCGCGCCCGCAGCCTGCCCAGCGGCAGGTTCACATCGTCGGTGACGATGAGCGTGTCGGGCACGTCGATCTTGAAGTAGTGCGCGACGCCCTGCACCGCGTCGCCGCTGAGATTCATGAACGTCAGCGGCTTCAACAGCAGCACCTGCTCGCCGCCGGCCATGCGCAGCCGCGCGATCAGGCCGTCGACTTTCGCCGCTTCCCAGGCGCCGCCGTGGCGCCCGGCCAGCGTATCGACGACCTCGAACCCCACGTTGTGGCGCGTACCGCGGTACTGCGCCCCGGGATTTCCGAGACCGGCGATCAGTTTCATGCGCGCGTCCGCAGGCCTGAAGGCCTCACCGCAGGGCTGAAGCCCTGCGCTACTTTTTCTCCTCTTCCTTGTCGGTCTTGCCCTTCTTGATGACTTCGGGCTCGGCCGCCGCGCCGGGCACGGCCGCCGCCGCCGCGGGCTCTTCCACGACCTCGGCCTTCGGCGTGACCACGTGCACGATCATGGCGTCGGCTTCGGTGACCGGCTTCCACTTGTCGGTGGCCGGCAGGTCGCGCACGCGGATGCCCTGATTGATCAGCAGCTCCGACACGTCGATGTCGATGTGTTCCGGGATGTCGCCCGGCAGACACTCGACTTCGATGTCGCGGTGCACGAAGTCCAGGATGCCGCCCTGCGCCTTGACGCCCTTCGGCTCGCCCTTGAGCATCACCGGCACGGTGACGCGCAGCAGCTTGTCCATCGCGATGCGATAGAAGTCGACGTGCAGCGGCTTCTGCGTGATGGGATCGACCTGATAGTCGCGCACGAGCACGCGCGTGTCGCCCTCGCCCTCGAACTTGAGCGAGATGAGGGTGTTGAGGCCCGACTCGCTGTGGAGGATGCGCAGCAGGGTCTTCGGGTCGACCGAAATCACCGCGGCGTCCGACTTGTCGCCATAGACGACGGCCGGAATCTTGCCGGCGGCGCGCACGCGCCGCGCCTCGTTCTTGCCTCTGGTGTCGCGCTTGGTTGCTTCGAGTACTGCTTCCATAAAACTTCAGGCTCCAGGCTCCGGGCTCCAGGCTCCGGGCCGCTTCTGGCTACACGAACAACGATGAGACCGAGGTCTCCTCGTGAATGCTCCGAATCGCCTGCCCGAGCAGGCGCGCCACCGACAGGGTGACGATCTTGGCCGACGCGAGGCGATCGGCCGGCTGCGGGATCGTGTTGGTCACGATCAGTTTCTCAATCGGCGAGCTCTCGATCCGCTTGATGGCGGGGCCCGACAGCACGCCGTGCACCGCGCACGCGAACACGCGCAGGGCGCCGTTGTCCATGACGGCCTGCGCGGCCTTGGTCATCGTGCCGGCGGTATCGATGATGTCGTCCTGGATGATGCAGGTGCGGCCCTGCACGTCACCGATGACGTTCATCACCTCCGCCTGGCCGTCCTCGGCCGAGCGGCGCTTGTCGATAATCGCGAGCTCGGCGCCGAGGCGCTTCGCATACGCGCGCGCGCGCTCCGCGCCGCCGGCGTCGGGCGACACGATCGTCAAACCTTCGAGCTTCAGGTTCGACAGATAGTCGATGATCACCGGCGCCGCGAACAGATGGTCCACCGGGATGTCGAAAAACGCCTGAATCTGCGCCTTGTGCAGATCCATGGTCAGCACGCGGTCCGCGCCGGCCGCGCTCAGCAGGTTGGCCACCAGCTTCGCGGAGATCGGCACGCGCGGCTTGTCCTTGCGATCCTGCCGCGCGTAGCCGTAATACGGCACCACGGCGGTGATGCGGGCCGCCGACGAGCGGCGGAACGCATCCATCATCACGCACAGCTCGACGAGGCTTTCGTCCACCGGGGCGCAGGTCGGCTGCACCACGAAGACATCCGTGCCGCGGATGTTCTCGTCGATCTGGAACGACACCTCGGTGTCGGGAAATCGCTGCAGGCGCGCCCGGCCGAGGGGCACGCCAAGGAAGTCGGCAATCTCCCGCGCCAGCGCGGGATGTGCGCTTCCAGAAAAAACTTTCAGCTCTCCGCCCATGCTGGCTCGCAGCGAGTCGCGCTTCAACAAAACTTTACGTGCCAGGGGGCTGCGCCCCCGGACTCCCCGACCTTGGTTGGGGCGGAAGGATTCGAACCTTCGAATACGGGTTCCAAAGACCCGCGCCTTACCGCTTGGCGACGCCCCAGGAACTCAGTTTCGCCGCCTGTGCAAAACGTTAAGCCTACACCATTTTGGCGTAGTCCCGCCTGCGGAGGGTCTTCGCGCGCAGCACCTGGACGCCCGGCGCCGCGAGGGCCTTGGCGGCCCGGAGGGCGGCCGGGGCCGTGCCGAACAGGCCGAAAACGGCCGATCCGCTGCCGCTCATGGCCGCGGCCGCCGCGCCCGCCTGCTCGAGCTGGGCCACGAGCTCGGCCACGCGCGGGTGCCGGCGTGCCACGGGCGGTTCGAGGTCGTTGCGCACGCTCAGCAGCGTTTCGGGCCAGGCCGCCAGCGACCGCGCCGCATCCTGCCCCGCCCCGTCCTCGTCGAACCACCCGTACGCCGCCGCCGTCGCGACGCCGAAGTCGGGCTTGGCGATGACCACATGAAAGGGACGAATGTCGGCCAGCGGCAGCAGGTCGTCGCCGCGCCCGCTGCCGTACGCCGCGCCCCCGATTAGAAAGAACGGCACGTCGGCGCCCACGAGCCTGGCCACCGACGCCAAGGCCGCCGCGTCCAGATTCAGGTTCCAGAGCACCGACAGCGCGCGCAGGGCCGCAGCCGCATCCGCGCTGCCTCCGCCAAGCCCCGCCTGCGCAGGGATGCGCTTCTGCAGCCGCACCTCGATGCCGTCGACCGTCGGGCGATCGGTGATCCGCGCCAGCTCGAACGCGGCTTTCCAGATCAGATTGCGCGAATCCGTGGGGACATCGGGCGCATTGCAGATGATGGTGAACGGCCCCGGCTTCGCCGTGAAGGTGATCGTGTCGTGCAGATCGATGGCCTGCAGCACGGTGCGCACCTGGTGATAGCCGTCGGCGCGCGCGCGGCCGACGCCGAGCGACAAGTTGATCTTCGCGAACGCGCTGGTTCGGATGGTTCGAGGGGTTCGAGGGGTTCGAGGGGTTCGGGAGGTCCGTTTAGCCACTAATCGCGCTCTCCGAGGGGGCCCGACGCGCGCAGCTGCGCCAGCGAAATGGGAAGCGCCCCGGGCGGCACATCCACCGTGAAGGCCTCCGCGGGCAGCGTGATGTTCGTTTCGACCTGCGAAATCCCAATCGTCAGGTCGACGCCCTGCCCGCCAGGCAGGTCGCGTGAGATGCGCACCCGCGACGGCCACGTCGAGGCCATGGCGCTGTCGGGATACTCGACGAGAAACGATCCCACCTGCGCCGCGACGATGCGCTGGCGGCCGCCGCGGACATCGGCGAACACGACGCCGTCGGGAAAGACGAAGCGCGTGAAGCCACCATCGCGATTGGCCGTGCCGTGGTTCGTCGCGCTCGACGGCGTGCCCGTCATCACGCATCCGGCCAGCGTCGCCATCAGCGTGTCGGACTGCAGCCGCAAACCGACAAGCGCCTCGAGAATCTCGGCCGCGTCGGCGACGGTGAGCACCCGCTCGTCGCGCGGCAGCAGCAGCGTCGCCTTCGATGCGGTGGAGGCGAGGATGAACACGGGCTGACCGAACGGCGCGACGCCCTCGAGACGCATGGAGCCGGGCGCGAAGCCGGCCTGCACGCGGCCGCGCAGCCGCGTGCCCGCGGCGCGCCCCGACAACGCGAGCTCCGCCGTCATCGTCTTCACGCCGAGGCAAGGACCGGCGACCGCCGCCCACGCGTCGGCCGGGCGATCGACAGGCGTGCCGGCATCGGCCGGCGGCGTGAACCGCTTGGCGGCGCAGCCCGATGCCGCGAGCACGAGGGCCGCCGCCAGCACGCCGCTAACGGCCGCTCTTCGCGAGGGCGATTTTCTTTTCAATCTCTGCGGGATCAACGTCATTGCGGTCTCCGGCCAGCGCCTTCTGCCACGCGGCAATCGCGTCGGCGGGCCGCTTCAATGCAAAAAGCACGTCGCCGTAATGATCGAGCACGACGGAGCTCGTGGCGGCCCCCGCCGCGGCTTTCGCCAGGTGCTGCTCGGCGAGGTCGTAGCGCCGCAGCCGGTAGTACGCCCAGCCGAGGCTGTCGTGGAACGAGGCGTTGTCAGGCTCGATCGCCAGCGCGCGTGAAATCAGCGACACGGCTTCCTCGAGCCGCTCGCCGCGGTCGGCCAGCATGTAGCCGAGGTAGTTGAGCGCCAGGGTGTGGCCAGGGTCGGCGGACACGATCTCGCGGAACACGCGCTCGGCATCGGCGTGCCGCCGCGCGCGTTCGTACGCAGCCGCCAGCTCGAACTTCGCGCCGAGATCGGCCGGCACCCGCCGCGCCATGCGCTCGAGCAGCTCGATCGCCTTGTCGTGCCGCCCGAGCTCGCCGAGCACGTGCGCCGCGCGCGGACCGATCAGTGCCTCGGCATCCTCAGCCAGCGTGCCGGCGTCGCTTTGCGTCAGCCACGGCTGCAGCGTCTCGAGGGCGCGCGGAAACTCGCGCCGCGCGATCAGCACGTCAGCCATCGCCGCCGCCCCGCGCGGGTCTTTCGGATCGATCGCGGCAATGCGCCGCGCGGCCTGCTCGGCATCGCCCAGCATGCCCGCGCGAAGCTCCGCCTGTGACAGCAGATACCAGAGCCGCGCCTCGCCGGGGTTTGCCGACGTCAACTGCCGCAGGATGGCGCGCGCTTCATCAAGTTTGCCGGCATTGAGCAGCGCCGTGGCCTGCCGCGGCTGCAGCACGCTGCCCATGCGCGGCGTCTCACGCAGCATCCGCTCGTAAAGATCCGCGGCCTGCTGCCAGTCGCCGCGCGCCTCGTACAACTCCGCCAGCCGAATCGCCGCGCGCGGCAGCGAAGCCTCACCGGCCATGACCTGTTCGAGCGCCTCGATTGCCTCGTTGAGATCGCCGCTCCCCGCATAGGCGTCCGACAACAGCAGAATGGCTTCGGGATAACCCGGCTGATCCAGAAGAAAATCGCGAAGGATGACGATGGCGCGATCGAACTCGCCGGTGACGACATACAGGCGGCCGAGCGTGAGCTCCGCGGCCGGATCGCCCGGACGGCCCACGCGCGCTTTCTCGAAATGCGCCGTCGCCTTGCGCGCATTCTCGATCGCGCCAGGCGACCCCTCGCCGGCCGGATCGTTGTCGGCCATCGCCGCGAACACGAAGCCGAGGATGCGATTGGCCTCGCGGTTGGCGGGATCGATCGCCAGCGCCGCCTGGCCTTCGGCGAGCGCCTCGCCGCCGCGGTTCTGCCGCGCGAGCAGGCCCGCGAGCTCCGCGTGAATCTCCGCCGACCCGGGCGCAAGCGTCAGCGCGCGCCGGTGCGCGGCGATCGCGCCGGCCGCGTCGCCCTCGCTTTCGAGCTGCCGCGCGCGCAGGAACAGGTAGTAGGCCTCGGCCTGCGCGGACACCTGCGCAGGGGGCGCGGGCGCCTGCAGGACGATCATGGGAACGATCATTTACCTTGGCGATTGTACCTTTCCCCTTTCCCCTTGCGTCCCCTTTGCCCTCTGCCCTTTCCCCTCCTCCCTGTTATAGTCAGCCTTCTATGGCCATCGATCCCCAGCTTCTCGAAATCCTGGCCTGCCCGGCCTGCAAGACACCGGTGCAGCTGGTGAAGGACGGCGCCGCGCTCAAGTGCAACACCTGCAAGCGCGTCTACCCGATCAAGGACGACATTCCGGTGATGCTCGTCGACGAGGCCACAATCGAACAGTGACGATCGAGCGCGCATCCGCTCTTGCGCTCGTCGCAGCCGTCGCCGCGATCCAGTTTTCGATCGCGGCCGGCCAGATTCTTCTGGGGCTCTCGGCCCTCGGCTGGCTGATCGGGCTGGCACGGCGCGCCGAGCGTCCCGCGCTTCCCGCCTTCTTCATCCCGCTGCTGCTCTACGCCATCTGGACGCTCGTCGCCACCGTCTACTCGCGCGATCCCGGCGAAAGCCTGCGGGCCAACAAGGAGCTGCTCCTCCTGCTCGTCGTCCCCATGACGATGACGCTGCTGCGGGGCGATCGGGCGGCACGCGCGCTCGACGCGATCATCAGCATCGGTCCGTTCGTCGCCCTCATCGGCGTGTATCAGTACGCGCTGCTCGATTACGGCTCGCTCGGCCAGCGGCCGCCGGGTACGTTGAGCCACTACATGACGTACAGCGGCGTGCTGATGCTGCTGCTGTGCGCCACGGCCGCGCGGCTGCTGTTCGAGCCCGGCCGGCGCATCTGGCCGGCGCTGATCATGCCGGCGCTGCTCGTGGCGCTCGCCGCGACGCTGTCGCGCAACGCGTACGTCGGGGCGCTCGTCGGCGTCGCCGTGCTGCTGCTCGTGCGCGACTTCCGCCTGCTCGCGCTGCTGCCGGTCGTCATCGCGGCCGGCGTGCTGCTGGCGCCGCCGCACGTCGTCGATCGCGTGTACTCGATTTTTGACTTGAAGGATCCGACCAGCCGCGATCGCGTGGCGATGGCACAGGCGGGCGCGCGCATCATCAACGACAAGCCCATCACGGGTGTCGGGCCCGACATGGTGGAGCACGTCTATCCTGAATATCGCACCGACGATGCGGTCAGCATCGATGTGCAGCACCTGCACAACGTGCCGCTGCAGATTGCGGCCGAGCGCGGATTGCCCGCGCTGGGCTTCTGGATCTGGTTCGTGGCGATCGCCGCGCGCGATCTGTTCAGGAAGGTGCGCGCCGAGGGCACCGCGGTGGCGGCGGCCGGGCTCGCGGCGCTGGCGGCGGCCGTCACGGCCGGCCTGTTCGAGTACAACTTCGGCGACTCGGAATTCCTCGTGCCGCTGCTCGCGCTGCTCACCTTGCCATTCGCGTTCCGGCTCGCCCCGCGCGACGCCGAGACCTCATAACGAAATGTCGCTCGCCGCTCAACTTCAGGGACGTCGCGTCGTCATCGCCGGCGACGTCATGCTCGATCGGTTTCTGTTCGGGCGCGTCGATCGCATCTCGCCCGAAGCCCCCGTGCCGGTGCTGCGATTCGAGCGCGAAGAACGCAGACTTGGCGGCGCCGCGAATGTCGCGGCCAACGTGCGCGCGCTTGGCGGGCGCCCGATGCTCGCCGGCGTGATCGGCGCCGACGAGTGGGGGGCGATGCTGCGCGCGGATCTTGCCGCCGCCGGCATCGAGGCCGCGCTCATCGTCGACGCCGGCCGGCCGACGACGTGCAAGGTGCGGCTCGCGACCTCGCGCAATCAGCAGGTGGCGCGCGTGGACTACGAAAGCGACGACGCGATCGACGGCGCCGCGCGGCAGGCTCTGCTCGACGCGTGCCGCGGCGCGCTGCCCGGCGCGGGCGCGCTCGTCATCTCCGACTACCTGAAGGGCGCCATCAGCGCCCCGCTCTTCTCGGCGCTGGTCGCCGCCGCGCGCGCCGGCCGCATCCCCATCGTCGCGGATCCCAAGACGCCCGACCCGTCGCTCTATCGCGGCGCGACGGTGCTGACGCCGAATCATCACGAAGCCGAACGGATGTCGCGGCAGCGCATCCGCACCGACGACGACGCGCGCGACGCCGCGCGCGTAATTCAGGAGGCCGCGGGCGTCGAGAGCGTGGTGATCACGCGAGGCGAGCAGGGCATGTGGCTGCTCGATGGCGCCGCCGGCAGCCGCGCCGAACACGCACTGCCCGCGATGGCGCGCGAAGTATCGGACGTCACCGGCGCGGGCGACACCGTGGTGGCGGCGCTGGCGCTCGGCCTCGCCGCAGGCCTCACGCTGCTCGAAGCGGCCGGCCTGGCCAATCGCGCCGCGGGCGTGGTGGTCGGAAAGTTCGGCGCCGCAACGGCGACGATCGACGAAATTACTCGCAGCGGTTCGAGATGAGCAGCATTTCTGGCAGCGCCGTGTCGGCCAGGATCTCGCGCAGCTTGACGTCGAGCAGCGGACGGCTGTCGACGATGCACGTGGGCGCGAGGGCCTGCACGGCGGGATAGTCGCTCTTCTTCAACAGCACCAGCGTTTCGCCGTCGCGCGCGAGCCTCTCTCGCAGAATCGGCTCGTCGAGAATCTCCTCGACCGGCTTTCCCAGGTACCACACCATGCTCGGCAGCGCGATCCGGTACTGGATGACGTGCGCGTCGGGATTGCGCGCGAGCGCGGCAGCCGACAGGGGCGCGACCGGCTTGAAGCGCTCGAAGTACGGAAGCGACACCAGCACGAGCGTGTAGTTGACCAGCACGAACGTCAGGCCCAGGCCGAACACCGCATCGAGCGTCGCGCGCTTCCACCAGCTGCGCAGCACTGTGGCCGCACCCGCCAGCATGAAGATGCCCGCGGCAAACGCGCCGCGGATGTAGTACTCCGACGCCGCGGATCCAAACAGGCGGTGCAGCGCGATCCAGAAGGCGACGAGCACCACGCCGATCACCGGCCACGTCCAGTGCGCGAAACGCGCCGCGGGCTGTTCGCCGTCGATCGCGCGATCGAGCAGGCCCGCGATCAACGCCGCAAGGGCCGCGGCGATCGGAAAAATGTAGAGATCCTGTTTCGTGCTCGAGAAGGTGAAGACGAGCACGATGACGGCAATCCACGTGAGGAGCAGCCGCACGAGCGGCACCCGGCTCTTCACCGCCATCCAGAGCGCGACGGGCACGAACAGGGACCACGGGAAGAGCTCCGTCAGCAGCACCGGGATGTAGAAGAACACCGACCGATGCTGCTCGCCCACCGTTTCGGAATAGCGCCCGAGATTCTCGCCGACAAAGAAGTCGACGATGTACTGCCAGCCGTGCTCGGCGTACACCATCGCGTACCAGGGCGCGACGATGGCGAGCACGATCAGCGCGCCGGGAATCAGCTGCATGCGCAGGATGTCGCGGGGACGGTGCTCGATGAGCAGATACAATCCGAACGCCAGCGCCGGCAGCACGATGGCGACGGGGCCCTTCGTCAGCACGCCAAGACCTGCCGCCGCATACATCAGCAGCAGATACCGCCGGCGATGCTGCGGCCGCGCCTCCGCCAGCACGAAAAACATGAGCACCAGGCTCATGAACAGGGTGATCCAGACGTCGATGAAGATGCGGCGCGCGAAGAACACCACGCGCGGCGCCGACAGAATCACGAGCGCCGCTATCCACGCGGCACGCACCGACCAGACGATGCGCCCGATCACGAAGGCCGCCGCCGCGATGCCGAGCGCGCCAAGCGCGATCGCCACGCGCTCGGCCCACACCGCCACGCCGAACACCTTGTAGAACGTCGCGACGATCCAGTAGCTCAGAACCGGCTTGTTGAAGCGCGGCTCGCCGTTGAAGGTGGGATTGACGTAGTCGCCCGACAGCACCATCTGCCGCGGCGTCTCGGTGTAGAAGGCCTCGTTCGCGTCCCAGATTGTCGACGCGTCGAGGCCGAGAAACAGCAGGACGGCCGACGCCGCCACGAGGGCGACAAGAATCCGGTTGGCCGCCTGTCTGTCGGCGGCCATCAGTGGCGGAAGTGCCGGCGTCCCGTGAACACCATCGCGAGGCCCTGTTCGTCGGCCGCGGCGATCACCTCATCATCGCGCTTCGAGCCGCCCGGCTGCACCACCGCCGTGGCGCCGGCCGCGGCCACGGCATCGAGCCCGTCGCGGAATGGAAAGAAGGCGTCGGATGCCGCGACCGACGCCTGCAGCTTGCCGGCCGCCTTCGCCACGGCAATGTTGACGGCATCCACGCGGCTCATCTGGCCGGCGCCGACCGCAAGCGTGCGATCGCGCGCGGTGAAGATCACCGCGTTGGACTTCACGTGCGCGCAGACGCGCCACGCGAAGCGCAGCGCTTCCCATTCCTCAGCCGTTGGCGCGCGTTTCGTGACGACCTTGGGGAACACAGCATCGTAAATCGTAGATTGGCCCGATAGCGCTGAAGGCCAGGCGTCAAGCGCCTCGTCGACGTGATCCGACTGCTGCGTCAGCATGCCGCCAAGAATCGTCCGGATGTCGCCGGTGTCGGCAAACGGCCCCGTCCGCGCGACCGCGAAGTCCGTCGTCACGACACGCAGATTCGCCTTGGTCGCGAGAATGTCGGCCGCGCCCGGCTCGAGCCCGGGCGCGATCACGGCTTCGATGAACGTCGACGTCAGCGCGCGCGCCGTGGCCTCGTCAATCGGCCGGTTCAGCCCGACGATGCCGCCGAAGGCGGAGAGCGCGTCGGCGTCGCGTGCCGCCACATACGCCTCGGCCGCCGTGGGGCCGGTGGCCGCGCCGCACGGATTGGTGTGCTTGATCACTGCCGCCGCCGGCTCGGTGAACTCGAGGACGATGCGCATGGCGGCGTCGAGGTCGAGCAGGTTCGTGTACGACAGCTCCTTGCCCTGATGCACGGTCCACTTCCCCGCATCGTCGCGCGGCGTCCACTCGGCCTTCTGATGCGGATTTTCACCGTAGCGGAGCGTCCGCGGCTGGGGATGGTGGGAAAAGGGGACGGGTCTAATTTTCGCGGGTGCGGGCGGAAAATTAGACCCGTCCCCTTTTTCCGGCGTCTCGATGCGCATGAACGCGGCGGCGATCGCGCTGTCGTAGAACGCCGTGTGCATGAACGCCTTCCGCATCAGTTGATAGCGGAAGTCGAGGGAGGGGCCGTCGGGCCGGGCGAGCTGGTGCAGGACGCTGTCGTAGTCGCCGGGCGAGACGACGATCAGCACGTCGCGAAAGTTCTTCGCGGCCGAGCGCACCATCGACGGTCCGCCGATGTCGATGTTCTCGATCAGCTCGTCGAACGCGACGCCAGGCTTCTTCGCCGTTTCCTGAAACGGATAGAGATTCACGACCACGAGATCGATGGGCGTGATGCCCTGCGCGCTGATGGCGGCGAGATCGTCGGGGCGATGGCGGCGAGCGAGGATGCCGCCGTGGACGGCCGGGTGCAGCGTCTTGACGCGGCCGTCCATCATTTCGGGGAAGTTCGTAATGGCGGAAATGCCGGTGACGGCGAGGCCCGCGTCGCCCAGGGCTTTGGCGGTGCCGCCGGTGGAGACCAGCTCCCAGCCGCGGCGGGCGAGTTCGGCGGCGAAGGGGGTCAGGCCGGTTTTGTCGGAAACGCTGAGAAGTGCACGCATGAATGTGGTTTAAAGAATACTTTGACAGCCGTTTCGGCGCTGGCTAGTATGGCAGCGGCACTCGTAACGCTGTGCCGCGTTAAGGGCCGCATTCGCGGCCTTTTTTGTGCCCGGACGCGACCGTGAGGATGGCGCACCCGGGTGATCTGGCGACGGTGCTCCCGTCGCCCGCAAGACAGAGGCAAGTACATGCGTATTACTGGTAAGGTCAAGTGGTTCAACAACGCCAAGGGCTACGGTTTCATCGAGCGCGAAGGCGGCAGTGACGTGTTCGTTCACTTCTCGGCGATCCAGGGGAACGGCTTCCGGACGCTGGAGGAAGGCCAGGCGGTCGAGTTCGAGATCGTCGACGGTCCGAAGGGCCCGCAGGCCGGCAACGTCACCAAACCCAACTAGACCTCATAGCACGCGGGGCCTGGAGTTGCTCCGGGTCCCGCGTCCCCAGATCACCAAATCACCAAATCACCAGATCACCAGATCACCAAATTCAGTCGTCCGTCCACCCCTTCAACCCTCTCGCCGTAAAGCTCACCTTCCCCTCGGTCACGGCCACGCGGAACGCCACTTCCGGGCTGCCCTTCTGCTGCAGCGTGCGGACCTGTTCCTTCACGAGCCCGACGAAGCGATGGAACGGCACGACGTGCCCGCCCGCTTCGCGGCGCGCGTCCATCAGCGATTCGTACAGCTCGCGCACCTTGTCGATGTCCTTCATGGGATCGCCAATGGCGGTGACGTGGACGACATGCGGCACGGGCGGCTCGCCCGGTTTGGCCGGCGCGGGCGTGGAGGTCGCCCAGTTGAACGGGCCAGGCCGGCCTTCCTCACGCGCGCGAAGGCCGCGATCCCACAGATCGGCGAAGGTCGAATAGCGGGCCTGCAGCGTTTGAAACTTGAACTTGTCGACCGCGGAGGCCTCGAAGCTCTCGCGATCCCATTTCTTGATGAGCGATTCGACGCGCGAGCGCGTCTCCCAGGGGGGACGAGGCAGACGGCCGGAAAAGAACTGGTTGTACTCGGTCTCGAGCCGCTTCAGCTCTCCCGACAGGGTCGTGAGTCTGCGGACGGATTCTTCAGAAGATTGCGCCACGTCACCATTGGGGCTGGGGAAGCCACCGGCAGATTATGACAGCAGAAACCAGACGAGGGGCAGCCAGAGCTCGCGGGCGTAAGGCACGGGCTTGTCGTCGATGAGCACTTCCGTGCCGTCGGCCCCGCCCACCAGCTCGTACAGGTCGCGCAGGCGGGCGGCCTCACCTGGATAGAAGCGCGCCCGATGCCGGAAGCCGGCGCCCTCGCCCATCTCGCGATAGTCGGATGCGCCCTTCGCAATCTCGATGGCCCGCGCGTAGCCGTCGCCCTCGAACCGCGGGAACACGACGGTCAGCGAGAATGGCAGCGCTGGCGCGCCGACGAGCGCGGCCCGCAGCTCGGGATCGAGCGCCGCGAGCTCCTCGTCCGAGGGCTGCTCGGACAAGTCGGCATAGGGCCAGAAACGTTCGGCTGGGCGATAACTTGGCGGCTGTGACACGGCTCTAAAGAATAATACCGGGGATGGGGTCACGGAGGATTTCCTCGATCGACGCGCTGCTGCAGCGCCCGGATGCGCAGGCATGGATCGCGCGCCACGGCCGGCCCCTCGTCGTCGCCGCGCTGCGCGAGGCGGCCGAACACGTGCGGAAGGCGGCGGAACCCCAGGAAGCGCCTGACGAGACAGTCATGAGCCACGCCGGGCGGTCGCTGGCCGCGCGCGAGACCTCGAGCCTGCGGCGCGTCATCAACGCGACCGGCGTCATCCTGCACACGAATCTGGGTCGCGCGCCGATGGCGTCCTCAACGCTCGCTCGGATGGGCGAAGCTGCGGGCTACGCGAGCGTCGAGTATGACCTCCCGGCCGGCACGCGCGGACGGCGCGACGTGCACGCCGAGCCGCTGCTCCGCGAGCTGACGGGCGCCGAGGCGGCCGTTGCCGTCAACAACAACGCCGCGGCCACGCTGCTCGTGCTGACCGCGCTCGCCGCGGGCCGCGAGGTCATCGTCTCGCGCGGCGAGCTGGTGGAAATCGGGGGCGGCTTCCGCGTGCCCGACGTCATGGCCCAGTCGGGCGCCATCCTGCGCGAGGTCGGCACCACCAACAAGACGCGCGCCGCTGACTACGCGGCGGCGATCAACAGCCGTACGGGCCTCATCCTGCGCGTGCATCCGTCGAACTTCCGCATCGAGGGCTTCACCGCGCGGCCGGCGCTGGGCGAGCTCGCCGCGATCGCCCGCGAGTTCTCGCTGCCGCTCTTCGAGGACCTCGGCAGCGGCTTGCTCGCGCCGGATCCGCGCTTTCCCAACGAGCCGTCCGTCCGCGACAGCCTGGCGGCCGGCGCGGGCCTGGTCAGCTTCAGCGGCGACAAGCTGCTCGGCGGGCCCCAGGCGGGCATCATCGCGGGCAGCACGGCGCTGGTGGACCGCGTGCGGCGCCATCCCCTCATGCGCGCGCTGCGCGTCGACAAGCTCACGTACGCCGCGCTCGAGGCCACGCTGCACGCGCACGCCTCCGGCCGGGCAGCCGAGGAGCTGCCCATATGGCGGATGATCGCGATGAGCGTCGACGAAATCCGCGCGCGCGCCTCGGCCATCGCGGCGGCCCTTCCGTCAGTCTGGAAGGCGGAATTGATTGGGGGAGTGAGCGCTATCGGCGGAGGAAGCGCGCCCGACGTGGAACTGCCAACAGTGCTCGTCGCGCTGACGCACGACACACTGTCGGCCGGCGACATCGAGTCGCGCCTGCGGAACGCGGCCACGCCGGTTATCGCGCGCATTCACGACGGCCGCGTGTTGCTTGATGTGAGAACGGTCGGGCCGGAAGACGATGAAGTGCTGGTTGCCGCGTTGAGATCAGCAGGCGCGAGGGAGCGGAGCGGGGCGTAGGGGCCCCGCGAGCGACCGAGCCAGGCGGGGTGCAGGGGCCCCCGCCGTTAAAAAATCGTCCCGATCGATGCCCGCGCGGCTTCGATGGCCCACGACGGCAGGATGCCGAGATAAAACACGCCGATGAGCGCGAGGGCCAGGCCGGCAAATGCCAGCGCCGGCAGGCGCGGCAGCGCGATGGCGGGCGCCGTGCCTTCCTCGGTCATGTACATCGCCACGACAATCCGCAGGTAGTAGAAGACCGCTACCACGCTGCTCAGCACACCGATGATGGCGAGCCAGTAGTGGCCGGTCTGCACGGCCGCGCCGAAGACGTACCACTTCGCGATGAAGCCGGCCATCGGCGGGAAGCCGCCGAGCGACAGCAGGAACACGCTCATGAGCGCGGCCATGCCGGGGCGCGTGTGCCAGAGGCCGTTGAATTCGCGGATGTCGTCGAACTCGCGCTCCGACGTGCTGAGCGCGGCCATCACGCCGAACGCGCCGAGGTTCGTCACGGCGTACGCGAGCACATAGAACAGGATCGACGCCTTGCCGACGTCGTTGGCGGCAATCAGGCCGACCAGGATGTAGCCGGCGTGCGCGATGCCGGAGTACGCGAGCATGCGCTTCACGCTCGACTGCATCACGCCGACGACCGTGCCCACGATCATCGTGAGCAGCGCGATGGCCGACATGATCGGAATCCAGTTGGCCTGCATCGGCTCGAACGCCGACAGGAACACGCGGGTGAGCGCGGCGAAGGCCGCGGCCTTCACGCCGGTGGACATGAACCCGGTCACCAGGATCGGCGCGCCCTGATAGGCGTCGGGCGTCCACATGTGGAACGGCACGGCCGACACCTTGAAAGCGAAGCCCACGAGCAGCAGCGACATCGCGAGCAGCTCGAGGACGCCGGGGTCCTGCGCGCGCGCCGCGATTTCGGATCCCAGCCGCGACAGGTCGGTGGAGCCCGAGACGCCGAACGCGAAGGCGATGCCGTAGAGGAAAAACGCGCTCGAGAACGCGCCGAGGATGAAGTACTTGAAGGCCCCTTCGGCGCCGAGCGGCTTCATCCGGCGGATGCCCGTCAGGATATACACCGACAGCGACATCACTTCGAGCGCGATGAAGATGACGAGCAGGTCGACGGCGCCGGCCATCATCATCATGCCCGCCGCCGAGAACAGCATCAGCGTGTAGTACTCGCCAAGCGGAATGTCGTCGCGCTCGGCCGCGCCCGCCGACAGCAGCACCGACAGGATGCCGATGATGCAGACGACGACGTTGAAGAAGATGGCGAAGTTGTCGGCGCGGATGACGCGGAAGCTGATGGCGTCGTGATCCCACAGGAACACCGACGACACCAGCGCGCCGGCAAAGCCGATGAGCGCCAGCAGCTCCATCGGCATGCGGTCGCCCTTCGGCCGGAACGCCTCGGCCAGCATGACGCCCACCGCGGCCAGCGTCAGCGTGAGGATCGGGGTCAGGGCGGCAAATTCGTTCATCGCGCACCGCCCACGGTTGCTGGTTGCTGGGAAGCCAGCCGCGAGCGCAACGGCGCGAGCGGCTCAGGCCTGTGGCCTCTGGCCTCTGGCCTCTGGCCCTCCAGTTCGACGATCACCGGCTGCCGCCCCACCACCCGCTCGATCACGCGCTCGATGGAGGGCGCCATGGGTTTGAGGAACACGTTCGGGAACACACCCATGAAGATGGCCATGGCGACGACCGGGCCGATCACGAACCACTCGCGCAGCGTGAGGTCGGGCAGGCGGCGGTTCTTCTCGTTGGTGATCTCGCCGTAGTTGACGCGCTGGAACAGCCACAGCATGTACACCGCCGACAGAATCACGCCCACGGCGGCGACCGACGCGAAGCGCCAGTCATAGCGGAACGCGCCGATGAGCGACAGGAACTCGCCGATGAAGCCGTTCATGCCCGGCAGGCCAATCGAGGCCAGCGTGATGAGCAGGAACGCCGCGACCAGCTTCGGCATCACCGCCTTGAGGCCGCCGTATTCGGAAATCAGGCGCGTGTGCCGGCGATCCGACAGCATGCCGACGATGAGGAACAGGCCGCCCGTGCTGACGCCGTGCGCGAGCATCTGGAACATGGCGCCCTGCACGCCCTGCGTGTTCATGGCCGCGATGCCCAGCACGATGATGCCCATGTGGCTCACCGACGAGTAGGCCACCAGCTTCTTCATGTCGGGCTGCACCATGGCCACGAGCGCGCCATAGATGATGCCGATGACGGCGAGGGCCGCCAGCCACGGCGCGAACGCCGCGGCCGCAATCGGGAACAGCGGGAACGCGAAGCGGATGAACCCGTACGTGCCCATCTTCAGCAGCACGCCCGCCAGAATCACGGACCCGGCCGTCGGCGCCTCGACGTGCGCGTCGGGCAGCCACGTGTGGAACGGAAACAGCGGCACCTTGATGGCAAACGCCAGCGCGAACGCGAGGAAGAACCAGTACTGCGTGGCGACGGGCAGCTCGAGCCCGTAGAGATCCATCAGGTCGAAGCTCGGCACGCCGGTGGCATCGGCGAAGTAGTACGCCAGGCCGATGATCGCGAGCAGCATGAGGATGCTGCCGGCCATCGTGTAGAGAATGAACTTGATGGCCGCGTAGATGCGCCGGTCGTAGCCCCAGACCCCGATGAGGAAATACATCGGGATGAGCATCGCGTCCCAGAAGATGTAGAAGAGGAACAGATCGACGGCAATGAACACGCCGATCATGGCCGCTTCGAGCACCAGCAGGAAGAAGGTGAACGCCATCACCTTCTTGTGCACCGACTCCCACGACGACAGCAGCGCAATCGGCGAGAGGAACGCCGTCAGCACGACGAGCATCAGGCTGATGCCGTCGAGGCCGACGTGATACGAGATGCCGAACGACGGAATCCAGGCGCGGCGCTCCTCGAACTGGAAGTCGGCCGAGGCCGGATCGAACCAGTACCAGAGCGCCAGCGTGAGCGCGAGCGTCGCGAGCGACGCGCCGAGCGCGATCCACTGTACGAGCCGCTCACGGCCTTCGCTGCGCCCCACCGCCAGTACGAGGAGGGCGCCTACCAGCGGCAGAGCGACGGTCAGAGTTAGGAGCATGTCAGTTAACTACTGTCTCCACAGAAGGTAGCCGATCATCGCGACGACGCCGGCAAACAGCGCCATGGCGTACGCGCGCACGGAGCCGGTCTGCACCCGGCGCAGCGAGCTGCTGCCGGCGCGAATCACCGCGCCCGTGCCGTTGACGGCGCCGTCGATCAGGCGCGCGTCGACGCCCTTCCACAGCACGCCGGATGAAATCGCGTGAATGGGCCGCACGACGGCCGCGTCGTACAACTCGTCCACGTAGTACTTGTTCACGAGCACCTTCTGCAGTCCCGTGGGATGCAGGTTGGCCTTGCGCGGCCGCTTCACGAACAGCACGAAGGCAATGGCGATGCCCGCCACGGCAATGGCGCTCGACAGGCCCATGAGCGCGAGCTCAGTGCCCGTGTCGGCCGCATGCTCCTCGGCGGCCGCGTGTTCTCCCTGCGCAGCGGGCGCGGCGCCTGCGTGGTCGCCGGCGGCTTCCAGGCCTGTGGCCTCTGGCCCCAAGCCTGGAGTCTGCAACCCGGCATGGAACGCCGGCTCGAGGAACCCTTCGATGACGTTGTGGCCGCCAAGCGCGTGCGGCACGCCGATGTAGCCGGCGACGATCGAGCCGACCGCGAGCAGAATCAGCGGAATCGCCATCGCGCGCGGCGCATCGTGGATGTGATCGGGCGCATGGTGCGCCCCTGAAGGCACATCGTGCCTGCGCTCGCCGTGGAACGTCAGGAACACCAGCCGGAACATGTAGATCGCCGTCAGCAGCGACGTGACAACCGCCACGATCCAGATGCCGAAGTGGCCGCTCGCGTAGGTCTTCCAGAGGATCTCGTCCTTCGAGAAGAAGCCCGACAGCAGCGGCACGCCGGCAATGGCCAGGCAGCCGATCATGAACGTCCAGTACGTGATCGGCAGCTTCTTCCGAAGGCCGCCCATGTTGCGGATGTCCTGCTCCCCCGCCAGCGCGTGAATGACCGCGCCCGATCCGAGGAACAGCAGCGCCTTGAAGAACGCGTGCGTGTAGAGATGGAAGATGCCGGCCGCGAACGCGCCGACGCCCATCGCCACGAACATGTACCCCAGCTGCGACACCGTCGAATACGCGAGCACGCGCTTGATGTCGTTCTGCACCAGCGCAATCGTGCCCGCCATCAGCGCCGTCGCCACGCCAATCACCGCGACGACGTTCATCGTCAGCTCCGCGTGACTGAACAGCACCGCGTTGCGGCCAATCATGTACACGCCCGCCGTCACCATCGTCGCCGCATGAATGAGCGCGGAGACGGGCGTGGGGCCTTCCATGGCGTCGGGCAGCCACGTGTAGAGCGGAATCTGCGCCGACTTGCCGGTGGCGCCGAGAAACAGCAGCAGCGTGGCGATGGTGAGGGTCGCGCCGCCGAGACTGAAGAACGACGCATGCTCCACCGGGCGCGCCGCCGCGAGGGCGTTCACTTCCTGGAAGTTGAGCGTGCCGAAGGTCACGAAGATCAGCAGCATCCCGAGGATGAAGCCGAAGTCGCCGATGCGGTTGACGATGAACGCCTTCTTGCCGGCGTCCGACGCGCTCTTCTTCTTGAACCAGAAGCCGATGAGCAGGTACGAGCAGAGGCCCACGCCCTCCCAGCCCACGAACATCACCGGGAAGCTCGCGCCGAGCACGAGAATCAGCATGAACGACGCGAACAGGTTGAGGTACGAGAAATAGCGCGCGTATTCGCCCGGCGGCTCGTCGTGCATGTACGCCGTCGAGTAGATGTGAATGAGCGAGCCGATGCCGGTGACGACGAGAATCATCAGCGCCGACAGCGGGTCGACGCGCAGCGAGAACGGCACGAACAGGTCGCCCGACGCGAACCACGTGAAGATCCGGTGCTCGATCGCCCGGAGGCCCCCGGCCTCCGCGGTGAGCACGCCGCCGTCGGCCGGCGTGCCGAGCATCTGCATGACCACCGCCAGCGACACGCCGAACGCGGCCAGCATCACGCCCGACGCAATCGCGCCCGAGACGCCGCGCGACAGGCGGCGCCCGAAGGTCGCGTTGATCAGGAAGCCGAGAAACGGAAGTCCAGGTATCAGCAGCAGCACGCGGTCACCACTTCAGCGAGGTATAGGCGTCGGGACTGAGCGTCTCGCGATGCCGGAAGAGCGCAATCACGAGGGCCAGGCCGACCGCGGCCTCGGCCGCCGCCACGGTCATGACGAAGAACGTGATGATCTGCCCGTCGACACGGCCCTGATAGCGGCCGAGCGCGACGAACGTCAGGTTGACGGCGTTGAGCATGACCTCAATCGACAGCAGCACGGTGATCAGGTTGCGGCGCAGGAACACGCCGGCCGTGCCGATGGCAAACAGCACCGCGGACAACAGCAGGAAGTGGTTCAACGTCAGCACTACGGAAGCTCCCTTGGCTGCTTGCGCGCCAGGATGACCGCGCCCACCATGGCCACGAGAATGAGCAGCGACGTGGCCTCGAACGCAAACGCGTAGTCGGTGAACAGGCGCCGGCCGATCTCACGCACCGACGTGATGTCGCCCGCCGGCTCGTCGAACGGCGTCGTCTGGATGGTCATGAGCGCCCAGCCGAGCTCGACGACGAGCAGCACCGACAGCACCGCGCCGAGCCGCCGCGGGCCGGGGCCGCCGAAGAGCGGCGCCGCCGGCGGCAGCGCATCGTCCTCACGGTGCGCGTTGAGCAGCATGACGGTGAAGAGGAACAGCACCATGATGGCGCCGGCGTAGATGATGATCTGCGTCACGGCCACGAACGGCGCGTCGAGCAGCACGTAGAGGCCGGCGAGCGCGCCAAACGACACGATGAGCAGCAGCACGCTGTACATCGGGTGCCGCTGGCCGACCACGAACAGCGACGCCAGCACCGCGACGGCCCCGAACACGTAGAAGAGAATCAGGTCCATCGGCTACCAGCCCAGGTAAATGGTGAGCGCGGCCGCGCCGAGCAGGTTGAGCGTGGCGAGCGGCAGCAGGTACTTCCAGCCAAACTCCATCAGCTGGTCATAGCGGTAGCGCGGCAGCGTCCAGCGCATCCAGATATAGAAGAAGAGGATCGCGAACACCTTCACGAGAAACCAGATCCACCCGAGCCACGCCGGCAGGAACGGCCCGTGCCAGCCGCCGAGGAACAGGCTGACGGCGACGGCGGACACCGTCGCCATGTTCACGTACTCGGCCAGGAAGAACAGCGCGAAACTCATCGAGCTGTACTCGGTGTGGTAGCCCGCGACGAGCTCCTGCTCCGCTTCCGGGAAGTCGAAGGGCGCGCGGTTCGTTTCGGCCACGCCGGCAATCATGTAGATGATGAACGCGAAGAAGCCGAACGGCACGATCAGCGCGTTCCAGCGCGGCACCGGCAGCGCGCCGGCCACCCACCAGTAGCCCGCCTGCGCATCGACGATCTCGCGCAGCGACAGCGACCCGGCCATCACGACGACGGCGGCGAGGCTGAGGCCGTAGGACAGCTCATAGCTGATCATCTGCGCCGACGAGCGCAGGCCGCCGAGCAGCGAGTACTTGCTGTTGGACGCCCAGCCGGCGAGCACGATGCCGTAGACGCCCATCGACGTGATCGCGAAGATCACGAGCATGGCGACGTTGACGTCGGTGACCTGCAGCGGCAGCGGCTCGTCGAGCAGCCCGAACAGCGTCGTCTCGGTGCCGAAGGGCACGACCGAGAACGCCGCGAACGCCGCGACGGCCGACAGCACGGGCGCGAGATAGAAGAGCCACTTGTCGGCGCCCTGCGGCCGCAGCTCCTCCTTCATGATCAGCTTGAGGATGTCGGCCAGCGGCTGCAGCAGGCCGCGCGGGCCGACGAGCCAGGGCCCGTGGCGCTGCTGGATGATGGCGGCGACCTTGCGCTCCATGTACACGAGCACGGCCGCCGTAATCTGCAGCAGAAGGAAAACGGTGCCGATCAGGACCAGATGCGCGATCAGCGTGCGATTGAGGCTCACCCAGTCAATCATGCGGGTCCCGCGACGGCATGGTGTTCATGGTGCAGGTGTCCCGCGCCGCGCCAGTCGGCGTGATAGGGGCACTTGCCGTGCTTCACGTGTTCCTCGTACTCGTGCCGGAACGTCTTGATGGTCGTCAGCACGGGCGTCGCCGCCGCGTCGCCGAAGGCGCACAGCGTCTTGCCCGCGATGTTGTTGCCCACGCTCATGAGCAAATCGATGTCTTCCATCTGCCCGTCGCCGCGCTCCACCTTCTGGAGGAGCTTCAACAGCCAGTCGGTGCCTTCGCGGCACGGCGTGCACTTGCCGCACGACTCGTGCTGGTAGAAGTGCAGCAGATTGGTGGCCGCCCACACCATGCACGTGGTGTCGTCCATGACGATCATGCCGGCCGAGCCGAGCATCGAGCCGGCGGCGGCAACGCCATCGAAGCTGGCGGGAATGTCGAGTTGATCAGGCAGCAGCACCGGCACCGACGATCCGCCGGGAATCACGCACTTCAGCTTGCGCCCGCCCTTGATGCCACCCGCGTACTTCGGGTCGTAAATCAGCTCGCGCAGCGTCGTGTGCATCGACGTCTCGAACGTGCCGGGACGCTCCACATGGCCGCTGACGCAGAACAGCTTCGGGCCGCCGTTCTTCTCGGGCCCGAGCTTCGCAAACCAGTCCGCGCCGTTCTTCACGATCAGCGGCACGTTGCAGAGCGTCTCGACGTTGTTGACGGCGGTCGGGCTCTGCCACAGCCCGGCGACGGCCGGGAAGGGAGGTTTGATCCGTGGCTGCGCGCGCTTGCCTTCGAGCGATTCAATCAGCGCGGTTTCTTCGCCGGCTTCATACGCGCCCGCGCCGCGGAACACGTAGACCTCGCAGTCGAAGCCGGTGCCGAAAATATTCTTGCCGACGTAGCCGGCCTTGCGGGCCGCTTCGATCTGCTCTTCGAGCCGGCGCTGCACGTGATAGAACTCGCCGCGGATGTAGATGTACGCGGTCTTCGCGCCGATGGCGTGGCACGCGATGAGGCAGCCCTCGATCAGCAGGTGCGGATTGCGCTCCATCAGCACGTGATCCTTGAACGTGCCGGGCTCGCTCTCGTCGGCGTTGCAGCAGATGTACTTCGGCTTGGGCGAGTCCTTCTGCACGAACTGCCACTTCATGCCGGTCGGGAAGCCCGCGCCGCCGCGGCCGCGCAGGCCCGACTTCTTCACTTCCTCGATCAGATCGGCGGGCGTCATCGCCAGCGCCTTCTTGAGGGCCTGGTAGCCTTCGCGCTGCAGATAGAAGTCGAGCGTATAGCTGTCGCGCTCGCCCGCGAATTGCGTGAGAACTGGGAGCATGCCTACTTCTTTTTCCCCGCTTCAGGGCGCGCGTGCAGTGCGGGATCGGCGCCGGCGGTCAGCTTCTTCTCGATGTCCAGGTAGCAGCCGCTGAGCGCAGCCGGGCCCTTGGCGCGAATCGCGTCGACCAGCGCGCCGGCGTCTTCGGGACGCGCGTGCTCGTGCCAGTCGTCGTTGACCATCACGACCGGCGCGCGATCGCACGCGCCCAGGCACTCGACTTCCACGACCGTGAAGTCGCCCGTCGCGTCAATCTCGCCCGGCTTGACGTTCAGCTTCGCGCAGAGCGCCTCGGTGACCCGCTCGGCGCCGTTGAGCGCGCACGACAGCGTGCGGCACACCTGCAGCACGTTGCGGCCCATCGGCTTCGTGTAGAACATCGTGTAGAACGCGACGTTCTCCTCGACCTCGGCGCGCGTGCACCCCACCACCTCGGCGACATGCGCCATCGCGTTGCCGGTGATGTGGCCCTGCTGCTCCTGCGCGAGATACAGCGCGTCGAGCATCGCCGACTTCCGGAACTCGGGCGGATAGTGCGCCGCGATCGCCTCGAACCGCGCGCGCCGCTCGGGCGTGAACGAAAACGCCGGCCCGTCCTCGGGCAGCGTGCGCTCGGACTTGTGATGTCCGGCGCCGTAATCCATCAGTGGGTGAAAGCTCATAATCTCCCGAGGGGCGTCGCCCCTCGGACTCCCCTGCACGCGCCCTCGCGGGGGCCCCAATGCCCCACTCCGGGCGCGTGGCTCGCTCGCCTACGCTCGCTCGCGCCGTAGATGAGCGCCGCGCGCAGGGGCGGTGTCCGGTGTTCATCAGCGACGCCGTTAAAAAGACATCGGAGGGACCGCTCTTTGGCCCGACTCGCCTCGGCGGCGCTGAGGAATACCGGACCAAGCCCCGAGCATCGCGCGCTCATCGGTCCACGTCTCCCATGACAACGTCCGTCGAGCCGATGACGGCGATGACGTCGGCGATCAGGCCGCCGACGATCATCTTCTCGAGCGCCTGCACGGCATAGAACGACGGCGCGCGCGACTTGATGCGCACGGGGCGGTTCGATCCGTCCGACACGATGTAGAAGCCCTGCTCGCCGCGCGGCCCTTCGACCGGCACGTAGGCCTCGCCCTTCGGCACCGTGAACCCCTGCGAGTAGATCAGGAAGTGCTGGATGAGCGCTTCCATCTCCGTATACACGCGGTCCTTCGGCGGCGGGACGATGCGGAAGTCGCCGCAGTCGTAGACGCCGGTGGGCGTGATGCGCTCGAGCGCCTGGCGGCAGATGCGGACGCTCTGCCGCATCTCGGCCATCTTCACCTGATAGCGCGCGAACACGTCGCCCTCGGTGGCGGTCGGCACGTCGAAATCGAACGTCTCGTACTTCAGGTACGGAAACACCTTGCGCACGTCATAGGGCACGCCCACGGCGCGCGCCATCGGGCCGACGAGCGACCACGCGATGGTGTCTTCCTTCGACAGCCGGCCGACGCCCTGCGTGCGCTTGATCCACACGGGGTTCGAGGTCAACAGCTTTTCGTACTCGTCGAGGCGCTTCTCGAACGTGGCGAAGAAATCCGTGACCGCTTCCTTGAAGCCGCGCGGCAGATCCTCGCGCAGGCCGCCGATGCGCATGTAACTCGGGAACATGCGGAAGCCGGCGATCATCTCGTTCATGTTGAGCAGCTGCTCGCGCTCGCGGAACGCGTACATCATCACGGAGATCGCGCCGATCTCCATGCCGTGCGTGCCGATCCACACCAGATGACTGCTCAGGCGCTGCAGCTCCGCAATCAGCACGCGGATCCACGTGACGCGATCCGGCATCTCGAGGCCGAGCAGCTTCTCCACCGACAGGCAGAACGCGAGGCTGTTGGACTGCGGGCCGAGATAATCCATGCGCTCGACGAGCGGGATCACCTGCTGCCACTTCTTCTGCTCCGCCGTCTTCTCGATGCCGGTGTGCAGGAAGCCGATCGTCGGCTCGGCCGAGACGATCGTTTCGCCGTCGAGCTCGATGACCAGATTGAGCACGCCGTGCGTGCTGGGGTGCTGCGGCCCCATATTGACGGTCATCGTCTCCCGGCGCAGCTGGCCCGGGCGTGTGCCGAGTTCCGTCATTCCGGTTTCCTCGCTGCGTCGTTGTTTGAATGGCGGGGGCCCCTGCACCCCGCCAAGCGGCATCGCTCGCGGGGGCCCAAAGCCCCGCTCCGCTCCGCCGCGCGCCTCGGCAGCTCGGTCATTCCGGTTTCCTCGCTGCCTCAGCCGCCTGTTTCCGTCCCGCCGCGATGTTGGCGGCGAACTGCTCGGGCGTGACGTTGAGTTCCCACGGAATGTGGCCGCTCTTCCGGATCTGCACCGGATAGTCCTTGCGGAGCGGGTGCCCTTCCCAGTCGTCGGTCATGAGAATGCGCTGCAGGTTCGGGTGGTTCGTGAACGCGATGCCGAACAGGTCGAAGATTTCGCGCTCGGGCCAGTTGGCCGCGGGCCACACGCTCGACACGGTCTCCACTCTCGCGGCATCTCCCGCGGCTCCTTCGGAAGCCGCGTTGCCTGGCAGCTGCACCTTCACGCGCAGGCGCCGCGGCGGCGCCGGCGTGGCATTGCCGGGCGTCACGAACGCGGGGCCGAGACACGCGAGCAGATACACGATCTCGTAGCGCGGCTCCTGCGGCAGCAGGTCGACGCCGATGACGTCCGACAGGAATCCGAACTGAAACGCCTCATCGTCGCGCAGCACGCGGCAGACGTCGACGATCGACTCGCGCGCGACGAGGATCGTTTCCATGTCGACGGCGGGCACCGCCTGGGCGTTCGCGCCGGGCACCTTCGCGGCCAGCGCGTCGAGAATCGACGTCGGCTCCATTACGCCGACATCCTCTGGCGATCGATCTTCTTCTGGAGCTGGACGATGCCGTAGATGAGCGCTTCGGGGCGCGGCGGGCAGCCGGGCACGAAGACGTCCACGGGCACGATTTCGTCGACGCCCTGCACGATGGCGTAGTTGTCGAATACGCCGCCGACCGACGCGCACGCGCCCATCGAGATCACCCACTTGGGCTCGGGCATCTGGTCGTAGATGCGGCGCAGCACGGGCGCCATCTTCCGCGAGAGCCGTCCGGCGACGATCATGAGGTCGGCCTGGCGCGGCGAGCCGCGGAACACCTCGGCGCCGAAGCGCGCGATGTCGTAGCGGCCGCAGCTCATGGCCATCATCTCGATGGCGCAGCACGCAAGCCCGAACGTGACCGGCCAGATGGCCGAGCGCCGCGCCCACTGCACCATCTTCTCGACCGAGGTGGTCATGACCGGCAGTTCGTGTAAGTCGTTACCCATAATCGTTGTAGGCCGGGCCTTCAGGCCCGGCAGCCTCTTAATCTTCCGCGCGAGCGGCGCCGCCCCAGTCGAACACGCCCTTCCGCCAGACGTAGGCGTAGCCCGAGAACAGCAGGGCGAAGAACACGACAATCTGGATGAAGCCGGCCCAGCGGAGGTCGCCGAGGGCCATCGCCCACGGATAGAGGAACGCGACCTCGATGTCGAACAGCAGGAAAATCATGGCCACGAGGTAGAACTTGACCGACTGCCGCTCGCGGGCGTCGCCCACGGGCGGCATGCCGCACTCGTAGGCCGCCATTTTTTCGGGCGTGGGCTTTTTCGGGCCGAGAAATTGCGATAGGAGGACGTTGCCGGCCGCGAAGGCGAAACCGAGTCCGAGCAGGATCAGAATTGGAAGCCAGCTGCCCATAGAAACAAGCCATGCTATCGGAACGGCGCGAAGTCCGTCAATGAAACCGTCCGTA
Source organism: Vicinamibacterales bacterium (assembly GCA_036675475.1). Classification (GTDB taxonomy): domain Bacteria; phylum Acidobacteriota; class Vicinamibacteria; order Vicinamibacterales; family SCN-69-37; genus JALYRV01. The sequence continues at coordinate 44,300 of JAKFEY010000005.1, forward strand.
TGGAGCATGTTACCGTCTTAATCAGTGATGTACACGCGCAGCCGAGCTCTGACCACGACGACATTGATACTGGGCGTCGCCCTGCTTGCGGGCGCGCCTGACGCCGGCCCGGCCGCGCTGGCGCAAGCCCGTCCGGCGGCGAAGAAGCCGGCTGCGGCCGCGCCTGCCGCCGAGCAGAAGGTGCCGTTCGCCGCGGGCGAGACGCTCACCTACAACGTCGGCTGGTCGACGTATTTCACGGCCGGGACGGCGACCATGCGCGTGGCGGAGCGGCGGCCGATGGGTTCGCGCGCCGCGTACATCCTCGTGGCCGAGGGCAAGCCCGGCTCGATCCTGTCGAAGCTCTACGATCTCTACTACAAGGCGGAAACGCAGCTCGACACGCGCTCGCTGCTGCCGCTGACGGCGTCGGTGTTTTCGAAGGAAGGCAGCCGCACGCGCGTGAAGACCACGCACTTCAAGGGCGCGGGGCGGACGGCCGACTATTCGGTGCAGACGGGCACGCTCAACAAGCGGCAGCTCAGCGTCGCGCCGTACACGCAGGACGCGCTCTCGGCGATCTACGTGCTGCGCAAGGTCCTGTATCTCAAGCCGGGCGAGTATCTGAAGATGCCGGTGACGAGCGGCGGCGACGTCTACAACGCCGACATCCGTGTCGCCGGCGCGCCGGAGACGGTCTCGACGCCTGCGGGCGCGTTCCAGGCGTGGAAGGTGTCGATCAACGCCATCGACACGGCCACGCGCCAGCCGGCCGCGCGCGGCATGCACGTGTGGTTCTCGAACGACGCGCGCCGCCTGCCGGTGAAGATGGAAGCCGGCCTTGCGGTCGGCGCGTTTACGCTGACGCTGGCGGGGGTCCGGTAGACGGCTTCGCCCTGCTTGACGGCTTGCCCAGGCTGTTAAAAGTAGTTATTCTACCTACATCATGAAGGCGAACACTCGTGTCGCCGCGGCCGAGGCGAACCGACGCTTTTCGAGCCTCCTGCGCCACGTCAAACAAGGCCGTACCTTCGTCGTCACCAGTCATGGGAAGCCGGTCGCGAAGATTGTGCCGGCGACGAACGACGGCACCGAGCGCGCGGGAGCGCGCGGGGTGCTGCTGCGGCGGTTGCGCAGCCAGCCCGTGCAGCGCGTCAAGCGCTGGACGCGCGACGAGCTGTACGACCGCTAGGAACCCCGCCCGGGAGGCCGACGCGTGACCATCGCGATCGACACCAATGTGCTCGCGTATGCGGAAGGCACCAATGGCGCGGCCATGAAAAACCGGGCGCTTGATCTCATTGAACGCCTCCCCGCCGACTCGGTCGTCGTTCCCGCCCAGGTCCTGGGCGAACTCTTCAACGTGCTGGTGCGCAAGGCCGGCAGGCCTCCGACCGTCGCGCGCGAGGCCATCCTGACGTGGCAGGATGCGCACGACGTGGCGCCCACGTCGTCGGCAGTCATGGCACGTGCGGCGGATCTGGCCGCCGACCACCGGCTCGGCATCTGGGACGCGGTGATTCTCGCCGCATCCGCGGAAGCCGGCTGCCGGCTCCTGCTCTCGGAAGATCTCCAGCACGGATTCACCTGGAGCGGCGTGACGGTGGTCAACCCATTCGCCGAGGAACCGCATCCTTTGCTCGGCGCGCTCCTCGGGTGAGCGTGGGAAGGCAACCTGAGATAATCTGCCCTTCTTGGCCGAAAAACCCCTGCAGGATTTGGTGGCGCGGCTCGAGCGCGAACGGCTCGACGCTGACAGGCGCTACAACGACGCGCTGACGGCGCTCGATGCGGCGTCGCGCGCGCTGGGCGAGGCGGGCGGTGTTGCGGGGGGCAGACCGGTGGCGGGGCGGGCGCCGGTGCCCTATGACCCGTCGCAGCTGCCGCGCGCGAACGAGACGTGGGAGATTCTGGCGGCCAAACCCGCGCGGCGCGCGACCCAGTTATTCAGTGCCTTCGTCTGGAAGCTGATCGGCCCGATCTTCGAGCGCCAGCAGCAGTTCAACGCCGCGCTGGTCGACCATCTCAATCGCAACATCGGCGCGCATGTCGAAGCCGCGGAAGCGATTGCCGCGGTGCGCGCGTCGATCCAGGCTGACCACGCCGCGCGCGCGGCCTTCCAGAGCGCACTGATTGCGTATCTGCAGACGATCACGGAATACGTCGACACCAAAGACCGCGCCCTCGGCGGACCCGAGTTGCGCGAACAGATTGTGCTTGCCAACGAGCGCACGCTCGCGCTGAAGAGGGAGTTCGCGGCGCTCGCCGCCAGGCCACCCTCCTTCGCGCTCCACGCTCCGGAGGGCAAGCAGGCTCAACCAGCAACCAGCCGCCAGCAACCAGCAACCGACTTCTCCTACGTCGGCTTCGAAGATCGCTTCCGCGGCTCGCAGGAGGAAATCAGCGCGCGGCTTGCGGACTACGTGCCGCTCTTCGCCGGCGCCAACCTTCCAACCGCAAGCCTTCCAACCCTCCAACCCTCCAACGACGCGTTCGTCTTGGACGTGGGCTGCGGCCGCGGAGAGTTGCTCGCGCTGCTGTCAGAGGCCGGCGTGCCGGCGCGCGGCATCGACGTCAACGGCGAGATGGTGGCGATGTGCCGCGAGCGCGGGTTCAACGCCGAGCAGGCCGACGCGCTCACCTATCTCGAGTCGCTGCCTGATGCCAGCCTCGCGGGGCTCACGGCCATTCAGGTCGTGGAACATCTCGAGCCCGGTTACCTCGCGCGCTTTCTCGAGGCCGCGTTCCACAAGCTGCGTCCAGGCGCGCCGATGATTCTCGAGACGATCAACCCCGCGTGCTGGATGGCCTTCTTCGAGGCCTACCTCCGCGACCTCACGCACGCGCAGCCCATCCACCCCGACACGCTGAAGTTCCTGCTGCAGGCCAGCGGCTTCACGTCGGTGGATGTACAGCTGCGCTCGCCGGTAACTGCGGCCGATCGATTGGAAAATGTAGATCGACCCGAGGCCGCTGACACACCTCTGGCCCTGAGAGCCACCATCGACGCGCTCAACGCGAACGCCGACAAACTCAACGCGCGGCTGTTTGGGTTTATGGATTACGCGGTTATCGCGCGGCGGTAGCCACCATCGCGCCGTGCGGCGGGTTGGCGACGAATTCCCAGTCTTTCAGGATCAGGCCGCGCGCGGGCACGCTGCCGTTTGTGGCGGGACGGTCGACGATGGTCTGCAGCAGCATGCGATCGGGCTGCCCTTCCGGCACCTTGATGTAGATTTCGCGCCAGCCGCGATCGCCGATCACGAAGTGCGCGACCTGCGCATCCCCTTGAAGGATCTGCACATGGACGGGCGATGACGCGGCATCGTCATGCGCGAGCTGAAAGGCGAGCTTGAGGTATGCGCCCGGCACCGCATAGAAGACCGCAACGCCGTGTTCGTCCGTGTAACGCACGATGCCTTCGTCGGTGTCGACGGGACGCGACACGCCGTTGACGTAATCCCAGGCGGCCATCAGCGCGCGGTGCGGCGGACGCAGCCGGCTTTCACCCACAACGGTGGTGGCGGCCACGAACACCAGCGCCAGCAGCCAGACGGCCGCCCATCCCGCGCGGCGATCCGCGAGGCGCGCGAGCCATCGCGGCCGATCGATGTCGGGGCTCAACTTCACGAGCCAGAACGCAAACACCCAGAACGAGAGCGACACGAAGATATTGCGCGTCGGCATGCTGACGAGCGAAATCAGCGCAAGCCCGATGACGGCGGCCTTCACGCCGGTTGCTTCGACGAGCCCTTCGCGCGTGGGCGCAGCGCGCCACACGAACAGCGCGAACACCGCGCCCCAGAGAAGCCACCCGAGGCTGCCGAGCAGGCCGAGCTCCGCGAGCTGATGCCGGTACCAGCTCTGCGCGTTGTCGAAGTGCGAGCGCGTCGCGCCGTTGGTGACCACGTACGCGTAGTCGGGATAGATCGTTTCGAAGGTGCCTGCGCCGACGCCCACGGCCGGCGAGTCCTTGATCATTTGGACGGACGCCGTGCCGAATGGACCGAAGCGGTTCCAGAACTCGAACTCGACAAACTTCTCGAGCGCTTCCCTGTTCGGCTCGGGAAGAGACGCGACGACGCGTGAGATCGGATCCATCCCGAAGCGCGCGTGCGCGCCAAACCTGCCGAGTGCCGCCAGCAGGACCGCCATGACGAGCACCGCCGTGGCGACCGCGCCAAGCCGGCGGAGGTTCGATCGGCCCCGCCCGCGCAGTCCCGCGAGCGCGATGAATGCGAGCCCGAAGAGCGCGGCGAGCAGCGCCATCCGCGACCCCGTCGCCCAGACGCCCGCCCAGAGCAGCAGCGTCAGCGACAGCGCCGTCGCGAACAGCAGCGGCGCGGAGGTCAGCGCGAGCGACAGCGCCGGCGCGCTCCAGAGTCCCCCGAGAGCGCCGAAGGCGTTGCCGTCGAGCAGTCCGCCGGCCGCCCGGCCGTAGTATGCCCATTGGTGCGCGCTCAGAAACTCGATGTCGATCGTCCACTGGTAGACCGCCAACGCAGATCCCAGTGCCAGGCCGATGGCGAGCGGCAGCAGGATCGCGCGTCGGAACGGCCACGCGTCGCGCTCCGCAAACGCGCCGAACATCGCGTCGAACCACAGGATGCCGGCGATCTGCGGCAGCACCGCCGTCAGCATGGTGACGATGATGACGGCCGGCGGGCCGCCGAGTCCGCTGTTGGCGAGCGTGTACTCGTCGAGCGAGCCCCACATGAAGTTCATCTCGCGGAACGCAATGAGCGGCCATCCGAGCGCGAGGATCAGGGCCCAGAATGCGAGCGGCAGCCGCCATGCCGGAGGCAGGTGCCAGTGCGCCGGATGCGCGGCCGCCAGGATGCCGCCGAGCAGTCCCGCGAGCCAGATCGCGTAGTACGAGAACGTGAAGAACTCGCGCGTCGCATGAAAGATCGCTGGATAGATGTAGGCCGCGATCAGCAGCGGCGCCCATCCCCACACCGGGAACACGCGCACCAGCGCATACCCGGCGACGAGCGCGCCGATGGTGAGTGGCAGCAGCGGCGCCCATTCGCGTGAGCCGAGCCAGGCCTGCACCAGCAGGCCCGCCGCGGTGGACGCGAGGATCAGGAGTTTGGCGGCTGCAGCCATCACTCGATCAGCGAACGAGTGCGGCGATATCGTCGCCGGAGGGAGCGGAAGCGTTAAGCGGCGTTTCGATGGATCCGTTCGGCCCCGCGGAAATGAGCAGGCCGCCGGCGCCGCGGCCGGCTTCCGGCACGTGAAGCAGGTAGCAGCGTCCCCATGGATCCTGCGGCCAGGAGGCTTCGAACGCGCGTCCGGCCGCGACCGGCGCCTGCAGCCATGCGAGTCCCGCGCTCGAGGCCTGCGGCAGCCGGCACCCGGAACCGGCGAGCACCGCGCGCGCGCCGGCGGCTTGGCGGAGTTCGTCCATCCGCGCCGCGAGCTGGGCCGCCGCGGCTGACGCGGTCTCGGTCGCGCGCGCGATCCGCCACTGCGCGAGCGTGTACGCCGCCGCGGGCGGCAGCACCGCTGTCAGGACAACGAGCAGCACGACCATCGCGGCGACGCGCCGCCCGTCGAATGGGTTCGCCATGTCAGCGTCCCTTCAGGGAAAACATCGTGCGCACCGTGCGCAGCAGAATGCCGATGTCGAACGCGAGCGACTGGTGCTTCACGTAGTACAGGTCGTACTCCAGCTTCACCATCGCATCGTCCACCGAATCGGTGTACTTGTGGCTCACCTGCGCCCAGCCGGTGAGGCCGGGCAGGACCGCGAGTCGCGCGCGATACAGCGGCACTTCGCGTTCGAGCATGTCGACAAAGGCGGGCCGCTCGGGCCGCGGCCCGACCATGCTCATGTCGCCGCGGATCACGCACCAGATGTTCGGCAGCTCGTCGAGCCGCGTCTTGCGCAGGAACCGTCCGACGCGCGTCGTGCGCGGATCGTTCTTCGGGCTCCACTGCGGCCCTTCCCGCTCCGCGTCCTTCTGCATCGTCCGGAACTTCATGATCCAGAACTCGCGGCCGCCGCGTCCGAGGCGAATTTGCCGGTAGAGGACGGGACGCCCCGAGTCGATCAGAATTGCCGTCGCGATGAACGGGGTCACGAGCAGCGTGAAGATGCCGACGACGGCGCCGCCCGCGACATCCAGCAGGCGCTTGGCCACCGAGGGTTCGGCGAGGTGCGCGGTGCCGATCAGATTGCTCAGCACCCACGTGGGGCCCAGGTGGCGTACCGGCACGCGCTGGAACGTGTGTTCATACAGGTCGCTGAGTGCGGCGACTTCCAGGCCCTGCACCTGGCACAGCAGCGCGCCCTCGGCGACGGCAGGGGGCACGTCTCCGGTGGCGGCGACGATGAGATCGGTGGCCTCGAGGTTTCGCGCGACGTCGAGCAGGTCGGCGCCCTTGCGCAGCGGCAGGCCTTCCGCGCGCGCGTGCTCGCCGACGACACCGGCGAGGTGCAGATCGCCGAACGACGGGTGCCTGAGAATTTCGAGGGCGCTGTCGATGGCGCCGCCCTCGCCCACGACGAGCACGCGCCGGCTGCGCCCTTCGCGCGTGATCATCCAGCCGGCGATCAGGCGCGCGGCGAACGTGAGCAGCGCCGCGTCCCAGATGAAATACATCGCCACGAGTCGCGGCAGCACCGCGCGGCCCGAGGCGAAGAAGACGGCGAGGTAGGCGATGAGGATGGCCGCGGCGCCGCGAAGCAGTGCGCGGCGGGTGGCCGCCGGATCGAGCGCGTAGTGTGGATTGCGCGCGTAGGAGATGGCGACGAGCCAGATGGGCACCGCGATGACCCACGGCCAGCGCTCGGCGACGAACGCCCCGCCGAATTGATGGCCGGCGGTGAGCGACCACGTCCACAGCGAGAGGAGGAGCGCCGCGAACGCGGCCAGCGCGTCGGCCGTGAACAGCAGCAGGCGCCGCTCGCTGTGCCGGAAGGGGCTGAGCGCCATCAGTCGGCTCTCAGCGTCGACAGCGCGAACGGAAGTACGACGAGTTTCGGCACGCGAGACACAAGGTACAACATCAGCGCGTATGCGAGGGCTGGCGCCTCAGGCACGCCCCACAGCGCGAGCGTCTGCACCGTCACCACCTGCGACACGCCGACGGCGCCCGGCACGGGCACGACGGCGCCGCCGATCTGCACCGCGATGACGGCCACCGCGGCGCTGATGGCGGGCGCGTCGAGATCGAACGCGCGGAGTACCAGCCACGCGGTGAGCGTCGAGCCGGCCATGACGGCGGCGCTCCACACGAGTGCCGCGCCCGCGGGGGCCGGCCGTGCCACGCGGTGCAGGCCGCGCAGCAGCAGGTCCACCTGGCGCGCGATCCAGGCGCGCGGCCGTTCGGGCAGCGCGCGCGTCAGGCCGGCGGTCGCGCGATCGACGCCGCCGCGAAATCGCACGAGCAGCAGCGCCGC
>JAKFEY010000003.1:0-51533 GCA_036675475.1 Vicinamibacterales bacterium
ACGATGGCCGACTCGCGCATCGCGGCCTCGCAGGCACGCATGGTGGCAAGCGGCGCCTCGGTGGCGGCACGCATCGCGGTCTGAATGGCGGCCTTGCGGACGGCCTTTTCCTCGTCGGTGCCCCTGGGGTTCTTGAACGCCGCGGTCACCATGTCGTACGCGCGCGTGTCCTCGTCGACGAGGGCCGCGAGCGTCTGACGCAACTCGCCAAGCTTCGTGCCCGAGGCATCGAGCGCCACGCGCTCGGCGGCGTCGCCCGTCCTCGTCTTCGGCAGCGCCGCCACCATCGCCAGCAGCGACGCGCCAATAGCGCCCGACAAGGCTGACGCGGACCCGCCGCCAGGCGTGGGCGCGCTCGAGGCGAAGGCGTCGAGCAGTTGCGAGGCCGAAAGGGAGAGCAGGGAAGGCTGTGTCATAAGCGTTACACGCGCGGGAACGAACCACTGACGAGTGCGCCGCGTTTGACCACGGCGGTGACGGGCGACGCATTGACGCGCAGCAGCTCGGTGGCGTCGCCGCGTACGATGACGAGATCGCCGAGTTTGCCGGGCTCGAGCGAGCCGACTTCCTCTTCGAGGTCCAGGGCCGACGCGGCGTTCAGCGTCGCGCCCGCGAGCGCTTCCTCGAAGGTGAGGTTCATGCCGAAGCACGCAAGCGCCATGGCAAACGGCATGGACGGCGAAAAGCCGCCGCCGGGATTCACGTCGGTGGCCAGCGCCACCGGCACACCCAGCTCGATCATCTGCCGCGCCGGCGCGAAGCGGCCAAGCTTCAGGTAGAAAGCCGCGCAGGGCAGCAGCGTGGCCACCACGCCGGCTTCACGCATGGCGACGATGCCGTTGGTGGTGGCGTGGACGAGATGATCGGCCGACACGGCGCCGGCACGCGCCGCGGCTTCCGATCCACCTGACGCGCCGAGCTCGTCAGCATGAATGCGCGGCTTCAGCCCATGGCGCATGCCCGCTTCAAGAATGCGCAGGCTCTCGTCGGGCGTGAACACGCCCGTTTCGCAGAACACGTCGCACCACGCGGCCAGCGGCGCGCAGGCTGGCAACATCTCATTGATCACGAGCTCGATGTAGTCCGCCTTGCGTCCCCGAAACTCCACCGGCACCTCGTGCGCGCCCATGAAGGTGGGCACGAGATCGATCGCGTGGTCTTCGTTCAGCACGCGAATGACCTCGAGCATCCGCTTTTCGGTGACGGTGTCGAGGCCGTAGCCGCTCTTGGCCTCGGCGGTGGTGGTGCCCGACGCCAGCATCTCGTCGAGCCGCGCTTTGGTCTGGTTGGCGAGATCCGCGGCGCTCGCGCGCCGCGTCGCCTCGACGGTGCCGACGATGCCGCCGCCCTCCAGGGCGATTTCCGCATACGTGGCGCCCGCGAGCCTGCGCTGCAGCTCCGGCAGCCGGTTGCCGGCGTAGACGACGTGCGTGTGCGGATCGACGAAGCCGGGCACGACCGAGTAGCGCAGGCCGAGATCGATGACTTTCGTCTGCGGCCCCTTGATGACCTGCGTGTCGATCTCGTACCCGGGGCCGGCAAAGGTCACCCGCCCGTCTTCGATGGCGACAAGGCCATCGTCGATGGCCGCGTGCGCGCCCTGCGCGGGGCCGACGAGCGGCTCGCGGCCGCCGACGGTCCAGAGCTGGCGGATGTGGGTGAGGAGGAGATCAGCGGCCACGAACCTCCATTATCGTGGATTCCCCGATGGTTTGACCAGGGTTCCAAACAGGCGCAGAATGGAAGCATGAAGACCACCATCGATATTCCTGAGGACGAGCTGCGGGATGCCATGCGCTTTACCAAGGCCCGCACGAAGCGGGAGGCGGTGGTGAAGGTGCTGGAGGACTTCAATCGACGCCGGCGGATGGCGGAGCTCGTCAGATATGCGGGCACCTTCAGCGACACGTTTCCGACCAACGACCAGATTGAGGACGTGGAGACCACCCGCGACGGGAGGCTGAGTGCCCGTTCTCGTCGATAGCTCCCTCTGGGTCCATCAGCTGCGCCGGAGCGGCGACCCCGCGAAGCGCGACCGCGTCAACGCCTTGCTCGAGGCCGGGGAAGCGGCGTGGTGCGCTCCCGTGCGGCTCGAGTTGTGGCGGGGCGTCACCAACGACGCCGAGCGCCGGACATTACGCCGTTACGAGGCGCTGCTGCCCGATTATGAAATCACCGACGACACGTGGGCACGCGCGATCCGGCTGGCCGATCGCGGCCGCGCAAAGGGTGTGACCGCGCCGCTGGCCGACCTGCTCATTCATGCGTGCGCGGCGATCCACGGGTTGGACATCGCTCACGACGATGAACACTTCGTGGCCCTGTCAACGCTTGACGTCTAGCAGCCGGTCCTTCACAGCTTCCACAGTCAGTCCCTCTACGCGGATGTGTTTCAGCCGCGAGGTGTCGCCGCGGAGGATCGTGACGGCGCGTTTCGGGAGGTCGAGGGCGGAAGCGAGGAGCGCGATGACGGCCGCGTTGGCGGCGCTGTCGACGGGCGGGGCGGTGACTTTGAGAAGCAGCACGCCGTCGCGCCAGCCGGCAATCGCGTTGCGGCTGGCGCGGGGCGTCACCTTGATGTCGAAGCGGGCGTCTGTCAGGTCCGCGCCTCGGCGGCACGCTCCTGCAGGGGCGCGTCAGCTGTTTCGGCGCGCTCCGCCTTGTCAATCCTCTCGGGGCGCGGGCGGTGGAGCAGCAGCTTGTCGCCGGTCTCGGCCGTGCTCTGCTCGCGCACGAACTCCAGCGCGCGATACAGCGCCTGGATCGACGCCTCGAGCGAGCCTTCGGTGTCGCGGCGGCGCAGCTGCAGCTCGCTGATGTCGCGCTCGATCGCCTGCAGGCGTCCCTGCGCGCGCTCGAGCAGCAGCGCGGCGCGCTTCTGCGCCTCGTCGACGATCAGCTTCGCCTCGCGCTGTCCCTGCTCGCGCACCTGCTGCGACAGCTGCTGCGCGGTGACCAGCGTGTCGCGCAGGTTCGCCTCGCGCGAGCGATGCTCGGCCAGCAGGCCCTCGAGACGCGCCACGTCGCTGCGCAGGCGATCGTTCTCGCGCACGACCAGCTCGTAGTCGTCGGCCGCTTCCGTGAGGAAGGCGACGACTTCGGTGCGGTCGTATCCGCGCATGCCGGTCTTGAAGCGCTGCTGCCGCACGTCGAGCGGCGTGATGCGCATGCGGCGTTCGAACTGCCCGCGCGTGTCGGGGTTTGTGTCTTCCATATACCTGCCCATGAATGACCTCGGGCGGGGAGGAGCTGCGGGGGAGGCGGTAGTGTATCGCAGATCGCAGGCCTGAAGGCCTGCGCTACCCCCGTCGGCCGAAGATGGCCGTTCCTACCCGTACGATCGTCGACCCTTCCTCGATGGCCGCTTCGAAGTCGTGGCTCATGCCCATCGACAGTTCGGCCAGTGACGCCGCCGGCACGCCCGATGCCACCAGGCTGTCGCGCAGCGCGCGCAGCTGACGAAACCAGGGGCGGACGTCTTCAGGGTTATCGGACCACGGGGGAATCACCATTAGGCCGCGCAGCGTGGCGGCGCGGCAGGCGAGGGCGGCGTCGATGATGGCAGGGATATCGGCAGGCGGCGCGCCGAACTTTGTCGTCTCGCCGGCGAGATCGGCCTGAATCAGCAGCTCGGGCGCGGTGCCCGCCTCAGCCGCGCCGGCATCGATGCGCTTCACGAGATCGACGCTGTCGACCGAGTGAATCGCGGAAAACACGGCCGCGGCTTTTTTCGCTTTGTTGGATTGCAGGTGCCCGATGAGGTGCCAGCGAATCTCCGGCCTCCCGATCTCGGCCGCCTTGCCGAGTCCCTCCTGCACCTTGTTTTCGCCGAAGTCGAGCTGGCCGGCGGCATGCGCTTCGCGCACCGCGTCGGCGGGAAAGGTTTTCGAGACGGCGATGAGGCGGATGCTGGAGGAGGGACGGCCGGAGCGCTGCGCCGCCGCATCGATGCGGCGGCGCACGTCCTGAAGCTGATCGGCGATCACTTGATCGACTTGATGATCCCTTTGGCCTGCTCGGCGTACTGGCCGGTGGGCGCGAGACTCACGTACTTCTCGAACGCGGCCACCGCCTCGGGCAGCTTGCCCTCGTTGACCAGCGCCATGCCGAGCCAGTAGTGCGCGTCGGCCATTTTCGGATCCAGCTTGATGGCCTGCTCGAACTGCGCCTTGGCTTCGGGCACCTTGCTCTGGTTCCAGAAGATGATGCCCTGGTTGTAGACCACCGACGCGCTGGCGCCGCCGGTGGCGGCCCCGCCCAGCTCGTTGGCCTTCTTGCTCATCTCGGCAGCCTGATCGAATTTCTTCTGCTGGTTGTAGAGGCTCGCGAGCGCGTTGTAGGCGTCGGCCTGCTTCGGGTCGGCCGCAATCGCCTTCTTGAACGCCGCTTCAGCGCCCGCCTCGTCGCCCTTCTTCCAGAGCGCCTCGCCGATCTTGGCCTCGCAGATGGCGCAGCCGCCGGTTTCGGTGATGAGCGCGGTCAGCGCGGCGATGCCCTCGTCGTACTTCTCCGCCTCGATCAGCGCGTTGGCCGCCACGTACTTGTCCTCGAGCGCCTTCCGCATCTCGGCCAGCTTCTTCGCATCATCGGCCGACATCGCGCCGGTGTTGCCGCCGGGCGCGAGCGTGAAATCGAGCTCGGTGGTCTGGCCCGAATTCACCTTCGTCGTGAGCGTCTGCTTGAGGTCGCCCTTTTCGACGGTGACTTCGTACGGGCCAAGCTGCAGGCCCACCTGGATGAAGGCGCCCTGACGGTTGGTCTTGGTCTCGGTAATGCGCGTGATGTTGCCCTTGAAGTCGAAGGTCACCTTCGCGTCGGCAACGGGCTGGCCCTTGTCGTCGAGCACCTTGCCGCGCACCTGCCCGCTCTGGGCAAACGCCGTGGCGGCAATCATCAAGGCGGCACAGGTGCCGGCCGCGACACGGGCCGCGCGGCGGAATCGATCGGACATCATGGAATCCTCCAAAGAGCTGAACTCGGTCCTTTCAGTTTAGCACCCGGGCCAGCTCAGGCGGATGACCTGCCCCGTCAGAGCCGGGTGCTACACTCTCGACTTCTCATGCCGCAGCGCGCCACAACGCCCCGCGTCACCCGCGTCCCGGCGGCGGGCCCGGCATCGCTCAAACCGCCCCTGAAATGGGCGGGCGGGAAGCGCTGGCAGGTGCCGCATCTGCTGCAGCACTGGAACGGCGAATCGCACCGCCGGCTGGTGGAGCCCTTCTGCGGCGGCCTCGCGGTGGCGCTCGTGCTTCAGCCGCGCACCGCGCTGCTCAACGACATCAATCCGCATCTGATCAACTTCTACAGCTGGCTCAGCCGCGGGCTGGTGACGACGTTGCCGATGGCGAACGCGCGCGCTGTCTATTACACACACCGCCTGCGCTTCAACGAGCTGCTGGCGGGCGGCGGCGCGCACACGGCCGAAGCCGCCGCGCTGTTCTATTACCTGAATCGCACCGGTTACAACGGGCTGTGCCGCTTCAATCAGCGCGGCGGCTTCAACGTGCCGTTCGGCCGCTACGATCGCATCAACTACCGCTCAGATTTTCTGGACTACAAAGCGGCTTTCGCGGGGTGGACCTTCAGCAACGCGCACTTCAGCACGCTTGCGCTCGAGCCCGGCGACTTTGTGTACGCGGATCCACCCTACGACGTGGACTTCCGGCAGTATTCGCGCGACGGCTTTCCGTGGGAGGAGCAGGTGCGCGCCGCGGAATGGCTCGCGCAGCACCCAGGCCCGGTGATTCTCTCGAACCAGGCGACGCCGCGCATCATCGATCTCTATCGCAGCCTCGGCTACAACCTGAAGTTTCTCGACGCGCCCCGCCGCATCAGCTGCACCGGCGATCGCACGCCCGCGCGCGAAGTGCTGGCGCTGCGCAATCTCTGACCGGGTTTATTCAACCGGGAAGAATTACGCCGCGAGGAAGCGCTCGACGAGCGCGAGGTCGTGCGTGATGGGCGCGGGCGGGAATGACGCGAGGAAGCGGCGGCCGTAGCCTTTCGTGCGCAGCCGCGGGTCGAGAATCGCCAGCACGCCGCGGTCCTGCCGCGATCGAATCAGCCGTCCCATCCCCTGCAGCAGCGTGAGCGTCGCCAGCGGCACCTGATAGTCGTCGAACGGCGATCCGCCCGCCGCGGTGATCGCGTCGAGCCGCGCCGCGGTGATCGGATCGCCAGGCGACGCGAACGGCAGCTTGTCGATGACGACGCACGAGAGGGCGTCGCCGGGAACGTCCACGCCCTGCCAGAAGCTGGCGGTGGCGAAGAGCACGGCGTGCGGCGTCTGCCGGAAGCTCTCGAGCAGCGCCGATCGCGGCGCGTCGCCCTGCATCAGCAGCGGCCATTCGGCGTGCGGCGAAATCAGGGTGTAGGCGTTGCGCATCGCCGCGTAGCTCGTGAAGAGCAGGAACGCGCGCCCCTGCGTGCGCCGCATCAGCGCGAACATCTCGCGCGCGGCCTGATCGCCGTACTCGGGCGATCGCGGATCGGGCATCCTGCGCGGCAGATAGATGATCGCCTGATCGCGATAGTCGAACTCCGACGGCAGCAGCAGCTCCTCGGCCTCCTGAATGCCGAGCCGGCCGCGCACGTAATCGAACTTGCCCTCGACGGCCAGCGTGGCCGACGTCAGCACGCGCGCCTGCGCGCGCTCGAGCAGCAGCGTGCGGACGATGGTCGAGACGTCGATGGGCGCGGCGCGCAGCGCGGCATGGCGGCCGCGCATTTCGACGAAGAACACGAACGACGGATCGTCGGCATGCGTGAGCAGTGCCGTGTCGCCGCGCGCGTGGTCCGCGCGGCGGCCAATCGCAAGCAGCTCCTCCGAGGCATCCTTTGCCAGCGCGATGGTCCCCTCGAGCGCTTCGAGCGCCGCCTTCAACGCCACCACATCGTCGGCAATCGCGGCGGCGTGCTCGTCGTTGAAGCGCACGCGCTCGCTCGAGCCGGGCGCGCCCAGCCGGAACGCCGCGCCGTGCAGCGACGTGAAGAACGCGCGCGAGGCGTCGCGCAGGCGCTCGCAGTCGCGCGCGAGCGCTGCCAGTTGATCGGCATCGGCGCCCGGCACGGCGGCGGCGCGCTCGGCGTCGCGCGCGATCGAATCGAAGCGCTCGTGCGTCACGCCGAAGCCGAAATACTGCGTGGCGACGTCCTCGAGCTGGTGCGCCTCGTCGACCACGAGCACCTCGGTTTCCGGAATCACTTCCGCGAAGCCGCTCTGGCGCACCGATCCATCCGCGCATAGCAGATGGTGATTGACGATGACGAGCTCGGATTCGGCGGCGCGCTGGCGCATCTTCGTCACGAAGCAGTCGCCGTACTTCGGGCACTCCGAGCCGAGGCACTGCTCGGTCGTGGCGGTCAGCTCGCTCCACACCGGCGTGTCGTCGGGCAGCTCGCGGATTTCCGCGCGGTCGCCCGTCTCCGTATCTTCCGCCCACGTCGCGATGATGCGGTAGGCGGCGACGTCCGCCAGCGTCTTGAACGTGCCGGCCTTCGCGGTGTCGAGCCGGTGCAGGCACACGTAATTCGCGCGCCCCTTCATCACCGTGGCGCGCACAGGCCGGCCGAGCGCGGCCGACACCGCGGGAATGTCTTTCGAGAGGATCTGCTCCTGCAGCGTCTTGGTGCCGGTGGAGATCAGCACGCGGCGGCCGCTGAGAAGCGCCGGGATCAGATAGGCGATGGTCTTGCCCGTGCCCGTGCCGGCCTCGACGAGCAGCGTGCCGTTGTTTGAGAGGGTTTCGGCCAGCGCGCCAGCCATGCGGCGCTGGCCTTCGCGCGGCTCGAAGCCCTGAAGGGCCGACGACAGCGCTCCGCCGTCGGCGAAGACGAGGGCGACGGTCTCACTCAGGCCGCTGCGCCGGCCTTCGGGCTCCGTCAGGCTGCCGGGTAGAGCGGGAACTTCCGGCACAGGGCTTCGACTTCCACTTTCACGGCTGCCGCGATCGTCGTGTCTTCAGGCGACGCCAGCACGCGCGCGATGAGATCCGCAATCACGTCCATCTCGGACTCGCGCATGCCGCGCGACGTCACCGCCGGCGTGCCGAGGCGGATGCCGCTCGCCACCATCGGCGGATTCTTGTCGAACGGAATCGCGTTCTTGTTGACCGTGATGGCTGCGCTGTTGAGCGCCGCCTCGGCCACCTTGCCCGTGATGCCCTTCGAGAACACATCCACCAGCATCAGGTGATTGTCGGTGCCGCCGCTGACGATGCGGAAGCCGGCGGAGGCGAGGTTGGCCGCCAGGCGCTGCGCGTTGGCGACGATCTGCTTCTGGTAGGCGGCGAACGACGGATCGAGCGCTTCCTTGAAGCAGACGGCCTTACCCGCGATCACGTGCATCAGCGGGCCGCCCTGGATGCCGGGGAACACCGTGCGATCGAGATCCTTCGCGAACTTCTGCTGGCACAGCACGAGGCCGCCACGCGGCCCGCGCAGGGTCTTGTGCGTGGTGGTGGTCACGAACTCGGCGTGCGGCACCGGGCTCGGATGGATGCCGGCCGCGACAAGTCCCGCGATGTGCGCCATGTCGACCACCATCGGCGCGCCGATGCGTTTCGCGACTGCCGCGATGCGCTCGAAGTCGATCACGCGCGGATAGGCGCTCGCGCCCACCATGATCATCTTCGGCTTGTGCTCGTCGGCCTGGCGTTCGAGTTCCTCGTAGTCGAGCCGCTCGTCATCAGCGCGCACGCCGTAGGGCACGATGTGGAAAAGCTTGCCCGAGAAGTTGAGCGGATGGCCGTGCGTGAGGTGGCCGCCGTGGGCCAGGTTCATGCCGAGCACCGTGTCGCCCGGCTTCAGCAGCGTCAGGTAGACGGCCATGTTGGCCTGCGCGCCCGAGTGCGGCTGCACGTTGGCGTGCTCGGCGCCGAACAATTCCTTCGCGCGATCGATGGCCAGCGTTTCGGCGACGTCGACGAACTCGCACCCGCCGTAATAGCGCTTGCCCGGGTAGCCCTCGGCGTACTTGTTCGTCATCACCGAGCCCTGGGCTTCCATCACGGCCTGGCTGACGAAGTTTTCCGACGCAATCAGCTCGAGCCCGTCGTTCTGGCGCGTGCGCTCGTGGGCGATGGCGCGGGCAATGTCGGGGTCGGTGTCGGCGAGCGAGCGCGAGCGCGAAGATGTGCTCATGTCCTTGCGGCTTTCGGCTTCAGGCTTTCGGCTTGTCTAGTGCGTTGATTTTGTCGACGCGGCGCTGGTGGCGTCCGCCGGCGAAGGGCGTGTCGAGAAACAGCTCCACCACGCGGCGCGCGGTGTTGGCGTCGGTGGTGCGCTCGCCGAGCGTGAGCACGTTGATGTCGTTGTGCTCGCGGCTCAGCCGGGCCGATTCCTCGTCCTGGATGGACGCGGCACGGATGCCGGGCACCTTGTTGGCGGCGATGGCCATGCCGATGCCGCTGCCGCACGTCAGGATGCCGCGGTCGAACTCGCCCGAGGCCACCTTGCGGGCCACTGTCTCGGCGAAGTCGGGATAGTCCACCGAGTCGGTCGACAGCGTGCCGACATCCTCGAAATCGACCCCGCGCGCCTTCAGCACCTGCTTGACGTGTTCCTTGAGCGCGACCCCGGCATGATCGGCGCCGATTGCGATCCGCATCGATGAATTCTACAAGGTAAATGGTAAATGGTAGATAGCATGGGCTATGGCTGTCACTTCACACGCCCACGTCAACCGCCGCGCCGAGGAGCGCATCCACAACGGCCACCCCTGGATTTACCAGAGCGACGTTGCCTCCGTCCAGGCCTCCGCGGGCGACATCGTGCTCGTCAAGGCGTCGAACGGCCGGCCGCTCGGACACGCGATGTTCAGCGACCGGTCGCTGATTACGCTGCGGATGATTTCGCGCGGCGAGACGCCGCTCGGGCCGGGATGGCTGCACGCGCGGCTGCGGTCCGCCATCGCGTACCGCGAGACGCTCGGCATCGACGCCTCGGCCTACCGCCTGGTGCACGGCGAAGGCGATCTCCTCCCCAGCCTCATCGTCGATCGCTACAACGACGTGCTGGTGATGCAGACGCTGTCGCAGGGGATGGCGAAGCTGCAGGACGAGATCGTGGCGGCGCTGGTGGAGCTGACCGGCGCGACGGGCGTGCTGGCGCGCAACGATCCGAAGGTGCGCGATCTCGAGGGCCTGCCGCGCACGGTTGACGTACTGCACGGGGACGTGCCGGAGCGTGTGGTGGTGCGGGAAGGCCGGGTCGAGCTGGAAGTCGACCTGCATCACGGGCAGAAGACGGGCCTCTTTCTCGATCAGACCGAGAATCACGCCGCGGCTGCCGGATACGCGAGCGGGCGCGTGCTCGACGCGTTCAGCTATCAGGGCGGGTTCGCGCTGGCGGCCGCGTCGCGCGCGACCGAGGTGATCGCCCTCGATATTTCAGAGCCGGCGATCGCGCACATCGAGGCGCACGCCGCGCGCAACGCCCTCACCAACGTGCGGGCCGCGGCGGTCAACGTGTTCGACGAGCTCCGCGACATGGAGCGCGCGGGCGAGAAGTTCGATCTGGTGGTGCTCGATCCGCCGGCGTTCGCGAAGAACCGCGCCTCCGTGCCGAAGGCGCTGTCCGGCTACAAGGAGATCAACCTTCGCGCGCTCAAGCTGTTGAAGCCCGGCGGATATCTGGTCACCTGCAGCTGCTCGTACAACGTGGACGAGGGCACCTTCGGCTCGGTGATCCTGGACGCCGCCATCGACGCGCACGCGGACGTCACCGTGGTGGAGAAGCGGATGCAGAGCCGCGACCACCCCGTGCTGCTCGGCGTGCCCGAAACGTACTATCTGAAGTGTTTCGTGCTGCGGCGGCTCTAAGCCGGAGCTCAAGCTCCGGCCTACCGCTTGCGCAGGCCGTTCTCGATAAACGCGATCAGATTGTTGCGCAGCGCCACGCGATCCTCGTCGCGCAGATACATCATGTGGCCCGCCTCGTAGTACTTCAGCGTGATGTTCTTCTGCAGCCGTTCGGACACGCCGAGGTGCGACATCGTGAACTCGGCCGGGAAGAACGGCGTGGCCATGTCGTAGTAGCCGTTCTCGACCTGCACCACCATGTGCGGGTTGGCGATCATCGCCTGCACGAGGTCGCCCTGCACGTTTGGCGCGCCCGGAAAGAATGACCCGCCCGCGCGCCGCGTCCAGTTCCACCGCCCGCCCGCGCCGTTGGTATTGCGATACGGCCGGTCGCCGCCAAACTTCAGCACCTCGCGCGTGTAGTGGTTGACCGCGGCCGTGTAGGCGCTGCCCACGGCGTCGTTGAACGGATCGCTTTCGGCATTCTCGGTCAGCTGGTTGAAGGTGTCGCCCGCGAAGCGCGCATCGATGCGCCCGGCCGTCATGCGGCGCGATCGCATCAGCTCCGCGTTGAATTGCCCCAGCGTCGGCCGCAGGTTCGCGCGAACCAGATAGTCCTCGGACAGACCCGTCAGCGCCGAGAGGCGCTTCGCGACCGCGCGCATTTCCGCATCCGTCAACGCCGAGCCCTTCATGAGCGCCGACGCATAATCGGTGACGGCATAGTGGCGCGCATCCGCGACGAGCTGCTCGAGCGACGCAGGACGCGCGGCCAGCGCTTCGTGATACCACGCGACCGCGGCGTAGCTCGGAAGATAGAAGATGTACGGCCGGTCGTCGCCGGCCGCGAACGTGATGCTCGACAGGTCGAGCACCATCGACAGCAGGTCCACGCCGTTCAGGTGCACGCCGCGCTGCTGCAGCATGTTGGCCACCACCGCCGCGCGGAAGGTGCCGTAGCTCTCGCCGATGATGAACTTCGGCGAGTTCCATCGGCCGTTTCGGCTGAGCCACGTGGTGATGAACTGCGCGAAGCTGGCGCCGTCGGCATCGACGCCGTAGAAATCCGATTCCTTGCCCTTGCCGGCGATTCTGCTGAAGCCCGTACCCATCGCGTCGATGAAGACGAGATCGGTGCGATGCAGCAGCGTCTCGGCGTTGTCGACAATCGCGTACGGCGCCGGCGGCGTGTACTGGCCGTTGGTGGTGACGACGCGCTTGGGGCCGACTGATCCCATGTGCAGCCACATCGACGCCGATCCGGGGCCGCCGTTGAAGAGAAACGTGACCGGCCGCGTGCCGGCGTCAGGGGCGTCGCTGCGCGTGTACGACACCGAGTACATCAACCCAATCGTGTCGCCGTCATCATTCTTGAGGGCTGTCGTTCCCGCCTTGGCCGTGTAGGGGATGGTCTGACTTCCCAGCTTCAGCGTGTGCTCGGTGGCCGACCATTCCTCGGCCGTCGGCTGCGCGGGCGTGCCGGCGGACTGCGCCGCGGGCGCGGTTTGAGCGGGCACCTGCGCGCGAACCGGCTCTGCGGCAACGGCGGACAAGACAATGACGGCAAGCGTGACGAACTGGCGCATGGACACCTCGAGTGTGAAGGAAGGCGCGATTATACCGGCCACCCGGCATCGAAGCTGCAATCGCGGCGCATGGAGGAGCTTCATGCGCCGTGCGGGTTTCAGCCTTCTTCTATTAATGGTGCTCGTCGCCAGTCAAAGCGGCTGCGCGGCGCTCGAGGGGCTGCGCGCGCTGGTGCAGCCGCCGCAGTTTTCGGAAGCGGAAGGCCGCCAGGCCGAGCTTCGGCTGCTGCCGCCCGGTCAGGGCGGGCCGCTCGGCGGCGCCGCGATCCGCCTCTGGACGCGCGTGCGCAACCCGAATCCCTTCGGCTTCACGCTCAGCACACTGAACGGCACGCTGTTTCTGGAAGGCAGCCGCGCCGCGGATGCCGGCTTTCCGCTCGGCCTGCCGCTGACCGCCCGCGGTGACGCGGAGATTCCACTCGATCTGCAGGTCAGCTTCGCCGACATCCCCGGCCTCGCCAACGCGATTCGCCGCGCCGTCACCGGCGAGCCGCTCGCGTATCGCCTGAATGGCACGGTCGGCGTCGACGCGGGCCAGTTCGGCACGCCGACGTTCGGCCCGATGAATCTGCTTACCGGCGAGATTCGAACGCGATAAGCAGCCCGATGGCGGCGGCCGTGCGATCGAACTCGGCCGTCTTGCGGTACGACCCTGCCTGCTCGATGCTGATCCACGCGCCCACGTCCATCTGACCAGCGGCGCGCATCACATCGATGCGGCCGCTCCCGCTCCAACCCGCGGCCGAAAACACGATGTCCCGGCCGGGATACTTGTCCGGCAGCTGCGTGAGCAGCCTCGCGCGCAGCGCCGGCACCAGCCGCGCGCTCGCCTCGACCTTCCAGCCGCCGCCGATCGGCGCCCCGACGACGCCTTCGACCCCGACCTCGAACGTCTGCGATACCGTGCGCTCACGATCCGTGGTGAATTCACGCGTCTCCGACGGCGGCTGCGTGTGCGTGACGATGCGATCGGCGGGATGGAAGTCGGCGCGATCGCGGCGCCACCCGAAGACCATGGCCGCGCGAAACGCCTCGCGCCGGATCAGGCCCACGGTGTGCTCGATGCGGAACGACCCCAGGCTGACTCCTCCGGCGGTGCCGCTCACGACGCGGTCGCCGTCAGGCTGCAGGAACGTGTCGAAGTCGGAGCCGAAGCCCTCACGCTCCGCCGAAACCGTCACCGCCGTCGTCATCGCCCGAGAGAGGAACGTGTAGAGGCCTCTGGCCCCGAACAGCGGGCCGGTGCGCTCGTAGCGCTGCTCGAAGAAGTGCGGCACCAGACCGGCGGTGTCGAAGCGCGAGTCGTTATGAAACCGGTAGCGGTAATCGACCCGCTCAACGCCCGCAACAGCCTCGATCCGGAGCGGCGTCTGCGCATGGGCTGTGTGGGAAAAGCCCATCAGCCCCGCCGTCGCGAGTGTTACGATCACTTTCATGGCTGCAGCTCCATACGTCCCGCTCACGACGGCCGATTTCGACTCCGCCTTCCCAAATTCCACCAAAGTCCATGTGGAGCAGGACGGCGTGCGCGTGCCGATGCGCGAGATCACCGTTGGCGGCGGCGAGCCGCCGCTGCGAGTGTACGACGCGAGCGGGCCGCGCGGATACGACGTCCGGCAGGGCCTGCCGAAGCTGCGCGCCGAGTGGATTGCGGCCCGCCGCGGCGCTGCCGCGCCCACGCAGCTCCATTACGCGCGCAAGGGCGAGATCACGCCCGAGATGCGCTTCATCGCGATTCGCGAGGGCCTGCAGGCGGAGTTCGTGCGCGACGAGGTGGCGCGCGGCCGCGCCATCATTCCGGCCAACATCAACCATCCCGAGCTCGAGCCGATGATCATCGGCCGCAACTTCCACGTGAAGATCAACGCGAACATCGGCAACTCCGCGGTGTCCTCGTCGATCGAAGAGGAAGTCGACAAGCTGCGCTGGGCGACGCTGTGGGGCGCCGACACGGTGATGGACCTGTCGACGGGCAAGGACATCCACGAGACGCGCGAGTGGATCGTGCGCAACAGCCCGGTGCCCATCGGCACGGTGCCGATCTACCAGGCGCTCGAGAAGGTCGGCGGCCGGCCCGAGGCGCTCACCTGGGAGGTCTATCGCGACACGCTCATCGAGCAGGCCGAGCAGGGCGTCGACTATTTCACGGTGCACGCCGGCGTGCTGCTGCGCTACATCCCGATGACCGCGAAGCGCGTCACCGGCATCGTGTCGCGGGGCGGCTCGATCATGGCGAAGTGGTGCCTCGCGCACCACAAAGAGAGCTTCCTCTACACGCACTTCCGCGAGATCTGCGAAATCATGCGCGCGTATGACGTGTCGTTCTCGCTCGGCGACGGCCTGCGTCCCGGCTCGATTGCCGACGCGAACGACGAGGCGCAGTTTGCCGAGCTGAAAACGCAGGGCGAGCTCACGCGCATCGCGTGGGAGTACGACGTGCAGGTGATGAACGAAGGCCCCGGCCACGTGCCCATGCACCTGATTCGCGAAAACATGGAAAAGCAGCTCGAATGGTGCGACGAGGCGCCGTTCTATACGCTCGGGCCGCTCACCACGGACATCGCGCCCGGCTACGACCACATCACGTCGGCCATCGGCGCCGCGATGATCGGCTGGTACGGCACCGCGATGCTCTGCTACGTCACGCCCAAGGAACATCTCGGCCTGCCGAACCGCGACGATGTGAAGGCGGGCGTGATCGCGTACAAGATCGCCGCGCATGCCGCCGACCTCGCGAAGGGCCACCCCCGCGCGCAGTCGCGCGACGATGCGCTGTCGCGCGCGCGGTTCGAATTCCGGTGGCGCGATCAGTTCAACCTGTCGCTCGACCCGGTTACCGCGCTGTCGTACCACGATCAGACGCTGCCGGCCGAAGGCGCCAAGGCCGCGCACTTCTGCTCGATGTGCGGGCCGAAGTTCTGCTCGATGGAGCTCACGCAGCAGCTGCGCGACATGGCGGCTGCCGGGATGGACGAGAAGTCGAAAGAGTTCCGCGCGAAGGGCGGCGAAGTTTACGTCAAGGAGTAGGCTTCGGCGCAGCGCGCGGTATTGCTCAGCGCCGCCGAGGCGAGTCGAACCCGGCGCCTGATGCTCCGCCGGTTTCTCCGAAGTCTTTTTAACGGCGTCGCTGACCAACACCGCGCGCCGCGCCTCCGCAACTTCGCGCCTCCGCGACGCGCGCTGGCGATGTCGAGCGTTCCGGCGTGACGGCGTTAAAAGGACGTCGGAGCGACCGCTCTTTGGCGCGACTCGCCTCGCCGGCACGACGGAATGCTCGACATCGCTTCGGCGCAGCGCGCGGTATTGCTCAGCGCCGCCGAGGTGAGTCGAACCCGGCGCCTGACGTCGCCGCCGGTTTCTCCGATGTCTTTTTAACGGCGTCGCTGACCAACACCGCGCGCCGCGCCTCCCCGCTGGCAATGTCGAGCGTTCCGGCGTGACTCGCCTCGCCGGCACGACGGAATGCTCGACATCGCTCAGAGCGCTCGGGGCGCCAGGAGGGTGGCCGGTGCGTCAGCCGCCAGGCGCGGCCGGGACGATCTGAATAATCGTCGGATACTTCACGATCTGGCGGCCGCTCACGTGCACGTAGCCGTCGCGGCCGTTCCACGTGTAGTCCTTCACGGTCAGCGCCGGCTGCAGCATCATCGTTTCGCGCCGGTAGCGGCCGAGATCGAACTGGTGCATCGGCCCGTCGAACAGCTGCCGCCCGCGATCCTTCAGCGTCGTCTTGAAGAACTCCACGACGTTGGCGTAGGTGGACGCGCTGCCGTAGATGTACATCTTCTGATTGGGGCCGGCCTCGTAGGTCGCGAGCAGCTCGGCGCCCGGATAGAGTTGCATCCCCAGTGCGGGATCGACCTGGCCCTGCGGCGTCTGCGCCTGCGCGGCCTCGGCGGCCGGCGGCTGCGCGCCGGGAAACGGCCGCGGGCGCGGCGGGTTCTGCCTGCCCTCCGAAGCCAAGGCGAAGGAGGGGGCGTGCACGGCCGTTACGGCGGCAACAATCCCGGCAAGCGCGGCCATCTTCATCACCCTCATATTATAGAGACCCAGTGAGAGAGCTTCTAACCTTCTGTGACGCCGAGCAGCCGTGGCTGAGGGCGGCCATCGAGTCGCTCGTCCGTATCGAGTCGCCCACGACGGACAAGGCCGCGGTGGACGCGTGCGGCGCGCGCGTGGCCCAGCTGATGCGCGACATCGGCGGAAGGGTCGACGTGATCCCGCAAGCGACGGCGGGAAATCACCTCCGCGCCGTATTCACCGAACCCGAACCAGTCGAACCCGTCGAACCGAGAACCCAGGAACCCCAACGCCTTCTGGTGCTCGGCCACTTCGATACCGTGTGGGATATCGGCACGCTCGAGCGCATGCCGCTGGTCGAGCGCGACGGGCGGCTGTTCGGGCCTGGCGTGTTCGACATGAAGGCCGGGCTGTCGATCGCGCTGCAGGCGATTCGCGCGCTGCAGCACGCCGGATGGCCGGAGGGGCTCGAGGTCGTGTGTCTCTGGACGAGCGATGAGGAAACGGGCAGCGAGACGTCGCGCGCCATCATCGAGCAGGAAGCGCGCGCGGCCGATGCCGTGCTCGTGTTCGAGCCCGCGCTCACCAACGGCGAGGTGAAGACGGCGCGGAAAGGCGTCGGCCATTTCGATCTCGCGGTTACGGGCGTCTCCGCGCATTCAGGCATCGATCCCGGCGCGGGCGCGAGCGCCATCCACGCGCTGGCGGAAATCACCACCACGCTCGCGAAATTGAACGATGTCGATCGCGGCATCTCGGTGAACGTCGGCGTCGTCAGCGGCGGCACGCGCTCGAATGTAGTCGCCGAGCGGGCCGAGGCGCAGGTCGACGTCCGTGTGGTGCGTGCCGAAGACGCGCCGCGCATGGATCAGGCGGTGCGCGCGGTGACCTCGAACGACCCGCGCATCCGCGTGGAAGTGACCGGGAGTATCGACCGGCCGCCGTTCGAGCGCACGCCGGCGGTGGCGGCCCTCTACGAGGCTGCGCGCGGCGTGGCAGAGCAGCTCGGGTTCGATTTGGGCGAGGGTGCCACCGGCGGCGCCTCTGACGGGAACTTCACAGGCGCGCTCGGCGTCCCAACACTGGACGGGCTTGGCGCGGTCGGCGGCGGCGCACACGCGATCGACGAGCACGTGCACCTCGCGTGGCTGCCGCGGCGCGCGGCGCTTGCGGCCGGACTCATCCGGACACTCGCGAGTACAATTGCAGACAGAGGAACTCGATAGATGTCGAACGGAATCAAGACCGCACTGCTGCTGGGCGCCCTGAGCGGGCTGCTGCTCCTGATCGGCGATCTCATTGGCGGCGCGAATGGCCTCGTCATCGCCTTCGGTTTTGCCATCGTGATGAACTTCGTCAGCTATTGGTGGTCCGACAAGATCGTGCTGCGCATGTATCGCGCGCAGGAAGTGGGCCCGACGCATCCCCTGCACCAGCTGACGGCGCGGCTCGCGCAGCGCGCGAACCTGCCCATGCCCAGGGTCTACGTGATTCCCGACGCCTCGCCCAACGCCTTTGCGACCGGCCGCAATCCGCAGCATGCCGCGGTGGCCGCTACCGAAGGCATCATGCAGCTGCTCACCGAGCAGGAGCTGGCCGGCGTGATGGCGCACGAGCTGGCGCACGTCAAGCACCGCGACATTCTTACCAGCTCCGTCGCCGCGACCATTGCCGCCGCCATCATGATGGTCAGCCGCATGGCCATGTTCATCCCGATGGGGCGGAGCGACGATGATGGCGACAGCAATCCGATTGCGGCGATTGCGATGATGATCCTGGCGCCGGTTGCCGCCATGCTGATTCAGGCGGCGATTTCACGGTCGCGCGAGTTCGCGGCCGATCGCGGCGGCGCCGACATCGCCGGCTCGCCGCACGGCCTGGCCAACGCGCTGCGCAAGCTCGAGGCCGGGTCGAAGCGCATTCCGCTCGACGCCAATCCCGCGACGGCGCACATGTTCATCATGAAGCCGTTCTCCGCGGGCGGCCTGATGGGGTTGTTCAGCACGCACCCGCCGACGGAAGCCCGCATCGCCAACCTGCTCGGCCCCGCACAGGTTTAAGGCCAGCCGCGCCGGTGGATGCCGGCTACGGCTGAGCCCGCGGCCTCAGGCACCTGTTTTGCTCGGTTCGACTGCGGAGGACGTCCGTGGTCGAACAGCTTGATATCCCCAAAGAACGCCTCGGCGAGTCTGCCGACCGGGTCCTCTCGCGTTCGATTGAAGAAGCGCGGCGCCGCGATCATGTCGTGCTCACGAGCGAACACGTCTGCGTGGCCTTCGCGCAAGTCGAGTGGACCACGTTCCTGGATGTCCTGACCGATCTTCACATCGACGCGCACGCGGTGCTGCGCGCGCTCGAGGAACACCTGCGCGAGATGCCGGCCGACGCCGGCGCCGACCTGCGCCTGGCGCCCGCCACGCGGCTGCTGTTCAAGCTCGCGCTGCTGCATGCCAGCCGCTTCGGCCGCCACTCGGTGGAGGCCGTCGATCTGTTCTCCGCGGTGTTCGAGGAATCCCAGGGCGCGACGGTGGCCATCGTCCGCCGCTACGGCGTGGAGCCCGAGAAGGTCATGTCGCGGCTCGGCGCGCGCATGCGCGAGCAGGAAGCGCTCGAGGAGCGCATGCGGCGCAAGTACGAACTGCCGCCGTTCCTGAAGCACTTCGCGACCAACCTCAATCAGCTTGCGCGGCAGGATCGCATCTCGCCCGCGTTCGGCCGCGAGGCCGAAATCCAGCAGACACTCGAAATCCTGTGTCATCGCGACCGCGCCAACTCCGTGCTCCTGATTGGCGAGCCGGGCGTCGGCAAGACCGCGATTGCCGAAGGCCTGGCGCGGCGCCTCGAGCTCGAACCCGAAACCGCTCCCGTGCGCCTGCGCGACTGCCAGGTGGTGTGTCTCCAGATGAACGCGCTCGTGGCCGGCACGATGCTGCGCGGCATGTTCGAAGACCGGATGCAGAACGTCATCCGTGAGATCAAGGAACGCACGAATCTCATCCTGTTCGTCGACGAGATCCACACCATGATTGGCGCCGGGTCAGCGCTGGGCGCGCCGGCCGACGCGGCCAACATCTTCAAGTCGGTGCTGGCGCGCGGCGAAGTCCGCATGATTGGCGCCACCACGCTCAGCGAATACAAGCAGTACATCCAGGAGGACGAGGCGCTCGCGCGGCGATTCCGCAACGTGCACGTGTCGGAGCCGTCCGCCGACGAGACCCGGACGATTCTCTACAACCTGCGCCCGCGCCTCGAGCGCAGCTACTCCGTGCGCATTCACGACGAGGCCATCGACATGGCGCTCGAGATGGCGCCGCGCTACATGCGGCACCTGCACCTGCCCGACAAGGTGATCGGCTGGCTCGACACGGCATCCGTGCGCGCCGAGATCGAGCGCTCGTGGGAGGTCAAGGCCTCCGACGTGGCGGCGGTTATCTCGGACGTCGCGCGCATTCCGCGCGACATGGTGTTTCGCGAGGTCAACGATCGCTTTGCCGGCCTCGAAACCACGCTCGCCGAACGCGTGGTGGGGCAGAAGGAGGCCATCAGTGCCGTGGCGCGGCGCCTCGTGCTGAACAAGGGCCCGCTCAAGGATGGCTTCGATCGGCCCGACGGCGTTCTGCTGTTCCTCGGACCGACCGGTGTCGGCAAGACCGAGCTGGCGAAGGCCGTGGCCGAATACCTGTTCGGCGACGACAAGAAGATGGTGCGCGTCGACATGTCGGAGTTCCAGGACGGCGCGGTGGCCGTCGACAAGATGATCGGCATGCCCCGCGGCATCGTTGGCTCCGAGCGCGGAGGCCAGCTCACCAACCAGCTGCGCGACAACCCGTATTCGGTTGTCCTGCTCGACGAAATCGAGAAGGCGAGCCCCAATCTGCTCAATCTGTTCCTGCAGGCGTTCGACGAGGGCTGGCTCACCGACGGCCGCGGCAAGCGCGTCTATCTGAGCGACGCCATCGTGATCATGACGTCGAATCTGGGCGCGGAGTACTTCCGCAAGCTCACCAATCCGATGGGGTTCCTGTCTCGGCCGATCGGCATCGACCAGGTGCGCGGCGACGTGACACGCGAGCTCGAGCGCCGCTTCCCGCCCGAGTTCCGCAACCGCATCGACGAGGTCGTCATCTTCTCGCCGCTGACGCATGCCGAGGTGCGCGAGATTGCGCGGACCGAGCTCGAGGAGATTGGCGCGCGCATGACGCGCAGCGGACGCGCGCTTCACGTCACCGAGGACGCGCTCGAGGCCATCGTCGAGGAAGGCTACAGCCTGGCCTACGGCGCGCGCTTCCTGAAGCGCGTGATCGAAGACCGCGTGAAGCTGCCGGTGAGCCAGCAGTGGAGCGCCGCGCGCGAGTTCTCGGTCGAGCGTGCCGCCGACGGGTCAGTCGTGGTGGCGTGCCGCGAGCCGATGCTGCTGGCGTAGCGCATCGAAGCGCCGCTTGACGAGTGCCCCGAAGTGCTTCGGCACATATTTCTTCGCGTACAAACGTTCGTAGCGGCGGACGATGGCCGGGTGTTCGCTGGCGAGAAAGCCCATGAAGTGGGAGCGCGTGCCGCCGTCGAGATACATGGTGTTCATGCCGGCGAACGCGGCCTTGTGATCGGCGATCGCCTCGAGGGTACGCGACAGCACCTTGCGCTTCGTCGAAAAGCCGGGCACCAGCGGGTTCACGAGCACACCGGCGCGGATGCCGGCTTCGGTCAGCTTCTTCACGGCCTTCAGCCGCTGCAGGGGATGCGCGGTGCCCGGTTCGAGCTCGCGCCAGATGGCCTCGTCGACTGACGGCACGCTCACATAGATCGTGCACGCGGCACGCGACGACAGCTCCTGCAGCACGTCGATGTCGCGCACCACCATCGGCCCCTTCGTGATCAGCCCGATCGGCGTACGCGCCGCAGCCAACGCCTTCAGCGATTCGCGTGTCAGCTTGTAGTGGCCTTCAATCGGTTGATACGGATCGGTGGCGGTGCCTACCGCCACCTGCTCGCGCGTCCACGACGGCTTGTCGAGCTCCGTCTTCAGGACGCTGACAAGGTTGACCTTCACGAGAATCAGCGACGAGAACGTGTCGCCGGCCCCGAGCTCGAGCTGATGCTGATACTTGCGCGCGAAGCAGTACTCGCAGGCGTGCGTGCAGCCGCGATACGGATTGAGCGTCCAGTTGAACGGCATGCCCACGGTGCGGTTGAGCGCCGCGCGGCACTGAATCTCCTGATACCGCGCCGCATCGGCGCGCCGCTCCGCCTCGGTCAGCGCCTCTTCGCCGCCTTCGCGAACCAGCAGGGCGATGTCGCGGGTCGTCGGAAGGCGCGGGCCAAGATCAAACAGCGCCGATTGCTCGAACATCTGGCGATGTTCGCCTTATCTTCGCCGTTCTGTCAAGATCACTAGAGGACGTAGGCGAGCGCGAAGCCGACCTGGGCGACGAACATCATGCGGTACATGTGCGCCCACGAGACGTGGTTGGCGTCGACGGCGAGCTCCTCGGGCTTGCGCAGCATCAGGTAGAGCACGTAGGCGCCGTAAAGCGTCATGGTGAGGCCGAGCGCGTGCAGCAGGATCGGGTTGCCCGTGAGAATGCCCATGAACACGCCGGCGTTGATCAGCATGAACGGCAGCACGAACGACGGCGAGATCAGCCACGCGGCTTTGCGCACGCCATAGATGATCGGCAGCGTGCGGCAGCCGTCGGCGGCGTCGCCCTCCATGTCGGAGAAGTCTTTCGTCGTCGACGCGCCGAGCAGGAAGAGGCCGAAGATGCCGCCGATGAACCAGGGCTCGACGCCCGCTGCCGTCTTCACCGCCGTCCAGCCCGCGACCTTGAGCAGCAGGCCGCGCGGCACGGCGATGGTGATGTTGGCCCACATGCCGTGGCGCTTGGTGCGCAGCGGCGGCACCGAATACGCGAACGTGAGCACGGCGGCGACGAGCACAATCCAGAAGCATTCGTGCCGGCCGCCAGGGGCCACGAGCCACGCCAGCCAGAGGGCAAGCGCGTAGCAGATCCACGTGAAGACCCAGGCCTGCCGGATCGTCAGGCGTCCGCTCGGCAGCGGCCGCGCCGGTTTGTTCACGGCGTCGATCGCCAGGTCGTAAATCTGGTTGAGCGCGTTGCTGCCGGCATTGAGCACCGCCGCCATCAGCGCGCCGATGAGGGCTGGTGTCACCACCTGCATCGACCACGGCTCTGCCGGGTACGCCCCGATGGCCGTCACCGCGCCCGAGAAAAATCCCAGCGCGGGAGCAATCAGCGTGAACGGACGCGCGAGCTGCAGATACGGCTTCATGCGAGATACCGCCAGGCGGCCAGCCCCAACACCGCCGCCACTGAGGTCGTCACGAAATTGAGCAGGTCGTTGTTGAGCAGCCCGCGCGGCTCGAGCGTCGATCCGAGCACGCTTTCGACGAGTGCCGCAAGCAGGGCCGCGATCGCGATCGGCACAATCAACGCCGCCGGGATCAGGCCGAGCGCGGCGGCCAGCGCCGCGAGAAGCAGCGCGGCAACGGCGCCGCCGGCCGTGCCTTCCGATGACATCGCTCCAGACGTGCCTGCCGGCACAGGGCGAAGCGTCGTCACGAGCCACGTGCGGCGGCCGAACGCCTTACCGATTTCGCTGGCCACGGTATCGCTCGCGCCGGCCACCATGGCGGCGACGAACGCCGTCAGCGCCGCGTCCCGATAAATCGAGAGCGCCGCGATCGCGGCCATCCATGCGGCCACGCCGGTGTTCGCAAGCGCATTGCCCGCGCCGCGACGTCCGCCGCGCTCTTCGGCAATCCCGAGCAGCGCCTTGCGCCGCCCCCCGAGTTTCGTGGTAACGACGGCGATGGCGAACGCGCCGAGCAGCAGCAGCCATCCCTGCCAGCCCGCGCCGAGCCACACGATCACGCCGATGACGAACCCTGTCAGCGCGCCGGGAAATGTGACGGTGCGCGCGTACCATCCGCCGAGCGCGACGAGGGCGTTGAACGCGACAGGCAGCAGCAATGCGCCGGCCGTCATGCCCGCGGCGCGGGCCGGATCGATGATGGCGGCCGTGCCCAGTACCATGGCCGCTGCGGCGGGCACGCGTAAGTTGTCGTCGAGGCCCACCGGAATCGTCTCGACCAGTCCGGCCACGAGGGCAGCCGCCAGCGGCGCCGCGACGAGAAACGCGAAGCCCGGCACCGGCGACACGGCGGGCGCCGTCCACATGGCGAGCGCAATGGCGGCGGCGCCGCCGCACAGGACGAACGCGATCAATCCGCCGTACGACTTGTCGGGGTTCCACGGCAGCCGCGCCAGCGGCATCGCCCGGCCGGCGAGCGTCGCCATGCCGTCGCCCGCCGCGAGGATGGCCCACGCCGCCGCGACGATGTCGAGGCGCCTTGGAAAGGCCAGCACGAGCAGCAGCACCGCAAGCGGATAGAGGATGATGCCGGCGGCGAAGCGGGCATCG
The DNA here is from genome assembly GCA_036675475.1 of Vicinamibacterales bacterium. GTDB lineage: Bacteria > Acidobacteriota > Vicinamibacteria > Vicinamibacterales > SCN-69-37 > JALYRV01. The sequence continues at coordinate 23,846 of JAKFEY010000003.1, forward strand.
CTCGGGCGGTACAACCCCTTGCCGATGTGCGGCAGTACCAGCAGGTTGAAGGCGAGGGCGCCGGCCGCGAGCGCCGCCGCCTGCCACCAGGTGAGAACGCGCAGCGCGAGCGCAAAGCCGCCCATCGCCATATGGAGAAACTGCCGGCGTCCTTCGGAGAAGGGACGTCCGCTCATCGCGTCTGCCGCGCCCGCCAGTACGCCAGCAGGTCGTCGAGCATCGTCTCGAGACTCACGCGCGGTTCCCATCCGAGCGCGCGAAGGCGTGCGGGGTTGCCGACGAGGCGCGGCAGCTCCACCGGCCGCAGCCGCGCATCATCGACTTCGACTGAGATGGGACGCGACGCGCGCGCGAGCATCAGATCGAGCAGGTCGCCGATGCGCCGGGCCTCGCCGCGGCACACGTTGTACGCCTCTCCCTGCTCGCCTCGCGCGGCCATGGCCGCATAGCCGTCCACGACATCGCGCACGTCGGTGATGTCGCGCTCGGCGTCGAGATTGCCGACGCGCAGCACGGGCTCGCTGCGGCCCGCCTCGATGCGGGCAATCTGCTCGGCGAATGCGGGCAGCGAAAACGAAGGATCCTGGCGCGGGCCGGTGTGGTTGAACGGGCGCGCGACGACGACGTCGAGGCCGTCCGCCGCCGCGAGGCGCGCGAGCCGATCCTGCGCGAGCTTACTGAGGCCGTAGGGACTCGAGGGGATCGCCGGCGAGGTTTCGTCGTGCGGCTCGTTCGAGGCCTGATAGATCATCGCGGACGTGACGACGACGACGCGGGCCCAGGGGGCGTGCGCTTCGACGGCTTGCAGCAGGTAGTGCGTGCCGAGCGCGTTGATCGCGAGAGGCTCGGCGGGATTTTCGAACGACGAGCCCACGTGCGGCGCGCCGGCGAGGTGGTAGACGATCGAGGGCGCGCACGCGCGGACGCCATCGGCGACGGCGTGGCGATCGAGCAGGTCCACGTGCTGCCATTCGGCATGCGCGACGCGTCGGGGCGGGGTGCCGCCCGGCCGCGCCCACGCAATCACCGGATTGTCAGCGGGGAGCCGCTCGATCAGATGGCTGCCGGCAAACCCTGTCGCGCCGGTGACCAGGATCATCGATTGCCGTACTGGGCGTCGTAATAGGCGCGGAATGCGGCGTCCTGCTCCTTGATCGGCCGCCACCACCACTCGTTCTGCTGATACCAGCGCACGGTTTCGGCGAGGCCGTCTTCGAACGTCACCTGCGGCGCCCAGCCGAGGCCCTGCAGCTTCGACGTGTCGAGGGCATAGCGGCGATCGTGGCCCGGCCTGTCGGCCACGGGCCGGATCATCTCGTCGCCGCGGCCGGTGAGGGCGAGCAGGCGGCGGGTGAGGTCCACGTTGCGCACTTCGTTGCCGCCGCCGATGTTGTAGACCTCGCCGTCGATGCCCTGATCGATGACGCGGTCGATGCCGCGGCAGTGGTCGTCGACATGCAGCCAGTCGCGCACGTTGAGCCCGTCGCCGTAGAGCGGCACCTTCACGCCGTCGATCAGGTTGGTGATGAACAGCGGGATGACTTTTTCCGGAAACTGGTTCGGGCCGTAGTTGTTGGAGGCGCGCGTGATCACGACGGGCACCTGATACGACGCCCAGTAGCTGTAGGCGAGCCGATCGGCGGCCGCCTTGCTGGCCGAGTACGGATTGCGCGGCTTCAGCTCGTCGGTCTCGACGCTGGCGCCTTCCGGCACGCTGCCATAGACCTCGTCGGTCGAGATCTGGACGAAGCGGCGCAGCGACGGCGCGCGGCGCGCGGCCTCGAGCAGCACGAACGTGCCGATCACGTCGGTGTGAATGAACTCGCCGGCCGACTGCAGCGACCGGTCCACGTGCGTTTCGGCCGCGAAGTGCACCACGAGGTCGGACGCCTCGACGAGCGGGGCCGACACCACCGCGTCGGCGATGTCGCCGCGCACGAACGTGTGGCGCGGGTGGCCCGACAGCTCGCTCAGGTTTTCGATGCGGCCGGCGTACGTCAGCTTGTCGAGCGTGGTGATGTGCCAGTCGGCGTGCGCGTTGACGGCCCAGCGGACGAAGTTGCTGCCGATGAAGCCGGCGCCGCCGGTGACGAGAACCTTAACCATCCTTGCGCGTCCAGTCGTAGTCGAGCGTGCCGTGCGGCGCGATGCGGTGCTCGTCCGGATCGGCGCGGTTGTACGGGCGGTTGGGCACGTTCACCACCAGCGAGGGCGTGACGCTGATGCACTTCCACCCGTGATACACGCCGTTGGGCACGCGCACCAGCATCGGCTGCTGCTCACCGAGGAAGAATTCGTTGACGAGCCCTTTGGTCGGCGAGCCCTCGCGCGTGTCGACGAGCACGAGCTTCACCATGCCGCTCACGCAGGCGAAGTGATCCACCTGGTCGGTGTGGAAGTGCCAGGCCTTGACGACGCCGGGATAGGTGGCCGAGATGTAGACCTGCCCGAACTCGGTGAATTCGGGATCGTCGGCGCGCAGCACTTCCATCAGCCAGCCGCGTTCGTCGGGCACCACGCGCAGCGCGCGCGCGCTGGCTCCGTCAATCAGCTTCACGTGCGATCCTCCTGAGGCTCATCGCCGATAGGGATCGGCGCCGAAGGCGCCGAAGAAGTCCGAGAAGCTGCCGATGCCGGCCAGCGTGAACGAGACGTTGAAGCGGCGGTCGTAGGCCCGGCCGCGCACGCCGCCGTAGCTCGGCAGATTCGACCGCGTGTACTCGATCGCCACCCCGCAGCACTGCGGATTGTAATAGGCGGTGAGGCTCTGGTTGATGAACGACGTGTTCGCGATGTCGTAGTGCGCGCGATACGAGCCGCCGTAGATGTTGCGGTCCGACCGCAGCGTGAACCCGCCGTTGATGGACTGGCTGTTGTAGTAGGGCACGTCGGCGTACGGCGAATCCTTGGGCTGGCGCGTCTTCGACCACGCCGCATTCAGGTCCGTGTTCGTGTTGAGCCGGAGCGTCGTCCCCGCATTCAGGTAGCGGAAGGTGCTCGTCGTGTGCTCGTACGTCGTGCGGAAGTCGAACGACACGCTGTCGGCCGGCGTCACGCGCGCGCCGATGTCGATCGGCGTGAAGTTCGACGTCGGCAGATACAGCTTCGAGGGATCGCGGGCGAGCTGATCCAGCGCGGCCAGTTCGGCGTTGGCGTAGTAGCTCTGAGCGACCGTCACGGACGCCAGCTCGCGGACGATGCCGGCGGTGCCTTCGCCGCGCTTCGCGTACAGACGATTGGTGAGCGCGTAGTTCATGCGCGTGACGCCGCCCACCGCGAAGTCGCCGGTGTCGAAGTCCGTGAGAATCCGGTCGCGCACCTCAATCGCCGACGTCCTGCTCACCGAGAACGTGGGCTCGACGACGTGCTTCCAGCGCTGCGCGAACGTCAGCCCCGGGGTGTTGAAGACGCGGCTGAAGGTCGGCCCGGTGACGGCCAGCTGGCCTTCGGCATAGCGGCGCGAGAGCGACTCGTCGAGAATCGCGCTGGTCTTGGGATCGACGCTGCGCGACCACCAGGTGGCGCGCCACGACAAGGACGCCGACATGTTGAGCCACGTCAGGCGGGTGAGCGGCGCGCGGATCACCGGCGCGAAATCGATGCGCGTGCGGCCGCGGTCGATGACCTGCGGGCCATTCTCCTGGCGCGACACGATGCCGACGCCCTCGGCATTGAAGCCCCAGTAGATCGGCAGCCGCCCAATCGTCTGCTCCGCGCGCGACACGGTGACGCGGGGCGACGAGCCGGTCAGCGCGAAGTAGGTGTCGGAGTAGTAGTACTGCGTGCGCGCGTAGGCGGCGCCCAGCTGCAGGCCCGCGAGCTGTCCCGAGACGTTCGCGTTGATCGTCGACTGCCGGTTCGTGAAGTCGTAGGGGTTGTAGTTGTACAGCTGCTCGACGTTCAGATCCGAGAAATACCGCACCTGCGCGCCCGCGCGAAAGCGGCCCGGCAGCTGCTGCGTCAGGTCGCCGTTGATCTGGTAGTTGCGCCCCGCCGGCCGCAGAATCGTCGTCCCGTCCGGATACACCGTCGAAGACGCCTTTTCGTTGACGAACGACGCGGTCAGGTTGCCGCTCGACCCCGGCGCCGCCACGTAGCGGAATTCCGCGCCTGCCGCCTGGCCCGTCTTCGAAAACCAGTCGTGCATGACGGTGAGATCGACACTCCGGCCAATCGCCCAGAAAAAGGCGTTGCGGATGGTCTGGCCGTGGATGAAGGAGTTGCCGTAGCTCGGGAGCAGAAACCCGGTGGCGCGATCGTCTTCCTCGAGCGGGTAATAGATGATCGGCAGATAGAGCAGGGGCACGCCCTTCACGCGAAACACGGTGTTGCGCGCCACGGCGTAGCGATCGAGGTTGATCGTCACCGAGCCCGACGTGAACTCCCACCGCGCGGTCGGCTGCAGGCACGTGGTGAACCCGCCGTCGGTGATGCGGTATTTCTTCTCGTCGAGCTTCTCGAGCTTCTCGCCCCGGAAGTGCATGTCGGCTTCCTGCGTGCCGAACATGCTTTTCGCGCCCACCTGCGGCTTCACACGCGACTGGCCCGTCGCGTCGTAGAAGACGCCGGTCTTCGTCTTGAGGTTGTACTCGAGGCGCGACGCGCTGATGCGCGTGTCGGGCGTCGTGAAGAGGACGTTGCCGGTGGCGACGAGCCGGTCCTCGTCGTTGAAGACCTCAACCTGATCGGCAAAAAACTTGTGCGTGTCGCACGTGATCTCGACGCCCACGCGAAAGCGCACGTGGCCCGACGTGACCTGTTCGATCTCGCCCGCAAGATGCTCGTAGCCGGTGCAGGAGGCCGGCACGTCCTGCGCGGCGGCGACGGCCGGCAGCGACACGAACAGAAGCGTCAGAAAAACGGCGCGCAGCAGTCGTAAATACACGCTAAGTGCTTGAAGAATATCACGATAGCTCGGCCAGAACGGCGCCCGCCAGATACAGCGAACCCGCCACCGCAACCGTCGATCCCGACACCGCCGCCTGCTCGATCGCGGCCATCGGCGTGGCCGCGTGCCGCCGGGGCACCGACGGCGCCACGCGCGCCGCGACCGCGTCGAGTTCATCCAGCGATGCCGCCCGCGGCGTCGGCGCCACCGTCAGCGTCAGCGCGCTCATCACCGGCGCAAGCGGCTCGAGAAGGCCCGCGATGTCTTTGTCGCGCATGGCAGCAAAGACGAACGGCAGCGTGCCGTGGACTTCCGCGATGTAGGCCGCCAGCGCGCGCGCTCCCGCCGGATTGTGCGCCGCGTCGATCAGCACCGTCGCGCCGCGCCAGCTCGCCAGCTGCAGCCGCCCCGGCCATTCCACGTCGCGAAGCCCGCTCTCGATGGCCGCCGCCGGAATCGCCAGCGCCGTCCGCTCGTCAATCGTCTCGGCCAGCCGCACCATCGTCAGCGCATTCGCGAGCTGATGCCGCCCGCGGAGGCCAAGCTCGAGCGGGCCGTATGTTGCGCGCGCCGTCTCGATGCGGACCGTGAGGCGGCCGTCGTGAAAAGAGATGACTTCAGTGCTCGCGGGCCCTGAAGGGCCGCGCCACCCGCCTGAAGGGCCGCGCCACCCGACACGAACGAGCGGGGCGCGCCGTGCTTCGGCCACGCCGCGCACGACCTCCTCGACTTCGGGCGGGTTGGCGGCCAGCACCACGGGAATGCCGGGCTTGATGATGCCGGCTTTTTCGCCGGCAATCGCCGTGAGCGTCGAGCCGAGCAAGTCCTGATGGTCGAAGTCGATCGCGGTGATCGCCGTCGCCACCGGCTCGAGCGCGTTGGTGGCATCGAGGCGTCCGCCCAGTCCCACCTCCATTACCGCCACATCCACGTTCGCGGCTCGAAACACATCGCACGCGATGGCCGTCGTCGCCTCGAAGAATGTCGGCAGGGGATCCATGGCTTCGGCCACGGCGCGCAGCCGCGCGGCCGACGCCCGCAGCATGTCGTCGCTCACCGGCTGGCCGTCGATCGCGAAGCGCTCGTTGAGCGACACGAGATGCGGCGACGTGTAGCGGCCCGTGCGCCATCCGGCGGCGCGCAGCGCGCGCTCGAGCATCGCCGCGGTCGATCCCTTGCCGTTGGTGCCGGCGATGACGATGGAGTGGAAGCGGAGGTCGGGGCGATCGAGATCGGCGAGCAGGCGCCGGATGTTGTCCAGCCCGAGCTTGATGCCGAGCGTTTCGAGCGAGAACAGGAAATCGAGGGCGGACACCGCCGTGCCCGCTAGGCGGATTCAGCCGGCGCCGGCGGCGCCGCGCGCGGCACGGCGCGCTCGGGCAGGCCGAGCATCACGCGCAGCGATCGCCCGAGCGTCGCCTTCATCTCGCGGCGATCGACGACGGCGTCGAGCATGCCCTTCTCGAGCAGGAATTCGCTGCGCTGGAAGCCTTCCGGAAGTTTCTGGCGAATCGTCTGCTCGATGACGCGCGGGCCGGCAAAGCCGATGAGCGCTTTCGGCTCGGCATAGATCACGTCGCCGAGCATGGCGAAGCTGGCGGTGACGCCGCCCGTCGTGGGGTCGGTCAGCACCGAAATGAAGGGCAGGCCGGCGGCGTCGAGCCGCGCGAGCGCGGCGCTGATCTTCGCCATCTGCATGAGCGACAGCGTGCCTTCCATCATGCGCGCGCCGCCCGAGCACGACACGATGACCACCGGCAGGCGCCGCTCCATGGCGCGCTCGATCGCGCGCGTGATCTTCTCGCCCACGACCACGCCCATGCTGCCGCCGATGAAGGAGTACTCCATCGCCGCCACCGACGTTTCCACATCGTCGATGCGGCCGATGGCGCCGATGACCGCGTCCTTCATGCCGGTTGACGCCATGGTCGCGTCCAGGCGCTTCTGGTAGGGCTTGGTGTCGACGAACTTGAGGGGATCGGTGGAGCGCAGGTCCGCGTCGAATTCCTGCCACGTCCCGCCGTCGAACAGCTGCTTGAGCCGCTCGGTGGCGCTGATGCGGAAATGATGTGCGCACTTCGGGCACACGCTCAGGCTGGCCGCGAGATCCTTGTTGTAGATGACCTGCGAGCAGCCGGGACACTTCACCCAGAGCCCTTCGGGGACCCGGCTCGCCTTGTCCGAGGGCGGCGCGATGGGTTTCCTGACCTTCTTGAACCAAGCCATCAGAGGTGATTATGACTTATTGGAAAATGGAAAGTGGAAATTGGAAATAGCAATAAAAATCTGACCAATGGGCCATTGCTATTTCCATTTTCCAATTTCCCCTTTCCAATAGATCAGCGCGGGACGTAATAGCGCGTCCCGCCGGTCATGTCCTTGACCTGCTTGAGGAGGTCGTCGATGACCTCGTCGCCCCAGCCCACGTCGACGTTGGAGGTTTCGACCACGAGCAGCGGCGTGGTCTGGTAGTGGAAGAAGAAGTGGTTGTAGGCCTCGTTCAGCTCGCGCAGGTAGTCGTCATCGATGCGCATCGGGCGCTCGGGATCGCGGCGCGCGCGCTCCTTCAGGCGCTTCTTGAGCACGTCGGTGGGCGACTGCAGATAGATGACGACGTCAGGCGACGGCACGTCCTGCGCCAGCAGCTCGTAGAGCCGCTGATAGATGAACAGCTCGTTGTCGTCGAGGTTGAGAAAGGCGTGGATGCGATCGCGATCGAAGAGGTAGTCCGCGATCGTCGCCTGCGCGAAGAGGTCGCCCTGGCGGATCGCCGTCTGCTGCCGGTGGCGCGCGAGCAGGTAGAACAGCTGCGTCTGGAACGCGGCACCGGCGCGGCCGGCGTGAAAGTCGTCGACGAAGGGATTCTCCTGTTCGTCGGCGACGAGCGTGGCGTCGATGCGTCCGCCCAGACGCTGGGCCAGCAGCGTCTTGCCCGAGCCCGCGGGGCCCTCGATTGCGAGATACCGGAAGTCCAAGTGCCAGAAGTATAGCGATGTAGCATTACCTTCGTGCGTATCGAGCAGGTGGAACTGCGGCGGCTGCGGCTGCCGCTCGTGCGTCCCTTCGAGACCAGCTTCGGGCGCGTCGACGACCGCGAATTCCTGCTGGTCACGGTTCGCGGCGGCGGCGAGGAGGGCTGGGGCGAATGTGTGGCCGAGGCGTCGCCGTATTACAGCTCCGAGACGGCCGGCACGGCGTGGCAGATTCTCACCGGGTTTCTGGTCCCTGCGGTGCTCAACGTGGATCTGCCGTCGGCCGCCGCGGTGTGGGATCGCATGACGCGCGTGCGCGGTCATCAGATGGCCAAGGCCGCGCTCGAAATGGCGGCCTGGGATCTCGAGGCGCGCCAGCGCGGCGTGCCGCTGTGGCAGCGGCTCGGCGGCGACGGCCGCCCGGTGGCCTCGGGCGTCTCGATTGGCATCCAGCCGTCACTCGACGCGCTCGACGCGCGCGTCGACGCGGAACTGGCCGATGGCTATCAGCGCGTGAAGATCAAGATCAAGCCGGGCTGGGACCTCGAGCCGGCGCGCCGGCTGCGCGCGCGTCATCCGTCGCTTGCGCTCATGGTCGACGCGAACGCGGCCTACACGCTCGCCGACGCCGATCACCTGGCGGGGCTCGACGACCTGTCGCTCATGATGATCGAGCAGCCGCTCGAGTATGACGATGTGGGGAAGCATGCAGCGCTGGCGGCGCGGTTGAAGACGCCGGTGTGCCTGGATGAGTCGATTCACAGCCTCGGGATTGCGGAGGACGCGCTCGACCGGCGCGCCTGCCGCATCATCAACATCAAGCCGGGCCGCATGGGCGGGCACGAGCAGTCGCGCCGGCTGCACGACCTGTGCGCGTCGCGCGGCGTGCCGGTGTGGCACGGCGGGATGCTCGAAAGCGGCATCGGCCGCGCCCACAATCTGCACCTGTCGACGCTGCCCAACTTCACGCTGCCGGGCGATGTGGCCGCGAGCCGCCGCTATTTCGTGCCCGATCTCATCGAGCCGGGCATCGAGGTGCGCCCCGACGGCACCATCGAGGTGCCGGCCGGACCCGGCATCGGCGTTGCGATCGATCGCGACCGCGTGACCGCTGCTACGGAGGACTCCTGGTGTTCATGAAGACCCGCCTGTCGTTTGGCCTCGGAATGCTGCTGCTGGCAGCCGGATGCGCGTCGGCCCCGCCCGCGCCGCCTGCGCCGGTCGTGCCGTTCGAACAGAAGCTCGGCTGGATGCTGCGGCTCGAGGATCGCCGCGTGCTGGCGGATCCCGCGATGGCCGTGCCGGTCGTGCCGCCCGTCACCTCGCGCCGCGGTGCGGCGGCCGCCGTGCCGGTCTACGTCCCGCAGCCGGACCTGGCGGTGCTCGCGCGCGATCCCGAAGGGCGCGTGCGGCGCCGGGCGGCGCTCGCGATCGGCCGCGTCGGCCTGGCCGACGGCCTGCCCGTGCTCGCGCGCCTGGTGCAGGACGCCGAGCCCGAGGTGCGCGCGATGGCCGCCTTCGCGATGGGGTTGATCGGCGATCGCGAGGCCGTGGTCACCCTCACTCCCGCGCTCACGGATCCGTCGCCGCTCGTGCGGGGACGCGCGGCTGAAGCGCTCGGCATCCTCTGCGCGGCGCCGCAGAACGGCAGCACCGCGTGCGACGCCACTGTTGCGGGCGCCATTGCCGGCATGGCGGAGGCCTACGTGCCCGCCGCGGCCGCGATGACCGGCGATACGGACGTTGCCGGCACGCCCGAGGCCGACGCCTGGCGTCTGGCGCTCTACAGCCTCGTGCGCATGCGCGACTGGGACGCGCTCTCGCGCATCGCGCTGGCCGGCGGCAGGCCCGCGACGTCGTGGTGGCCGGTCGCCTACGCGCTGCAGCGCATCAACAACGCCGGCGCCGTGCCCGCGCTCGACGAGCTCGCGCGCGCCGGCACCGTCGTGGGCGCCGCGTTCGCGGTGCGCGGTCTTGCGGATCACCGCGTCGAGGCGGCGCGGCCGCTCTTCACGTCACTCGCGCTCGACAGCGCGAAGGACGTCCGCCTGCGCATCGCCGCCGTGCGCGCGCTCGCGCGGTTCCCGGGCGACGAGTCGAGCGCCACGCTCGTGAAGCTGCTGGCCACGCCGAAGCTCGACGACAACCTGCGGCTCGAAACGGTGACCGCGCTCGGCGCGGCTGGCGATGCCTCGCACGTCGAGCCGCTGCTGGATCTGCTTGGCGACGAGTGGCCGGTCATGCGCGCCACCGTACTCGGCGTGATCGCGCGGCTGGATCGCGACAACTTCCCGCTCGTGCTCTCGGGCATGCAGCCCGATCCCGACTGGAGCGTGCGCGCCGCGGTCGCTCGCCTCGTCGCCACCCTGCCGATCGAAGCCGCGGAGCCGCGGCTCGAGGAGCTCTGGAAGGATCCCGACAACCGCGTCCACGGCGCCGCGCTGACGGCGGCGCTCGCCGCGAAGCTGCCGCAGGCCGACGCGTGGCTGAAGGAAGCGCTCGCGAGCACGAACGACGGCGCGCGTGCCGCCGCCGTGGCCCACATCGGCCGCACGCGTCCCGCATGGGGCGCACAGGCGCTTCGCGACGCGTACACGGCCTGGGCCAGCGATCCGGATTACAGCGCGCGCACGGCCGCCCTGAGCGCGCTGGCGCAGTACGGCGCCGCCGAGGCGCGCGACACGCTCGTCGCCGCGCTCGGCGATCGCGACTGGGCCGCGCGCCTGCAGGCGCGCACGCTGCTCGAGCGCATCGATCCCGCCGCGGCGACGGCCGCCGCCATCCGTCCCGTCCCCAACACCTGGGAGGAGGGCGTCTACGTCCATCCCAGCGTCGTCTCGCCCGCGTTCACGCCGCGCGTCACCATCGACACCCGCCACGGCCCCATCGTCATGGAGCTCGACGTCATCGATGCGCCGCTGACGACGTGGAATTTCCTGGAGCTGGCGAGGAAAGGGTTTTACTCGGGGGTGCGGTTCCACCGCGTGGTGCCGAACTTCGTGATTCAGGCGGGCGATCCGCGCGGCGACGGGCAGGGCGGCGCGGGCCGCACCATTCGCGACGAGCTGCATCCGGCGCCCTATCTGCGCGGCACGGTCGGCATGGCGCTGGCCGGCCCCGACACGGGCGGCAGCCAGTTCTTCATCATGCATTCGCCGGCGCCGCACCTGGACGCGCGCTACACGGTGTTCGGGACGGTGATCGCGGGGATGGACGTGGTCGATCGGATCCGGCAGGGCGACGTCATCAACCGCATGACGGTGATTGATCGCTGATGGTAAATTGTAAATTTAGCCGTTAAGAAACAACGAGCCTCCCTGTTACGGGAAGCTCGTTGTTTTATGTGGTGCTGAGAGAAGTTAGCGCTTCTTGCCGCCCTTCTTCTTCCCGCCCTTGGCTTTCTTTGCCATTTTGGTTTGTCCCCCCCTTCATCGGTGGACTCTGCGAGGGCTCGACCGCATCACAGCGCTGATGCCTCCCGGCACGCCAGCCTGAATGTTTGCGGCGCCCGCCGCTCCGTGGGGCCGCGCGATCCTCACCGCGCGGCCGCATATGAAAAAGGGGCGTCTTTTTATGACGCCCCCAGACGGATGCGGCCGACTAGCGCTTCTTGCCGCCCTTTTTCTTACCGCCCTTGGCTTTCTTTGCCATGTGTTCCTCCTAAGGAACTGAGCTCAGCTTCGCGACCGGTCCGACTGTGTCCCTATAGGTGGGCTGAGCGAACCACCTTCACACAAGATGTAGATTATGGATGAGAAAAACTGCCTGTCAAGCACAAAAGCACATTTGTTGTCAAAAAGTTGTGTCGGCAGAAGCCGCGCACAGCATTAGTGACGACAAACGCGTCGCCGTACTTACAGAAACGACGTCTTGAGCTGCTGCTTGTCGGTGTGGCGCGCGATCGCGAGCGCGATCAGGCGATCGAGGAGCTGTGGATAGGGCAGGCCGCTGGCGTCCCACATCTTGGCGTACATGCTGATCGTGGTGAAGCCGGGGATCGTGTTCACTTCGTTGACGAAGATTTCGCGCGTGCCGCGCGGGATGAGGAAGTCGACGCGCGCCATGCCGGCGCCGTCGATCGCGCGAAACGCGGCGATGGCCTGGCGGCGCACCTCGCCGGCGAGCGCCGGCTCGAGATCGGCGGGGATCACCGAGCGCGAGCCCTCGTCCAGGTATTTCGCTTCGTAGTCGTAGAACTCGCGCGAGGGAATGATCTCGCCCGGCACGGACGCTTCGGGCTCGTCGTTGCCGAGCACGGCGATTTCGATCTCGCGCGCATCGGGCACGGCCTTCTCGATGACAATCTTGCGGTCGTAGCCGGCCGCCAGGTCGATCGCGGGCCCGAGCTCACGCTCGTCGTGCGCCTTCGAGATGCCGACGCTGGATCCGAGATTCGCCGGCTTGACGAACAGCGGGAAGCCGAAGCGCGACGCGACGTCGCCCGCGATGCTCTCGCGTCCGGCGGCCCACTGCGCGCCCGTGACGGTGATGCCCTCGGTCACCCGCAGTCCGGCGGCGGCGAACAGCACCTTCATCACGGACTTGTCCATGCCGACCGCCGACGCGAGCACGCCGCAGCCGACGTAGGGCACGTTGGCCAGCTCCAGCAGGCCCTGGATGGTGCCGTCTTCGCCGTAGGGACCGTGCAGTACCGGAAACACGAGATCGAGGCCGAGGCCGGTCAGCACCGCCTTGGTCGCATCGTCTTCCTTCCGATCGACCGTCAGCAGCGTCTCTTCGCTTGGACGCGGCAGCAGGTGCACTTCGCGCGATGGGCGCAGCGTGCGCGCGGCGTCCAGGCGTGCCTGTTCGATGACTTCGGCGGCGGAGATGGCGGTGGGCGGGCGATCGGCCAGCGACCAGCGGCCGTCCTTTTCGATGCGGATGGGGATCGGTTCGTAGCGCTCGCGATCGAGATTGGCAAACACCGCGGCCGCGGAGGCCAGCGACACTTCGTGCTCGCCTGACCGGCCGCCATAAATCACCCCGACGCGAAGACGTCTCACACCTGTAATTCTACCCGGTTGATTTTCCCCGGTTGAGAAAGAGTTGCCTCCACCCAACCGGGGAAATCAACCGGGTAGAATTACAGGGTTGTCACGCTTCAGCTTCAGCATTTCGCATCGTGACGGGCGCGCGCGCCGCGGCCGGTTGTCCCTGCCGCACGGCGATGTCGAAACGCCGGCGTTCATGCCCGTGGGCACGCGCGGCGCGGTCAAGGCGGTGCTCAACGCCGATCTCGAAGCGCTCGGCGCCGAGATCATCCTGGGCAACACCTATCACCTGCACCTGCGGCCCGGCGACGATCTGATCGCGCGCCACGGCGGGCTGCACACGTTCATGGGATGGACGCGGCCGATCCTGACCGACAGCGGCGGCTATCAGGTGTTCAGCCTCGCGCGCATGTGCCGCATCTCGGAAGAGGGCGCGCGGTTCCAGTCGCATCTCGACGGCACCGAATACATGCTCACGCCCGAGAAGGCGGCCGACATCCAGGCGCAGCTCGGGTCGGACATTGCGATGGTGCTCGACGAGTGCCCGCCGTGGCCGGCCGAGGAGCGGGCGGTCCGCGACGCCGTCGAACGAAGTGTTCGATGGGCCGGAAGGGCACGCGCCCGCCATCTATCTATTAAGGATGCGAAGGCCGGCGGTGTGCTGGCCACCAATCCGGGCCAGGCGCAGTTCGGAATCGTCCAGGGCGGCACCTTCCAGAATTTGCGACGGGAGAGTGCCGATCGCACGATTAACGTGGGATTCGAGGGATATGCGATTGGGGGATTGAGTGTAGGGGAGCCGCCCGAACTCATGTACCAGGTCACCGAACAGACGGCCGCCCTCCTTCCCGAGGACCAGCCCCGGTATCTGATGGGCACCGGCATGCCGGACGACCTCGTCGAGTCCGTCTATCGGGGCATCGACATGTTCGACTGCGTGCTGCCGACCCGCAACGCCCGCAACGGCCAGTTGTTCGTGAAAACCGGCCTGCTGAACATCAAGAACGCGCGCTACGCCGAGGACCAGCGGCCCATCGATCCGGACTGCGCCTGCCCCACGTGCCGGCGCTATTCGCGGGCCTATCTGCGGCACCTTTTCATGGCCGGCGAGATCACGTCAGCAGCCCTTAACACGTTGCATAATTTACACTTTTACCTTGACACGATGCGGCGTATACGGGAGGCTATCGTGTTCGGGACGCTCGACCGTTTCCGTCAGGATTTCCTCCAGACATTCTCCCGGACTCTAAAAAAGGACTAGGTTTTCGCAATGCCATCCCAGCAGGGGACGACTGCCCTGCTCATCCAGTTCCTGCCGTTCGCCATGATCCTGGCGATCTTCTATCTGATGGTGCTCATGCCCATGCGCAAGCGCCAGCGGAAGGTGCAGGAATTCCAGGCCTCGCTCAAGGCCGGCGATCGCGTCGTCACCACCGGCGGGATCTACGGCACCATCACCAAAGTCACCGACCAGCTCGTGCAGCTGCAGATCGCGCAGAACGTGCGCATCGACATCGCCAAGGCGGCGATTGGCGGACTGCAGGGGCAGGAGCCGGTGGTCGCCGATTCCGGGAACGTCTAAGGCATGTATAAGAATCTTCAGTGGAAGCTGCTCGTCATCGCCGCGGTGGCGGCGCTCGGCATTTTCATGTTCGTGCCGCCGAGCCAGAAGATCAAACTCGGGCTCGACCTCAAGGGCGGCATTCACCTCGTCCTGAACGTCAACACCGGCGACGCGCTCGAACTCGAAGTCGAGACCACGGCTGACCAGTTCCGCCAGGAGCTGGTGGACGCGGGCATGACCGCCGTGACGGCCACGCCCGACTCGGAATCCTCATTCGTCGTGGCGGGCATCCCCGAAGAGCGCGAGCAGGAATTCCGGCGTCTGGCGGATGCCAGCGTCTCGATCGCGCAGCAGTTCGACCGCCAGCAGATTGCCGGCACCGGCGCGCAGAGCTATCGGTTCGTGCTCAAGCCGAACGTCGCGCAGCGCATTCGCGAAGAGTCGGTGCAGCAGGCCATTCAAACCATCGATCGCCGCGTCAACGAGCTCGGCGTCGCCGAGCCGATCGTCGCGCCGCACGGCAGCGAGGGCACGCAGATCGTCGTCGAGCTGCCCGGCGTCACCGACATCAATCGCGCGAAGGAAATCATCAGCAGCACGGCGCAGCTCGAGCTGAAGATCGTCGAAGGCGGCCCGGCGCCCACCGAAGAGGCGCTGCTCGCCAGCTACGGCGGCAAGCCGCCGGCCGACATGGAAGTCGTCAGCGGCTTCAGTGAAGCCACCGGCGGCGCGCGTCCCGAGTCGCAGTTCTATCTCGTGCGGCGCACGGCGGCCATCACCGGCTCCGACCTCCGCAACGCGCGCGCGCAGATCGATCAGAACGGCGCGCCCGCCGTCGGCTTCTCGCTCAACAACGACGGCGCGGCGAAGTTCGGGCGCGTCACCGGCGAGAACGTCGGCCGCCAGCTCGCCATCATTCTGGACAACCGCGTCGAATCGGCGCCGCGCATCGACGAGCGCATCGCCGGTGAAGGCCAGATTCACGGCAGCTTCACGCAGCAGGAGGCCGCGGACCTCGCGCTCGTGCTGCGCTCGGGCGCGCTGCCCGCCTCGCTCGATTATCTCGAGCAGGAAGAGATCGGTCCGTCGCTCGGGCGCGACTCGATCATCGCGGGCGTCACGGCGTCGGTCGCGGGCCTCATCTTCGTCGCCATCTTCATGCTGGTGTACTACAAGGCGGCCGGCTTCAACGCCATCGTGTCGATTCTCATGAACCTGGTCATCCTGCTCGGGTTCATGGCGTATCTGGGCGCGGCCATGACGCTGCCAGGCATCGCCGGCTTCATCCTGACCATCGGCATGGGCGTCGACTCGAACGTGCTCATCTTCGAGCGCATCCGCGAGGAGCTGGCGGCCGGCAAGAGCGCGCGCCAGGCCGTGGCCGCGAGCTTCGACCGCGTGTTCGTCACCATTCTCGACACGCATATCGCGTCGCTGATTGCCGCGGCGTTCCTCTTCCAGTTCGGCACCGGCCCGATTCGCGGCTTTGCCACCACGCTGTTCTTCGGTCTCATCGCCAACGTCTTCACCGCGGTCTTCGTGTCGCGGACGATGTTCGAGGCCATTCTTTCAAGGAAGCCGGCGGGCGCGGCCAAGCTGAGCATCTAACGGACACCTAGAAACGATGCAGATTCTTTCGAAGACCAATTTCAACTTCATCCGGTGGCGGTGGCACGCGCTGGCGCTGTCGCTGCTCGTCATCGCGGCCGGCATCTTCACCATCGTGTCGCGCGGCGGCCTGCCGCTCGGCATCGACTTCACCGGCGGCACGGTGGTCATCGTGAAGTTCGAGCGCGCGCTCGGCGACGGCGACGTGCTCAGCGCGCTGGGGAGCGTGCCCGGCGAGAAGACCGTGCAGCGGTACGGCGACCCGAACCGCAACGAGTGGATGATCCGGCTGCCGCAGACGATCGAGCGCGAGCAGGGGACGGCCCTGGAACAGGGAGCGCGCACGGTTGTCGCGGCCCTGCAGTCGTCGTCGCTCGGCGCCTTCCAGGTGCAGAAGACCACGATCGTCGGCCCGGTCATCGGCAAGGAGCTGACGCGCAAGGGCATCTACGCCCTGCTGACGGCGCTGGCCGGCATCATGATTTACATCGCGCTGCGGTTCCGCTTCAGCTTCGCGGTGGGCGCCATCGTGGCGACGGTGCACGACCTCCTCATCGTGTGCGTGTTCCTCGTGTGGTTCGGCTACGACTTCTCGCTGAACATCATCGCGGCCATTCTCACCATTGTCGGCTACTCGGTGAACGACACGATCGTCGTGTTCGATCGTGTGCGTGAGAACCTGCGCAGCCAGCGCCGCGACAAGCTCGAGGACGTGGTCAACAGCTCCGTCAACGACACGCTGTCGCGCACGATCATCACCGCGGGCACGACGTTCCTGGCGGTGCTCGGCCTGTACCTGTTCGGCGGCGAGGTGCTCGAGGGCTTCGCGTTCACGATGCTCGTCGGCATCGTCGCGGGCACGTACTCGACGATTTTCATCGCGTCGGCGATTGCGATCATCCTGTCGGGCCGCAAGGGCGCCGCGCGCGGCACGGCCGCCGCGCCGCTGGCGGCCGAAGGCACGGCGCCGGTACGGCCGCGGCGCGGGCGCCGCGCGGGCAAGTAGCCGCGTCGCCCGATGGGCATCGGCGCCGCAATCCTGCTCGGCATCGTCCAGGGCGTCACCGAGTTCCTGCCGGTCTCGAGCTCCGCGCACCTGATTCTCGCGCGCGAGTTCTTCGGCTGGGACGCCGGCAGGTTCGGCCTGCCGTTCGACGTGGCCTGTCACGTCGGCACGCTCGCCGCGGTGCTGGTGTTCTTCCGCAAGGACATCGCGGCGCTGATCCTCGCGGCACCCGCGGCGCTCCGGCGCGACCCGGGGCCGGATGGCCGGCGGGTGCGGCTGATTGTCGCCGGCACGATCCCCGTCGCGATCGTCGGGCTGCTGTTTGCCGACCAGATCGAGCATTATCTGCGCGGGCCGATCGTCGCGGCCGCGGGCCTGACCATTGGCGCCGTGCTGCTGCTCGTCGTCGAGCGCATCGGGCCGCGCACGAAGGGCGACGAGTCGCTGACGATTCCCGGCGCGTTCGCCATCGGCATCGGCCAGGCGTCCGCGCTGATGCCGGGCATGTCGCGATCGGGAACGACCATCGCCATCGGCATGGCGCTCGGCCTGCGGCGCGAGGCCGCGGCGCGGTTCACGTTCCTCATGAGCGCGCCGGCCGTCGCGGCCGCGGCGCTGAAGGAAGGCGTCGAGCTGCGGGGCATGCAGCCTGACGCGTCGACGATGGTGGTGATGGCCGTGGGGCTGGTGACGTCGGGCGTGGTCGGCTATCTGACGGTGAAGTATTTCCTGCGGTTTCTGGCGGCGCACCGGCTCGACGTGTTTGCGTGGTACCGTCTGGCGCTCGCGGCCGTGACGGTGGTCTGGCTGTTCTGGATCGGGTGACGCACCCGGGCGTGGGTCGCAACAATGCTGCAGTGGCTTCGGCGCAGTTTCATCGCGGGCTTCTTCGTCGCGGTGCCGATTGCGGTCAGCGTCGTCGCCATCGTCTGGATGTTCCACCTGGTGGACGGCTGGACGGCGCCGCTCTCGATGCGGCTGCTCGGACGGACAGTGCCGGGGCTCGGCATCGTCACGACGGCGGTCGTGCTGCTGGCCATTGGCGCGCTGGCGACCAATGTGTTCGGCCGGCGCATTCTGCAGACGGCGGAAAGCTACCTCCTGCGTCTGCCGCTGTTCCGCACGGTGTACTCGCCGGTGAAGCAGCTGGTCGTGGCGTTTTCGCCCGACAACGAGTACGGGTTCAAGCGCGTCGCGCTCGTCGAGGATCCGGCGCGGGGGTACCTGCTCGGGTTTCTCACGAAGGAGTTCACGATCGATCGCGGCCAGGGGATCGAGAACCTCATGGCTGTGTACGTGCCGACGAACCATCTGTATCTCGGGGACGTGCTCGTCGTGCCGCGCGAGCGGGTGTCGTTTCCCGACGTGACGGTGGAGCAGGGCATCAGGATCTTTCTGACGGGCGGGATGGCGCTGCCGTCGCGCATGAAGGCCCAGCGCGGCACCGACAGGGTGGACGGCTTCAGGGTGTAGGAACAGAACAACAATGCTGAACGAACAACTCTTCTTCGTGCTGGGTATCGGTGCGCCTGTCGCGGCCGCCATTTTTGCCGTCGTCTTCATCCGCGCCATCGCACGCAAGGATCCCGGAACCGATCAGATGCAGCGCATCGCCGCGCTCATTCGCAAGGGCGCCATGGCGTTCCTGCGGGTCGAGTACTCGGTGCTCGCGGTGTTCGTGGTCATCATGTTCGCCATCCTGGCGCTGTTCCTGCCGCGCAACGGCGTGCCGACGGCCGTCAGCTTCGTCATCGGCGCCTCGCTCTCCGCCCTCGCCGGCTGGATCGGCATGCGCACGGCGACCACGGCGGCGGTGCGGACGACGCAGGCCGCGCGCACGGGGCTGGCGCCGGCGCTGGCCGTCGCCTTCCAGAGTGGCGCGGTCATGGGCCTCACCGTCGTGGCTCTCGGCACGATCGGCGTGGCCGGCCTTTATTACTTTTTCGGCGGGCTGGCCGGCGGCGGCGCGCTCGCGGTTGAATATCTCTTCGGCTTCTCGCTCGGCGCCTCGTCGATCGCCTTGTTCGCCCGCGTGGGCGGCGGCATCTTCACGAAGGCCGCCGACGTGGCCGGCGACCTGTCGGGCAAGGTCGAAGCGGGCATTCCCGAAGACGACCCGCGCAATCCCGCCACGATCGCCGACAGCGTCGGCGACAACGTCGGCGACGTCGCCGGCATGGGCGCCGACCTGTTCGAGTCGTACGTCGGCAGCATGATTGCGGCGGTGGCCCTCGCGTGGGCCATGACGGCGGCCGATGTGTTCCGCCTGTTCGGTGTCGACGAAGCCGGCTTCCCGGCTGTCCAGGCGTCGCTCGTGCTGTATCCGATCCTCTTGTCGGGCCTCGGCATTCTTGCCTCGATCGTCGGCACGTTCGCGGTACGGACCAACGACGAGAAGAAGATTCAGGACGCGCTCTTCCGCGGCATGCTCGTGGCGTCGGCCCTCGTGCTGGTGGGCGGCTGGCTGCTGACGTCGCAGATGGGCCTTCCGCTGACGGTGTACTTCTGCGTGCTGTCGGGGCTCGTCGCCGGCGTGGCCATCGGCAAGCTGACCGAGTACTACACGGCGAAGGACCTGGGGCCGGCGCAGCAGATTGCGAAGCAGTCGCTGACGGGCCCGGCCACGAACATCATCGCGGGCCTCGGCGTCGGCATGATGTCCACCGGCCTGCCGGTGCTCGTCATCTGCGTCGCGATCTATCTCAATTACATGTGGGGCGGCGTGTACGGCATCGCCATCGGCGGCGTCGGCATGCTGTCGACGCTCGGCATCAGCCTCGGCGTCGATGCGTACGGCCCCGTGGCCGACAACGCGGGCGGCATCGCCGAGATGTGCCACGCGGGTCCGGAAGTCCGGCAGCGCACCGACTCGCTCGACGCAGTCGGCAACACGACGGCGGCCATCGGCAAGGGCTTCGCGATTGGATCGGCCGCGCTCACGGCGCTGGCGCTGTTCGCGACGTTCCGCGCGACGGTGGACACCGCGGTCGCCGCCGCGGGCGGCGTGACCATGTTCCCGGCCGACAAGCTCTCGCTCATGCTCGACAACCCCAACGTGCTGATCGGCATGCTCGTCGGCGGCACGCTCCCGTTCATTTTCTCGGCGCTGACGATGAACGCGGTGGGACGGTCGGCGAGCAAGATGATTGATGAAGTCCGGCGTCAGTTCCGCGAGATTCCGGGGCTGCGTGAAGGCACCGCGGAGCCGGACTCGGCCCGCTGCGTCGCCATTTCGACGCAGGCGGCGATTCGCGAAATGATCCTGCCGGGCGTGCTTGCCGTGACGGCGCCGATCGCGATCGGCTACGTGCTGGGCGTGTCGGGCCTGGCGGGCCTGCTGGCCGGCTCACTCGTGACGGGCGTGCTCATGGCCCTCATGATGGCCAACGCCGGCGGCGCGTGGGACAACGCCAAGAAATACATCGAAGAAGGTCACCTGGGCGGCAAGGGTTCGGACGCCCACAAGGCCGCCGTCACGGGCGACACCGTCGGCGATCCGTTCAAGGACACCGCCGGCCCGAGCCTCAACATTCTCATCAAACTGATGACGGTGGTTGCCGTCATTTTTGCTCCCCTGGTCGTGTCATGGCTGCTCTAATGCGAACTGCCTTCATTCTCGTTTTCGCCCTTCTGCTGCAGGCCCCGGCGCTTCTCGCGCAGGCCCAGGAAGTCCTCGCCGAGCCGGTGCACGCCACGGGCGGGCATCGCAGTGAAGCCGACCTGATTCTGCCGGACCTCGGATCGGTGCTGGTGGGCGGCTACAACGGCCGCACGCTGCTGCTCATCGGCATGGCGGTCAGCGCGCTGGGGCTGGTGTTCGGCCTGGTGATCTACACGCAGCTGAAGCGCATGCCCGTGCACCGCTCGATGCTGGAAGTCTCCGAGCTGATTTATGAAACGTGCAAGACGTACCTGATCACGCAGGGCAAGTTCATCCTGCTGCTCGAGCTGTTCGTCGGCGCCATCATCGCGTTCTACTTCGGCGTGCTGCGCGACATGGCCTTCTCGCGCGTCGCCATCATCCTGGTCTTCAGCCTCATCGGCATCGCCGGCAGCTACGGCGTGGCGTGGTTCGGCATCCGCATCAACACCTTCGCCAACTCGCGCACGGCGTTTGCCAGCCTGGAAGGCCGGCCGTATCCGATTTACGCGATTCCGCTCAAGGCCGGCATGAGCATCGGCATGCTCCTCATCAGCGTCGAGCTGCTGATCATGCTCTGCATCCTGCTGTTCGTGCCTGGCGAGTACGCCGGCCCGTGCTTCATCGGCTTCGCCATCGGCGAGTCGCTCGGCGCGGCGGCCCTCCGCATCGCGGGCGGCATCTTCACCAAGATCGCCGACATCGGCGCCGACCTGATGAAGATCGTCTTCAACATCAAGGAAGACGATGCGCGCAACCCGGGCGTGATTGCGGACTGCACGGGCGACAACGCGGGTGACTCGGTGGGCCCGTCGGCCGACGGCTTCGAGACCTACGGCGTCACGGGCGTCGCGCTCATCACGTTCATCCTGATCGCGGTGCCGGACATCGCGGTGCAGGTGCAGCTGCTGGTCTGGATCTTCGTCATGCGCGTGATGATGGTCGTCGCCAGCGGCATCGCGTACCTGGCCAACGAAGCCGTGGCAAAGGCCCGCTACGCCACCGCCGCGTCGATGAACTTCGAGGCGCCGCTGACCTCGCTCGTGTGGGTGACGTCGCTGATTTCGGTGTCGATGACCTATGTCGTGTCGTGGTTCCTCATCCGCGAGCTCGGCGACGGCACCCTGTGGTGGAAGCTGTCGACCGTCATCACGTGCGGCACGCTCGCCGGCGCGATCATTCCCGAGCTGGTGAAGATCTTCACGTCGACCGAGTCGTCGCACGTCAAGGAAGTCGTCAGCTCGTCGCAGGAGGGTGGCGCGTCGCTCAACATCCTGTCGGGCCTGGTGGCCGGCAACTTCTCGGCGTACTGGCTCGGCCTTGCGATCACGTCGCTGATGGGTATTGCGTACCTGGTGAGCCTCTTCGGCTTCGATCAGCTGATGCTGGCGCCGGCGGTGTTCGCGTTCGGTCTGGTGGCCTTCGGGTTCCTGGGCATGGGCCCGGTGACGATTGCCGTCGACTCCTACGGCCCCGTGACCGACAACGCGCAGTCGGTGTACGAGCTGTCGGTCATCGAGTCGATCCCGGGCATCCAGGACGAGCTCAAGTCGAAGCACGGCGTCACGGCGAACTTCGAGCGCGCCAAGCACCTGCTCGAGGAGAACGACGGCGCGGGCAACACCTTCAAGGCCACGGCCAAGCCCGTGCTGATCGGCACGGCCGTCGTCGGCGCGACGACGATGATCTTTTCGATCATCGTGCTGCTGACCAACGGCCTGACCGAGAACCTCGACAAGCTGTCGATGCTGCACCCGCCGTTTCTGCTGGGGCTCATCACCGGCGGCTGCGTGATCTACTGGTTCACGGGCGCGTCGATTCAGGCGGTCACGACCGGCGCGTACCGCGCGGTGGAGTTCATCAAGGCGAACATCAACCTGACCAGCACCGAGAAGGCGTCGGTGGAAGACTCGAAGAAGGTCGTCGAGATCTGCACGCAGTACGCGCAGAAGGGGATGCTGAACATCTTCCTGACGGTGTTCTTCTCGACGCTGGCGTTCGCGTTCCTCGAGCCGTATTTCTTCATCGGCTACCTGCTGTCGATTGCGCTGTTCGGGCTGTTCCAGGCCAACTTCATGGCCAACGCGGGCGGCGCGTGGGACAACGCGAAGAAGATCGTGGAAGTGGAGCTGAAGCAGAAGGGCACGCCGCTGCACGCGGCGACGGTGGTGGGCGACACGGTGGGCGATCCGTTCAAGGACACCTCGTCGGTCGCGATGAACCCGGTCATCAAGTTCACGACGCTGTTCGGGCTGCTGGCGGTCGAGCTTGCGGTGCAGCTGACGGCCGAGGCGGGCGCGGGCGTGAGCCTGGCCCTGGCCGGCGCGTTTTTCGCGGCCTCGCTGGTGTTCGTGTGGCGGTCGTTCTACGGGATGCGCATCACCCGCGCGGGGGCGTAAAGCCCGGGCGGGCGCGGTTTTTTGGAACCGCAGGGTGTCAACGGGGTCTAAACTGGTAGTTCGGGCTTCGTTGACACGGTTTTTTGGGTCTGACTATAATCGGCGCTTTTACGGTCCAGGCCGATTGCCCCTCTATCGTTGACGGGGCGGGGCGCAGAAAAGTTTCAGGGCCCGAGCAGGAGGAGTTTTCGTGCCGAAAGACATGTTCGGCGATGTCGTGGATCCGTCGATCAAGGTCGGAACGAAGAAGTGGTACACCGTTCCGCTCTCGATCCTCGCGCACGTCGTCGCGCTTGGCGCCCTCATCATCATTCCGCTGATGGCGACCGGCAATATGCCGACGCCGCCGTCGATGATGGCGTTCGTGTCGGCGGCCCCGCCGCCGCCGCCCCCGCCGCCTCCGCCGCCGCCGGCGCCTGCCGCGCCGCAGCCGAAGGTGATCGAGAATCTCAATCCTGCGGCCGCGCCCATCGAAGCGCCGAAGGAAATCAAGGCTGAAGCGCCGCCGCCCCCGTCGGCGAGCGGCATTCAGGGTGTTGTCGGCGGTGTCGCCGGCGGCATTCCGGGCGGTGCGCTGGGTGGCGTGGTCGGCGGGTTGCCGAGCGCGCCTCCGCCGCCCCCGCCGCCGCCCCAGGCGCCCGTGCGCGTGGGCGGCAGCATCAAGCAGCCGCAGAAGGTTCGGGACCAGAAGCCGGTGTATCCGCCGATCGCGCAGTCGGCGCGCGTGCAGGGCATCGTCATCATCGAAGCGACGATTGGTCCCGACGGCCGGGTGAAGGACGCGAAGGTCCTGCGCGGCCAGCCGCTGCTGAACGAGGCGGCGCTCGAAGCCGTGCGGCAGTGGCAGTACACGCCGACGCTGCTCAACGGCGTGCCGGTGCCGGTCATCATGACGGTGACGGTCACCTTCACGCTGCAGTAAACGGGATCGGAGACCTCCCGCACATCCTTGGTTTCTCCGGCAGGGCGCGTGCCCGTCCTGCCGGGGGGTCTTACTTCAGAACGCGCACTCACTAGACGGATCGAATCCGGAGGCAGGAATGGAACTGTTCGCGACAGCAGCCCACACGGGCGGTATGAATCTGGTCGAAATGTGGAACCAGATGGGCTGGGTGGCCAAGGCCATCGGCGTCATCCTCATCTTCATGTCGATGTGGTCGTTCGGCGTGGCCATCGAGCGCTATTACACGTTCGGGCAGGCGCGCAAGCAGTCGAAGCTGTATGCGCCGCAGGTGGCCAAGCACCTCAAGGAAGGCCGCCTGAAGGACGCGATTGCGATCTCGCAGAGCAAGAGCTATCAGTACAGCCACCTCGCGAAGGTCGTGCTCGCCGGCCTGCAGGAATACCAGTTCCAGCAGGACTCGAACACGGGCCTCAGCCGTGAAGACCTCGTCGACACGGTCCGCCGCGCCATCCAGCGCGCCACGGCGCTCACGTCGAACGACCTGAAGAAGGGCATTCCGTCGCTCGCCACCATCGGCGCCACGGCCCCGTTCGTCGGGCTGCTCGGCACGGTCGTCGGCATCATCACCGCGTTCCAGGGCATCGCGAGCACCGGATCGGGCGGCCTCGGCGCCGTGTCGGCCGGCATCTCGGAAGCGCTCGTCGAGACCGCGCTCGGCCTCGTCGTCGCCATCCCGGCCGTGTGGCTCTACAACTACTTCACGGGCCGTCTCGAGTACTTCAACGTCGAGATGGACAACTCGTCGTCGGAGCTCGTCGACTACTTCATCAAGAAGACGGCGTAAGACAGTTGCTGGTTTCTGGTTGCTGGTTGCTGGTGTGAGTCACCCGGCAGACCAGCAACCAACAACCAACAACCAGCAACCAAGGGGATTGAAAAATGGCAATGGATGTTGGCGGCGCGAAAGGCGGCCTCAAGGCCGACATTAACGTCACGCCGCTCGTCGACGTCATGCTGGTGCTGCTGATCATCATGATGCTGATTGCGCCGATGCTGCAGCAGGGCGTGCCCGTGCAGCTGCCCAAGGCGGACAACACGCAGGACAAGCCCGAGACGCAGGATCAGACGGTGCTGCACATCGACGCGCAGGGCCGCTTCTTCGTCAACTCGCTCGAGGTGCCGGCCGGCGACGTCGTGTCGCGCATTCAGACCGCGCTCGAGGACAAGACGGAGAAGATCGTCTACATCAAGGGCGACGCCAACGCGTCGTACGGGGCGGTGATGAAGGTGATGGACGACCTGCGCGAGGTGCAGATCGAAAACGTCGGCCTGATTACCGATCCGAAGACGCCGCGCACGGCGGATCAGGCAGCGGGAGGCAGCCGATGAAGCACGCGCACAAACACCACGGCGCCGACAAGGTCCTGACCGGATCGCTGCCGTCGGCCAGCGCCGACATGAACGTCACGCCGCTCATCGACGTGCTGCTCGTGCTGCTGATCATCTTCATGGCGGCGCTGCCGCTCACCCAGAAGGGCGTGGACATCAACCTGCCCCTCGAAGTGAACGACGCGCCCCAGGCGACAAATCCCTTGAGCCAGATCGTGATCGAGTATTCAGCCGATCGACGCATCACAATCAATAGCCAGCCCGTCACCGTGGAAAACCTGCTGACGGAGCTGCGCACGATCTTCGAGACCCGCAAGGAGAAGACGCTCTTCCTCAACGGCCACGAGTCGCTGCGGTACGGTGAAATCGTCGAGGTCATCGACGCCGCCAAGGGCGCCGGCATCGAAAAGGTCGGCATCGTCACGACCGGCATGAAGAACGCCGGCCGCCCCGCCGCTCCCAGCGGCAATTAGTACGCTTCGCCGCACTCGCTTCCGGGCCTGCCCGCCTGGAAGCGAGTTTCCACTTCACTCCCCAGCTGCCGTTTGCAACGTTACTGGAGGAGTACCTATGACTCGTCTGCCACGGTTTGCTTTCGTTGCCCTCATCGTAAGTATCGCGTTGACGTGCATCGCCATACCCACCGCATCAAGTTACGATGCCGAAGCGCTCGGACGCTGGAAGCTCGATGGCAGCGGGGGCTGCTATTGGGATGAGAACGACGATGGCGCCGACCAGTGTGACCCGAACAGTCCGGACGGCCGCTACAAGCTCGATGGCAACGGCGGCTGCTACTGGGACCCGAATGACTTTGGCGACGATCAGTGCACACCCGGCGAAGGCGGTGGTCAGCAGACTGGTTGCACTCCTCCTCTTACGGAGCATCCACTCGACCGTCACTACAACTACGTCCTCCATCCGTTGATGACGCCGTACGAGCCACAAGTGCGTGCGGCGATAACCGATGTGAACGATGCCATACGTGCCACGAACAATCCACACCGCCTCAGGCTCAACTCGAGTACCGGAACCAGGATCACGATCGAATTTCGTTCGTTTCCTGCGCACAAGCAGGGGGAGGTGTTCTGGGGAGAAAATGTGATTGGTATCAGCGAAGCCGTGCTGGGCTATGCAGGAGGCCT
This sequence comes from Vicinamibacterales bacterium, assembly GCA_036675475.1. GTDB lineage: Bacteria > Acidobacteriota > Vicinamibacteria > Vicinamibacterales > SCN-69-37 > JALYRV01. Next base: position 50,352 of record JAKFEY010000003.1, read on the forward strand.
GGAACGCACGCTTCGGCACGAGTTGTTGCACATGGCGGGGCTCGGGCACGTCAATAGCCCCAGCAGTCTGATGCATTCGCCATTCGACCCGATCGCAAACGCCGGGTTCCCGACCACCGTCACCCCGATGGACAAATGCGGGCTGACGAACATCTACGGCACCGCTTCTCCGGGAGGCGGCGGTGAGGAGGATGAAGGCGGATGTGGCGAGGCAGGTGATCCCACGGTAGGAAGCCCAGCTCCCTGCACGCCAATCGTTTTCCACTTCGGGGCGGGCCAGCTTCAGCTTACGGCGCCGGAAGTTCCGTTCGATCTCGCGGGGACGGGCAAGAAACGGCTTTTCAGCTGGACTGGCAAGGATGCTGACGACGCGTTCCTGTACCTGGATCGCGATCTCAATGGCGCCGTCACCGATGGCCGTGAGCTCTTCGGAGACGCAACCCCTCTCTCATGGGACATGCGCGGCGCTCGCGCAACCAACGGATTCGAGGCGTTGCGCTGGTTCGATCAGCCGATGAATGGCGGCAATGGCGACGGATGGATCACGAGCGAAGATCGCGTGTTCGCTTATTTGTGGCTATGGTTCGACTATAACCACGACGGCGTGTCGCAACCGATGGAAACGTGGGCGTTGTCCAGCCGTGGAATCACGCGCTTTGCGGTCGTCCCCAGCACATCGCACCGGCAAGATCGGCACGGCAACCTGTTCCTGTTCAGGACCTGGTACAACTGGTCCGACGATGCGGGTCGACGGAAAGCCGGCTGGGTCTACGACGTCTTCCTCGTGTCGCGCGATTACTGAGGGCGAATGCCCGGCGTGATCAAGCCGGGCATGCAGGCGGCGTTAAAGAGAAAAGGCCGCGCGGCAACGGCCGCGCGGCCCAATCACAGGTCAGCAGATCAGCACATCAGCAGATTTACTGGGTTCCCGCGTTCTTTTTGGCCTGGAGCGCGATCGCCTTGTCGCGGAGCTGGTCGGCCTCGCGGATGAGGGCGGCCTGTTTCGCGCGGTCGGTCTCGAAGCCGGCCTTGTGGCGGAGCAGGATGTTCTTGTAGACCAGCGCGTCGACATACTCCGGGTTGATGGCCAGCGCGCGATCCTCGGCCTGGATGCCCCGCTCGGTAAAGGCCTTCTTCGCCTCCTTGCTGATGGTGTAGTCCTGACGGACCTTGGCCTCGAGC
>JAKFEY010000041.1:0-12218 GCA_036675475.1 Vicinamibacterales bacterium
CGGCGCGCTTGTAGAAGTACACGCCTGCCGAGGCGAGAGCGACGGCCGCGAGAACGATGACGACTTTACGCATGGGATGCTGACCGACTCCTCAACGAATCGACGAAATGCCGGTGGCCGTGCCGCCCACGCTCTGCACGCGCTCGAACTCGATCAGCGCGCGCTGATAGTCGAGAATCGCGCGCAGCTCGCTGTTGCGCGCGTTGGCGAGATCGCGCTGGAACTGCACGATCTGATAGTTCGTGGACATGCCCACTTCGAACTTGCTGGCCTCGGCCTCGAGCTGCTTCTCGGCCAGGTCGCGCGTGAGGCGCGCCGCCTCCATGCGCTTGAGCGCGCTTTCCACGCTGAGCGCCGCGTTGGTGACCTCGGTGGCCACCTGCAGCTCGCGCGAGCGAATCTGCGCCTGCGTCTGCTCGTACTGGATCCTGGCGCTGGCGTACCGCGCCTTCGCGGCCGTGGTGCCGATCGGATAGCTCACCACCGCCTGCAGCGCCCAGGTGGGATAGTCGAATCCCGCGATCTGGCGCAGCGTCTGGTTGTAGCCGCCGGGAATCGTGATGCCGTTGTCGACCTGCGGGCCGCCCGTGGCGTTCAGGCCGTAGGACGCCTGCAGGTCCACCTGCGGCTTGGTCTGGTTGTCGAGCAGCGCCATCGAGATGTCGTTGGTCTGCAGCGTCTTGCGATCCTGCTGCAGGTCGATGCGCTCCTGCAGCGCGCGCGTGACGGCCGCTTCGGCGTTGATCGGCTGCGGCGCCACGACGGGCTGATCCACCGGCTGCAGCCGCGAGCGCCACAGATCGTCCTGCGTGCTGCCGACGATCAGCCGCTTGAGGTTCAGCTCCGCCGTGCGCCACGTGGCTTCGGCCGTCGTCAGCGACTGCGCCGCCGTGGCGGCCTGCACTTCGGCCTGGATGACGTCAATCGGCGCCAGCGTGCCGATCTCGACGCGGATGCGGTTGTCCTCGACCAGCTTCTGCGACAGCGCGAGCGAGCGCTGCGCGACGTCGATGGCGCGGATGGCGTAGACGAGCTCCCAGTACGCGTTGCGCACGTTGGCCAGCGTGTTCTCGATCGTGCCCTTGACCTGCAGGTCGGTGACCTCGCGGTTGATCTGCAGAATCTGAATCTGCGAGCGCACCGAGTCGATCTTGAAATCGCGCATCAGCGGCTGCGTGAAGCGGAACTGCAGCTGCGAGCTGAACGTCGGGTTGCGGATCGACCGCGTGTCCGACGTCGCCTGGCGCGAGTTGGTGAAGTTGACCGTGAGGTCGCCGCCGAACTTGCGCATCGCCTGCGTCACGCCGGCGTTGTAGGTGATCGTGTCGGTGGTGATGACCGCGCCGCCGTCGATGTCGCGCGTCGCCGCGCGGGTGTTGCCCGACGGGCCGATCGTGCCGGTGAGCGTGGGCAGGAAGCTCGCGCGCTGCGCGGCAAGATCCCAGTCGCGGATGCGCGGGTTGAGGCGTACCACCGCGATGTCGATGTTGCGCTCGAGCGCGCGCGCGATGGCGTCTTCGAGCGTGATCGGCGCCAGCGGGCCGGTGCCCGGAGGCACCGCCACCGGCGTCGACTGCTTGACGAGGTCGGCCATGCGGACCTCGCCGGGCTTCTGCGCCGCCGGGGGCGGCGTCTGGGTCTGGGCCTGTCCGGCCGCTCCGGTATCCTGCGCCTGTGCGATGGCCGGCGCCGACACCAGCCAGAGCGCGACGAGCGCCCGCGAAACGTGCTTGCTCACTTGAACCTGCCTCCGTGCCTGCAAAACAAAAGGGGAATTATCGCCGACCGCGCTCTTTGCGGCGCCGGTCGTTGATCTCGGACAGCTTGCGATACTGCTCGGGGGTAAGCGCCTGGTGCATGCGATACACCATGAGCGTCCGCGCCTTGTTGATCTGGCTGCGCACGGCCTCCATGCGATCGAGCAGCTGGGCGAGCACCTTCTCGTCAGCCGTGTTCTCGCGGATCACCCGGTTCGTTTCCGCCTCGAGCGCGTCGAGCTGCTTGTGCTGCTCGCGGATCGGCGGGGCGTTGGTCGTCCAGATCTTCTCGATCTTGGTGATCTGCCGCGCGCTCAGGTCGAGCTCCTTCTGCACGGCGCTGTCGCGCCACCACGGCGCGCGCCGCTCCTGCGACTCGTTTCCCTGCCGCTGCGCCTGGGGCGCCCGCGGTTCCTGAGGCTGACTCTGCGTGTGCCCGGCCGCCAGGGGCGCGCCCGCGACGACCGCCGCCAGGCACAACCCGGCCAGCGCTCGTGTTGCGATCTTCATGACAACTCCCGCTATGTTCCGTGTTCTCTACGTTATACGGCCCCTTAACAGGGCTCGTTTACGGTGGGAAGGTTAAGAGAATGTCAAGCCTGCGCCGCGAAGGCCGCGAAGGCTTCGAGCCGTTCGATGACCTGGCCGACGATGTTGTTGGGAGTGGAGGCGCCGGCCGTAAGCCCGACCGTGACCGGTCCTGACGCCGGAAACCACCCGCGCGTCTCCTGCTCGGCCGCCGGCGCGGTCGACGGCAGGCCGATGGGGCGGTGGCGGATCACCTCCACGTCCAGGCCGTCCGGTTCCGCCACGTGGAAGGTGGGCACGCGCTCGGCGCAGATGCGCGCGAGGTTGACGGTGTTGCTGCTGTTGTAGCCGCCGACCACCAGCATCAGATCGATGGGCTCGTTCTGGAGCAGCTGCATCACGGCGTCCTGCCGCTCCTGCGTCGCGCTGCAGATCGTGTCGAACGCGCGGAAGCGGGCCGGCATCTCCGCCTCGCCGTACCGGTCGCGCATCGCCTCGCGGAACATCTCGCCAATCTCCAGCGACTCGGTCATCAGCATCGTCGTCTGGTTGGCGCAGCCGACGCGCTGCAGGTGCGCGGCGGGATCGAAGCCGGGCGACACGGCGTCGCGGAACCGATCGAGCAGGGCCGCGCCGCCCTCGCCGGTTCGGATGTAGTCGCACACCAGACGCGCCTCGTCGCGATCGAGCACGACGAGGTAGTGGCCGTTGTCGTATTTGAGCGCCTGCGACGCGGTGGCGCGCGTCTCTTCGTGCTTCACCTTGCCGTGAATGATCGAGGTGAAGCCGTCCTGCGCGTAGCGGCGCACGTTCTTCCAGACGTTGAGCACCGAGCCGCAGGTCGTATCGACCAGCGTGCAGCCCTGTTGCTCGAACCGCGCCATGTCGGCGATCGACGCGCCGAACGCCGGGATGATGAGCACGTCGGCCGGTCCGACGGCCTGCGGATCTTCGCCGGGATCGCTCAGGAAGCGGATGCCGGCGGCGCGCAGGCGATCGTTGACGTGCGGGTTGTGGATGATCTCGCCGGTGAGAAACACGTTGCGGTCGGGAAACCGCCGCCGCGCCTGATAGGCGTAATCGACCGCGCGATCGACGCCGTAGCAGAAGCCGAACTCGCGCGCGAGGTGCAGCGTGAGGCGGCCCGACTGCCGCACGAACCCCGATGCGCGCACCTCGTCGACGATGCGGCTGTGATAGGCGGCGGCGAGCTCGCCCGCCACCTCCGCCTTCATGTCGAGGCCCTTGCGGAAAATCAGCTGCGCCACGCGCGTTACCGGCGCGGCATGCCGGCGAGCGTCAGTTCGCGCGCGCGCGGCGTCATGTCGTCGATCGTGCGGAGCGAGTCGAGCGAGACGCGATCGTAGGCGGCATCGAGCAGGGCGGCCTCGTCGAGATCGCCGGCCGACACGGCCGTGGCGCCGCCTGCCGGCACGCCGGCGGCCGGGCGCGGCGCGGCTGGCGCGTTGCGGGCCTGCTGCGACGGTGGCGTGTGGGGATCGAGCAGGCGGCCCGACGCGAGGCCGATCATGAAGAACGCGACGGCGGCCGCGGCGGCCCAGCGGACCACGTCGGCGGTGGCACGCGTCGAGGGGGTGGCGGCGCCGGCGGGGAAGGCGATGACGCGCGCGGAGCGGCCGGCGGCTTCGAGCCGCGCGAGCACGGCGTCCGTCTGCGCGGCGAGCCGATCGGGCGTGAAGACGGCGTCGGCCATGGCGCCCGCGTCGGCGGCGGTGCCGTCGACCCACGCGCGCAGGTCCGCGAGCCGCGCCTGGCACGGCGCGCACGATGCCACGTGCGGCGTCGACGGCTCGCCCGCGATGATCGCGGCAAGCGTCGCCTCCGACGCGTGTCTCCCCAAACGTTCAGCCAATCGCATTTCTTTCCTTTGCCTTCCGTCGTTCGTCTGCCGTCTTCCGTCTCTGGTCTTCCGTCTTCAGTCTTTCGTCTTCCGTCTGCTGTGCAAGCAGCGTGCGCAGTTTCCGGATGGCGCGGAACAGGTGCACGCGCACGGTCGACTCGTTCAATCCGGTCATGCCGCTGACCTCCTTCGAGGAGTAGCCCTCGTAGTGGCTCAGCATGAAAATCGTGCGCTGCCGGTCGGGCAGCTGGGCCAGCGCGCCGGCGAGCCGGCGCCGCCGCTCGTCGAGCAGCACGGCGTCTTCCGGGCTCGGCCCTTTGGCGGCCGTAATCTCGGTCATCTCGCGCTCGCCGCCGCCCGGCTCGATCATCGGCACGATCCAGCGGTCGCGGCGCCTGCGCGCTTTCAGCCGGTCCAGGCATCCATTGATCAGGATGCGCGTGAACCACACCTCGAACGGCCACTCGTCCTTGTAGGAGGCTATGTGCGTGAACGCCTTGACGAAGGCATCCTGCACGGCCTCGTCCGCGTCGGCGCCGTCGCGCAGGTAGTGCAGCGCGATGCGTGAGGCCCGCCGCTGGTGCCGCGCGACGACCTCGGCATATCGCTCCCGTGCCTCGTCCAGCCGGTTCTCGGCCGCGAGGGCCTTGACGGCCGCGGCGACGTTTTCGCCGTCGGCAGCGGGTGGGGGCGTTGCCATCATGGATTACGAGCGCGGCAGGAAGGGTGTTTACCCTGCGCCGGCTCGTTTGATTATAGCCCCCGGGTAGTAGAACCGCAGGATATCGGGCGCTTTCGCGCCCGCGCGCGCCCGGGCCAGCGCGCCGAGCTGGCACAGGCCGACGCCGTGCCCGAAGCCCGTCCCGGTGGCCTGCCAGCCCTCGCGGGTGCCGCGCAGCGTGAACCGCGTGCTCGGCAGCGCCCGCAGCCCGAGCGCGGCCGACACGACCGCGCGGAAGACGTCGCCGTCGACCTCGACGGCCGTCCGCCCGGTCAGCCGCACCCGCGCCGCGCGTCCCGAGCGATCGCGGCGAATCACGTCAATCTCGCGAAGCGGCAGTGCCACCCGCGTGCGCCGATCGGCCGCGAGCGCCGCGCCGAGTTTCGCGCGATCGAGCGCCGACGTCCACTCGCGATGCGCCGGCACGTCATCCGTCTGTGCGACGAGGTACGCGCGCGCCGTGCCCCAGACGTCGCGCGCGTCGGCCGTGTGGCCGCCGCAGTCGGCATGGAACACGGCTTCGATGAAGCGTCCGTCGTGCACGAGCACCTGCCGGCTGGTACGTGTCGCAATCGCGCGCGCCAGCGACGCCCAGCGCCCATCCTTCAGGCGCGATGCCTCATACCGCTGGCAGTGCGTCGCGTCGCACAGGTCGAATCCCTCGGCGCCGTGACGGCCCCGCCGGCTCGCGGCATACGTGCGCGCGACGATGATCTGTGCTTCGTAGAGGGCTTCCGCCGTCGGCGGCGGCACGGCGCCCGGCGCGATCTCGGTGAGCGCCACGGCGGCGGCATACAGATCGAGCGGCACGCGCTCGATGCGCCCGTTGTGCCTGACGCGCACGCTGTCGTTGATGCGCGGCACGCCCGAGGGCGCCGTCACCGGCGCCGATGGCGCGCATGCGGCGGCCGCGCCCATGGCCGCAAGGACCGCACTGAGGATGATGCCGCGCGCTCGTGTCATCTGGCTTCCATCTGGCTTCCTTGTAGTACGATAGTGTGTTTTTCGCCAAAGGAGAGGCATGAACGAGAAGAAGCAGGCGGGCGGCGCGGCGACGGCAGAGCGTGCCGCGAAGAACCTGGCCGCCCATGGTATCGATGCCGGCACGGTGCACTGGAACCTGACGATTCCCGAGCTGGTGGAAGCGGCCGTGCAGCGCGGAGAAGGCGTGCTCGCCAAAGACGGTCCGATCGTCTGCAGCACGGGACATCACACCGGCCGCTCGCCCAACGACAAGTTCGTCGTGCGCGAGCCGTCGAGCGCCGACCACGTGGCGTGGGGCAAGGTCAATCGTCCCATCGAGGAAGCCGCGTTCGACCGCCTGCACCAGCGCATGCTGAAGTACCTCGAAGGCCGCGAGCTCTACGCGCTCGACTGCTATGCCGGCGCCGATCCCGCGTACCGCCTGAAAGTGCGCGTCATCAACGAGATCGCCTGGCACAACCTCTTCGCGCGCCACATGTTCATTCCGGTCACCGATCCGGCGGCGCAGGCCTCGCACGAACCGGAATTCACCGTCATCGACATCCCGAGCTTCACGGCCGACCCGGAAACGGAAGGCACGAACTCGGAAGTCTTCATCCTGCTCAATTTCGCGAAGAAGCTGGTGCTGATTGGCGGCACGAGCTACGCCGGCGAGATCAAGAAGTCGATCTTCACGGTCATGAACTACCTGTTGCCGCTGCGCGACACGATGCCGATGCACTGCTCGGCCAACGTCGGCGCGGATGGCGACGTCGCCCTTTTCTTCGGCCTCTCGGGCACGGGCAAGACCACGCTGTCGAGCGATCCGGACCGCGGTCTCATCGGCGACGACGAGCACGGCTGGAGCGACAGGGGCGTCTTCAACTTCGAAGGCGGCTGCTACGCCAAGATGATTCGCCTCTCGGCCGAGGCCGAGCCGCAGATCTTCGCCACCACCGAGCGCTTCGGCACCGTGCTCGAGAACGTCACCTTCAAGCCGGGCACGCGCGAGATCAACTTCGACGATGACTCGAAGACCGAGAACACGCGCGGCGCGTATCCGCTGTCGTACATCGACAACGCGGTGCCGTCGGGCCAGGCCGGGCATCCGCAGAACATCGTGATGCTCACGGCCGACGCGTTCGGCGTGCTGCCGCCCATCGCGCGGCTCACGCCGGAAGGCGCGATGTATCACTTCCTCTCGGGCTACACCGCGAAGGTGGCCGGCACCGAAAAGGGCGTGACCGAGCCGAAGGCGACCTTCAGCACATGCTTTGGCGCGCCGTTCATGGTGTGGGATCCGAACGTCTACGCGAAGCTGCTCGGCGATCGCATCGCGAAGCATGGCGCGAAGGTGTGGCTGGTCAACACCGGCTGGACCGGCGGGCCGTACGGCACCGGCAAGCGCATGAAGATCGCGCACACGCGCGCGATGATTGCCGCCGCGCTGTCGGGCGCGCTCGACGACGCCAAGTACATCACCGACCCGATCTTCAACGTCGACGTGCCCGCGGCGGTGCCCGGCGTGCCCGACGAGGTGCTGCAGCCGCGCAACACGTGGCCCGACAAGGCCGCGTACGACGCGCAGGCGAAGAAGCTGGCGACGATGTTCGCCGACAACTTCAAGACGTTCGAAGCGACCGCGACCGACGCGGTGAAGAAGGCCGGACCGAGCGCGTAGCGCGGAGTTTTGCGTTCGGAGTTTTGCGTTTGGAGTTTCGGAGCTGTGCGGCTCCGAGCTCCAAACCGTCCTACCACCAGCCGATCAGCGCCCCGATTCCCGCGCCAACCCCGCCGCCCTTTGCCGCGCAGACCCACGTGGGCTGGTCGAGACACGATTCCTGCCCCACCGTCAGGCCGAGCACGGCGCCCACGCCGAATCCAATGAGTGCGCCGGTGAGGATCCGGCGGCGTTTCGATGGGGGAGCCGCGGTCTGCTGACGGTCCGCGGGTCCGCGGGCAGGTGCCAGCGCCTCGATAGCGGGTGGCGCCGGCAGCAGGAGCCTGGCCGGGGCGGCAGGCGCCACGATCTGAAGGGCCAGGGCCACGGACGCGATCCACGGAGCAGACATGATCGTTCCTCCACCAGCTATCATGACCCCGGCGCCTGACGTGTCCAACACCCCTTCGTATGAGCCCGTCATCGGGCTCGAGATCCATGCGCAGCTGCTGACGCGCACGAAGATCTTCTGCGGCTGTTCCACCGCGTTCGGCGCGCCGCCGAATACGCACGTGTGCCCGGTCTGCCTCGGCATGCCGGGCACGCTGCCCGTCCTCAACGCCGCCGCGGTGGAGTGTGCCGTGCGCGCGGCGCTCGCGCTCGACTGCGACGTCCACGAAGCGTCCGTCTTCGCCCGCAAGAACTACTTCTATCCGGACCTGCCGAAGGGCTATCAGATTTCGCAGTTCGATCGGCCGTTCGCCACCGGCGGACGCGTGCGCGTCGGCGATCGCGACATCCGCCTCACGCGCATTCACATGGAGGAGGACGCCGGCAAGTCCATCCATCACGGGTTTCCCGACTCCGATCGCGCCACGTACGTGGACGGCAACCGCGCCGGCGTGCCGCTGATTGAAATCGTGAGCGAGCCCGACATGCGATCGGCCGCCGAGGCGTCGGAGTTTTTCGAGCGCGTGCGTGAAGTGCTCGTCGCGCTCGGCGTCAACGACGGCAACATGGAGGAGGGAAGCCTGCGCTGCGACGCGAACGTCTCCATCCGGCCGGCGGGCGCGGCGGAGCTCGGCACCAAGACCGAGATCAAGAACGTCAACTCGTTCCGGTTCCTGCGGCGGGCGATCGAGCACGAGATCGAGCGGCAGGTCGCGCTTGTGACCTCGGGGGATCGCGTGACGCAGGAAACGCGGCTGTGGGACAGCGCCGCGGGCGTGACCGTGTCGATGCGCAGCAAGGAGGAAGCGCACGACTATCGCTATTTCCCTGAGCCCGATCTGCCGCCGCTGACACTCGATCGCGGGTGGATCGACGCGCTGCGATCGTCGCTCCCCGAGCTGCCGGCCGCGCGCATCGCGCGGCTGATGCGCGAGCACGATCTCAAGGCGTACGACGCCGAGACACTCGTGCGCGCCGTGCCTGGTGGCGCCGATTACTTCGAAGCGGCGGTGGCCGCCGGCGCGGTGCCGAAGCACGCCGCCAACTGGCTGCTCGGCGACGTCCAGCGCGCGCTCAGGGAACAGGGCGACGTCCCGCTGGCAACCTTCGCGGACCGCGTGCCGGCCGACGCACTTGCGGAGCTGCTGCGCCTGCTCGACGCCGGCACCATCGGCGGCCCCGCCGCCAAGCAGGTGTTCGAGGTCATGGCGGCCGAAGGCGGCCGCCCCGCCGCCATCGTCGCGCGCCTCGGCCTGTCGAAGATCTCGGACACGTCCGCCATCGAAGCGCTCGTCGACGAGATCCTCGCCGCCAACGCCGACGCGGTGGCCGAGTATCGCGCGGGCAAGGCACAGACGTTCGGGTTCCTCGTGGGGCAGGTCATGAAAGCCTCGAAAGGCCGCGCCGACGCGCCCACGGTGAATGCACTTCTGAAGAAAAAGCTGTAGCCTGTAGCCGCGTGATTGAGTGCAGGGCGGTTTCCAAGACGTATAGCCGCGGCGTGTACGCGCTGAAAGACGTGTCGCTCTCGGTGGAGAAGGGGGACTTCGTCTTTCTCACCGGCCCGAGCGGCGCGGGCAAGTCCACGCTCCTGCGCCTGCTGCTGCGGCAGGAGGTGCCGAGCGGCGGCGCGCTCACGGTCGGGGGCCGCGACCTCGCCGATCTCCGGCCGCGCGAAGTGCAGGCCTACCGCCGCAGCCTCGGCTTCATCTTCCAGAACTTCAACCTGATTACGAACCGCACCGTGCTCGAGAACGTCGCGATCGTGCCGCGCGTGCTCGGGCAGAGCGACGATCAGCAGAAGCGCCGCGCGTTTCAGGTGCTCAAGTGGGTGGGCCTGCAGCATCGCATCGGCGCGTTCCCGCAGGAGCTCTCGGGCGGCGAGCAGCAGCGCGTGGCCATCGCGCGCGCGCTCGTCAACGATCCCACGCTGATCCTGGCCGACGAGCCCACGGGCAATCTCGACCCCGATCTCGCGCTCGACATCATGAACCTGCTGCGCGAGATCAACGCGCGCGGCACCACGGTGCTCGTCGCCACGCACGACCGCGAGCTGATCCGCCGCGTCAATCGCCGCACCATCGCGCTGGCCAACGGCCATCTCGCGGAGGAGGGCTGATGGCGCTCGCCGGCTACGCGTGGCGTGAAGGCGCGACCTCGCTGTGGCGCGGACGGCGCCCCGCGGCCGTCGCCATGGCCGCCATCACCGCCGTCGTCTTTGTCGCCGGCGCCTTCCTCGTGCTCTCCTACAACGCGCGCCGTATCGTCGGCAGCTGGTCGGCGTCGGCGGAGATGTCGATCTATTTCGCGGACGATGCGCCGGCCGGCGCGATTCAGGATCTCGACCGCTGGATTCAGCAGAGCGGCATGGCCGAATCGGTGATGTACGTCTCGCGCGACGAGGCGTTCCGCCGGTTCCAGAAGGATTTTCCGGGGCTCGCCGATGTGGCCGGCACGGCCGATGATCATCCGCTGCCCGCGTCGCTCGAAGTGCTGCTGCGGCCGGAGGCCGCGGCCGGCGGCGTGTTCGACGCGTGGGTGGCGGACCTGCGGGCGCGGCCCGGCGTCACGGACGTGCGGTATGACCTCGAGTGGCTGTCGCGGCTGCAGCGCCTGGTGCGCACGGTCGAGGCCGGCGGTCTTGCGCTGGTCGCGATCCTCGGGCTTGCGGCCGCGCTCACCGTGGCCAGCGTGGTGCGGCTCGCGGCCGCCTCGCGCGCCGATGAGATTCACATCATGCGGCTGGTCGGCGCGCCGCTTTCCACCATCCGCGCCCCCTTTATCGTCGAAGGCCTGCTGCAGGGGGCGATTGGCGCCATCCTGGCGCTGATCCTGCTCGCCACGGGCGCGTGGATCGTCCAGCTGCGGTACGGCGCGTGGCTCGCGGAGGTCACCGGGCTCGATCGCGTGGCCTTCCTTCCGCCGCTTGCGGTGCTTGGCGTGATCGTGGCGGGCATCGTGCTCGGCGGGCTCGGCGGATTCGTCGCATCACGAGGCGCAGCGCGGCCCTGACTGTCGGGCTCGCCCTCCGGAGCGGGACGCGCGGCGGAGGGGCTTGACGTTGTATACAAGCGGTGCTTACACTGGATCCATTCGTTCCCGAATGTCAGTTGTAAGGAGCCGCATGCCTCGTCTGCACCGCGTTCCCCGTCCTTGCAGCAGCACGTCTATCCTTGCCGACTTCTACCGACAGGAACTTCTCAAACACCGCGACTGCCTCGAACAGCAGCGCGAATACTTTTCCGATCGCGCCATCGAGGACGCCGAGGCCGGCCTGATGCGTCTGCTGGCGCGGCTCGATCAGCTGTGCACCAAGGAAGACGCGCCCGACGTCATCGCGGCCATCCTCCGTAAATACGACGTCGTCACGGGGCTGTCGGCGCTGCGCGCCATGTCGTCAGAGCCCGGCCGGTTGAACTGAATACCGCTCACGACGATCTTCTCGAGTTCGTCGCGCTCGCCATCCGCGCGGCGCATCCGCATCCCCTCGTTCTCCGCGCTCTCGAATCCCATCCTTTCGACAGGCCCGCGCGCGTCATCGCCGCGGGGAAAGCCGCGGCGTCGATGCTCCACGCGTTCCAATCGCGCGTGCCGATCGTCCGGTCGGTGCTCGCCATGGGAAGCCACCCGCTTCCGGACGGCGAGAGCGTTCGCGCCGGGCTGGAGGCGCTGGCGCTGGCCCGCGAGGCGCGCGACGCGGACGGCGACCTCGTCGTGCTGCTGTCGGGTGGCGCGTCGGCGATGCTGGCGGCACCGGCAGAGGGTGTGAGTCTCGAGCTCAAACGCGACGTTACTAACCGGCTGCTGCGTGCCGGCGTGGCGATTCACGAGCTCAATGCCGTGCGCAAGCATCTGTCGGCGCTCAAGGGCGGCCGCCTGGCCATGCACACGCGCTGCACGACGTTCGCGATCAGCGACGTGACCGACGATGACGTGGCGGCAATTGGATCGGGGCCGGGCGCCGGCGATCCGTCGACGATGGGGGATGCGTTGCGCGTGCTCGAGCGCGCGGGCATCAGTCGGGAACTGCCGGAAGCGGCCGCGGCGATTACGCGCGCGGGCGAGACACCGAAGCCTGGCGGTCCGGCGCTGGCGCATGCGCGTGTCGTGGTGATTGGCAGCCGCCGCACCGCGATGGACGCCGTGGCCACCGAAGCGATTGCGCGCGGCCACGCCACGATTGTGCTCGACGAGCCGCTCACGGGCGACGCCGCGGCGGCGGGCGCTGACTTCGCGCGGCGCGCGATGGCGGCCGCGGTGCGCATCGGCGGCAGCGCG
>JAKFEY010000094.1:0-2087 GCA_036675475.1 Vicinamibacterales bacterium
CATCGGCCTCGACACGTCGATGATTCCGCTCGGCTCGTGCACGATGAAGCTGAACGCCGCGAGCGAGATGCTGCCGATCACGTGGCCCGAGTTCTCGAAGCTGCATCCGTTCATTCCGGCGGATCAGGCCGCGGGCTATCACCAGATCGTGCGCGAGCTCGAGAGCTACCTGTGCGCGATCACCGGCTTCGCGGCCGCGTCGCTGCAGCCGAACTCTGGCGCGCAGGGCGAGTTCGCGGGCCTGATGGTCATCCAGGCCTGGCATCGCGACCGCGGCGAAACGCATCGCAACGTCGTCCTCATCCCCTCGTCGGCGCACGGCACGAACCCCGCGAGCGCGGCGATGGCCGGCATGCGCGTCGTCGTCTGCGCCACGGACAAGCACGGCAACATCGACGTCGACGACCTGAAGAAGAAGGCCGCGGAGCACGCCGGCGACCTGTCGTGCCTGATGGTGACCTATCCGTCGACGCACGGCGTGTTCGAGGACGCGATCCGCGAGATCTGCCGCACGGTTCACGAGCACGGCGGCCAGGTCTACATGGACGGCGCGAACATGAACGCGCAGGTCGGCCTCACGAGCCCGGCCGCGATTGGCGCCGACGTGTGCCACATCAACCTGCACAAGACGTTCAGCATCCCGCACGGCGGCGGCGGCCCGGGCATGGGCCCGATCGCCGTGGCCGCGCATCTCGCGCCTTATCTGCCCTCCCATCCCATCGTCACCGTCGGTGGCGAGAAGGGGATTGCCGCGGTGTCAGGTGCGCCGTTCGGCAGCGCGAGCATCCTGCTGATTTCGTACGGCTACATCCGCATGCTGGGCCGCGACGGCGTGACCGACGCGACGAAGTGGGCGATTCTCAACGCGAACTACCTGAAGGCGCGGCTCGAGCAGCACTATCCGGTGCTGTACGCACGCAAGAACGGCCGCGTGGCGCACGAGATGATCTTCGACCTGCGCGCCTTCAAGGCGCACGGCGTGGAGGAGGGCGACGTCGCGAAGCGGCTGATGGACTACGGCTTCCACGCGCCGACGGTGTCGTTCCCGGTGCCGGGCACGCTGATGGTGGAGCCGACCGAAAGCGAGCCGCGCCAGGAGCTGGATCGCTTCGCGGACGCGCTGATTGCGATTCGCCAGGAGATTCAGGACGTCATCGACGGCAAGGCCGACAAGAAGGACAACGTCCTGAAGAACGCGCCCCACACCGCCGCGCACGTGAGCGCGACCGAGTGGACGCATCCCTACACGCGCGAACAGGCCGCCTATCCGCTGCCGTACCTGCGCCAGCACGGCAAGTTCTGGCCCGCGGTCGGCCGCATCGACAACCCCTACGGCGACCGGAACCTGATCTGCAGCTGCCCGCCGCTGAGCGAGTATCAATAAATGGGGACGGGTCTTAATTATTCAGTCTGCGCGCGCGCTGAATAATTAAGACCCGTCCCCATTTATTCGTAATGCAGCGCGTACACCGGGTCGAGCTTGGCGGCGCGCATGGCGGGGTAGAGGCCGAACACGATCCCGACCGTCACTGACACCGCGCAGGACAGGATCACCGACAGCGGGCTGATGATCGTCGACCAGCCGGCCGCGTAGGCCACGAGCTGCGACAGCGCAATTCCCACCACCACGCCGGCGAGGCCGCCGGTCATCGTAATCAGCGTCGTCTCGACGAGGAACTGCCGGATGATGTCGCGGCGGGTCGCGCCAATGGCGCGGCGCACGCCGATCTCTTTCGTGCGCTCCATGACGCTGGCGAGCATGATGTTCATGATGCCGATGCCCCCGACCAGCAGCGAGATGGCCGCGATCGACACCATCACGATCTCGAACAGGCGCCGCGTGCGCTGCTGCTCGGCCAGCAGCTCGGCGGGGACGATGACGGAGAAGTCGCCGGCGCTGCGGTGCGAGGCGTCGAGCAGGCCGCGGATGATGGCGCCTGAGCCGCTCACGTCGGCCGTCTGCGACAGGCCCAGGTAGATGCCGTCGATCTCGTCGCGCATGCGGCTCTGGGATTCCTCGAGACGCAGGATGGCGGCCTGCAGCGGGACGTAGACGAGATTGTTGCGGTCGATCGCGGGAATGCCCT
>JAKFEY010000077.1:0-12157 GCA_036675475.1 Vicinamibacterales bacterium
CGGAGCCGGCCGCGGCCAGGGCCCGGCGGCGCCCAGGCCGTGCCCCGTGGAAGGCGCGGCAGCCGCGCAGGGCGGCGGTCAGGGGCGCGGAGGCGGACGCGGCGGCCAGAACGCGGCGCTCGACGCCCTCACTCCGGAGCGTCGCGCGGAGTACGACAAGCGCCTGGCGGCGATCGACGCGAAGTACCCCGTGCCGCCCCGCGCGACGGTCAAGGACTTCGTCAATCACATCGACTATCTGGTGAAGAAGATCGGCATCGACCACGTCGGCATTTCGTCCGACTTCGACGGCGGCGGCGGCGTCGAGGGCTGGAACCATGCCGGCGAAAGCGCCAACGTGACGATCGAGCTCGTGCGCCGGGGCTACACGGAAGAGCAGATCGGCAAGCTGTGGAGCGGCAATCTGCTCCGCGTGTGGGAGCAGGTCGAGAAGGCCGCGGGGAAATGATCGGGCGCGCCGGCACCTCCCGCATCGCCGGCTTCGTGTCGGCGATCGTCCTGTCGCTTGCGGCGCTCCCGCCCCACCAGACGCCGGCCACGCAAGACGATGGCTTCCGCGGCATCAAGCTGCGGAGCCTCGGGCCGTCGATGGCCACCGGCCGGCTCGCCGATTTCGCGATCGATCCGCGCGATCCGGCCGTCTGGTACATCGGCGCCGCTTCGGGCGGGGTGTGGAAGTCGGTCAATCACGGCCTCGACTGGACGCCGATCTTCGACGAACAGGGCGCATATTCGATCGGCGTCGTCGAAATCGACCCGAATCGTCCCGACACGATCTGGGTCGGCACGGGCGAGAACGCCAGCCAGCGCAGCGCCAGCTACGGCGACGGTGTCTACAAGAGCACCGACGGCGGCAAGACCTGGCGCAACATGGGTCTCCGCGGGTCGGAGAAGATCGGCCGCATCCTGATCCATCCGCGCGATTCGAACATCGTCTACGTGGCGTCGCAGGGGCCGCTGTGGGCGCCAGGCGGGGATCGCGGGCTGTTCAAGACGACGGACGGCGGCGCGACGTGGAAGGCCGTCCTCACCGTCAGCGAGAACACCGGCGTCGCCGACCTCGCGATGGATCCGCGCAACCCGGACGTGATTTACGCAGCGTCCTATCAGCGCCGGCGCCATGTCGGGCAGCTCATTGGCGGAGGCCCCGAGTCCAACATCTACAAGACCACTGATGCCGGCGCGACGTGGAAGCCGATCATGAACGGGTTGCCGACGGTCGATCGCGGCAGGATCGCTCTTGCCGTGCCGGCGCAGAAGCCCGACACCGTCTACGCGCTCGTCACGGCGGCGCTCAAGCAGAGCGGCTTCTTTCGCTCCACCGACGCCGGCGCGACCTGGACGAAGATGAGCGACTACGTCGTGGTCGATCCGCAGTACTACGGCGAGATCTACGTGGATCCGTCCAATCCGGAGCGGGTCTTCGCGGTCGATCAGAACATCCACATCACGAGCGACGGCGGCCGGACGTTTCAGGAGGCCGACTATCCGATCCACGTCGACCATCACGAGATTTACATCGATCCGGCGAACACGCGTCACATGATCATCGGCAACGACGGGGGGCTCTACGAGTCGTGGGATGGCGGGACGACGTTCCATCACTTCACGAACCTGCCGCTCGAGCAGTACTACCGCGTCGCCGTCGACAACGCCGCGCCGTTCTACAACATCTGCGGCGGCACGCAGGACAACGGATCGATGTGCGGGCCGGCGCGCACCGCCAACCGCATCGGGATCCGATCGGTCGACTGGATCCGCGTCGGCGGCGGCGACGGCATGCAGCCGCGCGTCGATCCCACCGATCCCAACATCGTCTATTCGATGTCGCAGAACGGCGCGATCTCCCGCCTCGATCTGCGGACCGGCGAAAGCGCCGGAATCCGGCCCGCCCCGGCAATCCGTGAGAACGTGCGGTGGAACTGGGAGTCGCCGTTCATCATCAGCCCCCACAACCCGTCACGCCTGTACCTCGCCGGGTCGGCGCTCTATCGCAGCGACGATCGCGGCAGCGGCTGGAAGAAGATCACCGGCGACCTGACGCGCTCCATCGATCGCGACGAGCTGCCCGTGATGGGCAAGGTGTGGGGACCCGACGCCGTCTGGAAGAACATCTTCACCACCGACTACGGCGTGGCCTCGGCGCTCGACGAGTCGCCGATGCGCGAGGGCCTCATCGCCGTCGGAACAGACGACGGGCTCGTGCAGATGTCGGAGGATGCGGGGGCGACGTGGCGGAAGATCGACCGCTTCGCCGGCGTGCCCGAGAAGGCGTACGTCAGCGACATCGCGTTCTCGCAGCACGACGTCAACACGCTCTACGCGACGTTCCACAACTTTCAGTACGGCGACTTCAAGCCGTACGTCCTGAAGAGCCGGGACCTTGGCCGCACGTGGACATCGATTGCGGGCAATCTGCCAGACCGCGGGTCGGCATGGTCCATCGTCGAGGATCACGTCAATCCGCGCCTGCTGTTCCTGGGCACGGAGTTCGCGCTGTACGCCAGCGTGGATGGCGGCGCGGCGTGGCACCCGCTCGGCGGCCTGCCGACGATCACGGCGCGCGACATCGCCATTCAAGAACGCGAGCACGATCTCGTCGTCGCGACGTTCGGGCGCGGGATGTATGTGCTCGACGACTACAGCGCCCTGCGCCACGTGACGCCGGGCGCGTTGTCGCGCGACTCCGCGCTGTTTCCGCTGCGGCCGGCGTATCAGATGCCGATGCGCGGCTACGCGGGCGACGGCGGCACGTTCACGAGCGAGAATCCGCCGTACGGCGCGCTGTTCACCTATCACGTCGCGCGCGCGCCACAGGGCGGCACGCTGACGCTGACCATTACGGACGCGGCCGGTGCGGCGGTGCGCGCGCTGCAGGTGCCCGCCACGCCCGGCTTCCATCGCGTTGCCTGGGATCTGCGCCGCGATCCCCCGTCGCGCCCTTCAGGGGCACAGGCCGGGCGAGGCGGCCGCGGTGGCGCGCCCCAGGGCGATCCCGTCGCCCCCGGACGCTATACCGCGGTGCTCGCCGGCGGCCCGCCGGTCACGGTCGAGGTCGTGGCGGTCACGCCTCCGGCGGTGCGGTGACCGCGCAGCTCGCGCTCGACTGCCGCTGCGAGCTGGGAGAAGGGCCGATCTGGGATTCCCGGATCGGCCGTCTTCTTTTTGTCGACATCGACGGCCACACCATCCACTCGTGGGCGCCCGTCGGCGGCGCGCATGACACCTTCGACTGCGGCGAATATGTCAGCGCCATCGCGCTGGCCGCCGCGGGCGGCTATCTCGTCACGCTGCAGCACGATGTCGCCTGGTTCGATCCGCGCACCGGCATCGGTGAGCGGCCCGTGCGCGTCGAGGCCGATCGCGCCGACACGCGCTTCAACGACGGGTACGTGGACCCGCGCGGCCGGTTCTGGGCGGGCACGATGTCGCTGGTGCGCAAGCCCGAGCAGGGTGCGCTCTACTGCATCGAGATGGGCGCGGGCCCGCACGTGACGAAAATGATCGATCGTGTCGGGACGTCGAACGGCATCGACTGGAGTCCCGACGGCCGGAGCATGTATTACGTCGACACAGCGCTGCGCCGCATCGACGTGTTCGATTTCGACGCCGAGTCAGGCGCCATCGCCAACCGC
Source organism: Vicinamibacterales bacterium (assembly GCA_036675475.1). Lineage (GTDB taxonomy): Bacteria > Acidobacteriota > Vicinamibacteria > Vicinamibacterales > SCN-69-37 > JALYRV01. The sequence continues at coordinate 3,636 of JAKFEY010000077.1, forward strand.
CGCACGCTTGTGGCCATCCCGGAACGTGAGGGCAAGCCCGACGGCTTGATCGTCGACGAGGAAGGCTTGCTGTGGGTCGCCTTGTGGCAGGGGAGCGCCGTGCGCCGCTACGACGAGCAGGGCCGCATGGTGCGCCAGATCGATCTGCCCCTGAGCTGTCCCACCAAGTGCGCGTTCGGCGGCGCGAACCTCGACGAGCTGTACATCACCAGCGCGCGGACGATCCTGACGACGCCCGAGGCGCGGGAACGTGAGCCGCACGCCGGCAGCGTGTTCGTGGCGCGGCCAGGCGTCAGGGGCCGCCAGCCGCATCGAGCCGGATGACATCGGGCTCGGGCGTGCCGCGCCAGCGGTACTCGAAGTGCCCCGCCATGCGCACGTTGCTCACCAGCTTCGGCCGGAAGCTCACCACGCACTCGCCGCCCGCGCGCCGCACGCTTCGATAGACCACGCCATTGGCGCCGCGCTCGAAAAGCGCGCGCCCAAGCCGCCGCGCCGGTTCGTGATCGTCAGGCCGGCGCGTCTCGTCCCACTCGTCGCCGCGCACATCGTGAAACGGCGCGTCGAAGTCGGCCTGGTACAGCCGCATCTGCACGCGCGTGTCGAGTGCCCCGATTTCCTGCAGCTCCTTCGTCCGCCGGTGCGTGGATTCCGCGAGCGCCGTCTCGAGATCGCGTCCCGCGTACCAGGCGCCCCGCGTGCTGTCACTGAACCGCGCGCCTGAGGCATGCGGATGACAGTAGGCCGCCATGACCACCGACGCCATCGGGCCGGTCACCCACTCGTCGGCCGGCACCGTGTGCAGCAGGCCAACTTCGTTGCTGAGACGATCGTTGGTCCAGCCTTCGAGCTCGAAGAGCTCCGGCAGGTCGTGCGGCGACGCGACGCGATCGAAGACGCCGATGGTGGGATAGCGGCTCGGCACGAGGCGGCACGTCCGCGTCCACGCGATGTGCGCAAGCGGCGGCAGCGTCACCCGCGCCTCCCATCGAGCAGCCGCCGCACCCGGTACAGCCCATCGATCCCATCGTCCATCATCAGCGCGAGCGGAGGATTGCCGCCGAAGACCTCATTCGAGTTGGGCATGCGCACCCAGGCGTCGGCGAGCGCAGGCTCGGGATACAGCAGCTGCAGCGCTTTGTAGATGCCGAGGATCAGCGACAGCCGCGTGAGCGTGTCGAACGAGAGGGTGCCTGAGCTGCCGCTCTTGTGCTTGTGGAAGGTGGACGCTGCCGGCCAGCCTAGGAGGGCGCGCTGCTCGACGACCGAGAGGTCCCAGGCCGCCGCGATGGGGAAGAACGCCCGTAAAGCCGGTCCTGACAGTCGCTTACGGACTTCAGGCTCAGGACGAAGCGCAGCCGGCGCCGGCTTCCATCTGTCTGCCCGAAGGCGTCGCTCCATGTATGGAGATTATAGTCCATATATGGAGAACGCAGGCGCTAGTCCGTCCTGAGCGCGACCGACGCGTCTACTGACGCCGCGCGGCGCGCGGGCACCCAGGCTGCCGCCAGCGCCGTCAGCACGAGGATGGCAGTAACAGTCAGGATCAGCACCGGGTCGAACGGCTTCGTGAGAGGCAGCGTGGCGTTGAACCCTACCAGCAGCGGAATTCCAAGGACCGCACCCACACCGAGGCCGACGAGAACGAGCCGGCCGGCCTGCGCAATCACCATCCGCACGATGTCGGCGCCGCGCGCGCCCAGCGCGACGCGCACGCCGAACTCGCTGGTCCGCAGCGCGACGAAGAAGGCGATCACGCTGTATAAGCCGCTGACCGCCAGCAGCAGCGACACGATGCCGATGCCGCTCGCGGCGCCGGCGATGTAGCCAAGAAACGCCGCATCCTCGTTGTAATGATCCTCGAGCGTGCGGATGGAGACCGCCGGCAGATTCGGGTCCGCCTGCGCGAGCGTTTCGCGCACGACATTGATCATCTCGCGCGCATAGGGTGTCCGCACCCAGAGGCCGACATAGCGAGGTGCCTGGTCGAGCGGGAGGTAGATCGTTGGGCTCGAGTTGGCGGACATGCTGTCACCGGGCGGCGGGCTGGCGACGCCGACGATGGGCGCGATGCGGATCTGCTGATCTCCCTCGAACGCGACCTTCACCGTTTGTCCCAGCACGGGCTCGCGAAGCTGATGCTCGTCGATGAACGCCTGATCGACCACGATCGCCGTCTCGCCGGGCGCGAAGATTCGTCCTCGAACCAGCGTGATGTTCGCCGTGTCGAAGAAGCTGGGCGTCACGTGATGGCTGTCCTCGTACCGCTCCAGATCGGGCGCGTCGCCGGCGAGCCATACGCGCGACTGCTCCCAGCCGTTCGGGCTCACACTGGTGAGTCCGACATTCGCCACGCGGCTGTCGGCGCGCAGGCGCGCCTCGAGGGTGTCGAGGAGCCGCCGGCGTTCGGGCACCACGTAGTTGCGGATGTCGAAGCGGAGCTCGGCGATCGTGATGCTCGAGGCGTGCGGCGGCACCATGCTGGTCTCGTCGAGCAGGCCCCGCGTGAAGATGCCGGCCGTGAGCAGCAGCAGAAAGCACAGCGAAACCTGCGCCACCACGAGGCCTCGGCGCACGCGCGAATTGCCGCTCGCGATCGACCGTCCGCCCGAGCGCAGGCCATCGGCCGTGCGCCCGCGCGTCGCCGCCAGCGCGGGCAGCAGTCCCGTCGCGGCGACGATGGCCAGGGCGACGCCGGCCGAGAACAGCAGCACCCGGAAGTCGACGTTGATGGGTACCGGCAACACCAGCTCCGCGATCTTCAGCAGCACGGTGATCGCGACGGCAGCCGTCGCGAATCCCCCGATCGAAAGCATGGCGGCTTCGAGCGTCAGCAAGCGGACGATCTGGCCGCGCGACGCGCCGAGTGAGGCGCGCACGGCGAGCTCGCGGGCGCGCAGGCTGGCGCGCACGAGCTGCAGGTTCGCGACGTTCGCGCAGCCGATGGCCAGCACCGTGAGCGGGGCGGACATCAGCAGCATCACCATGCCGAGCAGCGCCGCATTGCTGGTGCCCGGCGCCAGGCCATTGGCCATCACGATAAACCGCGCGTCTTTCCGGCGCTGCGGATTCATGCCCTCGAGGCGCGCGGCCAGCGGCTGCATTTCCGCGGTCACTTGCGCGGGCTCGACGCCGTCGCGAAGGCGGGCCGCCATGTTGAACCATGACGCCTGCGGAGATCGCACGCCCGGCCACGTGCGCGCGTGCGCCATCGGCACGTACACCTTGTACCCGCCCGGCCCATCCACATCGTCGGACGCCAGACCGGTGAAGCCTTCGGGCGCGACGCCCACGATGACGGCCTCGCGATCGCCGAGCACGACCGGCCGGCCCACGATGTCGGACGGCGCGCCGAGGCGTCCGTTCCAGAACGCGTGCGAAATCACGACGGCAAGCGGCGCCTCGGGACGATCGTCGGCGGGTGACAGCAGGCGACCGGCGAGCGGCGTGCTGCCGAGGGTCTGGAAGAACGCGCCGTTCACGAACGCGCCGACGACATGCATCGGATCGTGTCCGGGAACCCGGATCGAGAAGTCCGAGCGGCCTTCCGCCGCGATGCTGATCACGCTCGGGGAACCCTCGGCGACGACGGCGAACTCGTCGAGCGACGCGTCGGCGGCGCGCTCGTTCGCGTAGATGAACAGCCGCGGCATTCCGCTGCGGTCGACGATGCCTGGCCTGTCGCCATACAGGAAGGCGTTGAGAATGGAGAAGGCCGACGTGCAGACGGCGATGCCGATGCCCAGGCACAGGCTGACCGTTGCGACGTGCCCCGGCGACCTGGCGATGCTGCGGGCGGTCTGCTTCAGGTCGCTGCCCCAGCCGCCCTGCCACGCGCTGGCCCACACACTTTCCTCGCGCTCGCGCGTCGTCCATCTCGAGGTGAGCGCGTCGAGCGGCGCGCCGAGTGAGATGCGGAAGGCTTTCAGCGCGCCATGGCGGCGCGCGGCCGCAATTTCCGCGCGCCATTCTTCACGCCAGCCCGCACGCAGGCGGCGCGGGACGAGCAGGCTGAGGATGTAGAGGAGGATGTTCGTCACGCGCGGCCTCGCTTCGGGAACAGTTTCGATACGGCGCGATAGCGGGACTCGGCTTCGGCGAGCTGTTCGCGTCCGGGCTTCGTGAGTTCGTAGTAGCGCCGCCGCGGGCGGGCGTTGTCGCGCGCATCCTTGTCGGTTTCCCAGTCCGACCGGACGAGGCCGAGGCTTTCGAGCCGGCGAAGCGCGGGGTAAATGGTTCCGCTGGGAAGGTTCGTGACATCCATGATGTCGAACCCGAATTTATGGCCCTGCGCGAGGGCCTGGAGGACGAAGAGGCCGGTATAGGAAAGGCTGCCCATGTGCGTATCTACATAGTCTGATACGCACCGCGCCGGCAAAGGTTCACACAGGCTATCGAATCGCGAACAGGTGCTGGTGACCCCGGATGTAAATGGTCCCGTTCGCCAGGGCAGGGGAGGCCCAGACCGCCTCACCGACCGAGTTGGTGCGAATCACCTCGTGGGCCGGGCCGGCCTTGATGACGAAGGTGTCGCCGTCCTCGCTCGTGATGAGCAGCCTGCCGCCGAAGGCCACCGGCGACGCGCGGAACGATGCCGGCACGGGCGGGCGTCCGCCTTCGTATTTCACGTCGCCCGTCTTTGCGTCGAGGCAGGTCATGAGCCCCGCGTCGCTGATTAAGTACAGATAGTCGCCATAGAGAATCGGCGACGCCACGTAGGCCGTGCCTTTGGTGTGCTTCCACGCCACGCGCGTGGCTTCGTCCACCTGGCCGGGGCGAATGGCCAGCGCGACCTTGGCGCCGCTGCCCGCGGTCGCGAACAGCAGGCCATGTCCCTGCACGACGCTCGGGATTGGATGGCTGCGCACACCCTCGGTCTTCCAGAGCTCGGCGCCCGTCATCGGGTCGTACGCAATCACGGACTCGGCGCCCGACGCGATTAATTCCTTCCGCCCTCCGGCCTCGACGATGATCGGCGTGGCCCAGCTGCGGCGATGGCTGCGCGCCGTTTTCCAGACCTGTTTGCCGGTGCGCCGATCGAGCGCGAGGATGTGCGACCCTTCGCCCATCTCGAGGTCGTTCTGCACGATCAGCAGATCCCCGAAGATCAGCGGCGACATGCCCGGCCCCATACCCGCCTTCGCGAGGCCGCCGAAGTCGACCTTCCACTTCTGGTTGCCGTCCTTGTCGTAGGCGTAGAGCCCCGCCGATTCGAAGAACGCATACAGCCACTCGCCGTCGGTGGCGATCGTCGACGAGGCATAGGTGTTGCGCTTGTGGCGGTCGTCGTACATCGCGCCGTCGAACGCCGTGCGCTCCCACAGCAGCTTGCCCGTCTTCGCGTCGAGTGCCAGCACCTTGAGCGTGTACGTGCGATCGATGCAGCAGCTGTCTGGATTGACGTAGCCCGGCTTCAGATCGAAGCCCAGGTGCACCGGCGCCTTGTGCCCGGGCAGCGGTACACCTTCCACGGCCGTCGTCAGATAGAGGCGGCCGTTCGCGACGACAGGTGAGGAATGGCCGGCGCCGGGAATCGGCACCTTCCACGCGACAGTGTCGGGCGTCCACGCGTCCTTGAACGTGCCGTTTGACACGCCGGCGCCATTCGGGCCGCGCCACTGGGCCCAGTCGTGCTGTCCCGGTGGGTCCGCCGCCAGCAGCAGCAGCAGCGCAAGCGCGACGACGCTCCTCACTTGACGACGGCCTTGGTGAGCTGCGCGATCGCGGCCAGCGTCGTTTGCGCGGCGTTCAGGCCGAGCATGAAGTCCTTGTCGGTGTAGAGCGAGTAGACGTCGGTGACCTGATGCCAGTTCGGGTCCCACCCGTAGCCGACGTGATCGCGCCGCTCGTTTTCGCGAAGGCTGATCGCGGGAATCAGATCCTGGAACGGCACGGAGTCGGTGCTCTGCATGTGCGGACCGAGCGTGGCGGGGTAGTGGGTCGCGTACCGCTCGTTCGCATTCTTGAAGACGAGCGCGAGCTTCATCGCGGCGTCCGCCATCTTCGCGTTCTCCTGGAACTCGATGTTGACGTCCGCCTCGGGGCGCTGCCACGGGCTGATCTTGCCGTCGGGCCCGGGCATTCCGTGGTCCCACATCATCATGTCGTGCTGCACCATCCCGAGCCACTTCGGCTCGTCCGGCTGCCCCTGGCGCTCGAAGCGCTGCGCGACGTACGCGTTGGCGCCCTTCAGCCCGCCTTCTTCGCCGTTCCACAGCGCGAAGCGGATGGAAACATCCGTCGTCACCCCCGGCTCGCTGAAGATGCGCGCAAGCTCCATGACAATCGCCGTGCCCGATCCATCGTCATTCGCCGCTTCGCCGTAGCCGATGCCGTCCATGTGGCCGCCGACGATGTACATTTCGCCGCGGCGGGTGGTGCCCCACTTGGTGCAGTAGACCATGTCGACCGGGCCGGGAATGATCGGGCCCATGTTCAGCTCGCGCAGTTTCACATCGGGCTGGCGCTGCGGATCGTTGTTCACGCCGGTGCGCGCGCCGAAGCCCTTGCCGCCGGCGCCGCGCCGCACCGGATCGTCGGGCGTGCCGGCGGGAGTGCGGGGAGGGGCCTGGTTGCCACGTCCCGCGCTGGCACCCTGTCCGCGTCCGGCGCCGCCGCCGCGCGCGGCCGCGCGCGCCTGGCGCTGCGCCTCGAGCTCGGCCTCGGTGAACCCGCGCGGATTCGCCGGGTCGTAGGTGATGCGGCCGGTCTCGCAGCCGTAGCTCTTGAGCTGCGCCTCGATCCAGTCGACGGCCTTGCGGTTGCGCTCGGTGCCTTCGCGGCGGTCGCCAAACTGGGTGAGACCCTTGATGGTGGCCTTGTATTTCTCGAGGTCGAGCCGCGACACGAGCGTGCGCACGTGATCGGGCGGCTGCTGCGCCTGCGCTGCCGGCGCCTGGCCACCGCCCTGCGTCATGTCGAAGGGCTGCGCCGCCATCGACGTCGCGCCCGCGAACACTCCCACTGCCACCATCAGCCGTTTCATACGCCTCACTCCCAGGAAAGAAAAACTGGACAGAGTCTATTACGGCTGCGGGTGGGCAGCTGCTTAGCCGCCGGCCAACTCTTTGCCCGTTCCAAAGTACGCCTCGGCGCCAGACGGCTCGCCTGACGCCGGCCGGGAGGTAGCGCGTATCCACGGTCCGTCGCGCTTTTGCCCGCGGCCTGGCCACCGAACCCGCTTTCAGCCGCATCAGATCACGAACCAGCGTGGCCAGCGCGCGCTCGATGATCAGGCCGATGTCACCCGTCGGAATGACATGGCGCAGCAAATCCTGGGCGGCCCGCAAGTCGTCATGGGCTTCCTGGCCGATCGAGCATTGCAACTTGAACATGCCGGGCGCCAACGGCGTCACCGAGGCCACGATCGCCGGGCGCGGATTGAGCCGCGCGACGATGAGTGCGACATCGCGTTTGCTCTTGCCGACGGCCTCCCGCAGCAGCGCCTCGTGATTTTCCAGAGTCAGGCAGGGCCCCAGCATGGTGATGGCTGTCAGCGTCAAATCACCTGCGCTAAACAAGCGGAGGACCAGGGGGAAGCGTCGCGACGCTCGTGCAGCTGCAATACGTCCGTACGCAGCGTGTTCGGAAAGGCGTAGCGCCTGCGTGCAGTAGGTAAAGAGCGACGAACAGCCTTCGCCGAGGAACAGACGGCGATCGTCGAGTTCGGCGAGGGCGGCAATCAGCGCGACGGTCGCGCCACGCTCGACGTGCGGGCCTCAGGTCGCTCGGTTCGTTTCTCTCCGCGTCTCCGAGGCTCCTTCTCGGGGCAATCCTGCAGGAGGTATCGATCCGTGGCGAGGTGGCGCTCGAAACCTGTCAAGCGCTAATTTCATGCCAATCGCTGCAGTTTCTTCACTCGGTCCGGACCGAGTTGTGGAAATCTCGCGGCGACTTGCTGGCGTAATAGAATCTCCCCACCTATGCTGCCTGCCGCCGTCCTGATCCGCACATCCCTTGCGCTTGCTCTGTCATCGACTCTCGTCGCGGCTGCCATGCAGTCGCCGGCTCCGGCGCCTGCGCCGCAGGCGAAGGCCGACGACAAGACGCCGGCCGAAAAGAAGAAGCACGATCTTCCGCTCAAGACCGAGCGCACCATCAAATTCGACACCGACGAGGCCACGTGGCTGTCGCTCGACGTGACGCCGGATGGCCAGGCCATCATTTTCGAGCTGGCGGGCGATCTGTACCGGCTGCCCATCGCGGGCGGCACGGCCGCGCGCATCACCGACGGCCTGCCGTACGACGCGCAGCCGCGCGTGTCGCCTGATGGCACCCGCGTCGCCTTCATCAGCGATCGCAACGGCAGCGACAATCTCTGGATTGCGAAGATCGACGGCACGGAGCCGCGCAAGCTGTCGAACGAGACGCAGCAGGCCGTCATCTCGCCCGCGTGGACGCCAGACAGCCAGTATGTGATCGCGTCGGTGCGCGCCACCGGCGGCACACAGCTGCGCATGTTCCATGTGGACGGCGGCTCTGGCATCACGCTCGGCGCGGCCGCAGCGCCCGCCGGCGGCGGC
>JAKFEY010000038.1:0-50993 GCA_036675475.1 Vicinamibacterales bacterium
AGCGCGTCGACATACTCCGGGTTGATGGCCAGCGCGCGATCCTCGGCCTGGATGCCCCGCTCGGTAAAGGCCTTCTTCGCCTCCTTGCTGATGGTGTAGTCCTGACGGACCTTGGCCTCGAGCCAGGCGCCCAGCTGGTGGAACGCCTCCGGGTTGTTCGGGTCGTTCTCGGCCCGCTTGGCCATGGCCTCGACGGCCTTGTCCCAGTTGCCCTGGCGGTCGTAGAAGCCCGACAGGTACTGGTAGGGCTCGGGGTTGCTCGGGTTGATGGCGACGGCCTTCAGGTAGGCCTGCTCGGCCTGCTCCATCTGGGCGGCGTCCTCGTGCACCTTGCCGAGCACGTAGTAGTTGGCCGGGTCGTTGGGCGCCAGCTCGATCAGGCGGCGGACCAGCGGCTCCGATTTCTCGGGGGTGTTGAGCTTCTCCGGGCCGTAGAGCGCGACCAGATATTCGATGGCGCGCTGGCGGATCAGCGGGTCGCTGGCCTTCTCGGCGGCCAGCAGGTAGTTGGCCTCGGCCTTCTTGAGAACGGCGTCGTTCTCGGCCTCACCCTTGCGGGCGGGCTTGTACATGTTGTCGTAGCTGTTGGCCAGGTAGAAATACGCCGCGCCGCCCACCACCGGGTCGTTCTCGACGACCGTGGGGTCGGACACGACCTCCTCGTACTTGGCCGCGGCCTGGCGGAAGTCGCCCCGCTGGTAGAGCGTGGCGGCCTCGTTGAACGACTTCTTGGCCTTCAGATTGGCGTAGGAATACCGGCCACAGCCGGCCACTGCGAGGCTCACCCCGACAAGGGCGACGACCGCCCGCAGCGCGAAACGCGAATGCATGCTTTCCCCCTGAGAAACGAACGAGGCTTCGGGCCACCCATTGTAAATGGCAAATCGACCCCAAGCGCTTAAACCGGGTCAGTATACTGAAGTTAGACACCAACCGCATGATTCGGTTCGAAGACCTCATCGAGAAAGTCCGGACGACCAATCCGGACGCGGATATCGAGCTCCTCCGGAGGGCCTACGTGTTCTCCGCCTGGGCCCACAAGGGACAGGTGCGCCATTCCGGCGAGCCCTACCTCGTGCATCCGCTCGAGGTGGCCGACATCCTCGCCGACATGCGTCTCGACACGGTGGCCATCGCCGCGGGACTCCTGCACGACGTCGTCGAAGACACCCTGGCCACCATCGAGCGCATCAAGGAGCTCTTCGGCGACGACATCGCGCACGTCGTGGAGGGCGTCACCAAGCTCGGCGCCATCCCGTTCTCGTCGAGCGAGGAGCGGCAGGCCGAGAACTTCCGCAAGATGCTGCTCGCGATGAGCGACGACATCCGCGTGATTCTGGTGAAGCTGGCCGACCGGCTGCACAACATGCGGACGCTGCACCACCTGCCCGAAGACCGGCGGATGAAGATCTCGCAGGAGACGCGCGACATCTACGCGCCCATTGCCGGCCGGCTCGGCATGAGCAAGGTGAAGAACGAGCTCGAGGAGCTGGCGTTCCGGCACCTCGAGGCCGCGGCCTATACGTCGCTGCGCGGCCGCGTCGAAGGACGCCGGCGCGCCACCGAAGGGCTCATCGAGGAGCTGAAGCAGACGATCGAGCAGAAGCTGGCCGCGGCGCAGGTGCCGGTGATCTCGGTCGACGGCCGCATCAAGCGCCTGTGGAGCATTCACCAGAAGCTGCGCCGCCAGGACATCGATCTCGATCGCGTCTACGACTTCATCGCCCTGCGCATCGTCACCGACTCGGTGAAGGACTGCTACGGCGCGCTCGGCATCATCCATCAGACGTGGTCGCCGATTCCCGGCCGCTTCAAGGACTTCATCGCCATGCCGCGGCCCAACGGCTATCAGTCGCTGCACACGTCGGTGGTGAGCGAAAAAGGCGTGCCGTTCGAGGTGCAGATCCGGACGCAGGAGATGCACCACCTCGCCGAGGAAGGCATCGCGGCGCACTGGAAGTACAAGGAAGGGCGCGTCGGCGCGCACCCCGACGAGCAGTACATCACGTGGCTGCGCGCGCTGGTCGAGTCGCAGCAGGACGTGCGCGACCCGGCCGAGTTCCTCCAGAGCTTGAAGATCGAGCTCTATCCCGAGGAGGTCTACATCTTCACGCCGAAAGGCGAGGTGAAGGTGCTGCCGCGCGGCGCCACGCCGGTGGACTTTGCCTACAGCGTGCACACCGACGTCGGCAACCAGTGCGTGGGCGCGCGCATCAACGGCAAGATGGTGCCGCTGCGCACGCGGCTGAAGAACGGCGACCTGGTCGAGATCGTGACGTCGGCCGGCCACAAGCCGAGCCGCGACTGGCTCACGTTCGCGGCCACGTCACGCGCGCGCAACAAGATCAAGCACTTCATCCACGCCGAAGAGAAGACGCGCGCCGTGGAGCTGGGTAAGCGCGTGTTCGAAAAGGAAGTGCGGCGCTTTTCGGTGGAGAAGGCGCGGACGGGCGCCGACGCGCTTGCGGCCGTGACCAGCGAGTTCGGCGTCACGAAACTCGACGACCTGTACGCCGCGATGGGCTACGGCAAGATTTCGGCGAAGCAGGTGCTCACGAAGCTCGCCGGCACGGAGACGCTCGAGGAGCGCCCCGCCGAAACCGGCCTCACGGCGGTCGTCCGCCGCGTGTTGCGCACGGGCGCGACCGAAGAGAAGATCAAGGTCCGCGGCTTCGACGACCTCATGGTCTTCCGCGCGCGCTGCTGCAATCCGATCCGCGGCGAGCGCATCGTCGGCTACATCACGCGCGGCAAGGGCGTGTCCGTCCACGCCGCGTCATGCCCGAACGTGCTGAATCTGCTCTATGACCCGGAGCGCCGCATCGACGTGGAATGGGACACGGCCGGCGACGCCGCGGCCTATACGGTGCGGCTCAAGCTGCACGTCGAGGATCGCAAAGGCATCCTCGCCGACGTCAGCTCGCGCGTGGCGGGCATCAACACCAACATCCAGACGCTCGAAGCCACGACCGACGAACAGCGCGGCAGCATCCGCATGACGGTGGAGATCAGCGATCTCAAACACCTCGAGCGGGTGATCAAGTCGTTGAAAGGTGTCGACGGCGTGCTGGATGTGGAAAGAGCCAGCAGGTAATTCAGAGGTGGTGAGTTAAGAGTTAAGAATTCAGCGCAGCGATGACATCGATCTCTACTCGGGCGTCCTTCGGAAGCCTGACCGCCTGAATCGTCGCGCGCGCGGGCGCGGGCTGCGCGAAGTACGTGCCGTAGACCTCGTTCATGGCGGCGAAGTCGTTCATGTCCGCCAGATACACCGTGCAGCGCACCACGTGCCCCATCGAGCCGCCGGCCGCCTCGAGGATGGCCGTCAGGTTTCGCATCACGCGGTCGGTCTGGGCGGCGATGTCGCCCTCGATGATGTTGCCGGTAGCCGGGTCGATGGGCACCTGACCCGACACGAACAGCAGGTTGCCGGCCCGGATGGCCTGGGAATACGGCCCGATGGCCTTCGGGGCCTTGTCGGTGGCGACGGCCTGGCGGACGGTCGCGGCCACGCTACGCGGCCTTGACGACCTTGTTCGAGCGGATGCACCGGGTGCACACCCGGATGCGCCGCACGGCGCCGTTGACGAGCGCCTTCACCCGCTGCAAGTTGGGCTCGAAGCGCCTGGCGCTGACGTTATGGGCGTGTGAAATTTTGCGCCCGACGACGGGCACTTTTCCGCAGATTTCGCAAGTCTTTGCCATGATGGGATCCGGGTCTCCCGGACGGCGATTCTGACGCCCGGGCAAACGTCGATTATAGCCGATCTGCGTTCCGTCCGTCCCCTGTGACCTCATAAAGCCTCAGTGCTGTGTGGCTTACCGGCCTCCTGCCGGGCTTGTCCGAAAAAAAAGACAGGAAAACGCCAGAAACACGGACCAAAATGGTCGCGCCGGACGTCTAATCCGGCGAGTACACGGAACGGGGGGCCCCGGCCCTTCGACGAGCCTGCAAGTAGCTGACTTTCTTAGGTTTCCAGCCAGGCATCTCGGGCACGACCCCTCCGCGAGCGGCCGCATTCATATTTGGCAGTCTGATTGCATTCATCCGGCGGCAAGTTCGATTCCGGCGTGAGAGGAGCATTTTTATGAGCGCACATGTGGACATGAACAACGTCAGGTACGAAGAGCTGAAGCACATGCTCGAGGAGCGCCGGCGCGAAATTCTGGGCGAGGTGCAGGGCCGCATGCGTGACGTGCGCGCCGAAGGCGCCGTCGCCGAGCGTGGCGTGGTGGACGCCGCCGAAACGTCCGAGGCCGACATTCAGGACGACATCGAGTTCGCCCTGATTCAGATGAAGTCTGAAACGCTGCACAAAATCGAGGAGGCGCTGGGCCGGCTCGAGAACGGCACGTATGGCTACTGCTTCGAGTGCGGCGGCGAAATCGCGGAGCGCCGCTTGCGCGCGCTGCCGTTTGCCGTCCGCTGCCGCGCGTGCGAAGAGGCCCGCGAGGTGCAGCAGCAGCGCGAGCGTGCGATGTCGAACCGGCGCTCCTCGACGAGCCTGTTTCTCGACATGAGCAGCTAAAGAAATCTGGCGAGTTGGTGAGTTAAGAATTAAGAATTCTCAACTCTTAATTCACCAGCTCTCAATTTTCGAGCATCCGTCTGGGCCTGCCTTGTGCAGGCCCGTTTCGTCTTAGCGCGTGTGGAGCCTTACATGGCCGATCAGGAAAACCCGGACATCATCGACACGAGCCAGGAGCCGCCGCCGGCCATTCCGCCGGAGGTGCCGGTGCTGCCGCTGCGGGACACGGTGCTGTTCCCGAACTCGTTCATGCCGCTGGCCGTGGCCCGCGAAAGCTCCGTGCGCCTGATTGACGAGGCGATCACCACCAACAAGATCATCGGCGTGTTCACGCAGCGCGATCCGGCGACCGAGGAGCCGGGCCAGGAGGATCTGTATCCGATTGGGACCGCGACGCACATCCACAAGATGTTCAAGCTGCCCGACGGCAGCCTGCGGCTGATCGTCCAGGGCCTGGGCCGCCTGCGGCTCGACAAGGTCGTGTCGACGCGGCCGTACCTGCGGGCCGAGGTGTCGGAAGCGAAGGAAGAGCTGCTCGAGGCCGACGCCATCGAGATCGACGCGCTGCAGCGCAACATCCGCTCGAACTTCCAGCAGGTGGTGCAGCTGTCGCCCGTGCTGTCCGACGATCTGCAGTCGCTGGCGATGAACATCACCGATCCGGGCCGCCTGGCGGACTTCATTGCCTCGAGCCTCGGCACGATCTCGACGCAGACCAAGGAAGAAGTGCTCGAGACGCTCGACATCCGGGCGCGCATGGACGCGCTCAACCGGCTGCTGATCAAGGAGCTCGAGGTGCTCGAGCTCGGGTCGAAGATTCAGTCGCAGGTGCAGTCCGAGGTCGGCAAGAACCAGCGCGAGTACTTCCTGCGCGAGCAGATGAAGGCCATCCAGAAGGAGCTGGGCGAGGGCGACGATCAGGCGCGCGAGATCGAGGAGCTGCGCGAGAAGATCGAAGCCGTCGGCATGCCCGAGGAGGCGAAGAAGGACGCGCTGCGCGAGCTCGATCGGCTGTCGAAGATGCCCGCCGCGGCTGCCGAGTACACCGTCTCGCGCACGTACATCGACTGGCTGGTGGCGCTGCCGTGGAACAAGCGCACCGAGGAAGTCATCGACCTCGGGAAAACGAAGGCCGTGCTTGACGCCGATCATTCGGGCCTCGAGAAGGCGAAAGACCGCGTGCTCGAGTACCTCGCCGTGCGGAAGCTCAATCCCGAGGTGAAAGGGCCGATCCTCTGCTTCCTCGGCCCTCCCGGCGTCGGCAAGACGTCGATGGCCAAGTCGATTGCGTCATCGCTCGAGCGCAAGTTCGTGCGCGTCTCGCTTGGCGGGATGCGCGACGAGGCGGAAATCCGCGGTCATCGCCGCACGTACATCGGGGCGCTGCCGGGCCAGGTGATTCAGGGACTGCGCCGCGCCGAGTCGAAGAACCCGGTGTTCATCCTCGACGAGATCGACAAGCTCGGATCGGATTTCCGCGGCGATCCGGCCTCGGCCCTGCTCGAGGTCCTCGACCCGGAGCAGAACAACACGTTCCGCGATCACTATCTGGACGTGCCGTTCGACTTGTCCGAGGTGCTCTTCATCACCACGGCGAACATGCTCGACACCATTCCGGCGCCGCTGCGCGACCGCATGGAAGTGCTCGAGCTGCCGGGCTACACCGGTGAAGAGAAGCTGTCGATCGCCAAGGAGCATCTGGTGGCGAAGCAGGTCGCCAATCACGGCCTGCTGCCCGACCAGATCACCTTCACCGACGAGGCGCTGCGCGCCGTCATTCACGGCTACACGCGTGAAGCCGGCGTCCGCAATCTCGAGCGCGAAATCGGCGCCCTCTGCCGCAAGGTGGCGCGCCGCCGCGCCGAAGGCGACTTCACGGCGGTGACGATCACGCCCGAGACGGTTACCGAGATGCTCGGCGCGCCGCGCTTCATGGACGAGGAAGTGCGCGACCGCACGAAGGAGCCCGGCGTGGCCGTGGGCCTCGCGTGGACACCGGCCGGCGGCGAGGTGCTGTTCGTCGAGGCGTCGCGCATGGCGGGCACGGGCTCGCTGACGCTCACCGGCCATCTGGGCGACGTCATGAAGGAATCGGCGCGCACGGCGCTGTCGTGGTTCCGCTCGCACGCCTCGCGGTACGGCGTGGACGCCGCGTTCTACAAGGACGCCGAGGTGCACCTGCACGTGCCGTCGGGCGCGATCCCGAAAGACGGCCCGTCGGCCGGCGTCACGATGGTCACCGCGCTCGCGTCGGAACTGTCGGGCCGCCCCGTGCGCGGCGATGTCGCCATGACGGGCGAGATCACGCTGTCGGGGAAGGTGCTGCCCATTGGCGGCGTGAAAGAGAAGGTGCTGGCCGCGCGGCGGCTCGGCATCTACGAAATCATCCTGCCGAAGCAGAACGAGAAGAACGTCAACGAGGATCTGAACGCCGAGCTGCGCAAGGAGCTCAAGGTGCACTACGTCGACACGGTCGACGAGGTGCTCGCGATTGCGCTCACGCCCGAAGTGCGCCAGACCTCGCGCGGCGTCATCGGCGACGTTCGTACGGGAGCGGTGAATTAGGGATCGCAGGGCGACAGCCCTGCGCCACCCCGGCGTCGCAGCAGCTCGAGGCCGCACACCGTTTTCATGTCCTCGAGCTCGCCGCGGCGGGCCATCGCCTCGAGCTCCGCAAGGCTGAACGTCTTCGGCTCGAGCTGCTCGTCCTCGTCCTGCGCGGCGGCAACCGCCGGTTCTCGCAGATCCTCCGCCAGATAGAACCGCATCGCCTCGTCGCAGAAGCCGGGCGTCGGAAACAGCGTGCCCACGTGCGAGAGCCGGCCCGGCACCAGGCCGATCTCTTCGTGACACTCCCGCGCGGCGGCCGCGTCCGGCTCCTCGCCGGGGTCGCTCGTGCCTGCCGGCAGCTCCCAGATCCAGCGCGCGATCGCGTGGCGGTACTGGCGCACGAGGATCACCTCGCCGGCCGACGGCATCGGAATCAGCACCACCGACGCGCGATGCCGCACGATGTCCAGGTTCATTTCCCGCCCATCCTCGAACCGCACGCGATCCCGCTCGACGTCGAAGACCGTGCCGTTGAAGATGGCGGTGCGCGAAATGAGGTCGGGTGGCTTCATTTGTGTTGCGCCTGCTTGAGCCGATCGAGCACGTCCTGCAGATCCGGCGGCAGCGGCGACTCGAACGCCATCGGCCGGCCGTCGGACGGATGGGTGAACGCCAGCTTGTGCGCGTGCAGGAACGGCCGCTCCAGCCGCGTGACCGCGCGGACATCGGCGGGCACGTGCCGGCGCACGCCGCCGTACGTGACGTCGCCCACCACGGGATGGCTGATGGCGCTCAGGTGCACGCGGATCTGGTGCGTGCGGCCGGTGTCGATGGCGATCTCGGCGAGCGTCAGGCCGCGCAGCGGCTCGGCGCGGACGATGCGCGTGACGGCGTCGCGCGAGTGGCGTGACCGCGTCGACATCTTCTGGCGATCCTTCGGATCGCGCCCGATGGGCAGATCAATCCGGCGCCCCGCCACCACCTGTCCCCACACCAGCGCGAGATAGGTTTTCTGCACCTCGCGCTCCTGGAACTGCCGCGACAGCTCGCGGTGCGCCGCGTCGTGCTTGGCCACGACCATCAGGCCCGACGTGCCGCGATCGAGCCGGTGGACGATGCCCGGGCGCTCCTCGCCGCCGATGCCGCTCAGATCGTCCACGTGATGCAGCAGCGCGTTGACCAGCGTGCCCTGACGATGCCCCGCGCCCGGATGCACCACCATGCCGGCCGGCTTGTCGACGACGATCAAATCCTCATCGTCATGCAGCACGGCAAGCGGGATGTCTTCGGCTTCGACGCTGGACGGGACGGGAGGCGGGATGTCGACGTCGACGATGAGACCCGCGTGCACGATGGCGCCGGGCTTGACCTGCAGGCCTTCGGCGCGCACGCGGCCTTCGCGAATCAGGCGCTGCAGCTGCGAGCGAGAGACGTCGGGCACGACGGCGGCGAGAAAGTGATCCAGGCGAAGGCCGTCGTGCTCGGCCTCCGCGTGGAACCGCGTGGTCATGCCGCGCGCGCGGCCGCCGCGGCCTCACGCGGCGCCTGCCCGCGGCGCGACAGCCAGTAGAGCATCACGAGGCTGACCGGCAGCAGCAGCACGGACACGAACTGCGACGTGCTCATGCCGAGGATGTCGCCGCGCGGATCGCCGCGGTAGATCTCGATGATGAAGCGCGTGACGGCATAGAGCGCCATGTAGAGCCAGAACGTGCGGCCGGGGAAGGTGCGGCCGCGCCGCTCGGTGGCGAGCAGCAGGACGAGAATCAGCAGCTCGGCGCCGGCTTCGTACAACTGCGTCGGGTGCAGCGCGATATTGAGCGGCGTGCCCACGTTGATGGCCGCCGCGGGATTCGTGAAGGTGATGGCCCACGGCAGGTCGGTGGGCTTGCCCCAGCAGCAGCCCGCGAAGAAGCAGCCCATGCGGCCGATCACGTGGCCGAGCGCGATGCCCGGCGCGTACAGGTCGGCCGTGGTCCACACCGGCAGCTTGTACCGCCGGATGAGCGCAAACCCGGTGATCGTGGCGACGACCAGGCCGCCGTAGAAGACGCCGGCCGATCGCACGAGCGAGAACATCTCGCGCGGGTTCGCGCGGTAGTAGTCCCACTCGACGATGATGAGCAGCAGCTTGGCGCCGACAAGCGCGGCAATGATGATCCAGATGCCGAGGTCCATGACCCGGTTGGGATCGACGCCGCGATGTTTCGCCCGCCACACCGCCAGCTGCAGGCCGAGCAGATACGCGGCCGCGAGCAGGATGCCGTAGGTGTACACCGGCCAGCTGCCGAGCTCAAACAGTATGGGATGCATGCCGCCTCAGTCCGAGCAGGTCGAAAATGACGAGCACCGCGCCGACGCTGATGGCGGCGTCGGCCACGTTGAAGGCCCAGAAGTGCCAGTGGCCTGAATACACGTCGACGAAATCCAGCACGTAGCCAAGCCGCGCGCGATCGATCAGGTTGCCGATGGCCCCGCCCAGCACGAGCGCAAGCCCGAGCCGCGCGATGTCCTCGTCGGCGCGAAGCGTGGCCCCGTAGGCGGCGATCGCCACGATGGCGACGAGCGCCATCGCCACCATGATGAGCCCCTTGAGCGGCAGATCGGCCGTGTTGAGGAGCCCGAAAGCCGCGCCCGTGTTCCGCACGTGCGTGAAATCGAGAAAGCCGGGCACGATCGTCACCGACTCGTACAGCGGAATCGCGGCGGCCACCATCGCCTTCGTGGCCTGATCGAACAGCACGATCGCGGCCGCGAGCACGATGAGCGACGGTTTCAACAGCGCGCGGATGCCGGTTTCATGCTGCGCGGGAGGATGCAGCAGAGGGTCGCCGTGCGGTACGGTCTCCGGCTCGTCAGCCACGCTGAGGCACCATCTTTCCGAGCGCGTCCGTGCAGCGCACGCACAAGTCGTCCACGGTTTCCTCGACGTAGCGCCAGCAGCGCGGGCACTTCTCTCCGGGCGCGCGAGACACCTGCACCGACACGCCGGTGTCTTGCGTCACGTCGCCAAGCGTCACGGCCGATGTGATGAACAGCATGGGCAGCTCGCGCTCATGGCGGCCGAGCAGCGCCATCGTCTCGGCATCACCACTGACCGTGACGCCGGCGGCCAGCGCCGTGCCGATCAGCTTCTGTTGCCGCGCCTGTTCGAGCGCCGCGTTCACCTGCTCGCGAATCGCGATCAGCCGCGCCCAGCGGTCTTCGACGGCCGCATCGGCGTCGCGGCCGGCGTCGAGCGGGAACTGGGAGAGGTGCACCGAATCTTCGCGCGCGCCGGGCAGATGGCTCCAGACATCTTCGGCCATGAACGGCATCAGCGGCGCCGAGAGGCGCGCCAGGCCGTCGGCAATGCGGTAGAGCACCGTTTGCGCCGACCGGCGCTCGCGGCTGCCGGGTGCCAGCGTGTACAGGCGGTCCTTCGATACGTCCAGATAGAACGCGCTGAGATCCACGGTCGCGAAGTTGTTGAGCAGGTGCGAGACGCGCTGGAAATCGTAGGCCTCGTGCGCGCGCGCCATGTCCGCCGCCACGCGTCCGTACCGCGACAGCAGGTAGCGATCGACGCCCTCGAGCGCCTCGGTGGCCACCGCATCGGCCGCCGGGTCGAAGTCATACAGATTCGACAGCAGGAAGCGAAACGTGTTGCGAATCTTCCGGTACGCCTCGACTACGCGCGAGAGCGACTGCTTGCCGAGCCGCATCTCCTCGCGGTAATCGACCATGGCGACCCACAGGCGCAGCACGTCGGCGCCGCTTTCCTTGATGATCGTCTGCGGCGGCACCACGTTGCCGCGCGACTTCGACATCTTGCGGCCCTGCTCGTCGACGATGAAGCCGTGCGTGAGCACCTGGTGGTAGGGCGGCTTGCCGCGCGTGCCGAGGCCGACCAGCAGCGACGACTGGAACCAGCCGCGGTACTGATCCGTGCCCTCGAGATACAGGTCCGCCGGCCAGCGAAGATCGGGACGCTGCTCGAGCACCGCAAGATGGCTCGATCCGGAGTCGAACCACACGTCGAGGATGTCGCGCTCGCGCTCGAAGTTGGCGTCGCCGCACTTCGCGCAGGCCAGCCCCTCGGGCACGAAGTCGGCGGCCGGCCGGTCGTACCACGCGTCGGCGCCGTCCTGCTCGAAGATGCGCGCGGCCTGTTCGGTTTGCGCAGCCGTCAGCGTGGATTCACCGCAGTCCTGGCAGACGAGCGCAGGAATCGGGACGCCCCACGCGCGCTGGCGCGAGATGCACCAGTCCGGCCGGTTCTCGAGCATCAGGCCCATGCGCTCGCGTCCCCACGCCGGATGCCACGTCACCGCCGCCACCGCCTCGCGCGCGCCATCGCGCAGCGCATCCATCGTCACGAACCACTGTGAGGTGGCGAGGAAGATGACCGGATTGTGGCAGCGCCAGCAGTGCGGATAGGAATGCGAGAAATCCTCGCGGTGCCAGAGGCGTCCGCGCTCCGCGAGCGCCTGCTCGACCACCGGGTTCGCGTCGAAGACTTTCAGCCCGCCGACGATGCCGACCGTTGGGTCGAACGTGCCGTTGGGCAGAATCGGCGCGTACGGCTCGAGGCCATAGCGGCGGCCGGTCAGGAAGTCGTCGGAGCCATGTCCCGGCGCGGTGTGCACGGCGCCCGTGCCCTGCTCGAGCGTCACGTACTCGCCGAGCACGCCCAGCGAGTCGCGCTCGTAGAGCGGGTGACGGAAGCGGACGCCCTCGAAGGCGGTGCCCTTGACCGTGGCGATGGCCGCGCCGAACGCGCGGCCCACTTTGGCTGACACGGCATCGGCAAGGTCCGCGGCCACGATCACGGCTTTGCCGTCAACCTCGCGCGCCACGTAATCGAGCTCGGGATGAAACGCGATCGCGAGGTTTGACGGGATGGTCCACGGCGTCGTCGTCCAGATCAGCACCGAGACGTCGCGGCCGGCGAGCGCGGGCACGCGCCGTCCAAGTTCTCCGGCGTCGCCCGGCGACAGCGGAAACTCGACATAGATCGACGGCGACGTGTGATCTTCGTACTCGACTTCGGCTTCGGCCAGCGCCGTGCGATCGCGCAGGCACCAGTGCACCGGCTTCTTGCCCTTGTAGACCAGGCCCTTCTCGACCAGCGTGCCCAGCGCGCGCACGATCGTCGCCTGATACCCGTAGTTCATGGTCAGGTACGGGTGGTCCCAGTCGCCCCACACGCCGAGGCGTTCGAAGTCCTTGCGCTGCAGCTGTACGTACTTTTCCGCGTATGCGCGGCACGCGCGGCGGAAGTCGCCGATGGACATCTCGCGCCGCTTCGACCCAAGTTCCTTCTCGACGTTGAGCTCGATCGGCAGGCCGTGACAGTCCCACCCCGGCACATACGGCGCGTCGAAGCCCGCCATCGCGCGCGTGCGCACGACGAAGTCCTTCAGAATCTTGTTGAGGGCGTGCCCGTTGTGAATCTCGCCGTTCGCGTAGGGCGGACCGTCGTGCATGATGAACTGCGGCTTGCCCTTCGCCTGCTCGCGCAGCCGCTCGTACACCCGCGTCTCGGCCCACCGCGCGAGCATCCGCGGCTCTGCCTCCTGAAGGTTGGCCTTCATCGAGAACTCGGTGCGCGGCAGGTTCAGGGTGTCTTTCCAGTCAGCCATCGGAAACAACAATTCTACAGGTACAGAAAAAAGCGCAGGCAAGGACGGACCTCACCTGCGCTCCCCGGGGCCTTAGCCCCCTTACCTGTCCCTTACCTGCGCTTACCTGCGCTTACCTGCGCTTACCTGTCTACCGGCGACCCTGGCGAGTGATGACAACGTTGAACTGCCCGGCGTTGTCGGCCACGACATCGTCATTGATGCCGAGCCAGAGGATGCCCGCGGCGGGCATGCGCACCGTCGTCTGGTCGCCGATGGCGAACGGACGGCCGTTGCCGACGCGGCCGATCAGCGCGCCCGCGAAGTTCTGCGGCAGCGGTGACGCCGCCGCGTAGCGCTGGCTGCGCGCGCCCGCCACGCCCGCGAGGTCGTTCGCGTCGCCGCTCAGGCGCACTTCACCGGTGCTCTGGAACGTGATGGTCTCGCCGCGGCGAACGCTGATGCCGCTCGACACCCACTGCTGGTTGCCCGGCACGACGACGCCGGGCCCGCCGCCCGTGCCGGTGGTGTTCGGCACGGCCACGTTGGACGGACGCGCCCAGATGATACGCGCCACTTCGTTCGACATGAGGTCGCGGTCGCCGCTGCCGCCGCGCACCGTGAGGCGAAGCGGGGTGGTGCCGCCGATGTCGAACAGTTCACCGGTCACGGTCTGGCCGTTGCGGAGCACGAACACCGCCGTGCCGGCGTTGACGGCCGCCCAGTCGGCGTCCGACAGATCGCCCGTGAAGCTGATGGCCGCGATGTCGCCGGGGCCAATCCACCGGTCGGTGCCGTTGACGCGGACCTGAAGGCCCTGCGCATTCAAATCCACCACCGAGCCACTGACGCGCTCACCCGAGCGCAGGACGACGATGGCGGACTCCTGGGCCAGGACGGAGCCCAGGCCGAGGGTCGAAACAAGCGCGAGTGCGCCAAGGATTCTGCGTGTCATGTTCTTGTGTCCCCTATGGCTGAGACGCACGTATACCGGGCGGCCCAGCAGGTAATGGTTGTCTGGCCCCATGAAATGCAAACAGGGGGCCACCAGCTGTACCGCCAGCGTATCCCGCCCGGGTCCCCGATTTTCGACTCGTATAATGGACACGAGTGCCCTCCACCGTGCGTCGCCTCGTCGAACTCGACAACGGACTCACCGTCATCCTGCAGCCGTCGCACGCCTCGAGCCTGATTTCGCTCTGGGCCTGGTATCGCGTCGGGTCGGGCGACGAGCGTCCGGGCCAGACCGGCATCTCGCACTGGGTCGAGCACATGAATTTCAAGGGCACCGCGCGCCTCTCGCGCGAGGCCATGACCGGCATCGTCGAGCGGCACGGCGGGTTCTGGAACGGTTACACGTGGATCGACCAGACGACGTACGTGTCCACCGCGCACCGGGACGCCCTCGACGACCTGCTGCTGCTCGAGTCCGAGCGCATGTCGGCCTGCACCTACGACGCCGCGGAGATTGAGCCGGAGCGCACCGTCATCATTTCCGAGCTGCAGGGGTCGGAGAACGATCCCGATCAGGTGCTCGAGACCGAAGTGACGGCGACGGCGATGAAGGTGCACCCGTACCGGCATCCGACCATCGGCTGGCGCGGCGATCTCGAGACGATGACGCGCGAGGATCTCGTCGGCCACTACGAACGGTACTACGCGCCCGACAACGCCACCATCGTGATTGCGGGGGACATTGATCCGGACGATGCGCTGACGCGCGTAGCGCGCGCGTTTGGCGCGATTGCGCCATCGGGCGTGAAAGCGCCCGCGCGCACCACGGAGCCCGAGCAGCAGGGCGAGCGGCGCGTGTCGGTGGAGCGGCCCGGCCACGTGGGGTACGTCAAGCTTGCGCATCATGCGCCGGCGTTTGCGCACGCCGACTTCGCGCCGATGCTGGTGCTCGACGCCGTGCTGGCCGGCGCCCGCGGGCTGAATCTCTGGTGCAGCTACAAGGCGCTGGGCTCGCAGCGCAGCTCGCGTCTGTATCGCGCGCTGGTGGATACGTCGCTGGCGAGCGCGGTGCAGGGCGCGTTGATGCCGACGCGCGACGCGTTCCTCCATTACGTCTCGATCACCGCGGCTGACGGCGTGGCCCTCGAAGCGGTGCAGGAGGCCGCGGCCGCGGCGATTGACGCCACGATCACCGGCGGCGTGCCGGAGGAGGAAGTGCAGCGCGCGCGCCGGCAGCTGCACGCGCGCATGGTCTTCGAGGGCGACAGCGTCACGAACATCGCGCACCAGGCGGGCTACTTCCAGACGCTCGGCGCGCTCGACGCCTACGACGCGCTGCCGGCGCGCCTCGCCGCCGTTACGCCCGACGATGTGCGGCGCGTGGCGGGCCTGTATCTGCACCCGGCGAACCGCACCAGCGGCTTTCTGCGTCCGGGTGGCGGCGCATGAATCCGCTGGCGGCCGCGTCCCCGCAGAAGCGCCTGACCCGCCGCCGGCTTCCGTCCGGCGCCACCATCGTCGCGCGCCGCAACGGCATCACGCCGGCCGTCACGTTCATGCTGGCGTTCGATGCCGGCAGCGCGTTCGATCCGCCGTCGCGTCCGGGCCTCGCGGCGTTCACCGCCCGCATGATCGATCGCGGGACGCCGGAGTACACGGCGGATGCGCTGGCCGAGGAGATCGAAGGGCGCGGCGCGTCGATTGAGGTCACGTCGAACCGGCAGTGCCTGACGTTTACGGCCACGTGCCTCGACGATGACTTCGAGGCGATGGTGAGCCTTGCCGCGCGGATGGCACAGGCGCCCGCGTTCCCGCCCGATCAACTGGAGCTGCGGCGCCACGAGACGCTCACGCGCCTGGCGCAGGACGCCGAGAACACCGGCGCGCGCGCGAGCGCGCGGTTTTTCGAGCGGTTGTACGGCGACGGACACCCGTACGCGCATCCACCGCGCGGCACGCAGGCGGCGATCGAGGCGCTGACGCGCGACGATCTCGTCGCCTATCACCGCGCGCGCGTGCGTCCGGCGTTTCTGACGGCGGCGATTGTCGGTGACGTCGATGAGGAGCGCGCGTGCGACGCGCTGGCCCGCGCGCTTGACGGCTGGACGGTAGACGATGAGGCGCCGTCGCGCGCGCTGCCGGCGCCGGTGCCGCCCGCCGTGCGCGACGTCAGCGTGATCGACGTGGCGGGCAAGTCGCAGTCCGACATTGCCTATGGCTTTCTCGGGCCGGGCCGGCTCGATCCCGCCTACTACGCGTACTGGGTCATGAACACGGTGCTGGGGCAGTTCGGCATGGGCGGACGGCTCGGCGAGAACATTCGCGAGCGGCAGGGCATGGCCTATTACGCCTACAGCAGCTTCGACGCCGCGCGCATTCCAGGTCCCGTGCTCGTGCGCGCGGGCGTTGATCCCGCGAACGTCGACCGGACGATCGCCGCCATCGATCATGAGATCGCGCGCATCGCGGCCGATGGCGTGACGCAGGCCGAGCGCGACGATGCGGTGCGCTATCTGATCGGCTCGATCCCGCGGCTGCTCGAAACGAATGCGGGCACGGCGCAGTTCCTGGTGACCGTGGAGCAGTTCGGGCTCGGTGAAGACTTCGAAGCGCGGCTGCCGGGCCTGCTGTCGGCCGTCACGGCCGAAGACGCCTCGGCGGCTGCCGCCGCGCTCGATCCATCGAAAGCCGTGCTGGCGGTCGCAGGCCCGTCGTGATCACCCTGCGCGACATTCATGCGCTCGACGAGTGCAAGATCATCGTCGAGCTCGAGAAGCAGATCTGGGGCTACTCGGATCCTGAAGATCTCGTGCCCGCGATCATGCTGTTTCTGTGCGCGAAACGCGGCGGGATCCTGATTCTGGCGGAGGACGAGGCCGGCGCGCCCGCGGGCTTTGCGTTCTCGATGGCGTCGATTGTCGACGGCAAGCCCGCGCAGTGGTCGCACATGATGGGCGTGGTGCCCGGCATCCGCGAGCAGGGGCTGGCGCGCCAGTTGAAGCTCGCGCAGCGCGAGCGCGCGCTGGCGATGGGGCTGGAGCTGATCGAGTGGACGTTCGATCCGCTGCAGGCCGTCAACGCGCACCTGAACTTCTCGAAGCTGGGCGTCATCTCGACCACGTACGCGGACAACATCTACGGCGAGTCGAGCAGCGTGCTGCACCGCGGGACGGCCACCGACCGGCTCATTGTCGAGTGGTGGATTCAGCGGCCGCACGTCGAGCGGCGCATCGCGGCCGGCCCGTTCACCGCGCGCGACAGCCGCGTGGCCACGGCAGCGGTGCTCAACGAGATGTCGTCGCGCGACCCGTGGGACGTGCCCGGCGAGCGGACGATGCCGCCCGAGGGTGACCGCGTGCTGATTCGGGTGCCGGCGGGCTTCAGCGACATGCAGGCCCGCGAACCCGAGCTGGCGCGCGCGTGGCGGCAGCAGACGCGCGAGCTGTTCACGGCGTGCTTCGCGCGCGGCTATCGCGCGGTCGACTTCTTCAAGGACGAGCAGGGCGGCGGCGCGTATCTGCTGGCGCAGCCGCGCGACTGACGCTCAGCCCGGCGGCCAGGCGAAGGTGCGGCCGCCGAGCACGTGCAGGTGGATGTGGAACACCGTCTGCCCCGCGTCCGCGTTGCAGTTGAACACGGTGCGATAGCCGCCTTCCCCGTACCCGCGCTCGTTCGCGAGCGACGCGCCCCGGCGCACCATCTCGCCCACCACCTCATCGTCTTCCGTCGTCAGCGCGTTGAGGGTGTCGATGTGGCGTCTCGGGATGACGAGCACGTGCATCGGCGCCTGCGGGTTGATGTCGTTGAAGGCGACGAGGCGATCGTCCTGATAGACGATCGACGCGGGGACTTCACCGGCGGCAATACGGCAGAACAGGCAGGCCATGCGCCGATTATCGCTCCACGAGGGCGATTCGGGGAATGCCGGCGAGGTCCTTGACGACCTTCACAACCGGAAGGCCGGCCGCGCACGCGGCCTGGAGCAGGGCCTCGTCGTTGCCGCCGAATTCAAAGAGCATCGGCGGCGTGGGGCGCCGGTGCGCCGCACTGCCAAGAATCATCCGGATGACGTCGAGGCCGTCGCCTCCCGCGAACAGGGCCGTGTGCGGTTCGAAATCCACGACGTCTTTCATCAGCGTGGCCGCATCGGCCTGGGCGATGTAGGGGGGATTCGACACGACGAGGTCCACCGGCCCGACGCCGTCGAGCCCCGACGCGTGCCGGAAGTCGATGCGGTCCTCGACGCGGTGACGGCCCGCGTTCCGCCGCGCCACGGCCAGGGCCTCGGTGGAGATGTCCGTCGCGATGACGCGCACATGCGGCCGTTCGTGCGCGATGGCGATGGCCACGCAGCCCGAGCCGGTGCCGATGTCCGCGACGACCGACGCCCGGCGCCTGTCGATCACGGCGATCGCCTCTTCGACGAGGAGTTCCGTTTCCGGGCGCGGGATCAGCACCGCGGGCGAAACGTCGAAGTCGAGGCCCCAGAACTCGCGCGAGCCGGTGATGTAGGCCACCGGTTCGCCCGCCGCGCGCCGCGCGACGAGCGCGTCGAAGCGCCGCACGACATCGGGGGACGGCTCGCCGCGGTTGTCCGCGAGCCAGCGCGCGCGATCCCAGCCGAGCACGTGGCGCGCGAGGACTTCGGCGTCGAGAGACGGGTTCTGTTCAGCCCCACCTTCGCTCGACTGCGTCGGGCTGCGGTGGGCAAGCAGGGCGGCGGCCTGGCGGGCCATGTCCGCGAGCGTCATCGCTCCTCGGTGGCGTCCTTCAGCTTCTGCGTCTGCTCGTGGACGTTCATCTGCTCGATGAGCGGGTCGATGTCGCCGTCGAGCGCCGCGTCGAGCTGGTGCATGGTGAAGCCGATGCGGTGATCGGTGATGCGGTTTTCCTTGAAGTTGTAGGTGCGGATCTTCTCGGAGCGCTCGCCCGTGCCTACCTGGCTCTTGCGGTCCTTGGCGATCGCGTCCTGCTGCTTGCGCATCTCGATTTCGTACAGCCGCGAGCGCAGCACCTTCATGGCCTTCGCGCGGTTCTTGATTTGCGACTTCTCGTCCTGCTGCGACACGACCAGGCCGCTCGGGATGTGCGTGATGCGCACGGCCGAGTAGGTGGTGTTGACGCTCTGGCCGCCCGGGCCGCTCGAGCAGAAGGTGTCGATGCGCAGGTCCTTCGCGTCGATGTGGACGTCGACTTCCTCGGCCTCGGGCAGCACCGCCACCGTGGCGGTGGACGTGTGGATGCGTCCCTGGGTTTCGGTGGCCGGCACGCGCTGCACGCGGTGCACGCCGCTTTCGTGCTTCATGCGGCTGTACGCGCCGCGGCCTTCGATGGTGGCGATGATTTCCTTGTAGCCGCCGGTGCCCGTTTCG
Source organism: Vicinamibacterales bacterium (assembly GCA_036675475.1). Lineage (GTDB taxonomy): Bacteria > Acidobacteriota > Vicinamibacteria > Vicinamibacterales > SCN-69-37 > JALYRV01. Next base: position 19,009 of record JAKFEY010000038.1, read on the forward strand.
CTCACCGAGATCGGGTCCACCTTCCAGCGCTGGCGCTCGGCGAAGCGCGAGTACATGCGGAAGAGGTCCGCGGCAAACAGCGCCGCCTCGTCGCCGCCCGTGCCCGCGCGGATTTCCAGCATGACGTTCTTCTCGTCATTCGGATCCTTCGGCACGAGCAGCCGCTTGACTTCCTGCTCGAGCGCCTCGAGCCGCTGCTCGAGCGCGGGCAGCTCCTCGTTGGCGAGCGCCGCCATGTCCGGGTCGCCCGAGGCGGCCATGTCGCGGGCGCTGGCGATCTCGTCGCGCAGCTTCTGGAATTCCTGGTAGCCCTCGACCAGCGGCTGCAGGTCGGACATTTCCTTCGTGTGCTTGCGGTACGCGTTGCCGTCCGCCTGCACGGCCGGATCGGCCACCATGGCCGCCAGTTCGCCGTAGCGCGCCTCGCTCTGCTTCAGCTTTTCAATGACGTGAGCCTGCATGAATCCCTGCGCCGCCGGACACCGGCGGCAGAAACGCGATCTCGTCGCCGTCCTGCACGGCGCGCGTCATGCGCGCGTACTCGGCGTTGACGGCGCCCGACACCGTGGTATCGAAGGCGCGCATCGCGGGCCATTCGGCCACGAGCGACGCCCACACGTCGGCCACCGTACTGCCCGGGGCGGCCTCACGCGCGAGCGTGTCGCGCCCCGCGATCTCCCTGAGGCGCGCAAACAGCCGCACCGTTACGCGCATGCCGTCACCATCGCCTGCTTCCGCGCCGCCTCATCGTCGGCCCCCGCCACCGCGCCTTCGATCCAGACGTCGCCGCCCTCGAAGTACTCGTGCTTCCAGACGGGCGCGATCTGCTTCACGCGCTCGATGGCGTAGCGGCTCGCGGCATACGCCGCGGCGCGATGCGCCGACGCGACCACAATCACCACGCTGACCTCGCCAATCTGCAGCGTGCCGAGCCGGTGATGCATGGCGCTGGCCGTGCCGGGCCAGGCCTCGGCGATCTCCCGATCGATCTGCTCGAACACGCGGACGATCATCGGTTCGTACCCTTCGTATTCGAGCCGCACGACCTGCCGCCCCTGATTGTTGGCGCGCACGAGGCCCTCGAATGTGATGACCGCGCCGGTTTGCCCTCCGACGCTCGACACAGTCGAGCGAAGGAGAGCCGTGTCGAGCACGCCTTGCGACACCGCGAAGCGGGGGGGCATCACGTCAGTATAGTTTTTACTTCGGAAAATGCTGGAGCGGGCCGTGCCCGCCGCCGAGGCCGGGCGCCTGCGCGATGGCGCGCCTGACGTAGGCGATTGCGGCCGTGACGGCCTCGACCAGGGACAGTCCCAGGGCGAGCTGCGCGGCAATTGCGGACGACAGCGTGCAGCCGGTCCCGTGTGTGTGCGCGGTATCGATGCGCGGCGACTCGAAGATATGCCGCTCGCGGCCCGTCCACAGGATGTCGATCACGGTGGGACCTTCGAGATGGCCGCCCTTGACGAGGGCCGCGGCGGCTCCGCCGTCCACCAGCGCGCGCGCGGCATCTTCCATCGAGGCGGCATCGCGCACGCCGCGGCCGATCATGACTTCCGCCTCGGCGAGGTTCGGCGTGACCAGCGCCGCGCGCGGCAGCAGCAGCGACGACATGGCCGCCACCGCATCGGCCGCGAGCAGGCGGCTGCCCCCTTTGGCCACCATCACCGGATCGAGCACGACGGGACCGAGCGCGTGCGCGTCGAGCGCCGACGCCACCTCGGCGATGATGCCGGCCGTGGCGAGCATGCCGATCTTCACCGCGTCGGGACGGATGTCGGTGGCCACCGCGTCGATCTGCGCGCGCACCATCGCCTCGGGCAGCACGTGCACATCGGTGACGCCGCGCGTGTTCTGCGCCGTCACCGCGGTCAGCGCGCTCGTGCCGAACACGCCGTGCGCCGCAAACGTCTTCAGGTCGGCCTGGATGCCGGCGCCGCCGCCAGAGTCGCTGCCCGCAATTGTCAGTGCCGTTCGCATAGGAGTAAGATCCGCTTCATGTCCGCACGCGCAGAGACCACGCTTCTTGGCTCGATGACGGCCGGCCGTGAATACGCCGGGGCCATCCGCGCCGCCGCCGCGCTGTTCATGATCGCCCTGACGGCCGCCGCGGCCCAAATCAGCTTCCCGATTCCCGGTACGGCCGTGCCGTTCACGCTGCAGCCGATGATTGTCATTCTCGCAGGCGCCGTGCTCGGCTCGCGCCTCGGCGCCGCGGCGCAGTTCGGCTACCTGATGCTTGGCATTGCGGGCCTCCCGGTGTTCGCGGCCTCGGGGCTGCTGCCGCAGGGCGCCGCGCGCCTGATCGGCCCGACCGGCGGATACCTGATGGCGTATCCGATGGCGGCCTTCGTCACGGGCCTGCTCGCCGAGCGCGGCTTCAACCGCCGCCTCTGGACGTCGGTGCTGTCGATGCTCGCGGGCGTCGCGGTGATTTACGCCGGCGGCCTCAGCTGGCTCGCGGGCGCGCACACCGCGTCGTTCTCCCTCGCCGTCGCCGCGGGCGCCGCGCCGTTCTTGATCGCCGACGTCTTCAAGGCGATCGTGGCAGGGACGATTGTGAAAAGGGGACGGGTCTAATTTTCGCCCGGCACGCACCCCGCGAAAATTAGACCCGTCCCCTTTTCACCGGATATATCCCAGACTTCGCAGCCGCTCGAGTGCTTCGGCATCGAGCGGTTCGCCTGTACGGGCGCTGCGCCCTGTCACCGCGGCGTTGTAATTCGCGATCGGTCTCGCCGGATGGCGCGCCAGAAAGGCCGCGGTGACGATGCGCGTGTCAGGCCGCGCCCGTAGCTCCTCCGCGATCGGCAGTCCCAGCAGATAGAGCAGCGTGCCGGCCACCGCAGTGCCGCCACACGCGGTGCACGAGTACGTCCCTGATTCGATCGGCGCGCCGCTGAGCAGCATCGCGCCCTGCTCGCCGCCGACACGGCCCGGCCACAGAATCAGCGCATCGATGTGCGACGCGGACGGCGGCAGCAGCTCCGCGACGAGCTCGTCGAGCAGCGCGTAATAGCGCTCGATCGCGGCCACACGCGCGCTCATCGAAGGCACCGACGCCGGCGCGCCGGCCTGCACCAGGTTGTGCTGCGCGATGTCCAGGCCGGGCAGATACACGGCCTGCACGTCGACCGGCGGGCCAGGATTGACCTGCGCCAGCGCGGCGACCAGGATGTCGAGCTCCGCGGACCGCGTCATGATCGTCCGCACGTCGGGATCGGCAACGCTCGCGAACGCCGCGGCCGCGCGCGCCGCGGCGGCCGACCGCATCGCCGGCCAGCGCGCGCGCAGCGGCTCGTACAGCGCCGCCGGCGCGATCTCCGCATCCAGCGCGCCGCCCGTATCGAGCCGCAGAATCGCCCGATCGGTGAGCACGACATCGTCGCCCTCGGGCGCGGGCCACGTCGCCCACCAGTTGACGACCGCCGTTCGCAGGCCGGCCGCTGCCGCCACTTCCCAGAACGCCGGCACGCGCCGTTCCGCGCCCGACGCGATCGCCGGTGTCGTGAGCCGCAGCAGATCGGCGGCATCGAGCAGCGATCGCATGAGCCCGGATGGCGCTGCGGGCAGGCGGCCTTCCATGCCTACGGCGCGGCGCGCTTCGAGCGACATGATGCCGTGCGCATCGGGCGCGCGGCCCGTCGCCAGCGTCGTCCAGTCTCGGGCCGGATCGGGTGCGCCTTCTCCACGCGCATCGAGAGGAACATGCGCACCTGCGAAGAGGCGCGCCATCGACGGAAGCCCGGGCTTGCGCGCCATGGCGACGTCGACGCCGTCGATGGCCACGACGCGGACGGCGTACCCGGTCGGCGTCACCGTGATGTCGGGCGCCGCCACGCGCTCGGTGCCGCGGCCGGCACCCGTGGCCAGCAGCGCGCCCGAGCCGGCGAACAGCACCAGACCGAACGCCACCAGGAAGCCGCGCGAGCTCAGTAGCCCGCCCGCGGCAATGTCGGCGTTCGCCGTCGATCGCACGAGGGCCGCCTGGATGACCACGCTCACGGCGTGCGCGAGCAGCAGCGCGACAACCGCCGCGAGCGCCAGGGCGACAACGTTCCATCCGAGCGTGAGTCCGGTAAACAGATCGCGAGCGGCGTTCCACCACAACGTGAGGTACGCCGCACAGCCGAGCGCGACGAGAATGCCGGCGACGGCCGCGGCGCGCCGGGCGCGCGCGGGCGTGATGGCGGCGCGCCCCGCGATCCAGCTCGCCGCCATGACGACGGCCGCCACGGCCAGCGCCGACACGAGGGCGAAGACGGCCGACAGCGCGGCCGCCATGACCACCGCGTCTCGACGTGTGGCGATGAACCCCGGCGCTCGAATCGCCAGGGCAATCGCCGCCGAAATGCCCAGCAGCAGACCGGCGATGAGGCCGACTCGCAAACCGGCCTCCAGGGCAAACCTCGCGGCGCCCGACCGCGAGGCGGCCGACCCAAGCACGTATCGGTCGACGGGCGCGTCGAGATAGCCGAGCGCGCGGAGGCGCTCGCGCAACTGATTGATGTCGTGAGGATTGGACGTCATCGGCTAGTGCTTGCGCAGAAACACCATAACCGACGTGATGACCGAGCCGCCGTCACTCACCACCATGTGCGGCGTCTGATGCCGGTTCTTCTGCAGGTCGACGGGCTTGAACGCGTAGCGGCGGTAGACGAGCTCGTCGATCGGCTCGACGAGCTCGAGCCCCGGCCTGCCGAATATCTCGCGAATCTGATCCGGGAAGAAGCCTTCGTGATACGCCGGCCCCGACAGGATGTATTCCGTGGCGACGGCCATCATGCCGCCCGGCTTCAGCACGCGCGACATCTCGTCGACGGCCGCGCGCGCGCCCTCCACACCCCCGAAGTGCTCGATCGACGACAGTGAATACGCGACGTCGAACGACGCGTCCGGAAAGTCCAGATGCCGCCCGTCCATGCGCATGAACGACAGGCGTTCCTTCCGGTACGGAAATGGCGCGTATTCTTCGGGACTCGTCAGCACCCGGCTGTCGCCCTCGCGCGCCATGTTCGACTGCCACACGCCGTCATACGTGTCGGTGGCCACGACGCGCGCGACGCGGTTGGCGAGCCAGTACAGCACGCACTCATGTCCCGCGCCGACGCTGACGACCGACGCATCGTCCCGCAGATAGCCGAGCCGATCGAGCCCGAAGAGCAGCTGCGTGAACTCGTAGCTCTTCCGGTGCATCGCCATCTTGTGATCGGGCAGCGATCCCAGCGAGCGGAGCAGCGCCATCCAGTCGGGGTTGTCCCATTTGGCGGGATTGGCGAGCTCGCACAGCTGCGTGTCGCGCGGCACGAAGCCCGCGTCGGGCGAGATATCGAGATAGCGCCGCTCGAACTCGTCGGACAGCACGAACGTGCGCACGAGATCGGTGCGCGTGAGGCCGCGCGACAACTCGCGCACGTAGTTGGCGAGTCCCGCGGCGTCGGCCTCGCGATCGAACAGCCATCGGTACGCCAGCTGCACGAAGTGTTCGTCCGTGCCCAGCGACTGCAGGCCGCGTTCGTGCTCGACGGGATCGCGATTGATGCCGTCAGCCGACTGCCATTCGCCGCGCAGCAGTCGGAATTCCGGCGATGAGAGGAACCGCAGTACCACCGCACGTTCCTGGCCGGTTTCGTAGTCGCGCAGCTGGTCGCGCAGCTCGCCCTCGGCAGGCGTGCGCGCGAGCACGAGCAGATAGGCTTCGCGGATGAACTGGTCTCGCATGTGTCAGAGGCGGCGGCTGGCCACGAAGGCGGAGAGCTCCAGCAGCGGCGCGGCCTTCGCGCCAAACGGCTTCAGCGACGCGTCGGCCGTGCGGCACAACTCCGCGGCCAGCTCGCGCGCCCCCTCGACCCCGCTGAACGACACGAACGTCGTCTTGCGCGCGTCGGCGCGCGCTTCCTTGCCGGTTTCGCCCGGATCGCCGGTCACGTCGAGCAGGTCGTCGACGATTTGGAAGGCGAGTCCCAGGTTTTTCGCGTAGGCCTGCAGCGCCCGCGTGCGGTCATCGCGCACGCCGGCCACCCAGGCACCGGCCGTGGCCGCCGCGCTGAACAGCGCGCCCGTCTTGCGGCGATGAATCCGCTCCAGCGTCTCGAAATCGATTGCCGTATCGGTCGAGAGCAGATCTTCCGCCTGGCCCGCAATCAGGCCGTCGCTGCCGATGGCTGACGACAGCAGCATGGTGAGATCGCGCGCGAGCGGCGGCTCGTACGCCCACGCCAGAATCCCGAACGCGTCGCTGAGCAGCCCGAACGCCGCAAGAGTGGCCATCGACTCGCCGTACCGCATGTGGCACGCCGGCCGCCCGCGCCGCACGGCCGCGTTGTCCATGGACGGCAGATCGTCGAGGATGAGCGACGAGGCGTGCACCATCTCGATGGCGACCCCGGCGGCGTCGGCGTTCTGCGCTGACGTCGAGGATGCCGCGGAACTGCACAGATCGCAGGCGACGCCCGTGAGGATCGCCCGCACACGCTTGGAGGGCGCAAGCAGCGTGTACCGCATCGCGTCGCGGACGATGGGCGGACCGTCGAAGGTGGCCGAAGTCGCCTGGTCGAGCGCGCGTTCGACGCGCGCCTGCGCCTCGCGGAAAAAGGCCGGAACCGCGGTCACGGCTTCTCGAACACGAGCATGTACTGGTAGCGGAGGAACGTTTCGCGCTTCGCCAGCTGCAGGCCCGCCGCGCGGGCGGCACGGATGACGACGTCCGGATCGATGCGCTCTTCCATGGCGGGCCCTGGCCCGTGCCCTTCTTTCGTGTATTCGATGATGCCCACGCGGCCGCCCGGCTTCAGCGATTCACGCACGCGCTGCAGCACGGTAATCGGACGCTCGAACGCGTTGAAGGTGTCGACGATGAGCACGGCGTCGAGGCCGTCGGGCAGCGTCGGATCGTCGAAGGTGCCCTTCACCGTTTCGACGTTGGTGAGCTGCTCGCGCTCGATGCGGCGCCGGATCGATCCGAGCATTTCGTCCTGGACGTCCTCGGCGTACACGCGCCCGTTCGGCCCGACGCGGCGCGCCAGGCGGATCGTGAAGTAGCCGCCGCCGGCCCCGAGGTCGGCGACGCGCGCGCCGTCGGCAATGCCGAGCGCGTCCATCACCTGCTCGGGCTTCTGCCAGGCGTCGCGATCCGGCCCTTCAAGCGCGCCGAGATCTTCGGGCGGAAACAGCCGGCCGTGTCCCTGCGCCGCCGCGAGGCTTGCGCACGCGGCCAGCAGCACCGCCGCGAGAGCTATCCGCATCGTCATCTCCTGTCTCCACCACGCCGGGTTCGGTCATTGCCGCCGCCGACAGCACGCGCGCCGCCTGCGTCCTGTCGAGCAGGCCGCGCTCGAGCACCAGCTCGCGCACGGGCCGTCCGGTCGCCACCGACGCTTTGGCAATGTCCGCGGTCGCCGCGTAGCCGATGTACGGGCTCAGGGCCGTGGCCACGGCGGTGCTGCGGTCGAGCAGTTCGCGGCAGCGCGCTTCATCAGGCTCGAGGCCGTCGATGCAGCGCTCGCGAAACACGGCAAGCGTGCTCGTGAGAATGGCGGACGCGTGCAGCGCGTTCCAGGCCATCACCGGCATCATCACGTTCAACTCGAGCTGCCCGGCATCGGCGGCCGCCGCGATCGTGGTGTCGCAGCCGTACACCTGATAGCAGACCTGGTTGACCATCTCGGGAATCGACGGGTTCACCTTGCCCGGCATGATCGACGAACCCGGCTGCACGGCGGGCAGATTGATTTCGGCAATGCCGGCGCGCGGGCCGCTTGCGAGCAGGCGCAGGTCCGACGCGATCTTGTTCGTCTCCATCGCGAGCCGGCGCATGGCCGCGCTCCACGCAGCGACGTCGCCCATGCTTTGCGTCACGCGGAAGCGATTGGCGGCCGGCTTCACCGCGAAGCCGGTTTCGCGCGCGATGTTCGCGACCGCCGCGCGCGTGAAGGCCGTGCCCGCGTTGAGGCCGGTGCCGACGGCGGTGGCGCCGAGATTGAGCTCGCGCAGCCGCACGGCCGCATGCTCGAGCTCGTCGACGGCCACGCTGATGTTGGCCGCCCAGCCCGAGCACTCCTGGCCGAATGTCATCGGCACGGCGTCCTGCAGATGCGTGCGGCCGGTCTTGAGCACGTCTTTCCAGCGCGCCGCATGCGCGTCGAGCGCGCGCGCAAAATCGCGTGCCGCGTCGACGAGCGCGTCGTGATGGATCAGGATGGCCAGCCGCGTGGCCGTGGGGAACACGTCGTTGGTCGACTGTCCCATGTTGACGTGATCGTTCGGGTGCACGCGGGCGTACTCGCCGCGCCGGCCGCCGAGCAGCTCTTCGGCGCGGTTGGCCAGCACCTCGTTCGCGTTCATGTTGTGCGACGTGCCCGCGCCCGCCTGATAGATGTCGACAATGAACTGATCGCGCAGCGCGCCGCCGAGAATTTCGCGCGCGGCCCGCGCGATGGCGTCGGCCGTTGTCGCCGGCAGGCGCCGCAGCGACCCGTTGGCCTCGGCACAGGCGAGCTTGATGAGGACGGTGGCGCGGACGAGCGCGGCGTGCGCGCGCATGCCGCTGATAGGGAAGTTCGCGAGCGCGCGTGCCGTCTGCGCGCCATAGTAGGCGTCTGCCGGCACGTGCACCGGACCGAGCGGATCGCGTTCGAGCCGATGCTGCATGAAACTCCTCAATTATACTGCGGTAGAAATGTCCGATTTCCGCGCCTCGCTCGTCGAGCTCATCACCCGCACCTCCACCGACCTGCCGCCCGATGTGCGCGCCGCCATGCGCGTGGCGATGGGCCGCGAGCCCGGCGGGTCGCGCGCCTCGCAGGCGCTGAGCATCATCGGCGAGAACATCGATCAGGCCGCCTCGTGCGAAGGGCCGATCTGCCAGGACACCGGCATGCCGACCTTCAAGATCAAGACGCCGGTGGGCTTCAACCAGATTGCGCTGCGCCGCGAGGTCGAAGAGGCCGTCGCGGAAGCCACGAAGCGCGGCAAGCTGCGCCCGAACTCCGTGGACTCGATCACGGGCCAGAACAGCGGCAACAACCTCGGCCCCGGCACGCCCATCATCTATTTCGATCAGTGGGAGCGCGACGACATCGAGGTGAAGCTGCTGCTCAAGGGCGGCGGCTGCGAGAACACCAACGCGCAGTACGCGCTGCCGGCCGATCTCGACCATCTCGGCCGCGCCGATCGCTCGCTCGACGGCGTGCGCAAGTGCATCCTGCACGCCGTGTGGAAAGCGCAGGGCAAGGGCTGCAGTCCCGGCGCGGTCGGCGTGTGCGTCGGCGGCGACCGCACGTCGGGCTACTACCACGCGAAGGAGCAGCTGTTCCGCACGCTCGACGATGAGAATCCGGACGAGCGGCTGGCCGATCTCGAGCGGTCGGTGATGGCGACGGTGAACAACCTGTCGGTGGGCACCATGGGCTTCGGCGGGGACGTGTCGCTCATCGGCTGCAAGGTGGGCGCGCTCAATCGTCTGCCCGCCAGCTTCTTCGTCTCCGTCGCGTACGACTGCTGGGCGTTCCGCCGGCTCGCTGTCCGCCTTGACGCAAAGACGGGCGCGATCACCGACTGGCTGTATCGCGATCCGGCGAAGGCCATGGAGCCGATGATTGCGGCCGGGTCGGGGTTCGTGCCGACGGGCCGCGAAAAGCGCCTGGAGGCGCCGATCGACGAGGCGACGATTCGCGACCTCAAAGTCGGCGACGTCGTCCTCATCAGCGGCCGCATGTTCACCGGACGCGACGCGGTGCATCACCATCTGATGCGGCACGAGCCGCCCGTCGACCTGCGCGGCGGCGTGATCTATCACTGCGGTCCGGTCGTCGCGAAAGACGGCGAGACGTGGACGGTCAAGGCCGCGGGGCCGACCACGAGCATCCGTGAGGAGCCGTATCAGGCCGACATCATCCGGAAGTACGGCGTGCGCGCCGTCATCGGCAAAGGCGGCATGGGCGCGAAGACGCTCGCCGGCCTGAAGGAATCAGGCGCGGTGTACCTCAACGCCGTCGGCGGCGCCGCGCAGTTCTACGCGCGCGCGATTGAAGCAGTGGACGACGTGTCGCTTCTGGAGTTCGGCACGCCTGAAGCGATGTGGCACCTGCGCGTGAAGGACTTCCCGGCGATCGTCACCATGGACGCGCACGGCAACAGCCTGCACAAGGATGTCGAGGAAGAATCGGGGCGCCGGCTCGCCGTGCTGCGGTAACCGGTTGTCGGTTGCCGGTTGCTGGTGCGAGCCCGCAGGGACAGCGCCCTGCGGGCTTTCATCTAAAAGCTGCGGGCGCGTTGTCGCCCGCGGCTCACGCCGACAACTGGCTACCGGTTACCGGCAACCATGGCCTCGATCATGGGCCCCGCGTTCGACTCCGCGCCGCCGACGTGCAGCCGCACGACTCGCCGGCCGTGGGCGGCGAGGGCCTGCAGGTCGCCGAGCGCCTGAGCGCGCTTGAGCACCGAGAAGGAATAGCCCGCGCCGGGCACTTCGGTTTCGGTCGCGTCCTCACCTGTAATCACGATAAAGACGCCGGTGTCGGGACCGCCCTTGTGGTACTGGCCCGTGGAGTGAAGGTAGCGCGGGCCGATGCCGACGGTGGTCGCGGCGCCGGTCTTTCGGGTAATCGCTTCGCGCACGCGCTGCATCGCGTCTTCGAGCGCGGGCTCGGGCGTGAGCCACACGAGCAGGCCCACGTAGTCGCGGGCGCCGACCCCGCGCAGCAGCTGCGACAGCGCTTCGGGACTTGCGGGGCGCCCGTCCGACGCGATGACCGAGATGCCCTCTGCGCGCGGCGCGCGATCGCGCTCGAGCGCGGGCCGATCCTTCAGCAGTGCCGACGTCTTGTCTTTGGCTTCCTTGACGTTGGGCTCGTCGAACGGGTTGATGTCGAGCCCCGCGCCGGCAATGGCTGTCGCGAACTCCCAGCGGAAGAATTCGGCGCCCAGATGCGCGCGGCGCGTGCGAATCGTCATGATCGGATGCCCGGCCTTCTCGAGCGCGCCGCCAAGCGCCTCGAGTGCGTTGTCCTCGTCGGTCGACACCACGATGAACGCGCGATCCGCGCGATACGCGGCCGCATCGAACAGCGGCTCGCCTGTCACCGGAAGCAGCCCGACGCCGTGCTTGCCGGTGCTTTCCGCGACGAGCTGCTCGACCCAGAGGCCAAACGCCTTGAACGACGGCGGCAGCAGCAGCGTCAGTTTGTCGCGGCCGGCGCGCGCCGCCTCCACCATGAACGCGCCGAGCGCGAGGCCCGGATTGGTGGCGGCATTCTCGCGGCAGCCCGCCGCCGCGTCGCGCGCGGCGCCGAGAAAGCCGTCGAGATCGTGGCCGAGCAGCGCCGCCGGCACGAGGCCGAACAGTGACAGCGCCGAGAAGCGTCCGCCGATGTCGGGCGGATTGAAGAAGGCGTCGCGATAGTGATGCGCGCGCGCGTGCGCGGCCAGCTGCGTGTCGGGATCGGTGATGGCCACGAAGCGCCGTCCTGCGGCTTCAACGCCGAGCGCGGCCGCCGCGCGCGCCCTGAAATGACTCTCGAGCGACGTCACTTCGATGGTCGATCCGCTCTTGCTGGCCACGATGAAGAGCGTGCGCGCGGGATCGAGCCGCGCGGTCTCGCGCGCGATCGCACCCTCGTCGGTCGTGTCGAGCACCACCAGATCGGGCCATCCCGGCGCCGCGCCGCCCACATCGCGCAGCACTTCCGCGCAGAGGCTGCTGCCGCCCATGCCGAGCAGCAGCACGCGGTCGACGCCTTCGCTCTTCACGGCGCCGGCCATCGCGCGCACGCGCTCGACTTCGGCCTGCATGTCCTCGGGCGCGCTGAGCCAGCCGAGGCGGTTGAGCACCGCGCGCGTCACCTCGTCATTGCCGCGGGCCGGGGCGAACACCGTGGCGTCGCGCTCCCAGATGCGGCCGGCGATGCCGTCGCGGATCAGGTTGTCGATGAATGCGGCGCTCACGAGGTCGCCCTGTTGATCACCATCAGTCGTGGTTCGGTCATCTCTTCAATCGTGTAACGGGGGCCTTCGCGTCCGAGGCCCGACTCCTTGACGCCGCCGTACGGCATGTGGTCGATGCGCCAGGTGGGCACGTCGTTGACGATCACGCCGCCCACCTCGAGCACGTCATACGCCAGAAACGCGCCACCAAGGTCGCGCGTGAACACACCGGCCTGCAGGCCGAAGCGCGACCTGTTCACCTCGGCAAGGGCGTCCTCGAACCGCGAGAACGGCCACAGGCCTACGAGCGGCGCAAACACTTCCTCGGCGCAGACCTTCGCGGACGACGGCACGCCGGTCATCACGGTCGGCGCGTACATCGCGCCTCCAAGACGCTTGCCACCCGTCAGCACCCGCGCGCCGCCGGCGGCGGCCTCGCGCACCCACTCGGCGACACGCGCCGCCTCGTCCTCTTCAATCATCGGGCCGACATCGGTGAGGGGATCCAGCGGATCGCCGACCTTGAGGGCCTCCACATTGCGCACGAGCTCCTTCGCGAAGGCGTCGAAGACCGCGTCGTGCACATAGACGCGCTGCACGGAGATGCAGCTCTGGCCCGCAAACGCGAAGCCGCCCGCGGCCACGCGCTTCGCCGCGTAGGCAATGTCCGCATCGTCATTCACGATGACGGCGGCGTTGCCGCCAAGCTCGAGGATGACCTTCTTGCGGCCGGCGCGCGCCTTCATCGCCCACCCGACCGGGGACGAGCCGGTGAACGTCAGCAGGCGGAAGCGCTCGTCGGTGACGAGCCGATCGCCAACCTCGCGCGCCATCGGCAGCACGCTGACGGCGCCGTCCGGCACGCCCGCCTCGTGCAGCAGCTTGCCGAGCGTGAGCGCCGACAGCGGCGTTTTCGTGGCCGGTTTGAGCACAATGGTGTTGCCGGCGGCGATGGCCGGCGCCAGCTTGTGCGCCGACAGATTCAGCGGAAAGTTGAACGGCGAGATGGCCGCAACCGGACCGATCGGGTAGCGGCGGACGATGCCGATGCGGTTGGCGCCGTGGGCGGCGAGGTCCAGCGGAATGACTTCGCCCGACAGCCGGCGCGCCTCTTCGGCGGCCACCTGGAACGTCATGGTGGCGCGATCGGTTTCGATCAGCGCGTCTTTCAGCGGCTTGCCCGCTTCGGCCGCAAGCGTCTTCGCGATGCTCTCGCGCGACGCGGCGATGGCGGCCGACACGCGCATGAGCAGCGCCGCGCGCTCGTACGCGGGCATGCGGGCCATGGCCGGGGCGGCGGCCACGGCTGCGCTTGCCGCGGCGTCGAAGGCCGCGCCATCGGCCAGCGGAACCTTTGCCACCAGGGCGTTGTCATAAGGATTACGGACCTCGAGATCCTTCGCCATCCGATCAGTATCCGCCCGGAAGTGCTGGATTTACAACCACATAGCGGCTATGGCGGAGGGGCGTATAATTGAGGACGGGCCGTTCGCCCGGGGAGATTTCCGACACGATGATTAACGTCACTGAAACGGCAGCGTCGAAGATTAGCGAGCTGCTGAGCGAAGAAAACAAGCTCGGCGCCGGCCTGCGGGTGTTCGTCCAGGGCGGCGGCTGTTCCGGCTTCCAGTACGGGCTGATGATCGACGAGGGCGAAGGCGACGCGTCGGTCGATCAGGTGTTCGAGGTGCAGGGCGTGAAGCTGCTCGTCGATCCGATCAGCCTGCGGTATCTGCAGGGCGCCGAAGTGGACTTCGTCGACAACGTCGCGGGCGGGGGCTTCACCATCAAGAACCCGAACGCGAAGTCGACCTGCGGCTGCGGAAGCTCGTTCAACGTTTAGGCCGATGGAACAGGCCGCGTACATCGAAAGCTTGCGGCCCGCGGGAGGCCGCCGCTCGAGCAAGCGCGACCTGATCGTCAACGTGTTTCTCCGCCAGGAGGGACACCTCAGCGCCGATCATCTTGTCGACCTTATTCGACGCGAAGACCACAAGATTTCCCGCGCGACCATCTACCGCACGCTGCAGTGGATGGTCGACGCGGGCATCGCGCGCAAGGTGGACTTCGGCGAGGGGCGCTTCCGCTTCGAGCATTCGTACCGCCATCCGCGGCACTTTCATCTCATCTGCAAGAGCTGCAACCAGACGTTCGAGTTCCTCAGCTCCGACATCGAGTCGTTGATCGAGGAGGTCGCCGCGGCGCGCCGCTTCGAGGCGCGGCAGAGCGTGCTGCAGATTTACGGCACGTGCGAGACCTGCCAGACCGGGCGTCCCGCCGACAACCGGCAGCTCGCCACCGACCTCGTGTTCTCGCGCGACGCGCTGCGCATCGCGATTGCCACCGAGCGCAGCGGCCGCGAGTTCTATCTGCACGCGGCGAAGAACACGAAAGACCCGCGCGCGCGCCGCATCTTCCAGAAGCTCGGCACCGAGGAAGTCGATCACCTGCACCGGCTCGAGGAGCGCTACGCGCAGATCCTGCGCGAGGATCCGCAGCTCGAGTCGTACCCCACGTTCCTGTTCTTCAAGGGCGCCGCCAACGGCCTGTTCGCCGCCGGCACCGAGCAGCTCGCCAAGGGCGTGAACGACAAGCAGGCGCTGATGATCGGCATCAAGTGCGAGCGCAACTCGCACCGCTTCTTCAAGCGCTACGGCGAGCGGTTCGAGGAGTCGGAAGGCAAGCGCATCTTCCTCGAGTTCGCCGACGAGGAGCGCGAGCACCTCGAGCTGCTGATTCGCGAATATCGCGCCTTGACCGAGCGGCAGCGCCGCCGGCAGCAGCCGAAGCGCCGCGTCCGCCGCTCCGCGTGATCGATCTCCACCTCCATACCACCGCATCCGACGGCCTGCTCTCGCCCGAGGCGCTCGTCGCGCGCGTGGCCGGCGCCGGCGTGACCGTGATGGCCGTGACCGATCACGACACGGTGGCGGGCATCGACCGTGCCGCCGCCGCGGCCGCCGCGCGCGGCATCCGCCTCATTCCGGGCATCGAGATCACGGCCGTCGAGGACGCGCGCGACGTGCACGTGCTCGGCTATTTCTTCGACCGCACGCATCGGCCGCTCGCCGACTTTCTCGACGGCCAGCGCGCCGATCGCCGGCGGCGCGTGCAGGCGATGGCCGCGCGCCTCGCCGCGCTCGGCATGCCGATCGATCTCGACGAGGTGCTGGCGCGCCACGCCGGACACGCGATTGGGCGCCCGGCGATCGCCGACGCGATGGTGCGCGCCGGCTACGTGGCGTCGCGCGCCGACGCGTTCGACAAGTTCCTCGGCAGCGACGGCGCGGCCTTCGTGCCCCGCCAGGGCGCGCCGGTCGCCGACGTCGTCGCCGTGATCCGCGACGCCGGGGGGCTGGCGTCGATGGCGCATCCCGGGCTGCACCGCGATCCCGCGCTGCTCGATCGCCTGATCGCGCAGCCGGGGGCGCCGGACGCCATCGAGGTCTTCCACACCGATCACGATGCGGAGGTCACCGCGCGGCTGCTGACGCTCGCCGAGCGCGCCGGCCTGCTGGTCACCGGCGGATCGGATTTCCACGGCGACGCGGGCGGGCGGGCGATCGGCCTCGGCCGCATCGCGCTGCCGGCCGATCGGTTCGATCGCTTTGCCGCAAAGGCGCGCCCCTCGTGATCGGCCTCGCCTTCGACGGCGTCATCAAGGACTATCGCGGGCTGCGGCCGCTGCGCGTCGCCAACCTGTCGGTCGAGACCGGCGAGCGCGTCACGCTCGCCGGTCTCGACGTCGCCGCCGCCGAGACGTTCGTGAACCTCGCGACCGGCGCGGGCCTGCCCGACCAGGGCGAGGTGCGCGTGATGGGCGAGCCGACCAGCGCCATCACCGAGGGCGACGCCTGGCTCGCCTCCCTCGATCGCTTCGGCATCGTCAGCCACCGCGCCGTGCTGCTGGATGGGGCCACCATCGCGCAGAACATCGCGATGAGTTATTCGCTGTCGATCGATCCGATCCCCGGCGGGATTCGAGCGAAGGTCGACGCGCTCGCGCGCGACACCGGCATTGCGGAAGGCGACCTCGAGCGGCACACCGCGGCGGTCAGCGCCGCCACGCGCGTGCGCGCGCACCTGGCGCGCGCGCTCGCGCTCGATCCGTCGGTGCTCGTGCTCGAGCATCCGACGCTGCGCGTCGACCGCGCCGACGTGCCGGCCCTGGCCGCGTCGATCGTGCAGGCCACGCGCGGCCGCGCGCTCGCGGTGCTGGCGATCAGTGACGATGACGAACTGGCGAAGGGGATGAACGGGCGCCGGCTGAAGCTGAACGCCGCGACGGGGGAGACAAAAAAAATGGGGACGGGTCTATTTATTCGGTTCTTCGGCGAATAAATAGACCCGTCCCCATTTTGTTAAAACCGCCGGCCCTGGGCTTCGATCACGCCGCAGGCGATGCGCGGGCCGCCGCTGACGCCCGACTTGGGCTCGCCGGTCTTGCCCTGATCGGGATCGCCGTGCACGATGATGGCGGTGCCGTCGGCGTCGAACACCGAGAGCGGACCGGCCGACAGCGTCACGCGCGTGGTGGTCGTCTTCAGGCGCGCGACGCCGTTCTGGCCGGCCACCAGGTTCGGCATGTCGCCCATGTGGTACGGGTGATTGGCGTCGGGGTCGGTGTTGGACGCGGGACCCGGATCGAAGTGGCCGCCGGCCGCGGCGAAGTTCGGCTCGCACTTGCCCACAGCGTGCAGGTGGAAGCCGTGCGCCCCCGGCGTGAGCCCGCGGATGGTCGCGGTAATCTCGACGGCGCGCGTGCCCGTGTCGTGGCCGGCATGCACCGCCTGCGCGTTCATCACTTCGCGCAGCTCAACCGTGCCGGTAATGTTCTCGCCTTTGATGGTGGCGGTCGCGCGGCCCGTTGGTTGTTGGGCGGCGATCACCGCAGGCAGGGCAGCCGCGAGGGCGGCGGCAGCAAACTGTAACTTTCGCGAATTTCGCATCAAGGTCTCCACCCCCGATTCTACATGCGCACCCTGCTGCTTTTCGACATTGACGGCACCCTCATCCTCAGCGGCCGGGCCGGCCTTCGCGCGCTCAACCGCGCCTTCGAGGAAGAAACCGGCGTGGCCGATGCGTTCCGCGGCATCAACGCCGCGGGCCGCACCGACGGCTACCTGCTTCGCGAGGCCGCCCGGCGCGCCGGCATCGCGCTCACCCCCGCGCTCGAGTCGCGCCTCGAAGCGCGCTATTACACCCTGCTGGCCGAGGAAATCCTCCTGCCCGGCGAGGGACGCAAGGCCGTGATGCCTGGCGTCCGGCCGCTCGTCGACGCGCTCCAGAGGCGCGACGATGCGATTCTCGCGCTGCTGACGGGCAACTTCCGCGCGAGCGCGCGCATCAAGCTCGAGCACTTCGACCTCTGGTCGCCCTTCCGGTTCGGCGCGTTTGCCGACGATGCGGCGGACAGGAATCTGCTGGTGCCCATCGCGCTGACGCGCGCGCGCGAGGCCGGCTTCGAGCCGCACGTGGACCGCGTGGTCGTCATCGGCGACACGCCGCTGGATGTGGAGTGCGCGCGGGCCGGCGGCGTGCGCGCGCTGGGCGTGGCCACGGGATCGCATTCAGTCGACGAGCTGCGCGACGCGGGCGCGTATGAAGTGTTCGGGGATCTGAGTGAGACGGCGCGCGTGTTGAAGGCGCTCGGGTTTTAAAGGATGGCGGAAGCGTATGGGAGTCGAACCCATCCCGCCCGCGTTGGCAGGCAGCGCCGATTTTGAAGACCGGGAGGGCCACCGGGCCCCGGTCGCTTCCGCGTTAAGGATACCGGGAAATCAGTTCGCGAGGCCCAGGCGATAGGCCGCGAGCTTGGGCAGTTCGGTGATCACCCAGCGCACGTTCGCGCGGGATCGCCACCACTGCGTCGCCTGGAACAAGTCATAGCGGCTGCCTCGCACCTGCACCGCCACGCCGGCCGGAGTGAGCACGCGATTCATAGCCAAGGCGGTGCGCCGTGTGTGGGGCAGTGAGGTGACGACGATGACGCTCGTCCATCCTTCGGCGCGCGCCAGCGCCAGCGTGGCCGTTGCCTCGGCCGCCGTGTTGTCGAGCGGCCCGTCGAGCACGCGCAAAACGCCTTGCGGCAGTCCAAGTTGCCGCGTCATGACATCGCGCGCGATTTCGTGGTCGGCCGGGACGTGCACACCACGCGCCTGCAGCGCTTGCGCAGCACCATCACGATAGCCCGGACTCAACACGATTACGCGCGCCCTGCCTTCGCGCCAGAGATCGTAGGCTTCGAGCCATCGATCAGCCGGTGAACCAGACAGCACGACGATGGCGTCAGCGGGCCTGGGCGTCTCCATCGCGCGCGGATCGACGAGCATGCGTCCTGCATTCACGAAGCAGGCGGCCGCGCCGGCCAGCATCAGCAGGACCAGCAGCAGGACGATGGTGCGTGTGAGGCGAAAGAGGCGGAACATGCGGGGGGAACGCGGCGAAATAACTGAGCAGGTGGCGGAGCCGGGCTCCGCCACTTGCCGGGGAGACTTGCTAGCCTTCGATGAGCCGCACGTCGGCGGCGCGAGGACCCTTGGCGGATTCCTCGACGCTGAACTCGACGCGTTGACCTTCTCTCAGCAGTTCGAACACCGCGCCGCGTACAGCACTGCGGTGAAAGAAGTGCTCGACTCCCCCCTCATCACGAATGAAGCCAAAACCCTTGTCGATGAGGAGCCGTGCGATTGTGCCGGTTGGCATACCCTACCCTCCAGTCAGGTAACCCCGGGTATCGTGGGGTAGAGGCTGGCAGGCGAGAGCAGGCGGTTAAGAACGACCCGACGCGCGAGCACAGCCTCATGCCGTGCTGCCCACGCGAATCCCCATGAAAATGCGGAATCCGCACGAGCTGAGCAAAACGGGGCCAGTCTAGGGGGGCGCTCCGGGGAAGTCAAGAAATCATGATGGTAACGTTTCCATTCCCGCCGATGGAGGCCCGGGTCGCCGCGGCCCTTCCGGCAGGCGACACCTGGCAGTTCGAACCGAAGTGGGACGGGTTCCGGTGCCTGGTGTTCAGGGACACAACGGGCATCCGGCTCCAATCCAAGTCGGGCCAGCCGCTCGACCGCTATTTCCCGGAAGTCGTCGCGCGCATCGCGGCGCTGAAGGCCGCGGCGTTCGTCCTCGACGGCGAGCTCGTCGTGCCGGATCCCGCGGGGAAGGGCGCGCTGTCGTTCGACGATCTGCTGCAGCGCATTCATCCGGCCGCAAGCCGCGTCGCGCGGCTCGCGCGCGAGATGCCTGCGGCGCTCGTCGTGTTCGATCTGCTCGTGGAAGGCACGACCGCACTGGCGGATCGCCCGCTCGCCGAACGCCGCGCGCGGCTCGAGCGCTTCATCGCGAAACACCCGTCAGACGGCATCTTCCTCTCGCCCGCGACGCGCAATCGCGCCGAGGCGGCGCGCTGGTTGAGCGGCGCGGGCAGCGGCCTCGACGGCGTCGTGGCGAAGCTCGTCGACGCGCCGTACGCGTCGGGCTCGCGCGACGCGATGATCAAGGTGAAGCAGCGCCGCACGGCCGATTGCGTGGTGGGCGGCTTCCGGTACGCGACCGGCAAGAAAGTCGCGGGCTCGCTGCTGCTGGGCCTTTACGGCGACGATGGGTTGCTTCATCACGTCGGCTTCACCTCCAGCTTCAAGGCAGGCGACAAGGCCGCGTTGACGAAGAAGGTGGAGGCGCTTGCCGGCGGCAAAGGCTTCACGGGCCGCGCGCCGGGCGGCCCGAGCCGGTGGAGCACCGAGCGGTCCAGCGAATGGGTGCCGCTCGATCCAAAGCTCGTGGTCGAAGTCGAGTACGACCATTTCAGCCAGCGGCGGTTCCGCCACGGCACGAAGTTCATGCGCTGGCGGCCCGACAAGGCGCCGGCGCAGTGCACGTTCGAGCAGGTGGCGGGCACGCCCCGCGGCGCGGCGCGGTTCCTGAAGAAGGTGTAGGCTCTCGCCCATGAAACTTTCGATCGCGGCGGCGCTGCTCGCCGCAGGCTCGCTGCTGCAGGCCGCCCAGGCGCCGGCGCTGCGCTGGTACAAGGGCAACACCCACACGCACACGCTCAACAGCGACGGCGACAGCACGCCCGACGATGTGGTGCGGTGGTACCGCGAGCATGGCTATCAATTTCTCGTGCTGACCGATCACAACCATCTGACGGCGACCGACGCGCTCAACGCGCTGCACGGGGCCGACGAGAAGTTCCTGATCGTGAAAGGCGAAGAAGTCACCGACCGGTTCGGCGACAAGCCGCTGCACATCAACGGCCTCGACGTCGCGCACGCCGTCGCCCCGCAGGGCGGCACCTCGGTCGTCGACGTCCTGCAGCGCAATGTCGACGCCATCCGTCACGCACGGGGCATTCCGCACATCAACCATCCGAACTTCCGGTGGGCGATCACCGCGGACGAATTGACGCAGGTCACCAACAACAAGCTGTTCGAGATCTACAACGGGCACCCGCAGGTGAACAATCTCGGCGGCGGCACGGTGCCGGGCCTCGAAGAAGTGTGGGACGCCATCCTGACGAGCGGCATCCGCCTGTACGGCATCGCGGTGGACGATGCGCACACGTTCAAGCAGCCGGGGAATGCGTCGGTGGCCGGGCCGGGGCGCGGGTGGGTCGTGGTGCGCGCCGCGAAGCTGGAGGCGCGGGCGCTGCTCGACGCGATGGAGCGCGGCGACTTCTATGCCTCAACGGGCGTGGAGCTGGCCGACTATCAGGTGACGCCGCAGTCGATGGTCGTCACCGTGAAGAAGACGGCCTTCTCGAAGTACCGCATCCAGTTCATCGGCGAGGGCGGCAAGGTGCTGCAGGAATCGCACGACAGCCCCGCGACCTATACGTTCACAGGCCGCGAGGCGTACGTGCGCGCGAAGGTGATCGAAAGCAACGGCGCCATCGCATGGTGCCAGCCGGCATTCAGGCGCTGATCGGCGTTGGCGCCAGCAAGTACGCAGAAATCTCGTAGTTTTGAAACTACGACGTTTCTGCGTACATCGGGCTCGGATCCCTCAACGCCAGGCGTTCGACGGCCGCACATCCCCGCGCCCATCGCCGAACCATTCCCGGAGGAGCCGCAGCACGCCCGCTGCGCTGCCGTCCTTGATGTGGCGCGCGCGGCGGGCGACATATTCGGCGTAGACGCGCTCGGCGCGGGCTCGCAGTGTCCTGTCGGCGTCATTCAGCTGATGGCCTTTGGGCGCGGCATAGACGAAGCGCCGCTCGCCGGCCACCGCCGGCAGCGAGATGAAGTCGCGCTCGACGAAGGTGCCGGTGGCCTTCTGCGAGTCCGAGGCCTCGACGAAAAAGTCCACCGCGTAGTCGGGATAGCCGAAGAAATATCCGTACCCGCGCAGACGCGCGCTCGTCTGATCGTATTCAATCGCCATCAGCGCTTCGAGCGGATCGGCCGAGGGCGACAGGCCATACGGGCCGAAGAACGCCGCGCGGCCGTTGAGCAGCGCGCGCAGGCGCGGGATGTTGAAGACGACGGCGTCGATGGGCCGCTTGCCGTTGTAGACGGCGGCGAAATGGTGCAACGTGGCCCGGATCTCCCCGCCGCAGGTCCACGCCGCGAGTATCTGTCGCAGCGCCTCGGCGTCGGCGAGATCGGGCGACGCCACGTCGATCTGCAGGCTTGCGAAGCCGCTGCTCATGGGCTTGATGTCCGAGGCAATCGTGTAGAGCGCCTCGCTGTCGAGCGCCTTGAGCAGCAGCGCCTCCGCCCGTCCGCGCAGGTCGACGGGCAGCGACTCGAACGGGAAGCAGGCGGCGGCGGGAAAGGCCGGGGCGGACTGCGCCCTCGGAGAGGTCCCAGCTCCCAGAGGGGCCAGGGCGGCCGCAACGAGGGCCGCGGCAACGGCGAGGAGCCGGCGTGGGATAATCATTGGTTGCTGATCATCACACGAGCGATATTCAAATGCTGAGAGCCGGAATCGTCGGGCTGCCCAATGTCGGCAAGTCCACCCTCTTCAACGCCGTCACGCGCACCCGCAACGCGCAGGCGGCCAACTATCCCTTCTGCACGATCGATCCGAACGTGGGCACCGTCACCGTGCCCGACGCGCGGCTCTACGAGCTGCAGAAGATCGCGAAGACGAATGTCGTGATCCCCGCGGCCATCGAGTTCGTCGACATCGCGGGCCTCGTCAAGGGCGCGAGCACGGGCGAGGGCCTGGGCAACAAGTTCCTGACGCACATCCGCGAGGTCGACGCGATCGTCCAGGTGGTGCGCT
Source organism: Vicinamibacterales bacterium (assembly GCA_036675475.1). Taxonomy (GTDB): domain Bacteria; phylum Acidobacteriota; class Vicinamibacteria; order Vicinamibacterales; family SCN-69-37; genus JALYRV01. Next base: position 41,161 of record JAKFEY010000038.1, read on the forward strand.
GCTTCGACGACGCCGACGTGCTGCACGTGGCCGGCAGCGTCAATCCGGTGCGCGACATCGAGGTGATCAACACCGAGCTGATGCTCGCCGACCTCGAGACGGTGCGGAAGCGGCGCGAGAAGGTGGCGAAGGATCTCAAGCGCGGCGAAAAGACCGCGGCGGCCGAAGATGCCGTGCTCGCGAAGATCGAGGAGTCGCTCGACGCCGGGCGCCCGGCGCTCACGGTCAGCCTCGATCCCGAGGAGCGCGCGCTGGCGAAGGGCTTCTTCCTGCTCAGCGACAAGCCGACGATTTTCGCGTGCAACGTGAAAGAGTCGGACCTTGCCACCGCCGACAGCAATCCCTACGTCCAGCAGGTGCGCGAGTACGTCCAGACGCACCTGGCCTGCGAGGCCGTCGTCATCAGCGCCCAGATCGAATCCGATCTCGCGGATCTGGAGCCCGACGAGGCGAAGGCCTTCCTCGAGTCGCTCGGCGTCGAAGAGAGCGGCATCGGCAAGCTCATTCGCGCCACGTACCATCTGCTCGGCCTGCGCACGTATTTCACGGCGGGCGAGAAGGAGGTGCGCGCGTGGACCATTCATGCCGGCGACACCGCGCCGAAGGCCGCGGGCGTGATTCACTCGGACTTCGAGCGGGGCTTCATCAAGGCGGAAACGGTGGCCTACGACGATCTCGTGTCGTGCGGCTCGGTGGCGAAGGCGCGCGAAAAAGGCCTCTACCGGATGGAAGGCAAGGAGTACGTCGTCGCCGACGGCGACGTGCTGCTGTTCAAGTTCAACGTCTGACGGCCCGCGTCAGGCCCGCAGCAGCCAGTCCGCGAAATAAATGTAGATGGCGTACACCGTGCCCTCTCCGATGAGCACGCCGATGATGAATTTCGTGTAGCTCGTTCTGAGCGTTCCCGACACGTAGCAGATCAGATCGGTCGGCAGGAACAGCATGAAGCTCCACCCGATGGTGATGGCCAGCGTGTGCTGTCGAAGCACGCGCTTCAGCATCTGAATCTGTTTCGGGTAGCGCCGCTCGAACAGCTCGTCCATGTGCAGCGCTTCCGCGAAGAAGTAGCAGAGAGACGAGGAGATCGCGATGCCGGGCAGCGTCAGCATCAGCAGCAGGAAGGGCGGGAAGAACGGCATGGCGACCAGCAGCAGAAAGGTCGCCGGCACCAGCGTGAAGGCCCTGAGCGCGCCGAACGCCAGATAGATGGCGGAGGCGACGACGGTCGACGTCGACAGCGCGCCTCGCAGCTCCGACTGCACGAACCCGCGTTGAAAAAAATACAGGTACAGCGCCCCTCCAACCAGAAGGGCCCATATCGCGAGCAGCGGAAATCGGGCTGTCCGGTGCGGGGTCGTCGCGAACAAATCGGGCTCAGCGTCTGATACGTCCGGCGGCGCCGCGCGGTTCCGGCGTTCGCTCACGCGCCAGCCAGTTTGTAGGTGCCCCGCGACGGCATCGTCGCGAATCCTTCCGCGACGAGGGCGCGATTGCCGAGTCCCGCGTCGGGCCGCGACAGGCCCGTGACACGGGCCAGCTCGCCCGGCACGGTCATGCCGGCCGAGCTGAGAAAGCAGCGCGCGATCTCGCGCAGGGCCACGTCGCGGCTCACCCGCTTGCGGAGTTCATCCGGAAAGCGGCCGATCCCAAGCGTCCAGATGTAGGTGAACTTCGGCCGGTAGAGCACCTCGCTGGGCACGACGAGCATGGCGGCCTGCAGCTCGTCGATCGCGCGCGTCAGCGAGACGCGATCCTTCAACCCGCACTCCTCGCGCAGATCCGACGAGGCCATCTCCCATTCCCGGCGCAGCACGCGCAACACCGCCTGCGCCTCCTTGCTGAGCCGCCGCGGCTCGTCGGCCCGCTTCAGGCCCCACATGGCGTGGAAGTACGGAATCATCCGCGGTGCGATGAACATCGCCTTGCCGCGCGGGAGCTTGGCGTAATACACCTTGCCGCGGCGCACGACCTCGTCTTTGAGGAGCCATGTGTGCGACGCTTCGGGATCTTTCTGGACGTTGCGCGGCATCACGGCGTCGCGCCGGCCGCAGACCGCGACGTACAGGCTCGGACCCGGGCGGCGCGAGTCGGTGAGGCAGGCGGCGAAGCCGACCCGCTCGATGAACCGCTCGGCATCGGCGGCGGTTTCCACCGGCCGCGTCTCTTCACGCCACCAGCGGGCGTCGCGGAAGTCTTCGATATCGGGCGGGACGGCCGCGGGCATCAGACGAGTTTAGCCGCCGCCTCCGCGGTTCTGTAAGATGCGGGCAGAAAAACGGGACCGAACCGCCAGGTCTGTCGAAATCGGGGCCTGTCGTTCGACGTATAGCTATGACTGACCTTCGTTTTGCCTTTCGATCGCTCGCCCGCGCCAAGGGACTGTCGCTGACCGTCGTCCTCACCCTCGCCCTGGGGATAGGCGCCAACGCGGCGATCTTCAGCATCGTGCGGACCGTGCTGCTGCGGCCCCTGGTCAATCGAGACGCCGACCGGCTGATCTACATCCGGCAGAGCGCCTCCGGCATCGGCATGGAGAACGCGAACTTTTCCGTGCCCGAACTGCGCGACCTACAGCAGTCGGTGAAGTCGATCAGCGCGTTTGGCGACTTTTCGGTGATCGACTTCACGATGGTCGGGCTTGGCGAGCCGCGCACCGTCCGCGCCGGCGTGGTGGGCGGGTCCTACTTCGAGGTCATGGGACTGCGGCCGATTCTGGGACGGCTGCTGGGGCCTTCCGACGATGGGCCGAAGGCGGACGGCGCGGCGGTGGTGACCCACCGGTTCTGGACGACCGCGCTCAAGAGCGATCCCGGCATCATCGGCCGGAAGATTCAGCTGAGCGATCGGCCCGCGACCATCGTGGGCGTGCTCGAGCCGTCGGTGCCGTATCCCCAGGAAACCGAGATCATCGCCAACGTCGTCACCAGCCCCCATCATCTCGACGCCACCATGGTGGATGGGCGGGTGCACCGGATGACGGAGCTGTTCGGGCGGCTCGCGCCCGGCGCGACGCTCGAGGCCGCGCGTGCCGAACTGCGCGTCGCCCACGCCGCCATGGTGAACGCGCATCCCGAGGCGTACCAGAAGCAGGCCGACTTCCGCATCGACGCCAGGGCGCTGCAGGAAGAGATCGTCGCGCCGGCGCGCACGATTCTGCTCGTGCTGCTCGTGGCGTCAGGGCTCGTGTTCCTGGTTGCGTGCTCGAACGTTGCGAACCTGATCCTCGCGCGCTCGGTCCGCCGTGAAGGCGAGCTCGCGATTCGCGCGGCGCTCGGTGCCGGCACGGGCGCGCTGCGGCGCACGCTGCTCGCCGAGAGCTTCCTGCTCTGCGCCACCGGCGCCGTGCTCGCCGTCGCCATCGCGCGGCCGATGGTGGCGGTGCTGGCGCGGTATGCGGCGCGGTTCTCGGTGCGCGCGAACGACGTCACGGTCGACGCGAGTTTGCTTTGGGTGGGCGGCGGCCTCGCGATTGCCGCGGCCGTGCTGCTGGCCTTCATCCCGCGGCTGCCGTCGGCGGATGCGGCCAAGGGCATGGGCCTCACGAGCCGTGGCGTCCGTCTGACGTCGGGCACCAATCGCCGGCTGCGCGTGTTCGCGATCGTGCAGATTGGCGCCTCGTTCGTGCTGGTCGTGGGCGCCGGGATGCTCATCACCACGCTGTTGGCGCTGCAGCGTCAGCAGACAGGCTTCCGCGGCAACCTGCTGGCCGTGAATGTGCCGGTCGTGTACACGAGGCAGCCCGCCGACATCGCGCGCTTCTATCGGGAAGCGGTGCGCCGGATCTCCGAGCTGCCGGGCGTTGCGCAGGTCGCGATTGGCACGGTCGTGCCGTGGCGCGATCCGGGCTTCTTCGCCGCGCAGTTCACGATCGAGAACTACCGCAAGGCGAATGGCGAAGAAGATCCGCGGGCGCAGTTCCGGACGGTGTCGCCAGGCTTCTTCAACGCGCTTGGCGTGCGGCTCATCGCGGGCCGCGACTTCAGCGACGCCGATCGCGCCGACAGCGAGAAGGTCGTCATCATCAGCGAGAGCCTCGCCCGCCGCATGCTGCCGGGCCTGGACGCGGTCAATCGCCGGTTGATGTGGACCGACCCGGTCATGGCCTTCATTGGCGGCAGCACCGGCCCGCGGCGCATCATCGGCGTCGTGACCGACGTCGACGACGAGCACCTCGTGCCGGAGCCCACGATGACGGTGTATCACCCGATCGAGCAGGAGATGGGCGGAGGGCGGTTGTTCATTCACGCCAACGTCGATCCGTACACGCTCGTGCCGCCGGTGACGAAGGTGATCCGCGATCTTGCGAGCGATCAGCCGGTGGAGCGCGCGGCGACGCTCGACGACATCCGCGCCGAGGTGATGGCGCCGGCGCGCGTGAACGCGCTGGTGTTCGGCGGATTCGCCGGCGTGGCGCTGCTCATCGCGGTGGTCGGCGTGGCCGGCGTGCTGGCGTTTTCGGTGAGCGCGCGCACGCGCGAGTTCGGCGTGCGCCTCGCCATCGGATCGACGCCGATGCACCTGCTCGCCGGCGTCCTGCGCGAAGGCGCGGTGATCGGCGTCGCCGGCATCGCGGCCGGCGTCCTCGGCGGCCTGCTGCTCTCACGCGTCGCCGGCAGCTTCCTGCCCGATGTGCAGCTGCCGGGCCTCGTGCCGATCGCGGGCGCCGCGCTCGTGCTGGTCGCGGCGGCGATAGTTGCGTCGGTGACGCCGGCGGCGCGCGCCTCGCGCGTGAATGTCGTCTCGGCGCTGAGGGCCGACTAGAGGGATCAGCTGAGCGGCGGGCCGAGGATCTCGATTCCGAATTGCTTCGCGGTGGCGACCAGGCCCGCCATCGCCTCGGGCGGCGGGGGACCGGACGGCGGCGGCACGTCCTCACGCCCGGCCGGCCGCGCCATCGTCCGCACGAAGTCCTCGAACTGCCGGCGCGTCGTGATGACGAGCCAGCGCGCGCGTTCGGATTCGACGCGATAGGTGTGGGGCGTGCCTTTGGGCGCGATCGCGGTCTCGCCGGCCGTCACCAGGCGATCGGCGCCGTCCAGCCTGAACCGCAGCTCGCCCTCCAGCACGTGAAATACCTCGTCTTCGTCGACGTGCAGGTGCAGCGGCGGAGAATCGCCGCGCGGCGCCGTCTGCTCGAGAATGGAGATGCCGTCCTTCCCGTCGCGATGCGACAGGCGCACGCGAATCAGCGTGCCCATGAACCACAGAGACTCTGGTGCATTCCGCATACGAAAATTTTACGGAATATTCCCCGCCAGGTGCGAATTCTTCCCCGGCTCGCGCGGGCCCCTCCCGGGCACGAGCGGCATTCAGGCCGCAACCCGCGGAACGAGACCGGCACGCCTGATGCGTCGGTACTGCGTGCCATGTTGTTCTCCGATCGCAGCATCCTGACGATGGTCCACGGGATTGGGTTCGGCGGCGCCGCGCTGCTGGGCCTTGCCGCGGCCATGTTTTATCTGCACGCGGCGCGCGCGTCTACCGAAGCAGAGACGCTGCCACGCGGCGCGAACAGCTGGGCGCGGCTGACCGTCCTGACGTCCGTGATCCTCTGGCTCACGGTCATCACCGGCACGTACGTGGTGTTCCCGCAGTACCGCGCGACGCCGCCCGCTGGCGCCGACCTGGCCGCGTTTCCCCGTGCGCTGCTCACGGCTGACCCCTCCACCGCATGGCTCCATGCCTTCGCGATGGAGATCAAGGAGCACATGCCGTGGATTGCGGCGATGCTCACATCAGCCGCGGCGTTCGTCGCCCTGCGTTATCGCGCGCGCGTTCTGCACGACGCCGCGCTGCGGCTGATGGTGTTCTGGTATCTGGCGGCCTCATTTGCGCTGGTCGCGCTTGCGTCCGTGCTTGGGGTCTTCGTGAACAAGGTCGCTCCGCTTCAATAGGAGGTCCGACATGAAGGTTCGTGACCACGTCAACGGCGCCGCGATGGCCGCGCTGCTCAGTGGAGCCATCGGCGCGTCCGCGATGGGCGTCTTCGTGCTGTTGCACGAAGCGGCCGTCTATTCGGCGCCCGCCCTGTATGGTCCCGCCGGCGGACTCAGCGGGCGGACGACGCTCGCCGTCGTCGTGTGGCTCGTGTCGTGGGCGGTGCTGCACTATCGATGGAGGACCCGCGACATCAGTCCCCTCGCGGTCGGCAGGGCGGCCTTTCTGCTGGTGGCGGCGGGCATCATCGCCACGGTTCCAACGGTCTGGGGCCTGGTGGCGCCCAGCGCGCACGCGGCGTCGCCCCAGGCGCGGCACGCGAGTGCCATACCCGCCTCGCTCGAGACCGAGCACGAGGAGATTCACGCCGAGCTGGTGAAGGCGACGAAGATGGCGGGCGCGGTAGGAGCGGCGGCCCGCGAGCTTGCCGCGGTGCTCGACCCGCACTTCGCGCGGGAAAACCAGATCGCGCTGCCGCCCCTCGGCCTGCTGGCGCCGCTCGCTGCCGGCGAGAAGCCGGAAGGGATGGGCGACGTGCTCGTGATGACCGATGCGCTCCGCAAGGAACTGCCGGGCATGATGCAGGAACACGTGCGCATTCGCGCGGCCACCGAAACGCTTCACAAGGCCGCGGCGCAGGTGAAGGCCGTCGACGTGGAGCGGTTTGCCGAAGCGCTTGCGGCGCACGCGCGCATGGAGGAGGAAGTGCTCTATCCCGCGGCGATCCTCGTGGGAGAGATCATCCGCGGGCGGAGGTAAGCAGGCGATAGGCGGACCGCGTTACTCGTCGCGCAGGGCAATCAGCGGATTGATGCGCGACGCGCGGCGCGCCGGCAGATAGCTGGCGACGAGCGCCACGGCGATCAGCACCGATGCGACAGCGGCGTACACCGCGGGCTCATTGGGCTGGACGTTGAACAGCAGCGTCGTCATGTACTCGCTCAGGAACCACGCGCCGGCCAGGCCGATGGCGACGCCGATGCCGGCCTTCCACACGCCTTGCTTCAGGATCAGGCCGGAGATCTGTCCTCGCGACGCGCCGATGGCGCTGCGCACGCCGATTTCACGCGTCCGCTGCGACACGTCGTAGGCCAGCACGCCGTAGATGCCGAGCGCCGACAGGAACAGCGCGAGGCCGGCGAATACGGTGAGCAGCAGCATGACGGCACGGCGGTTGTCGAACGACGAGTCCACCACTTCCTGCAGCACACCGACTTCGAACAGCGGGCTGGCAGGATCGATCGCGCGGACCTTTTCGCGCAGCGCGGTGACGGCGTCGCTCGTCGACCGATCCGTGCGCAGGAACATCGTCATGCCCGCGGGCCGCGCCTGCGGCGGCAGGATCTGATAGACGAAGGGATTGCCGCTCTTTTCCTCCACGCCGTTGTGCGGCACGTCCTTCACGATGCCGATGATCCGTGGCCAGTCGTCGGGGTTCTGCGGCCGGCCGCCGAAGGCGAACCGTCCGCCGAGGGCCGAACCGTTCGGGAAGTACTTCCGCGCGAAGCTCTCGTCGACGACGAAGACGCGCTGGGCGATGGCGGCATCCGCCTCCTGGAAGAAGCGTCCCTCCACCAGCTGGAGGCCGAGCGTCTCGGCGTACCCGGGCGTCACGATCACGCGGAAGGCCCCAGGCTGCGGAGCGCCCGGGGGCAGCGTGTCGTTCTCGAGCGTGAACGCGTTGATCGGCAGGCCACCCTGGAACGGTGTGGCGCTGGACAGCGCCACCGACGTCACACCCGGGATCTCTCTCATGGCCTGGGTCAGGCGCTCGCGAATCGAGACGGCGGCCGCTTCGGTCGCGCGATGCTGCCGCGTCAGCGCGATGCGCGCGGTGACGACGTCGGCGGCTTCGAGGCCCGTATCCACCTTCAGCGCCTGCGCGAAGCTCCGGATCAGCAGGCCGGCGCCCGTCAGCAGCATCAGCGCCACGGCTACCTGCGCGACGACGAGTCCGCCGCTGAGCGCGCGCACGCCGCGGCTCGACGACGAACCGCGCGAGCTGCTCTGGAGGACCGACGCGAGATTGGTGCGCAGCGTATGCAGGACCGGGATCAGGCCGATGAGCAGGCCAACGACGAGGCTCAAGCCGATGGCGAACCCGAGCACGCGCCAGTCGAGCGACGCCGGGAGCGACTGCGGCAGCATCTTCGCCAGATAGAAGTTCGTGCCGCGCAGCGCGGCCCAGGCCACGCCAATGCCGAGCAGCGCGCCGAGCGATGTCAGGATCAGGCTCTCCATGAGGAACTGCCGCGCAATCGTCGCGCGCGAGGCCCCGAGCGCCGATCGAATGGCGAGCTCCGACTGCCGCGCGTTGGACCGTACGAGCAGCAGGTTCGCCACGTTGACGCAGCCGATGAGCAGGACGAACGCGACGGTGCCCTGAAGGAGCAACAGCGTCGGCCGCACCGGCGCCACCCGCTGTTCCTGCACGCCGCCCACATTCATCGTCATGCCCGAGCGCTCGGCGAAGGCCTTCAACGGAGGCGGTCCCGCGTCGACGTAACGCTTCTCCATGACTTTGGCCTCGGCGTCGGCCTGGCCCGCCGTGACGCCCGGCTTGAGGCGCGCGAACAACTGAATGCCCACGCCATAGCGGCCCTGGGGATTTTCCGCCTGCGCGGGCCAGCTCAGGGGCGCGATGAACTTCATCCGCGCGTCGAGCGCTTCCAGCTCGCGCGGCGCCACGCCGATTACCTTGTACGCCTCGTCGTCGATCTGGATGTTCTGTCCGAGAACCTCGGGACTTTCCTGGTACTGCGAGCGCCAGTACGACTGCGTGAGGACGATGACCTTGTCGGCGCCGGGCTTGTTCTGCTCTTTGGTGAAGAACGTGCCGTGAATGGGCTGGATCCGGAGGATGTTGAAGATTTCAGCGGTGGCGCGCACGCCGGGGGTGCGCACGACGGAGTCCTTCTCACCGACCAGGCCGTAGAAGAACGTCCACAGCGCGAGACTTTCGTAGGAGGTCGCGTTCTGGGAATAGTCCATGTAAAACGGGACGTTCGCCGGCATGCGGTTGAGGCCGGCCTTCGCCGCGGACGTATACAGCTCCACGATCTGCTGCGGCTCCTGGTAGGGCAGCGGCTTCAGCATCAGCGAATAGACCGACGAAAAAATCGCGGTGGTCGCGCCGATGCACAGCGCCAGCGTGAGCAGGGTGGTCGCGGTAATCCGCTTGGACTTCCAGAGGAGACGGAACGTCTGTCGAAGGTCTGACATCATGGCCACTGACTTCGACGTCGAAAGGCCGCGGGGGGTTCGAAAGTGAGCGAAGGGATCGGGATCGAACCGGTTGGGCCCCGACAAGGGGAGACGTCGGAGGGTGTCAGGAATTTCGTGTGTGGGGCATAGCATGAGGAGCAGCTATGTCCCCGAAACGCAAAGCCCAGCAGCCCGACTTCAGGGTGGATTCGTCCGAAGGTGCCGTTGCGCAAAGGCTACGCCAGAGCCCGACTTGAGGTAACGCTCGAAGTTGCAGGCGCGGACTTCGTCCGAGAACTCGATAATCACATCGAGCCGCCATGGGCGGTCTTTGGCGGTGTGAGAACTGCGGCCAGCATTGTGTGAGGCCAGCCTCGAATGGGGATCGCAAGTCAGGCCGGTGTAATAGGCCCCACTTGCCTCGCTATGGAGGATGTACACGAACCGCATGGCTGCAGACATGCGTGTCGACAATGCAAGGAGGACCCCTGACGCTTTGCAACGAGATGCCGGAGAAGGAGGCATATCCTGCCAAGACGCAGGCTGAGGACACTGTCAGGAATGGCCACCCGCCTGTTCGCTGTCAGCTGTAGCCCACCTACGCGCTTCGCGCTACGGTGGGGTGGCTTGCCAACCGAAGCTCATTCGCTGTCAGCTGTAGCCCACCTACGCGCTTCGCGCTACGGTGGGCA
>JAKFEY010000009.1:0-1966 GCA_036675475.1 Vicinamibacterales bacterium
GGATCGAACACGCAGACATCGGCCACGCCGCCTTCGACGAGCCGGCCGGCGCTGGCCGCCAGCGAGCCGAGCGCATCGCCGAGCACGCGCACCGGCTCGCAGGTCACGGCGGCGAGCGCGCGCCGGATGCCGGCGCCGGACTCCTCGCCCCACTTGAGCGCCAGGCCGAGTAGCAGTTCCAGCCCCGTGGCGCCCGGCTCGGCCTCGGCGAACGGCAGGGTCTTGGCGTCCTCGTCGACGGGCGTGTGGTCGGAGACCAGCGCATCGATCGTGCCATCGGCCAGCGCGGCGCGCAGGGCGTCGCGGTCGCGCGACTGGCGCAGCGGTGGCACCAGCCGCATGGCCGGGTTGAAGTAGCCGATGTCGAGGTCGGTCAGGTGCAGCGAATTGATGCTCACATCGGCGCTGACCGGCAAACCTTCGGCCCTGGCCACGCGCAGCAGATCGACGCCGGCCGCACTCGACAAGCGGCACAGGTGCACGCGCGCCCCGCTGGCCCGCACGAGTTCGAAGATCGTGTGCAGCGCAATGGTCTCGGCGCTCACCGGCACGCCCGACAAGCCCAGGCGGGTGGCCACCGCACCGCTGGCCGCGACGCCGCCACCCAGCCAGGGATCGTTGGGTCGCAGCCAGACGCTGTAGCCGAAAGTCGCGGCGTACTGCAGTGCGCGCGCCAGGACCTGCGTGTTGCGCACCGGCGCATCGGCCTGCGAGAAGCCGACGCAGCCGGCCTCGGTGAGCTGGGCCATTTCGGTGAGCACCTCACCGCCCAGGTCGCGCGTCAGCGCCCCGAGCGGGAACAGCCGGCAGCGGCTCAACTTGCGCGCGCGGAACTTGAGCATCTCCACCAGACCCGGCTCGTCGAGCGTCGGGTCGGTGTCGGGCAGGCAGACCAGGCTGGTCACGCCACCCGCCGCCGCAGCGGCCAGCTCGCTCTCCAGCATGCCCTCGTGCTCATGGCCGGGCTCGCGCAGGCGTGCGGCCAGATCGACGAGACCCGGCGCGACGACAAGCCCGTTCGCATCGAAGCTGCGGTCGGGCGTGAAGTCGCGCGGCGCCGCGCCGAGCGCCACGATGCGCCCGCCGGCGATGGCAAGGTCGCCGACGCGGTCGAGCCCCGAGGCCGGATCGAGCAGACGGCCGTTGGTGATCAGGATCTTCATGCGTCGTTGCCCGAGATGATCGACATGACGGCCATGCGCACCGCGATGCCGTAGGTCACCTGCGGCAGGATCACGCTCTGCTTGCCGTCGGCCACCGCCGAATCGATCTCGACGCCGCGGTTGATGGGGCCCGGGTGCATGACGATCGCGTCGGGCTTGGCGAGCGCGAGCTTTTCTTCCGTGAGGCCGAAGCTCTTGAAGAACTCCCCGGCGCTGGGCAGCATGGCGCCGCTCATGCGCTCGTTCTGCAACCTGAGCATGATGATCACGTCGGCACCCTCGATGCCTTCGGCCATGTCGTGGCACACCCGCACGCCCATGTCCCTGAGATCACTCGGCACGAGGGTGCGCGGCCCGACCGCCCTCACCTCCGCGGCGCCCAGGGTCGTGAGCGCATGGATGTCGGAGCGCGCGACGCGCGAATGCACGATGTCGCCCACGATCGCCACCACCAGGTTGCTGAAGTCCTGCTTGTAGTGGCGGATCGTGTACATGTCGAGCAGGCCCTGCGTCGGGTGGGCGTGCCGCCCGTCACCGGCGTTCACTACGTGCACGTGCGGCGCCACGTGTTGCGCGATCAGGTAGGGCGCACCGCTCTCGGCATGCCGCACCACGAACATGTCGGCATGCATCGCGGATAGATTGGCGATGGTGTCGAGCAGGCTCTCGCCCTTGGCGGTGGAGCTGCGCGCGATGTCGAGGTTGATGACGTCGGCCGACAAGCGCTTGGCCGCGATCTCGAAAGTGGTGCGCGTGCGCGTGCTGTTCTCGAAGAACAGATTGAACACGCTCTTGCCGCGCAG
>JAKFEY010000047.1:0-11398 GCA_036675475.1 Vicinamibacterales bacterium
TCTTCCTGTGCGATCGGCGTGTAGGCCACCCGGTTGGTTTCGTCCTTCAGGTTCACCGTTTTCGAGTCGCGCACGACGCCGATGATCTCAATGGCGCCGGCCTGATCGCGCCCGACGCCGAAGCGGCGGCCGATCGCGCTCTCGCTCTTGAAGAAATAGCGCGCGAACGATTCGTTGACAATGGCGACGCGGCCTGCCCCGATGCGGTCGCGCTCGTCGAAGTCGCGGCCCGCGATCAGTTGAATGCCGAGCGTCTCGAAGAACTTCGGGCCGACGGCGTTGAACTCGGGGTTCATGTCTTCGCCTTCGGCCGCCTGGTAGCCCTGCACGGCGACCGTAGACTGCCATTCGCTGTCGTCCATGATCGGCACGACGGCCATCGAGGCGGAGCGCACGCCGGGCAGGCGCGACGATTCCTCGCGGACGCGCGCGAGCAGATCCTGCACGCGCGGCTGCGCATAGCCGTTCAGTGACGGCTCGACCGCGAACTCGACGAGGCCATCGCTCTGGAAGCCGGGGTCGAACTGCCGCAGGTTCTGCAGGCTGCGCGCGAACAGGCCGCCGGCGGCGACGAGCAGCATCGACAGCGCCACCTGCGCGACCACGAGCCCCTTGCGCACGCGCATCTGCCCCTTGCCGCTCATCACCGCGCCGCCCTCGTCCTTCAATACGGAGAGCACTTGACATGACGTGGTATTCGGGCGCCTCGCCGCGCCGAAGCGCGGCATCCTACCACGCCATGTCAAGTGCTCTCCGGGCTTAAAGCCGACGACGCCGCGGCCGGCGCTGAGGGCCGGCCCGAGACCGAAGAGCATTGCGGTCAGCAGCGAAATGCCGAGCGCGAACAGCAGCACGCGCGTGTCGGGCAGGATCGAAATGGCATTGACGCCGTCGCCGGCGGGCATCATCGCCATGACACCCTGGCCGCAGAGGATGGCCACGCCGATGCCGGCGATGCCGCCCGCGATCGACAGCACCAGGCTTTCCACGAGCTGCTGGCGCACGAGCGCGCCGCGTCCCGCGCCGAGCGCAAGGCGCATCGCGATTTCGCGGCGGCGTCCGGCCGATCGCGCGAGAATCAGGTTCGCGATGTTGGCGCAGGCGATCAGCAGCACGAGGCCGACCATGGCCATCATCAGCATCAGCGAGCCGGCGACGTCGGTGTCGACGCCGATGCCGCGGCTGCCGGGCAGCAGCACGAGGTTCTTCGCAAGGAAGCGCTGCCGGAACGACTCGCTGCCGCCTTCCATCTGCGACAGCTCGTACTCGTTGGCCTGGCGGTAGACCACGTTCATCTGCGTGAGCGCCTGTTCGGCGGTCACGCCGTCCTTGAGCCGCGCCATCACGTTCAGCCACCGGCTGCGCCGGTTGTCGAGGTCGTTCCACGTGGGCGTCATCACCGTCTTCATCATCACGGGCACGGCGATGTCGAAGCTGTCGCCGGTGACGATGCCGTGGAAGTCCCTGGCGCTGACGCCGGCGACGGTCATCGGATGGTTGTTGATGGTGACGTTGCGGCCGACGACCGAGGGATCGCCGCCGAAGCGGCGCTGCCAGTAGCCGTGGCTAAGCACGACGATGGGGTGGCCGCCGGGCGTGTGCTCGTCGGCGCTCGAGAAGAGGCGGCCCGCGGCGGGCTGCACGCCGAGCACCTCGAAGTAGTTGCCCGTCACGACTTCGGCCTGCACGCGTTCGGAGGCGCCGTTGGTCATCAGCGTGGCGGCGGTGGAGAAGCGCGCGAGCACGCCGCTGAACACCTCGGTGCGATCGCGGAAGTCGCGATACATCGGGTACGAGAACGTCTGATTGTTCTGCGTGCGGCCGCGGAACGCGCCCGGGCCGTCGAGCTGCACGAGCGCGCCGGGATCGTGCACCGGCAGCGGCTTGTAGAGCAGCTGATCGAGCAGCGAGAAGATCGCCGTGTTCGAGCCGATGCCGAGCGCGAGCATCAGGATGACGACGAACGTGAAGCCGGGCGCGCGGCCCAGCGTGCGGAAGGCATAGCGGATGTCGCGAACGAGTGAGTCCATATGGTTTTTCTTGGTAGGCCGGAACTTCAGTTCCGGCGCGCCGTTCAGCCTCGCGCGCACGGCGAGCGTGAGCACTTCGCGAAGCGCGCGGAGTGACGCGCGCAGGTGCCCGCGGCGGAACACGTCGCGGGCGTAGAGTTCCTGGATGTCGCCGAGCAGCTCGTCGCGTTCGGCGGCCGGCAGCACGAAGCCGAAGAAGCTGGCGAGCTTCACGACGGCTCCTCGCTGGTGAAGATGTCGGGCAGCCCCGACCACATGTTGAGGAGCGCGGCGCGCGCCTCCTGCAGGCGGCGCTCGGCGAGCGGGCTGATCTGGAAATAGCGTTTTGCGCGGCCACCGCGCTCGGGCGTCGGCTCGCCGAGCACCGACGCGATCAGGCCCTTGTTCTCGAGCCGCTTGAGCGCGACGTACACCGACGCGCGCGAGACGCGCCGGCCGGTCTGCCGCTCGAGCTCGTCGACGATGGGCACGCCGTAGGCCTCGGCGCCGAGGCGCGCGACGGCCAGGAGCACCAGGTGTTCGAATTCGCCGAGGCCCTCACGCCCCATCGATGGTTCCCGTCATTTAGTTGCTTTCGCTGACCATATGACGGAAGAACCCCGGATTCGGTTCGCTGGAGGCCGTGCGCAAACACCGCGCCTCCGAGCCAGCGAATGGGAAGAGCCTTACAACCCCGCCTTCTTCTTCAGCGCCGCAAGCTCGGCGACCAGATCGTTGTAGCGGCGAATCGCTTCGCTGTTCACGCGCGCGTCGGCGGCGTTCGAGACGCGCCAGACCGACGACAGCTGATCGTTCAGCATCGGTTGCGGATACGCGTAGCCCGACTCGGTGACCAGCGCCTTGCGCACCTCCGCAAGCACCTTCTGCCGATCCCCGGTCGCGTCCTTCAGGGCCGCCGTCACCGCCGCCGTGAACGCGCGCGCTTCATCCATCGTCGCGCGCACCTTCATGTTGAAGTCGAACTGCTGCTGCAGATCGGCCTGGGTGATGTTGTCCTTCGCGAGACGCGGATCGGCGCGCACGTCGAGCGGTTGCGTGCCGGTCCACGAGCCGGCCGTCAGCCGCACGCGATACTGGCCCGGCACCACATACACGCCGGCGTCGTTCTGCAGATTCCACACATAGCGATTGCCGCCATCGGCAATCGTCAGCGGCGCCGCGCCGCCGCGGCCGAACTGCGGCGCGCGCATGCCCTGCGTCATCTGCGCCGTCTGCGCCGGGCCGCCGCCGCGCACGGTGCGAATCACCGCGCCGCTGCCATCCAGCACCTCCAGCGTCACCGCACCCGCCGGCGCGCCCGCGAAGAAATAGTCGATCACCGCGCCAGGGCCCGGATACTCCGGCTCGCCAGGCCCGCCGCCCATCGCCGCCATGCGCGTGCGATACGCCGGCGACGGCTTGAACAGGCGATGGCTCGTCAATCCCGGCGATGCCGGCGACGCCGCGAGCTCGGACAATCTCGCCGCGTCATCCAGAATCCAGATCCCGCGGCCCATCGTCGACACCACGAGATCGGTGCCGTGCACCTTGAGGTCGGTAACGGGTGTCACCGGAAGATTCAGATTGAACGGCTGCCAGCGCGCGCCGTTGTCGAACGAGATGAACAGGCCGAACTCCGTGCCCGCATAGAGCAGGCCGGCGCGATTCGGGTCCTCGCGGATCACGCGCGTCGGCGAATCACCCGGAATGCCGTTCGTGCCGTCGGTCAGCTTCCGCCACGTCGCGCCATAGTCGTCGGTCGCATAGATGTAGGGCGCGAAGTCGTTCATCAGATAGCGATACACCGCGATGTACGCGCCGCCCTTGCGGTGCGGCGACACGCCAATCGTCTGCACGCGTCCGCCGGGAGGCAGGTCCTTCGGCGTGACGCGCGCCCACGTCTTGCCGGCGTCGCGCGTGACGCTGACCGGCCCGTCGTTGGCGCCGACCCAGATCACACCCTTTTCGATCGGCGACTCCTCGATCGCGTAGATCGTGGAGTAGACCTCTTCGCCCGTGATGTCGCGCGTGATCGGCTCGCCCGAAATGCCCTGATAGTCGTGCTCGTTGGCGGTGAGATCGCCGCTGATGATCTGCCAGTCGAGGCCGCCGTTGCGCGTCATGTGCAGCACGTGCGAGCCGTGATAGATGACGTTCGGATCGTGCGGCGACATCTCGAACGGCGAGACGCGCTGAAAGCGGTACTTGATGTCGCGCGACGCATGGCCGTAGCGGTTCTGCGGATAGACCCAGTTGCTCTGTTCCTGCCCCGTGAGCAGATTCATGCGATAGAACTCGCCCTTGCACACGCCGAAGATGATGTTCGGGTCGTCGATCTTGGGACGCACGGGACCTGTCTCGCATCCCGGCCCGTTGAACAGCAGCTGGATCGGATCGTCCGGCCGCGACTGGAACGGCGACTTGCTCGGGATGATCAGCGGCGAGCCCGTGTCCTGCTGCGACGCATACACGCGATACGGAAACTGATTGTCCGTGTCGACCATGTAGAGCTCTGACGTCTGCTGGTTCCACTGGGTGGACCACGTGCCGCCGCCGTCGAGCGACACGTTCGCGCCGCCGTCATTCGACTGAATCAGGATGTCGGGATTGTCCGGGTTGAACCACATGCCGTGGTTGTCGCCGTGCGGGGTCGACACGGTGCGCCACGTCTTGCCGCCGTCAACCGACTTCACGAGCGACAGGTTGTTGACCCACACCGTCTCGGGATTCGTCGGGTCGACGTCGACGTAGATGTAATAGAACGGCCGGCCGAGCAGCCGGTTGTCGCCCGACACGCGCGTCCACGTGGCGCCGCTGTCGTCCGATCGATACAGCCCGCCCTGATTCTGGTCGGCTTCCATCAGCGCATACACGGTCGACGGCTTCGAGCGCGCGATGTCGATGTCGATCTTGCCGATGTTGCCGGTGGGCAGGCCCTTGGCCGCCGTCGTGAGATGCGTCCACGTTTCGCCGCCGTCGGTGGTCTTGTAAATGCCCGTCTGCTTCGCCGGCCCGCCGCTCATGATCGTCCACGGCTTGCGCTCGGCCTGCCACGCGCCCGCGTAAATCTCCTGCGGATTCTCCGGATTCATCGCCAGCGCCACGGCGCCGACCTTCTCGTTGATGTAGAGGACCTTCTGCCAGGTGCGGCCGCCGTCCTTCGTGCGGAACACGCCGCGTTCCGGATTCGGTCCGAACGGTGACCCGAGCGCCGCCGCGAACGCCACGTTCGGGTCGCGCGGATGAATTTCGAGCGCGCCGATCTGCCCCGCGTCGCGCAGCCCGATGTGCGCCCACGTCTTGCCCGCGTCGGTGGACTTGTACATCCCGCGGCCGATGATCACGTTGCTGCGAATCGCCGCGCTGCCGGTGCCGACGTAGATGACGTTCGGATCGGACTCGGCGACCTCAATCGATCCGATCGATCCTGTCTCGAAAAACCCGTCCGACACGTTCTGCCACGCGTGCCCGGCGTTGGTGGTCTTCCACACGCCGCCGCCGGTGGCACCCATATAAAAGGTGTGAGGGTGCGACCGGTGGCCGGCCACGGCCGTCACGCGTCCGCCGCGGTAGGGGCCGATGCTGCGCCAGCGCAGGCCGCCGAAGGCCTTGTCGGTTTTCTGTCCGGCCGGCGGTTGCGGCTGGGCCGCTTCAGGCCGGGCCGTGGCGGCCATGGCCGCCGCAAGAATCAGGGTGAACACCGCATATTTGATGGACCGCATGGCGCAGATTCTATCGTGTCGCCCCCCGCGGCCGCGCGGCGGGAACTTCCCCACGCGGAGGGCGTAATATGCCGCATGCTTCTCCTCCTGCTGCTGTCGCTCGTTCAGGCTCAGACCCCGGCCGTTAACGCCGACTCGCTGTGGGCGGCCGCGAAGGCCGGCGACAAGGCCGGCGTCGAGCGCGCGCTGGCCGCCGGCGTGCCCGTCGATGCGCCGACCCGCTATCAGCAGACGGCGCTGATGTTCGCGTCGCAGTTCGGCCATCTCGAGGTCGTCGCGCTGCTGCTCGACAAGGGCGCCAACCCCAGTCAGAAGGACACCTTCTACGGCGTCACCGTCATGACCGCGGCCGGCATCACCGGCGGTCAGCCAAATCCGCGCATCATGCAGATGCTGATTGAGAAGGGCGCCGACACGCCGAACGCCGCGCTTGGTCTCGCGGTGCAGACGAAAGATCAGGCGCTGCTCAAGGCCGTGCTCGCGAGCCCGCACCTCAACACGGCGCAGCTGCCGCGATTTCTCACCATGGCCGAAGCCGGCGGAGACGCCGCGATCATCGCGATGGTGAAGGAGGCGGCCGCCAACGCGCCGCCGCCCGCCGCGCCCACGTTCACACCGACGGCCGCCCAGCTCCAGTCATACGCCGGTCCGTATCGCAACGACGATCAGGGCATGAACGCGACGGTCGCGCTTGCCGACGGCAACAAACTCACGATCTCGATCAACGGCCAGCCGCCACTCGCGCTGAAGCCGCGCGCCGAAGGCGTGTTCGCCCTCGAAGTCAACGAACAGAACACACTCACCTTCAGCGGCCGCGGCGGCATGACCGAGCGCGTCGTCCTCAGCGCGGGCAGTCAGAACATCGTCCTCGGGCGCGCAAGCGCGGCGGCGGCTCCCGGCACGCCCGCGGCGGCTCCTGCGGCGCCCGCGGGTCCGTCGGCCGATGAACTCGCGGCGCTCAGGAAGCCTGTGCCGGTGAGAGCCGCGAGCCCGTGGCCCTCGTTCCGCGGCCCGAATGCGTCGGGCAATGCCGACGGCCAGGGCGCGCCCGTCGAGTGGGACGTCAAGGCGGGGAAGAACGTGAAGTGGCGCACCGACATTCCGGGCTTCACCAACGCCAGTCCCCTTGTCTGGGGCGACAAGGTCTTCGCCATCACCGCCATCAGCAGCGCGAACGACAAGACCTTCAAGACCGGCAATTACGGCGACACGGCGCCGGTCAACGATCTGTCCGAGCACACCTGGAAGCTCTACGCGCTCGACGCGAAGACCGGCGCCATCGCCTGGGAGCGCGAGATCTACAAAGGCCTGCCGAAAGTGAAGCGCCACACCAAGTCGAGCCAGGCCAACTCCACGCCGGTCACCGACGGACGGCGCATCGTGTCGGTCTTCGGCTCCATCGGCCTGCTCGTCGCGCACGACATGAACGGCAAGGAGCTCTGGCGCAACGACATCGGCGTCGTCGACAGCGGCTGGTTCTTCGACCCGTCGCACCAGTGGGGCCATTCGAGCTCGCCGATCATCTATGGCACCACCGTGATCCTGCAGGTCGATCAGCAGAAGAACGGCTACATCGCCGCGTACGACCTCGCCTCCGGCAAGCAGGTGTGGAAGACGATGAGGGCGGATGAGATTCCGACGTGGGGCACGCCGACGATTGCGAAGGGGCCGAAGGGGGATGAGATCGTCACCAACGGCACGAAGGTGCGCGGCTACGACGCGAAAACCGGCGCGCTGCTGTGGACGCTCGGGCCCAACTCCGAGATCACCGTCGGCACGCCTGTCGTCGACGGCGGCCTCGCGTTCATCACCGGCGGCTATCCGCCCGTGCGAACGATTTATGCGGTGAAGATTGGCAGCCGCGGCGATCTGACGCTGCAGAAAGGCCAGACCTCGAGCGCGGCGATCCAGTGGAGCAACAACGAGGGCACGTACATCCCGTCGCCGATCGTCTACCGGGGCATGCTCTACATGTTCAACAACAACGGGATCCTGACCGCCTTCAACGCCGAAACCGGCGCGCGCGTGTTCCGCCAGCGCGTGGGCGGCGGCGGCGCGTTCTCGGCATCACCGATCGCCGCCGACGGCCGGCTGTACTTCACCAGCGAAGACGGCGACGTCTTCGTCGCCACCGCCGGCCCGTCCTACGTCGAGCTCGCGAAGAACCCGGTCGGCGAAGTCATCATGGCCACGCCCGCCATCTCGAACGGCGTCATGTACATCCGCACGCTCGGCGGCGTCGTCGCGATCGGCCAGTAGCGCGCGCTCGGGTTGCGCTGAGCGCGAGCGGCCGGTCTGGCGCGGCTCAGGAGGACCAACGGCTCAGTAGGGCCAGCGCGCGAGCATCTGCTGCAGTTCGTCGCGGTGGTGCGTTTCGTCCATGAGGATGTCGTCGAACTGCGCGGCGAGGCCGACTTCGCCGGCCTGCTCTGCCTGCTCGCGCCGTTTGGTGTAGCGCTCGATCGTTTCGGTCTCGGCCTTCAGCGCCTCCTGCAGCATCTGCTTGGCCTCCTTCACGACCGGCACCTTCGCGGCCGTTGACGCCGGCGTGCCGCCCATGGCCGAAATCTTGTCGGCCAGAATCTGCGCGTGCATCAGCTCTTCGGGGATTTCGTTGGCGAAAAACGTCCGCAGCTCCTGCCGGTAGGGGCCCTGCACCATGCTCGCGTACAGGCGATACATGATCACCGCCTGAAATTCCCCCTGCAGGTCGACGTTCAGCCCGTCGATGAGCGCCTGCCTGCCCTTGTCCGCCTTGCCCTTGTTCTTGTCCTTCGCCACAACTGCCTCCGGCCGGGCCGTCTGCACATCCTGTGCCTCTGATCTAAGATGCCCCACATGATGTCCCCCATGCGTCCAGGATTTCGCTGCCTCTGCGCCTTCGTGGCGTCCGTGTTGTTCGTGCCGGCACTTGGGGCCGCGCAGGCCACGCCTCCCGCGGGGCAGACGCCGCCGGCGGCCAGGGCCACGCCCGGAAAGCTGCCGTCGATTGCCGACAAGACCGCGGGCTTCCAGAGGCTTGACGGCTACTTCCCGCTTTACTGGGACGCCGCGGCCGGCACGCTGTGGATGGAGATTCCGGCGTTCAAGACCGACGTGCTCTATGTGTCGTCGCTGTCGGCCGGGCTCGGCTCGAATGACATCGGCCTCGATCGCGGCCAGCTCGGCGGCACGCATGTCGTCAGCTTCGAGCGCGTCGGCCCGAAGATCCTGATGATCGAGCCGAATCTCGACTACCGCGCGACGAGCGACAACCTCGACGAGCGGCAGTCGGTGAAGGAAGCGTTCGGCCGCTCGACGCTGTGGGGCTTTACCGCGGCGGCCGAGTCAGACGGCAAGGTGCTCGTCGATCTCACGGACTTCCTCCTGCGCGACGTGCACGGCGTGGCGGGCAGCCTGCGGCCGGCCACCTATCGCCTCGATCGATCGCGCAGCGTCGTCAACATGGCGCGGACGAAGGCATTTCCGAAAAACAGCGAGATGGACGCGACGCTGACGTTCGTGAGCGACGGCCCCGCGGGCCGCGGCGGCGGACCCGGACAGGCGGGCGGGCGCATCGGCGACGTGACGCCGTCGACCGAAGCCGTCACCGTGGGCCAGCATCACTCGTTCGTCGAACTGCCGGGTCCGGGTTATGAGCCGCGCGAGTTCGATCCGCGCTCCGGTTTCTTCGGCATGAGCTATCGCGACTATTCGGCGCCGCTCGGCGAATCCATGACCAAGCGCTTCGCCAACCGTCATCGCCTGCAGAAGAAGAATCCCGGTGCGGCGGTGAGTGAAGCGGTCGAGCCCATCATCTATTACCTCGATCGCGGCACGCCCGAGCCGATTCGATCGGCGTTGATGGACGGCATGCGCTACTGGAACCAGGCCTACGAGGCCGCCGGTTATCGCAATGCGTTCCAGGTGGAGTTGATGCCCGAGGGCGCCGACATGCTCGACGTGCGCTACAACGTCGTGCAGTGGGTGCATCGCTCCACGCGCGGCTGGAGCTACGGGAGTTCGGTGGCGGATCCGCGCACCGGCGAAATCATCAAGGGGCACGTCACGCTCGACTCGCTGCGCGTGCGCCAGGATTATCTGATTGCCGAGGGACTGCTCGCGCCGTACGCGACGGGCACGGAAACGCCGCCCGCGCTGGCGCGCATGGCGCTGGCCCGCGTGCGGCAGCTCGGCGCGCACGAAGTGGGGCACACGCTCGGCATCGCGCATCAGTACTACAACAGCAAGGGCGGCCGCATCTCGGTGATGGACTATCCCAATCCGCTCGTCACGCTCAAGGCCGACGGCACGCTCGATCTGTCGGACGCGTACGAGCAGGAGATTGGCGAGTGGGACAAAATCGCCATCACCTGGGGCTATCAGGATTTTCCCGAGGGCACGAACGAGAAGGCCGCGCTCGACAGGATTCTCGCCGACGCTGAAGCCGCCGACCTGTTCTTCATGAGCAACCAGGACATGGCGGTGTCGCCGCAGGCCGACCAGTGGGCCATGGGCACCGACGTCACCGCGGAGCTCGAGCGGACGATGCAGGTGAGGCGGGTGGCGATGAGCCGCTTCGGCGAGTCGACGATTCAGCGCGGCATGCCGCTGGCGACGCTCGAGGAAGTGCTCGTGCCGCTCTACATGCATCCGCGCTATCAGATCGAGGCGGCCGCGTCGGCCATCGGCGGCCAGCGCTATCGCTATGCGCTGCGCGGCTATGCGGCGGGCGATCCCGTGGAGTGGGTGAGCGCCGCGGATCAGCGCGCTGCGCTCGACACGATCCTCGCGTCGATCCGGCCGGGCGAGCTCACGCTGCCGAAGACGATCCTCGATCGCCTGCCGCCGCGGCCGGGCGGCTACGGACGCCATCGCGAGCTGTTCCCGCGCTTCACGGGCGGCGCGTTCGATCCCATTTCGCCGGCGATGGTGGCGGCGCAGCACGCCATCTCGCAGATTCTCGACGACGAGCGCGCGGCGCGTCTCGTCGCGCAGCACGCGCTCGATCCGGCGCTGCCCGGCCTCACCGACGTGCTCAAGCGCATCGTCGCGGCGACGTTCGACGTGGCGCCGGCAAATCCGTACGAGGCGGAGGTCGCGCGCGCGGTGCAGAACGTGGTGGCGAGCCAGGTGATGGCGCTCGCAGCCAGCGCCCCGATGCCGCAGGCGCGTGCCGAGGCGCTGCTGGTGCTCACCGACATCGGCGCCAGGAGCGGCGGCCTGAGCGGCCTCAACACCGACGCGTCGGCCAAGGCGCATCACCTGCAGCTGGCGTCCGACATCAAGCGCTTCCTCGAGCGCCCGCTCGAGGCCGTGCGCCCCGCAACGCTGCCGCAGCCCCCGCCCGGCGCCCCGATCGGCGACGGCGGCATGTGGTACATCTGCGACTATCAGTGGCGCTGAGCCGCTGAGGCGAGCTGCGCGTCCTCGCGCGCGCGTGGCCGGAGGCGAGGTGTTTCTGTCCGCCGACTTGATCAGAACGCCCAGCGAAAAAATGGAGCCAGGCTGCGGTCGTCCTGTCTCCATTCTTTGGTCGATCACGTCGGCCGTCACAAACACCGTGCCTCCGCGCGCGCATCGCGGTCCGTAACAGCAGGGACAGGCCGCGCTGGGCGCGAGTGGTCGGTCTGTCGCGGCGCCGTGGTTGTGCATGCGAGCTGAGATCGCCCGAGCTACGCGGCGCAG
>JAKFEY010000049.1:0-1874 GCA_036675475.1 Vicinamibacterales bacterium
CGATGGGCTCGGCCACGCTCGCCACCAGCAGGGCCGGCGCCTCGGCGCTGTCGTGCTCCGCCCGCAGACGCGCGAGGCTCGCCGCCTGCTCCTGGGCATTCGCATTCGGCAGTTCGAGCGCGTCGAGCAGCGCGTGCAGGGTATCCGGCGCCACCGTGCGAGGCACGCCGTGGGCATCGGTCCAATCGACGGCAATACCGGCGGCAGCGGCCAGTTCGTGCAGGCGTGAGCGGGAGTTGTCCGCTTCGCTCATGACGCCTCGCTCGCGGCGGGCGTCAGCCACACGGCGATGCTGCGCGCCGGCATCCGCTCGCGAGCCTGTCGTTGGCCGGCTGCGACGGTCTCGAACAACAACTCGCCGAGCTCATCGAACACGGAAGAAACCGCACTGTCAGCGCCCTCGCGGCCGTTCACGCCGGTCTTCTGCGCGTGGTCGCCTTCGCTGCCCTGCGCGATGTCGACCGGCTCCGCGCCGAGATTGAGCCGGATCGTCAGCACAGCGCCGTCGCCCAGGCGCCAGCGCGCCTGCACCGCCGCCTCGCCGATCGCCTGGGCGCCAAGGCTGCGAGCGCCCGTCAGCCGCGGCACGATGTGCGCATGACGCAGCGCGAGCAACTCGCGCAACCGTCTGCGCTGGGCGTCGGCTGCCTGCGCTGCGCTGCTTTCGAGCGGTTCGCGCGGACATGACTGCTCGAAGCTGGCCGGCTCGTTCGGATCGGGGATGCGCTCGCGCCGGGCCGGGTCAGCGAAGGCGGCGAAGCGCTCGAATTCGCGCCGACGACCCTCACGCACCGCGCCGGCCAGTCCGGCGTCGGGGTGGCTGGTGAAGTAGAGAAACGGCTCCGTCGCTCCCCACTCCTCGCCCATGAACAGCAGCGGGATCTGCGGTGCCAGGAGCAGCAATGCGGTGGCTGCCTGCAACGCGCCGCAGTCGGCAAGCTGCGTCAGCCGTTCGCCGAACGCGCGGTTGCCGATCTGGTCGTGGTTCTGCAGGAACAGCACGAACGCGCTGGGCGGCAGGTGCGCACTCGGCTCGCCGCGCACGGCGCCGCCCCGGTGCGCGGACGCGTCGCCCTGGTACGCGAAACCCTGCGCCAGCACACGGGCCAGCCGCTCGGCGGGCGCTTGGCAATAGTCGGCGTAATAGCCCTCGTGCTCGCCGGTGAGCAAAACGTGCAGCACGTGATGTCCGTCGTCGTTCCACTGCGCATCGAAGGCGTCCTTCAGCAGGTGCGCCGCATTGCCGTCGTGTTCCAGCACCAGATGCACGTGACGGCCCGGCTCCACCGCGGCGCGCACGCGCCGCGAGAGCGTTTCGAGCCAAGCCTGCTCGGCGATCGCGTGCACGGCATCGAAGCGCAGGCCGTCGAAGCGGTACTCCATCAGCCAGTACAGCGCGTTGTGGATGAAGAACTCGCTCACCTCGGGCCGGCGGAAATCGATCGCCTGTCCCCAGGGCGTGTGCGCGTCGTCGGTGAAGAAGGGCCCGGCGTAAAGGCCGAGGTAGTTGCCTTCGGGGCCGAAGTGGTTGTAGACGACATCGAGGAACACCATCAACCCGAGGCCGTGAGCCGCGTCGATCAGTGCCTTGAGTTCCTCGGGCGTGCCGTACGCGGCATCGGGCGCGAACGGCAGCACGCCGTCGTAGCCCCAGTTGCGCTCGCCGGGAAAGTCGTTCAGCGGCATCAGCTCGACGGCGGTGATGCCGAGCGCGGCAAGCGCCGGCAGCCGGGCCTGGACGCCCGCATAGCCGCCGAGTGCCCCGACATGCAGCTCGTAGAGCACGGTCTCGGTCCACGGCCGGCCGCACCAGTCCGGGTGTTGCCAGGCGTATGCCTGCGGATCGACCACCACGCTGGCGTCGTGAACGTCGC
>JAKFEY010000074.1:0-11069 GCA_036675475.1 Vicinamibacterales bacterium
CAGCACCGCGGCGGCGGCCGCCGCCGAGGCGCCGAAACCGGTGCCGGCGCTGCTGCCGCCCGTGGTGGCGCGCGTCAACGGCGAGGAGATCACGCGCGCCGATCTCGAGCGGTCGATTCGCGGCGTCGAAACGCAGCTCAATCAGCGCATGCCGGCCGACAAGCGCGACGGCGTCGTGCGCGGCGTGCTCGAGCGGTTGATCAACTATCGCCTGCTGCTGCAGGAGGCGCGCGCGCGCGGCATCGAAGTGCCGGCGGCCGAAATCGACGCGCAGCTGCGCGCGCTCGCGCAGCAGTTTCCCAGCGAGGAGGCGCTCAGAAACGCGCTCGTCACGCGCGGCGTGACGGTGGACATGCTGCGCGACGACGCGCGGCGCGACCTGCGCGTGGCGAAACTGGTCAGCCAGGAAGCCGGCAAGGACGTCGCCGTGCCGGTGGAGGATGTCCGCAAGTTCTACGACGCCAATCTCGAGCGCTTCCGGCAGCCCGAGATGGCGCGCGCGTCGCACGTCTTCGTGCGCGTCCCCGCCGGCGCCGACGACAAGACGAAGAACGCCATGCGCGTGCGCGCCGAGGCGATCATGCGGCTGGCGAAGCGCGGCGACGACTTCGCCGCGCTCGCGCAGAACTACTCCGAGGACCGCACCACCGGCGTGAAGGGCGGCGATCTCGGCTGGTTCAACAAAGGCGCGACGCCGAAGGAATTCGACGACGTCGTCTTCGCCCTGCAGCCGAATGAAGTCGGCGGCCTCGCCCACACCTCGGACGGCTTCCACATCGTCAAGGTCACCGGCCGCCGGCCCTCGCGCATCCAGGCGTTCGAGGAAGTGCAGACCGACCTGGCCACTTATCTGCTGCGCGAACTCCAGGACCGGCTGACGGTGGACCTGATCAACAAGCTGCGCGAGAAAGCGAAGATCGAGATCCTCTTCTAGTGGATTTGGTGATCTGGTGATCTGGTGATTTGGTGATCTCATGAAGACCCTGATCACGGATGCGGTCGTGTTGACGCTCAACGACGCGCACGACATCGTGCGCGGATCCGTGGGCGTCATCGACGGCCGCATCGCGTTTGTGGGCGGCATTCCTGACGCGCACAGCGCGACCCGCTTCGACGACACCATTGACGCCGGCGGCGCGTATCTGCTGCCCGGATTCATCCAGACGCACATCCATCTGTGCCAGACGCTGTTTCGCACGATGGCCGACGATCGGCCGCTGCTCGACTGGCTGCGCGCGCGTGTGTGGCCGCTCGAGGCCGCGCACGACGCCGCCACGCTGCGGGTATCGGCGCGTCTGGCCGCGGCGGAGCTGCTCAAGGGCGGCACCACCACGGCGCTGACGATGGAGACGGTACACGAGACGGAGGCGGTGTTCGAGGCGCTCGAGCCGACGGGGCTGCGCGCGACGGTCGGCAAGTGCCTGATGGACGCCGACGCGCTCGCGCCGGCGCGGCTGCAGGAAGATGCGGGCGCCGCGATCGACGAAAGTCTCGCGCTGCACAAGCGCTGGCACGGCGCGGCGGGCGGGCGGCTGCGGGTGGCGCTGGCGCCGCGGTTCGCGGTGTCGTGCTCGCGCGAATTACTCGAGGGCGTGGCGCATGCTGCCGACGCGCACGGCCTGCTCGTGCACACGCACGCGTCGGAGAACCGCGATGAGGTGGCACTCGTGCAGCGCATGACCGGCATGAGCAATCTCGACTATCTCGCTTCGACGGGACTCGCGACCGCGCGGCTGTGCGCGGCGCACTGTGTGTGGCCGACCGATGCCGAGCAGGGCATGATGGCCGAGCGCGGCGTGAAGGTCATGCACTGCCCCGGATCGAACCTCAAGCTGGGATCGGGCATCGCGCCGGTGGTGGACATGCGGCGCCGCGGCATCAGCGTGTCGCTCGGCGCCGACGGCGCGGCGTGCAACAACCAGCTCGACATGTTTCAGGAGATGCGGCTCGCGGCCACGCTGCAGGCCGTGCGGTACGCGCCGGGCGCGCTGACGGCGCGCGACGCCGTCTGGATGGCAACCCGCGAGGGTGCGCGCGCGGTCGGGCTCGAACACGAGATTGGATCGATCGAATCGGGCAAGCGCGCGGATCTCGTGCTGATGCAGCCGTCGCCGCTGCACGCCGCGCCTGACCTGGAGCCGTACTCGTCCATCGTTTACGGCATGCGCGCGTCGGACGTGCGGGCCACGTGGGTGGACGGCGCGTGCCTGGTGCGCGACGGCCGGCTGGTCCGGGAGGACGAAAAGGCGCTTGTGGCCGAGGCCCGGACGGCCGCCGGCGCGCTCATCGGCCGGGCCTTGGTATAATTGCCGTTAGCACTCTCGGTGAGTGACTGCTAATGAGCGCCGCAAACCTCGAATTAACCGAACGTCAACGCCGCATCCTGGCACGCCTGGTCGCCGAGTTCATCGAGCAGGGCGAGCCGGTGTCGTCGCTGTGGCTGGCCGAACGGTCGGGCCTCGGCCTGTCGTCGGCGACGGTGCGCAACATTCTGGCGCGGCTGGAAGAGCTTGGGCTCGTCAAGCAGCCGCACACCTCGGCCGGCCGGGTGCCGACCGACCAGGGTTATCGGACCTACGTGGATCTGCTGATGGAAGGCCGCCGGCGCATGAAGCCGTCGGCCGACGTCGAGGCGCGGCTGCGCAAGGCCGGCTCGCTCGACGCGGTGCTCGACAACGCGTCGCAGGAGCTGTCGCGCGCGTCGCATCACATCGGGTTCGCCATCGCGACGGCGGCGTCCGACGCGGTGCTGCAGCACATCGAGTTCGTGCCGCTCGACAGCCGCAAGGTGCTGGTCGTGGTGGTGTCGGCCGGCGGCCAGGTCACGCACAAGGTGGTCGAGTACGGCGAGGGCGTGGATTCGTCCGCGCTGCGGCAGGCGGCCAACTACATCAACGCCGAGTTTTCGGGCCTGCGGATCAGCGAAGTGCGCGAGGCGCTGCTCGCGCGGCTGCAGGAAGAGCGCACCATTTACGACGAGCTGCTGCAGCGCGCGCTCAGGCTCGCGCAGTCGGGGCTCGAGGAAATCAACGCCATCACGCCCGGCATGTCGCTGTTCATCCAGGGCACCTCGTCGCTGTTCGAACGCGTGGGCGCGCACGACGAGCGCCTGTCACTCGACACGCTGCGGTCGCTGTTCCGGATGATCGAGGAGAAGCACCGGCTGGTGGAGCTGCTGACGCAGTACATCGAGGCGCCCGGCGTGACGGTGCTCATCGGCACGGAGAATCCGTCGCCCGATCTGCATCCGTTCAGCGTGGTGGCGTCGACCTATCAGGAAGGCGATCGCGTGGGCGCGGTGGGCGTCATCGGCCCGACGCGCATGCGCTATCAGAAAACGATTAATGCCGTCGACGGCGTCGCGCAAGTCGTGACGCGCGTCTTCGACGCGTCTTAGGGCAACGCGCCGCGATTACCACTTTCCAGTAAACGAACACCATGACCGACAATCCCCAGCAGCCTTTCGACGAGGTGCTCGAGCCCGCCACGGACGGCGGCACCGACGCCGCGGCCATTCCGACCGAGCGTCCCGAGGACGCCGCCGCCGGGCTCGACGACAACCCTGCCCGCGCGGCGCAGGAGCGTGACGCGTACCGCGATCAGCTGCTCCGCCTGGGCGCGGAGTTCGACAACTTCCGCAAGCGCATGGAGCGCGAGCGGCTGCAGCTGTTCGCGCGCGCCACGGAAGAGGCCGTGCGCGACATCCTGCCGATCGTCGACGACCTCGAGCGCGCGCTCGCGGCCGACACCGGCGATGTCGCGGGCAGCTTTCATCAGGGCATCGAGATGATCTACCGGCAGATGCTCGAGATGCTGCGGCGCCGCGGGGTCGAGCCGATTGACGCCCTCGGCCAGGACTTCGATCCCAACATCCACGAAGCCGTCGCGTACGAGCCGGCCGAAGGCCGCCGCGAAGGCGAGATCATCGGCGAGCTGCGGCGCGGCTACCGCCTCGGCGATCGGCTCGTGCGGCCGGCGATGGTCCGCGTGGCGCAGGAACTTCGCTAGGTGGGGCGCAGGGCCCCCCACCGGAGAGATTCGTGAAACGGGACTATTACGAAGTTCTTGGCGTCGAGCGCTCCGCCTCCGACCAGGACATCAAGAGCGCGTACCGCAAGCAGGCGCTGAAGTTTCATCCCGACCGCAATCCCGGCGACGCGGCCGCCGAGGAAAAGTTCAAGGAAGCGGCCGAGGCCTATTCCGTGCTGGCCGACCGGGACAAGCGCGCGCGGTACGACCGCTTCGGCCATCAGGGCGTCGGCGCCGCCGGCGCGCAGGGGTTCGATCCGACGATCTTCGCGGACTTCGGCGATCTGTTCTCGAATCTCGGCGACGTGTTCGGCTTCGGCGACGTGTTCGGCGGCCGCGGCCGGCGCGGCGGGCCGCAGCGCGGCTCCGATCTGCGCTACGACCTCGAGATCACGTTCGAGGAATCGTACGCCGGCACCGAGAGCTCCATCCAGATTCCGCGCGACGAGACGTGCGAGACGTGCGAGGGCACCGGCGCGGCCGAGGGCACGAAGCCGGAAACGTGCAAGGAATGCGCGGGACGCGGACAGCTGCGCTATCAGCAGGGGTTCTTCACGGTCGCGCGCCCGTGTCCGCACTGCCGCGGCACCGGCCGCATCATCGCCAACCCGTGCGCGACGTGCCGCGGCCAGGGCCGCGTGTCGCAGGAGCGCACGCTCAAGATCAAGATTCCCGCCGGCATTGCCAACGGCCAGCAGATTCGGCTGTACGGCGAGGGCGAGCACGGCCTGGCCGGCGGCCCGACAGGTGACTTGTACGTCGTGGTGCACGTCGCAGATCACGCGTTCTTTCAGCGCGAGGGCGACGACCTGCACATCCAGATGCCGGTGACGTTCCCCGCGCTCGCGCTCGGCGCGCGCCTCGCGGTGCCGACGCCGTCGGGCGGCGAGACCACGGTGGACGTGCCCGCCGGCACGCCGTCGGGCACGCGGCTGCGCGTGCGCGGCAAAGGCATGCCGAACGTGCAGGGCCGCAGCCGCGGCGACCTCTACGCGCAGGTCGTGGTGCAGGTGCCGAAGAAGCTGACGAAAGAACAGCGCGCCGCGCTCGAGACGCTGGGCGAGGTGATGCCGATGGGCAAGCCCTCGCCCACCGAGGTGGACACCGTCGAAGACCGCTCGGTCTTCGACAAGGTCAAAGACCTGTTCGGGTAGCGCAGGCCTTCAGGCCTGCGGGCAGCGGCCTTCAGGCCTGCGATCGCCGCATCACCAGACACACCCACCCATCGTCGCTCTCTCGCCCAACGACGCGGCACCTGCGGAACGCGCGCCGCACATCCTGTTCTTCCTCCCCGCGAAGGCCGCTCAGAATCAACGTCGCGGCGGCAGACGACAGCGCTTCCAGTTTCGAGGCGTACTTCACGAGTGTGGCCCCTGTGAGGTTCGCGGTAACGACATCAAACGGCACGCCGTTCTCGAGCCCTTCCAGTGGCGCGACGCGGAGATCGAGTTGCGCGTCGTTCAGCGCGGCGTTTTCGGCGGCGTTGGCAACGGCGTCCGGATCATTGTCGATGGCGACCACTCGCTGCGCTCCGCGTTTCGCCGCGGCAATGGCGAGTACGCCGGATCCGGTTCCCGCGTCGAGCACCGACGCGCCCCCGACCGGCGCGCGCTGCAGCGCCTCGAGGCACAACCTGGTCGTCGCGTGGTGTCCCGTGCCGAATCCGGTCGAGGGCACGATCACGATCACCTGCCCTGACGCATCCAGAGGCACATCCCAGGGAGGCGCAACCGTGAGGGCACCTGCGCGGATGGCCCGTAACGCCGCCTGACTGCGTTCTGCCCAGTTGTCGTCCGGCACGTCGCGCGACGTTATGGTGGCGTCAGGCAGCATCCGCCGCACGGCCTCGGACGCTGCGTCCCGTTGATGCGCATCACTGATGAACGCCTGAATCGAGCCGTCGTCTGTTTCCTCGATGGCGATGACCCCGAAATCGTCCAGGGCCGCCGCCACCAGATCCATGAACTCCACGGGCGGGTGACGCAACGAGACGCGAAGGGCGGGATAGAGGCGCATCCCGGTATCATCGCCCACCCGGAAGTCATTCACGCAGAACGGGCATGCGGCTTGCCCGTTTGGCTTCGTGCTCCCGAAGCGCGTCGGACGGCTGCCTGGCTTCGAATACAAGGGCCAGTTCGCGTATTTCCTTACGCTCTGCACCTTTGCGCGACGCGAGCGATTCAGGGACGCGCGAGTCGTCGCCGAAGCGGATCGAACTTTCCGCGACGGTGCACGCCGGTGGGCGTTTCAGTTTCTCGCGTACTGCTACATGCCGGACCACCTGCACCTCGTTTTGGCCGGCACGGCGCGCGACTCGGACCTGGCCGGGTTCATCAAAGACGCGAAACAGCGGACCGGATGCTGGCACGCGCAACGGTACTCGGCGCCGCTGTGGCAAACCGGATGGTTCGATCACATCATCCGGGATGACGAGAGCATCGAGCGTTACGTTTCGTACACGCTCGCCAATCCGGTAAGGGCCGGGCTGGTCGATCATTGGGATCAGTGGCCGTACTCGGGGACGACGATCGCGATGGCCGCCGAAGATTTTCAGAGGACGTTGAGAACGCAGGCCTGAAGGCCCCCTCCGCAGGCCTGAAGGCCTGCGCTACCGCTCCCAGACGGCCATCAGCACCGCCAGGGCGGCGAGCGGGGCGCGCTCGGCGGTGATCGTGCGGGCGCCGATGCGCACGCAGGTCACGGCCTTCTCCTTGAACAGCTGCAGCTCCGCGGGCGACCAGCCGCCTTCCGGGCCGGTCAGCACCAGCGCCGACTGCGGCGCGGCGAGCGTCAGGGGATCGACCACCAGGACATCGGCCGACGGCTCGACGAACGCGAAGCGGCGCGCCGAGGCGTCGCTCGCGATCAGCTGATCGAGGGTCACCGGCGCCTCCACGCGCGGCAGCACCGCGCGGCCCGACTGTTTCGCCGCCGCCAGGGCCACGCGCTGCCAGCGCTCCGCCATCGCCTCGCGCGGCTTCACCACCGTGCGCTCCGTCGTCACCGGCCGCACGACCGCCGCGCCCATCATCACGGCGTCGCGCACGATCTCGTCGAAGCCGTCACCCTTGATGAGCGCGGGCGCCACGACAAACGCCACCGGCGATTCGGCCGCGCTCTCTTCCGGATGCCCGACACGCACGCGTACCCCGCCGCGGCCGGCCGTGACGATCTCGGCCGCAAACGCCGCGCCCTTGCCGTCGAACACGCGCACGGCATCACCCGCGCCGAGCCGCAGGACGCGCGTCAGGTGCGCGCTTTCATCGGCAGGCAGCAGCACGTCGGCGCCGTCGGCGGCATCGGGCGCGTAGACACGCGGTTCAGTCATGGTTGTCCTTCCCGGCTTCCGTCGATGATGCCATGCTATTCTTTTGCCGCCTGCTCTCCCCATGCTTTTCCGCGGACAAACGCTCGGCAAATACCGGATTACCGCTCCGCTCGGCAGCGGCGGTTTCGGCACGGTCTATCTTGCCGAAGACACCTGGATCGACAAGAAAGTCGCCATCAAGGTGCCGCACCGGCAGACCACCGACTTCGGCGAGCTCCTGAAAGAGCCGCGCCTGCTGGCCGCGCTCGGCCATCCCAACATCGTGTCGGTGATTACCGCCGAAAAGCAGGACAACGTCTTCTTCATCGTCATGGAGTACAT
This sequence comes from Vicinamibacterales bacterium, assembly GCA_036675475.1. Taxonomy (GTDB): domain Bacteria; phylum Acidobacteriota; class Vicinamibacteria; order Vicinamibacterales; family SCN-69-37; genus JALYRV01. The sequence goes on from JAKFEY010000074.1 coordinate 7,679, forward strand.
CCCTGGCGAAACGCTCGAAACCATCATCGCGCGCGAAGGCGCGCTCGAGCTCAGCCGCGCGCTCGACTACACCTGCCAGATCGCCAACGCCGTCGACCACGCGCACCGGCAGGGCGTCATTCACCGCGATCTGCGCCCGGCCAACGTGCTCGTGTCCGACAACGACGTGCTCAAGGTCGCGGACTTCGGCACCTCGCGCTTCCTCGAAATCGCCGCGCATGGCACCACCGTCATCGGCAGCCCGCCCTACATGGCGCCCGAGCAGTTCCAGGGCAAGGCCGTCTTCGCCTCCGACATCTATTCGGTGGGCGTGACGATGTATCAGATGCTGACGGGGATGCTGCCATATGAGACGCCGTCGCCGGCGGATCTCGAGCGGCTGATGCGCGGCGACCTGTTCGAGGCGCCGAAAGCGCGCAACGCCGCGGTGCCCGCGCCCATCAACGACATCGTCATGAAAGCGCTCGCGCCCGACGTGGCGCAGCGCTACCAGCGCGCGTCGGATCTGCTCGACGCGATTCTCAGCGCGCGCAAGCTGATTCGGCGCACGCCCGTGCCGGCAGGCGACGCGCGCAGCGGGCGCGGCGACGGCGTGCAAGCGGTGGTGTCACGCGCGCGCCATCGCGTCGACGCGCCGACGGCGCGGTTCTGCTGGCAGTGCCGCAAGCCGCTGCACGCGCGGGCGGACAAGTGCCCGTTCTGCGGCGAGCAGCAGTGATACTATTCGACCGGCAGATCATTCTCCCCGGGAGTCCTGTTTAAGGAGTTCGTCAGATGAGTTTTTCCAGCTCCGGCAAAGTCTGGATGAACGGATCCCTCGTCGACTGGGATAACGCGAAAATCCACATCGCGTCGCACGTCATCCATTACGGCAGCGCGGTGTTCGAGGGCGCGCGCTGCTACGCCACGCCCAAGGGCCCGGCCTGTTTCCGCATCGAAGACCACATGCGCCGGCTCTTCGACTCCGCGAAAATCTACCGCATGGAGTACGAGCTGGATCAGGAGACGCTGACCACGGCGGTGATCGACACGATTCGCGCCAACAAGCTCGATGCCTGCTACATCCGGCCCGTGATTTATCGCGGCTACAACAAGCTGGGCGTCGATCCGTTCCCGTGTCCCGTCGACGCGGCCATTCTCGTGTGGGAATGGGGCACGTATCTCGGCAAGGGCGCGCTCGAGCAGGGCGTGGATGTGCGCATCAGCAGCTGGCGCCGCATGGCGCCGAGCACGCTGCCCGCGATGGCGAAAAGCGTGGCCAACTACGGCAACTCGATTCTCATCAAGATGGAAGCGCTGGCCGAAGGCTACAGCGAAGGCATCGCGCTCGATCCCGAGGGTCACGTCAGTGAAGGCAGCGGCCAGAACGTGTTCGTCGTGCGCGACGGCGTCGTGTACACGCCGCCGCTGGCCGCATCGGTGCTGCCCGGCATCACGCGCGATTCGATCATGATCCTGGCCCGCGAGCTTGGCCTGCGCGTCGTCGAGCAGCACATCCCGCGCGAGATGCTCTACATCGCCGACGAGGTGTTCTTCGCCGGCACCGCCGTCGAAGTGACGCCGGTCAAGTCCGTCGATCGCATTCCGATCGGCACCGGCGAGCGCGGCCCGATTACCGCGGCCGTCCAGAAGGCGTACTTCGACGTGATCAACTGCGCGTCGCCGGATCGCCACGGCTGGCTCCGGTTCATCCAGCCGGCCGAGCGGACGGAAGCCGCCGGCGCGCGCCGCGCGTAACAGACGAGAGACGCCGCATGAAACTCGACGATCTGCTGCGCACCGCCACGGAAGCCAGCGCGTCCGACCTGCACGTCAAGGCCGGCAGCTATCCCATGATGCGTGTCAGCGGCACGCTGGTGCCGGCCTCCGAGGAGCGGCGCCTCGAGCGCGAAGACACCGAGGCAATGGTGACGCAGATGCTGTCGCCCGCGCAGCTCGAGCAGTTTCGCGAAAAGCGCGATCTCGACCTCGCCTACAGCGTCGCCGGCCTCGGCCGCTTCCGCTGCAACGTGTTTCAGCAGCGCGGCACCTGGGGCTTCGTGCTGCGCATCATCTCCACGGCCATCAAGACGATCGACATGCTCGGCCTGCCGCCGGTGCTCAAGAAGGTGGCTGAAGAGGAGCGCGGCCTCGTGCTCGTCACCGGCACCACCGGCAGCGGCAAGAGCACGACCCTGGCCGCGATGATCGACCACGTCAACAACACGCGGTCGGCGCACATCATGACGGTCGAAGACCCGATTGAGTACCTGCACCGCGATCACCGGTCCATCGTCAACCAGCGCGAAGTCACCGTCGACACATTCGGCTTCGCCTCGGCGCTGCGCGCCGCCTTGCGCCAGGACCCCGACGTCATTCTCGTCGGCGAAATGCGCGATCACGAAACGGTGGAAACCGCGCTCTCCGCAGCCGAAACCGGCCATCTCGTGTTCTCGACGCTGCACACGCTCGACGCCACCGAAACCATCAACCGCATCATCGGCGTGTTCCCGCCGCACCAGCAGCGGCAGGTGCGCCTCCAGCTGGCCAGCGTGCTCAAGGCGGCGATCTCGCAGCGCCTGATCCCGAAAGCCGACGGCAAGGGCCGCGTCGCGGCGGTCGAAGTCATGATCGCGACGCCGTTCATCCGCGACTGCATCGTCGACAAGGAAAAGACGAGCATGATTCCCGGTGCGATCGCGGCCGGCACGTCGCAGTACGGCATGCAGACGTTCGATCAGTCGATCTTCGGGCTCTACCAGCGCGGCGACATCACGCTCGACGAGGCGCTGCGCTCGGCGTCGCACGTCGACGAGTTCAAGCTGAAGGTCGCGGGCATCTCCTCCACGTCCGAGATGGCGCGCGACGAAATGGCCCGCGCGGCCAACGAGCCCTCCAAACCCGGGGGGCCGGCGATCGAACGCTTTGGCGGCTGACCTCAAGACCACGGCCCTCAACATGCTCGGGCGGCGCGAGAACACGCGCGCGCAGCTCCGGCGCAAACTCCTTCAACGACAATTCGACGCCGCCGACATCGACAAGGTGCTCGACGACCTTGTCGCCGCCGGTTTTCTGGACGATGCGCGCGCGGCGAAGACGTTCACGCGCCACGCGTCGCACATCAAGGGACAGGGCCGCATGCGTATCGCGCGCGAGCTGGCGGTGCGCGGCGTCGATCCCGAGCTCGTCGCGCAAACGCTCGACGCGCAGATCGACCCGGACGAGGAAGCCGAGCGGCTGCGCGCAGCGCTCGAGAAACGCGCGCGCGGCCGCGATCTGTCGGACCGCAAGGAGTCGAGCAAGGTGTGGCAGGCGCTGGTGCGTCAGGGCTTCGCGCCGGATGCCGTGAGCAAGGCGCTGCGCGCGCGCGGCACGCGCGAAGAGGGGTAGCGCAGGCCTTCAGGCCTGCGTG
>JAKFEY010000057.1:0-1855 GCA_036675475.1 Vicinamibacterales bacterium
CGCAATGCCCGGGCCGTTGTCCTCGACATGCAATTCCAGTGCCAATCGGAAGCGCTGCTTGCCGAGCGTGACCTGCCGCGCGACCCTCGTGCGCAGCACGATGCGCGCATCGCCGGCCGCCGTACGCTCGCCCAGCGCCTGCGCGGCGTTGTGGGCGATGTTGAGCACCGCCTGGATGAGCTGCTCGCGGTCGCCGCGGAAGTCGGGGATGGAGATGTCGTAGTCGCGCTGGATCGTCAGGCCCTTCGGAAACTCGGCCAGGATCAGCGCGCGAACCCGCTCGCAGACCTCGTGGATGTTGACGTCGCTCACCAGGTGCGGCCGGCGGTGCGGCGCGAGCAGGCGGTCGACCAGCGCCTGCAGCCGGTCGGCCTCCTTGATGATCACCTGCGTGTATTCGCCCAGGCCCTTCGAGGCGACTTCCATCTGCAGCAACTGCGCCGCGCCGCGGATGCCGCCCAGCGGATTCTTGATCTCGTGCGCAAGGTTGCGGATCAGCTCCTTGTTGGCCTCGACCTGCCCGTGCGCACGCTCCTCGCGGTCCTGGCGGGTCTGCTGTTCGATCTCGATCAGTTCGACCAGCGTGACCTCGGGCTCTTCCATCTGGTTGACGATGACGTGAACGAGCAGCGGCTCCGCGTAAGCGGAGGAAGGGCGTTTCAACTGGGCGTCGAGCCGGCTGGTCGAGAACTCGTTGCGCGCCACCGCCGCGACGGTCTCGCGCAGCAGTTCGGGCTCGACGAACCAGTCGAACCAGTCTCGCCGCCGCACGTGACGCCGGGACAGGCCCATCACGTTCTCGAAGGCGGCATTGGCGAACAGGCAGCGCCCGTCGCGATGCACCACCGCCACCATGGTGGCGAGCAGGTCGAAGGCATCGTGGCTGCCCGGGACGGCCGGGGCTTGCGGGCTCATCGCGGCAGGCGGCCCACGGCCCTCGGCGACGCGCCGGTCAGACGCCGCTGCCGCTGGCGGAGCCGGTGGCCGAGCCGGCGCTCGCGCCGCCGAGCTTGCCGAGTTCGCGCCGCAGCGCGGCGACATCGCTCTCCGAGCGCTCGATGCCGGCCTTGAGTTCGGCCGTGCGATCCAGGTACTTCTGATAGTTCTTTTCGTCGCCGCGACGCTCGGGCTGGCCGTTGTTGTACTCGGCCTTCAGGCCCGCCAGACGTTCTTCCTCGCGCCGCAACTCGGTTTCGAGGATGCGGCGCTTGTCGGCGTCGCGCGCGCGCTGGTCAGCCGGATCGACCCGGCTGTCGGCCGGACGCGACGCACCAGGGGCGGCGCTCGGCGCCGGTGCTCGCCGGATCGGCGCCGACTGGATCACCGTGACCGAGCCGCCTTCGAGCGCCTTGCAACCCTTGTCGGCGGCTTCCTTGGGCGTGATGGTGCCGGTGTAGAGATTGCCCGGGCATTTGTAGACCACGGCGTCCTGCGCGAGCACGCTCGTCCACGCCCCGCAGCCAAGTGCCGCCACCGCCACCGCCACTGCCCCGAAACCGTGTCGCCCAAACATCCGTCGCTCCTTGCGCACCGCGCGCGAACTCCCCGCGCCGCTGCTCGCCGAGTATCCGGCAATCCATTCTCGACGCACTGCCGCAACGGGCGGTGCGGGGGCCGGATGTGGAAAGGGACGGCCCGAGCCGTCCCTTTGTCACAGTCCTTGCGATACCGGCCTCGCCGAGGCGCATGCGTGCGGCGATCAGCGCCGCAGCGCACGCCGGTCCTCCGGTTCGCTGCGCCGTCCTACAGCGTGTAGTACATGTCGAACTCGATCGGATGGGTGGCCATGCGAAAGCGCGTGACCTCCTGCATCTTGAGCTCGATGTAGGCGTCGAGGTAGGTGTCGGTGAAGACG
>JAKFEY010000028.1:0-1843 GCA_036675475.1 Vicinamibacterales bacterium
CGCAATGCCCGGGCCGTTGTCCTCGACATGCAATTCCAGTGCCAATCGGAAGCGCTGCTTGCCGAGCGTGACCTGCCGCGCGACCCTCGTGCGCAGCACGATGCGCGCATCGCCGGCCGCCGTGCGCTCACCCAGCGCCTGCGCGGCGTTGTGGGCGATGTTGAGCACCGCCTGGATGAGTTGCTCGCGGTCGCCACGGAAGTCGGGGATGGAGATGTCGTAATCCCGCTGGATCGTCAGGCCCTTCGGAAACTCGGCCAGGATCAGCGCGCGAACCCGCTCGCAGACCTCATGGATGTTGACGTCGCTCACCAGGTGCGGCCGGCGGTGCGGCGCGAGGAGGCGGTCGACCAGCGCCTGCAGCCGGTCGGCCTCCTTGATGATGACCTGCGTGTACTCGCCCAGGCCCTTGGAGGCGACTTCCATCTGCAGCAACTGCGCCGCGCCGCGAATGCCGCCCAGCGGATTCTTGATCTCGTGAGCGAGGTTGCGGATCAGTTCCTTGTTGGCCTCGACCTGCCCGTGCGCCCGCTCCTCGCGGTCCTGGCGGGTCTGCTGCTCGATCTCGATCAGCTCGACCAGCGTGACCTCGGGCTCTTCCATCTGATTGACGATGACGTGAACGAGCAGCGGCTCCGCGTGAGCGGAGGAAGGGCGTTTCAACTGGGCGTCGAGCCGGCTGGTCGAGAACTCGTTGCGCGCCACCGCCGCGACGGTCTCGCGCAGCAGGTTGGGCTCGACGAACCATTCGAACCAGTCTCGCCGCCGCACGTGGCGCCGGGACAGGCCCATCACGTTTTCGAAGGCGGCATTGGCGAACAGGCAGCGCCCGTCGCGATGCACCACCGCCACCATGGTGGCGAGCAGGTCGAAGGCGTCGTGGCTGCCCGGGACGGCCGGGGCTTGCGGGCTCATCGCGGCAGGCGGCCGAAGGCCCTCGGCGACGCGCCCGTCAGACGCCGCTGCCGCTGGCGGAGCCGGCGCTCGCGCCGCCGAGCTTGCCGAGTTCGCGCTGCAGCGCGGCGACATCGCTCTCCGAGCGCTCGATGCCGGCCTTGAGTTCGGCCGTGCGATCCAGGTACTTCTGATAGTTTTTCTCGTCGCCGCGACGCTCGGGCTGGCCGTTGTTGTATTCGGCCTTCAGGCCCGCCAGACGCTCTTCCTCGCGCCGCAACTCGGTCTCGAGGATGCGGCGCTTGTCGGCGTCGCGCGCGCGCTGGTCCGCCGGATCGACCCGGCTGTCGGCCGGACGCGAGGCACCGGGGGCGGCGCTCGGCGCCGGTGCGCGCCGGATCGGCGCCGACTGAATCACCGTGACGGAGCCGCCTTCGAGCGCCTTGCAGCCCTTGTCGGCGGCTTCCTTGGGCGTGATGGTGCCGGTGTAGAGATTGCCCGGGCATTTGTAGACCACGGCGTCCTGCGCGAGCGCGCTCGTCCACGCGCCGCAGCCAAGTGCCGCCATCGCCACCGCCACTGCCCCGAAACCGTGTCGCCCAAACATCCGTCGCTCCTTGCGCACCGCGCGCGAACACCCCGCGCCGCTGCTCACCGAGTATCCGGCAATCTTTTCTCAACGCGCCGCCGTGACGGGCGGTGCGGGGGCCGGATGTGGAAAGGGACGGCCCGAGCCGTCCCTTTGTCACAGTCCTTGCGATACCGGCCTCCCCGAGGCGCACGCGTGCGGCGATCGGCGCCGCAGCGCACGCAGGTCCTCCGGTTTGCTGCGCCGTCCTACAGCGTGTAGTACATGTCGAACTCGATCGGATGGGTGGCCATGCGAAAGCGCGTGACCTCCTGCATCTTGAGCTCGATGTAGGCGTCGAGGTAGGTGTCGGTGAAGACG
>JAKFEY010000006.1:0-46302 GCA_036675475.1 Vicinamibacterales bacterium
CGGGCGCAGCGGGCGCGGCCGCGGGTGCCGGCGGCGGCGCCGGCGCGTCCGGCGCGCTCTTCGGCGCGCAGGCGGCGGCGGTAATGCCGATCGCCAGCGACCAGATAATCAGTGATCTCTTCATTTGCCCTCCCCGAGCATCTTCGTCATTAACTGAATCTCAGTCGTCTGATCCGCGTACACATCCGACGCGAAGCGGAACACGGTTTCATCCTGCGCGGCCCCGTACGACTTGAACAGGGTGTCCACCATCGAGATCGCGCCTTGATGGTGCTTGATCATGTATTCGAGGAACAGCGCGTCGAACGCGGGCCCGCGCGCCTTGTTCAACTTCTCGAGCTCCTCGGCGCTCAGCATGCCGGGCATCAGCATGTCGTGCTCCATGCCGTTGGGCATCGTCATGCGATGGTGCGTGGCGTTGGCGTCGGGCACCGGCAGGCCGCGATCGCTCAGCCACGTCTGCATGAGCGCGATCTCGTCTTTCTGCGCCACCACGATGCGCTCGGCAAGAATGCGAAGGTCCTCGCGCGTCGTGTGCGTGGGCACCCAGCCGGCAATGAGCACCGCCTGGGCGTGATGCGGAATCATGCCCGACATGAACTCGACGTCGGCCACGCTGTGCGGATAATGGCCGGGCGGCAGGGCCGTGGCCGGCGGCTGCTGAGCAAGCAGCAGCATGCCCAGCAGAATCGATAAAGAAAGCATGCTGGATGGTATCGCAGCGCCAAAGCCCGCGCCAGCGGAGCCGCAACCTGAACGGCGCGCGCTACCGCGCGGCGCGGAACAACGGGTCGGCCGATGCAAGCAGCACCCACTTCAGCCGCGGCGGATAGTCGCCCGGCAGGCCGTCGATGAATGTCCGCACGGTCGCGGCCGCTTCAGCGCTCTGGTGCCCGCTGAGCGTCGCGTCAGCCCAGCGTTTGGGGAAGAAGATGTCGCCGGTGCGCTGAATCTCGTGCACGAGCTCGAGCGCCGGCCGGATGAAGCGCGCGGAGCCGTCGGCACGCAGCGGGTGGTGCAGATACCGCGCGGCCTCGAGCACCCAGGCCTCACGGCGGCGGTTATTCACGTCCTTCAGGCTCTCGAAGAACGCGGCGCGCACCTCGGCGTCGCGAGAGACGGCGGGCATGACGAACGTAAACCGCGCCTTGCGATCGGGATTCGTGAACCGTGACAGCTGCGTCCGCAGAATCTCTTCGGCGGCCGGCACGTCCCGCACGGCAAGGTCCAGCGCAAGCTCCGCCTCGTCAGCCTCCGACAGGGGCACACCCGGAATCAGGATGTCGCGACGCCAGACCCGCTCCAGCCACGTCACCGTCTCCGGCGTGGTGGCCACACTTCGAATCGTGTTGAACCACGTCGTCTTCAGGCTGGTCGACGCGGCGCCTTCGAGGCCCCGGCGCACGACCGCCTCGACGCGAGGCGCAAGCGCGGGCCGCTCCGCTGCGGGCGTGAAGCGCCAGAACGCTTCGCGCAGGTACGACAGCATCTGCGTGACGAGCAGCTCGTTCTGCTCGACGGCGAGCGACGTGAGCAGCGTGTCGAGCACACGCGAGGCCGGCACGCGCCCCTCGAGCATGTTCTCCCACAGCGTCACGAGCGCGGCGCCGCGCGTGAGCGGATCCTCGATGCGGTGCAGCGACGTCGTCAGATAGTCGAGCGTGGCGGCGTCGAGCGCGAAATCGCCGTAGCCGACGCCGTCACCATTCGGAAGCACCGCGCCCGGCGCGAGTGTCACCGGATGGAGCAGCGAGTCCTGAAAGCGCTCGAGCCCCTTGCGGCCGCGCCCTTCAATCCATGCCTCGCTCCAGGCCCGGAGGTCCGCCCCGGTGCGGGCATCGAGCAACGCCACGAGATCGGACCAGGTGGCATTCCCGTAGGCATGGCCGCGGAGATACGCGCGCAGGCCGTCGCGCATCGTCTCCGCGCCGATCAGCAGCTCCAGCTGCCGCATCGCGATCGGCGCCTTCTGATAAATGATCGCGCCGTACAGTGAGCCGGCTTCATTCAGGTTGGCCAGCTCCTGGCGGATCGGATTCGCGCCCTCCGTGCGGTCCACGTCATACGCGCTCGGATAGTGGCTGAAGAGAAACCGCAGCTCGTGATTCACTTCGGGAAATGAGGGATTCACGATCTTCGCGGCCATGACATTCGCGAAGACCTCCTTCATCCACACGTCGTTGAACCACGTCATCGTCACCAGATCGCCAAACCACATGTGCGCGGTCTCGTGCGCGATGAGGCTCGCGCGGCCGAGCATCTGGTTCTGCGTCGCGGCCTCGTCGAGCAGCAGGCTCGACGCGTTGTAGAACACGGCGCCGGGATGCTCCATGCCGCCGAACTGGAACGATGGAATCAACACGAAGTCGAACTTGCCGAACGGATAGGCAATGCCGGTGTAGTCCTCGAGCCAGGCGACGGCGGTGGCGTGCAGGTCGAAGATGGCGTCGCGATTGCGCGCCACTTTCGCCGCGTCGGTTTCGCGATGCAGGAACCGGAACGTCCGCCCGTTGCGCTCGCCCTGTTCGACGTCGAATTTCCCGGCGGCGAAGCTGAATAGATAGGTCGACAGCGGCTGCGTTTCGGCAAACCGCATCGTTTGCCGCAGCGCGTCAATCTGCCGCGAGGCCTCCGCGCCGTTCGAGACGGCGCGCCAGTCGTGAGGCACTTCGAGCGTCAGCGTCCAGCGCGCCTTGAGATCGGGCTGATCGAACACCGGCATGGCCAGCGAGGCCCGCGCGGGCACGAACAGGGCATAGAGGAACTCATCGTTGCGGTTCAACGACTCTTCGCCCGCATGGAACGCAAACGTCACGGTGTTTGCGCCTTCCTCGAGAGCGCTCTCAGGGATGACGATGTGGCCGTTCTCGATTCGCGGTGTGAGGGCGTCGCCGTTGGCGGTGACGGCGAGCAGTTTCTCAACCGGCTGCGCGAAATCAAACGCGAGCGACTCGCCGGCCTCACGCAGCGTGAACGTCGCGGTCAGCTTCCCGGGGATGGGCTGATCCCTGCGCTCGGGAATCGACAGCATGACGTCGTAGCGCAGGTCCGACACGCGGTGCGCGCGGTCCTCGGCAAGCGTCTGCGGGATGCCGGCCTCGGGAGGCGCAGGCTCCCGCCGCGATTTGATCTGCATGACGACGGGGACGGCGATCACGATCGCCGCGACGAGAATGAGAACGACTCTGGCTTTCACTTGAAGATGTTCTTGGGCATCGTGACGTGCACGCCGAGGTTCGGAAGGTCGACCAGCTGCGTGATGGCCACGTTGCCGGCAATGCTGGTGAGCTGATACGCCTGCTGCCGCGTCAGCCCCTTCGTCTCCACCAGGAAGTCGACCATCTGTTGAATGGCGGTCTTCGTCGCGACGACCAGGTCTGGGTCGGTGGCCATGCTGATGTAGTCGGTCGCCGTCTCGGCGCGCGGCCAGGTGAGCGTCATGTCCTTGCGCACCGTCAGCTGCAGGCGCCCGCGCAACGACGTCTCGATGGCCGTCTGGTTGACTTCGCCGTCACCCTGCGCCGCGTGGCCGTCGCCAACCTCGAACAACGCGCCTTTTACGAAGACTGGGATGTAAAGCGTGGAGCCGGCCGTCAGCGCGCGGTTGTCGAGATTGCCGGCGTGCCGGCCTGGCGGATTGCTGCTCACGCGGCCAAGCTCCGGCGCCGGTGCCACCCCCATGCTGCCGAAGAACGGTTTGAGCGGAATGACGATGCCGGGCGCGAATTCCGCGGTCATCGTCTTGCGGTCGAGCGGAATGATGGTCGTCCGCGGCCCGGAACCGCAGTTCTCGCGCAGATAGCCGCTGCACCCGTTGTAGCCGTAGTCGATCGACAGATCGATCGACAGCACCTTGACCTCGAGCACGTCGCCCGGCTCGGCGCCTTCCACGTAGACCGGCCCCGTCAGGATGTGGCCGCCCGGCCCGCGGCGATCCCCGGTGACCTGCGACACGACCGCGCGAAGCGATGGCTGGATGCGATCCGCGGCCACGCCGGCGCGCTCGAGGCCGGCCGGCGAGTTCGTCAGCAGGGTGTCGACGTCGATGATGTCGCCAGACGCGATGCGAAGCACCGGAGCTGACTCCGACCAGTAATGGCCGTACGCGACGGTGTCGGGCGTGGCTTCGAGGCGATGGGTTCGCGGACCGCGCTCCTGCGCGGTCAGCGCGGAGGCGGCGACGATGAACAGCGACGCGGCGGCGAGCGGCTTCACAGGGAAAGTTATATCTGAAGCGTGGTCGCAGACCTAAAGGTCTGCGCCACCCCCGGGGCCTGCGCTACCGTACGACGAAGGTGACGCGCGCGGTGCGGCCGCGTGAATCGCGCGCGACGAGGGTGTGGCGTCCGGGTGCCAGCGGCCAGTCGAGCGCGCGCGCGGCATCCGAACGGCCGGCGTCGCGGCCGTCAATCGTCCAGTGCACCTCGCCCGATGCGCCGTCGGCGGTAAGCGGCAGCGACTGGAACTCGGCGCGCAGTGTGGGATCGATCAGATACACCGCGTCGGACATCGGCGTCACGATTCGAAATCCAGCCGCGCGCGCCGCCGGCGTGTTCGAGGCGCGGAGGAGGCGCGGCACGTCGAAGCCTTCCGCGGCCGCCCAGCGTCGATACTCGTCGGGCCAGTGCGTCACGACCGCCGCGCCGTCGTGCGCGTGCCACGAGCAGGACGGCCGTCGGCCCGCGCGCGTCCACTCGAGCCCCCGCCGCGGACATGCCGCGCCGGCGGTCATACCCGACAACAGACAGATCTCCCGCCGCTCCACATCGTCAGGCTTCGCGAGAATCGGCGTCATGTCGAAGAGATCGCGGCCGGCATGTTCGGCGGCGGCAAGCATGGCGGCCTGAAAGATGGGGCCCGCGCCCGAGATGCCCGACGAGCCGATCAGCGGCGTGCGATCGAAGTTGCCGACCCAGACGCCGACGGTGACGTCGCGCGTGTAGCCAATCACCCAGTTGTCCCGATATGCCTGCGACGTGCCGGTTTTCACGGCGACGGGGAAGGGGAACTCCAGCACGTTGCCGCGGCCGAAGGCATACGCGCGGGCGTCGGCATCGGTGAGGATGTCGGTGACCCACCACGCCGTGCGATACGACACGAAGCGCGCGTCGCTGTCGCCGTTCTCGCGCGGCGCCGGACGGCCGTCGATCTCGCGCACCGCGACCGTGTCTCGCCGCACCCCGCCGCGGGCGATGCCGGCATACGCGGCCACGAGTTCATCGAGCCGCACTTCGGCATTGCCGAGCGTCAGGCCCAGTCCATAATGCGCCGCCGATCGATCGAACGTGCTGAAGCCCGCGCGCGTGAGCATCCGCTGAAGACGTGGAATGCCGATGCCGGCCGCAAGGGCCACCGCGGGAACGTTTTCCGATCCGGCGAGCGCGACGCGCGCCAGCATCGGGCCGCGGTAGCGTCCGTCATAGTTCTCCGGGCGGTAGCTGACGCCTTGCTCGGCAGTCGGAAACTCCGTCGGGATGTCGGGCAGCAGCGAGGCCGGGTCATAGCCGCTCTCGAACGCGAGCGCGTACGTGAAGGGCTTGAGCGCGGAGCCCGGCTGCCGCGGTGATGCCGCGCCGTTGATGGCGCCGCCATCTTCGGCTGAGAAGTTGCCCGAGCCTTCCCACGCCAGCCATTCGCCGCTGCGGTTGTCGAGCACCACGACCGCCGCGTGGCGCGCGCCGACGGCGTCGAGCTGCGCGCGATGCGCGGCCACGATGCCTTCGATGTCGCGCTGCAGGCGGGCGTCGATGGTGGTGACGATGCGGGCGGCGGGAGCGGAGCGTGCGGCCAGCACCATCTGCACGAAGTGCGGCGCCAGGAAGGCCGGGCTCGCGGGCGCGGGCGTCACGCGTTCGGCAAGCGCGGACGCGAGCGCCGCGCCGTTCAGCGCGCCGCCCTGGGCCATGCGGCGCAGGATCCAGTGCGCGCGATCCAGCGCGCGCGTGGCGTCGACGCGCGGGTTGAAGCGCGAGGGCTGCTGCGGCAGCGCCGCGAGGTACGCCGCCTGCGCCGGCGTGAGCTGCGCCGGCTCGACGCCGAAGTACTCGAGGCTTGCGCGCCGGATGCCGGCGATCTGATTGCCGTACGGCGCAAGCGTGAGATACAGCGAAAGGATTTCGTCCTTGCTGCGCCGGCCCTCGAGCCGCCATGCCAGCAGCGACTCGCGGATTTTCGCGCCGATCGTCCGCGCGCGCTGCCGGCCGGCCTCGCGATCGAGCAGCATGCGCGCCACCTGCTGCGTCAGCGTGGAGCCGCCCTGGCCGCCGCCATACCGCGCGTTGACCCAGAGCGAGCGCGCGATGGCGAGCGGATCGATGCCAGGATGGCGGCGGAAGCGCGAGTCTTCCGCGGCGAGCGTCGCGTCCACGACATGCGCGGGCAGTGCGGCCGCGTCGACCGGATCGCCGCGCATACCGTCCGCGTTGCGCGCGGCATAGAGCGTGGCGCCGTGACGATCGAGCACCAGCGTGCCCGGCGCGGCGGATCGCTCGATCAGCTTCACCGGCAGTGGCCAGTAGCGCGCGGCGCCGAGCGCGAGAATGACGATGGCGGCCGCGAGGGCGCGCCGTCGCCACGCAGGCCTGAAGGCCTGCGCCACCCACGCTACCCAGCGCTTCATTTTCGGATCACCACTTTGGCCGGTGCCGAGCGGCCGTTCACTTCCGGCTCGTACATCTGCTCGACCCAGGCGGGCGCCGCCAGGAACGTGCCCGAGGTCGTCGCGCGCACGAGATACGAAAACTCGTGGCGGCCGTCGCCGAGGCGCGTGGCAAACAGCTGCACGCGGTCATCGAGCTTTTCCACGTGGTCGAAGCCGCCGCGGCGCATGCGCTCGAGCCAGCTGGCGTCGTCCTCGCCGCGCTCGCCCTCGACCGAGGCTTCGCGCGCCAGGTCGCGCGCGGTCGTCACGAACCAGCCCTCGACGGCTTCGAAACCGGCCGGCAGCGGATCGGTGACGGCCACGAAGCGCCGCTCGGAGGGCGTGGTGATGGTGAGCACCACGCGAACGAGATCGCCCGCGGCGTATGTCGACGCCGCCGGCGCCGTGCCGTGCTCGACGAACGGCTCGAAGCGGCGCTCGATGCGGAAGCCGTTCTCGCGCGCGTCGAGATCGGCGGGCTCGAGCTGATAGCGCAGGCGCGCGCCGTAGAAGAGCGTGCCGGCGCCCTGCTTCTCGAACACGAGCTCGCGCGTCGCGGCGCCGGCCGCCGACAGCACGTCGGCCATCGGCACCAGCGTGCTCACGGCCGATGTCGACCGGCCGCGGAATTCGGCAGCGGCCACCTGGCGGGTGCCGAGCGTAGCGGTGGCGCTGAAGTCCGGGGTCACCGACTCGACTGCGTGGTAGTACTTCACCAGCGCGTCGAGCGCCATCGCGTTCTCCTGCGTGTCGTTCCAGCGGCCGTTCGCACGCGCGCCGAGAAGGTGGCGCGCCATGCGCGGCGCCAGGTCGCCCGCGGTACCGCGCTCGATGAGTCCGGCCATCACGATGGCCGTCGAGCGCACGTTCGAGCTCCACAGCCAGAGCAGCTCGGGATCGTCGAGCTCGTCGACGTGGGCCGACGCCGACTCGGCGCGAATCGCGTTGCGGATGCGGCGCTCGAGATCGGCAAGGCGCGGATCGGCCGCGTTCTCCGTGCGCATCGCGTCGGCGAGGTACGACAGCGCGAACACCGGCATGCGATCGACGTACCCGTACAGGCGCGTGACCGTGGCATCCTGCGGCCGTTTGCCGCGCGCCAGCGTGCGCGCGGTGAAGGCCTGCCACGCGGTGTAGGCCGTCATCCACGCGGGGTTGGCGCCCGCCGGCTGCGCCAGCGCGCGCTCGAGATAACCGTAGGTGGTGTCGAGCTGCGGCCCCTCGACGCGATAGCCGAGCGCGATCGCGGTCTGCAGCACGTGCGCGACGTAGCTCGAAAGATACGGCGACCGCGTGCCGCACTGGCCCGGCCAGAACGCAAACCCGCCGTCGCCGCACTGGAAGGCCAGCAGCTCGTCGACCGCCTCCTGCGCGCGCGTCTTCAGATCGGCGGGCGCGAGGCTCTCGAGGCGGAAGGCCTCGCCGAGATCCGCCGCGAGCATCAGCGCAAGCGTGCGCGATGCGCGCTGCTCGACGCAGCCGTAGGGATATTCGACCAGGTAGCGCGCGCCTTCGCCGAGTCCGGCAAGCGCCGTCGAGGCGAGATCCAGTCGTAAGCCGCCGGCATGCGGCAGCACGCCGGCCGGCGCCACAATCGGGATGGCGCTTCGATCCGCCGTCTGCCCGTGCGCGGCAACCGTTTCCCACGGCGCCACCGCACCGATCGAGATCGGAATCTCGAACGCGTCCGACTCGCCGTTGAGCCTGACGCGCACGCGGACGCGCGCGAGGCCCGGCTCAATCGCGACGGCATCGAACGGCACATTCACCGTCGCGCCGGCCGCAACCTGCACGCGCGCGCTGGCCGCGCCCTCAATCCGCAGCCGCGCCGGATCCGCGCTCTCAATCGTGACGGTGGCGGCGCCGCCGCGCCGCAGGGTGTTGGTCACCGCCGCGCCGAGCGACGCGCGATCGCCGGGCGTGAGAAAGCGGGGAAGCACCGGTCTGAGCGTGACGGGCCGGCTCACGCGAATCGTCGCGCGGCCTGCTCCAAAGCGCGAGGCCGTATCCGCGGCCACCGCCATAATCCGGTAGCTCGTCATCGACTCCGGCAGCTTCACCTCGGTCGACGCGCGGCCGTTGCTGCCGGTCTCGACCGATCCGAGCCAGAACGCGAGCACGCGGAAGTCGCGCCGCAGATCCGTCGCCACGCCGCCTCCGCCGCCGTCGGTCGCGCCCTTCGGCGTGAGCACGCGGCGGCTGACGATGCGCTCGCGCGAGTCGGCTGTCATGACCTGCAGCATCTCGCGCTCGTACACCGCGCCGAGCACGTCGGGCGCGTCGAAGCCGGTCAGCTGCAGCACGCCCTCGTCGACGGCCCACAAGGTGACTTCGCTCGCCGCGCCGCGGCCGTTCGCGTCCTTGACCTCCACCGACACACGCGCGTTGCTCGCCGGCCGGTACTCCTCGCGGTTTGCCGTCACCTTCACATCCAGCCGCTTCCGCGCATCGTCCACCATCAGCTCGGCATAGCCGAGGCGGAAGGCGGGCTTGCCGGGATCGGAGCCGTCGCGGCCCGGGTCCGTGGAGCTGCGGCCTTTGACGAGCAGCACGGAGACATACACGTTGGGGATGTCGGCCTCGGTGAGCGGCACGTCAATCGTCTGCTGCGTCGACGTGAGCGTGAACGTGCGGTGCGAGCGCACGCGCTCGCGCTCAACGGTCACGAGCGCCGTGGCTGTTTCCCACGGCGACTGAATCATCAGCTTCGCGGATTCGCCGGGCCGCCAGGTCTGCTTCTCGGGAACCAGATCGATGCGCTGATGGTCGTACCGCTGCCAGGCCGTATAGCCCTGGCCCATCGCATAGAACTCCCATTCGGTCGTCGACACGCGGCCGCTGGCATCCGTTGCGGATGCGGCGACTTCATACGATCCGCCTTCAGGCGCCGTCAGCGTGACAGGCACCGGGTCGGCGGCCGTGACCACGCGAGTTGTGGCGATCGGCGTGACGCGGCGCTCCGATTCCCAGCGATAGAAGCCGTCGCCTTCGGCGCGGCGCACGCTGTGCCACTGCACGCGATTGAGCGTGACGGTGATGGGCACACCCGCCACGGGCGTGCCTTCTGGCGTGACGGCGACGACGCTGGTGGCAAGCGGGCTGCCGCTTTCCACGAGCGAGTGGGCGCGGCGGATACCGAGATACCACGGCGCCGGATGCACCAGTTCGGAATCGCGGCCGGCGATACGCTGCCGCGAGACGTCTTCGACTTCGGCTTCGAACGTGTAGCGGTACGGAAGGCCCGCGGCGGCCTCAGACGTCACCTGCGCCGACAGCACGCCGCCGGCGCCGAGCGGCGCTTCGCTGCCGCGCACCGCCACGGCCTCGCGCCGCACATCGTTCCTGTAGCCGACAAACGCCCAGAGCCGCTCGCTGTAGCGCTCGCGCACCGCGTCGGGTGCTTCGAACACGGGCGTGCGCGTCACCGTCCAGCGCGCGGGACGGCCGGTCATCGCGGCGCCGAACAGATACTGCGCGCGTGCCGAGGCATTGAGCGCCACGCCCGCGATGGCTGGGCCTGCGCCTGCGGCATCAAGCGTGGCGTCGACGCTGAAATCAGGGCGCCGGTAGGCGGCGACCAGGAACGAGCCGCTGATCTGCCGCAGATACGCGTTCGCCGGCCGATCTTCATCCGCGCGCGGCGGAGGCGGGGCAGCCGGGTCTTCGACTTCGACCTGCACGAAATAGTTACCGAGCGCGCCCGGGTCGGGCACGGTGAATGTCCACTCGGTGCTGCTCCAGCGCGTCAGCGCAAGACTGCGGCGATCCACTTCCCGGCCGCGGCCGTCCTGAATGGTCGCGATGATCTTGGTGCCCTGCGGAAGCAACGCGATGCCGCCGGCGGTGGCGCGGCGCAGAATCGCCTTCAGGTGCAGCGACTCGCCGAGCCGGTAGACGCCGCGGTCGGTGAACACGGCGCCTCGGATCGCGCCCGTCGGAGGACGCGGCTCGTACGGGAGGCCAAATTCCCACGGCGTGACGCCCTCGTTCCAGTCACTGGCGGCATACGCGACGTCGCCGTCCTTTTCAGCGACGGCGATGAACGACAGCTCCCACCAGCGATCGGGATCGCGCAGGCCGAGCGGCGCCATCGCCACGCCATCCGCCGCCGTCGTGCCGCGCCAGGCCACCTGCTCGTTGGTGCCGATCAGCGACACGTCCGCGCCGGCCACCGGCGCACCCGTATCGAGCCGCGTCACGAAAACGAGCGTGCCGGTCGGCGCGTCCTTCACTGTCAGGCCAAGGTTCGTGACCTGCACCAGCGTGGCTTTGGTGGCGCCAGGCGCAATCGGCGCCGATCGCGGAATCGGCGCGCCGTCACGAATCGCGGCCCATACCAGTCCAGTGCCATCCGCATCGAGCGCCGAACTCAGATCCAGACCGTGCGACTGAATCTGATCCGGCGTGGGATTCAACGCGCGCGCGCGGCCGGGCCCGTCAGGCGGCGTCTTGCCGCCGTCCTTCGCGATCGCCAGCACGCGTCCCATCAGCTCCGGCACGCCGATGCGCCGCACCCACTCGGTCACGTTGCGCATGTTGAGCGCGGAGAAGGGCAGCACCGCGCCACCGCTCTCCTCCCAGACGCCGTGGCCGTCGCCGAAACTGGTGAACGCCCGCGCCCGCCAGTTCTCGACGATGCCGAGCCACTGGTAGCCGAGCGTCTGTCCGTCGGCGGACTCGAGCGACGGCGCGAGCGTGACGGCATACGTCCGCGCGGGCGGCTGGGCGGCGAAGCCCGCATCTTCGAGCGAGACGGCGCGAGCAGCGTCCGCATCGGCCACGCCGCGCGGCGTCGACACGCGCGCAACCGCGCGCGGAGACGCCGGCGTCGTGATGTCTGCCACGCTCATCGCGGCCGAGACGGCCGACACCTGGGCCGGCACGCGCAGGTGTACGGGGTTGTAGGCTGAGGGATCGCACTGCGAGTGGCATTGGAAGCCGTGGATGAAGAACGCGGGCTCGAGTTCGAGCGTGTAACCTTGCGGCGCGGCGGGCTGCGCCGCACCGCCTCGCCCGCGCGCCGTACGGTCAACAGTGACGGCAAGCCACGATTCGGGCGGCGGCGCCGTGCGCGTGCGAAGCACGACGAGGCGATCCGATTGCGGAAACCGCTCCAGGTCCCAGGATGGCGCCACGTCGAAGGCCACGGCGTCGCTGCGCCTCGCGACCGCTTCCGTCGCCGCGACCTTGCGATCGAACGCCGCAAGCGCCTCGGGCGCCGTCGCGCGCAGCCGCGCGCGCGCGGCCTCCGGATAGGCCGGCACACTCCAATCGTGCGGCGCGTGGCGGAGCGTCACGCTGCGCGCGATCGCGGCCGGCGTCACGGGTTGATTGAAGCGCAGCGCCGCGATCACCGGCGCGTCGATGCGGCCGCCGGGCCGGTACCACTCGGCGCCAAGCAGCCGCACCGTCGGCGTGGTGAAGCTGAACGTGAATGGCGCGGCGAGCCGATTACCGGCGGCGGACGCCGCCGATGCCGCAATCGTCACGCCGTAGCGCGTCGCATAGGGGAGCGGCGACGCCGGCGTAAAGATCAGCGTCGTCGTCCCCGCCCACCGGAAGGTGCCTTTGACGGCCGGCGTGATTTGGAAGAATGGCGCGGTGACGGTCGCGGGCGGACGCCCGAGCGGCACCATCGGCTCGGAGAACTGGACGCGCACTTCCGCCGCGTCAGCCAGAGCGGCAACTTCGCCCTCCGGCCCGGCCGACACCACAGTCAACGGCGCGCGCGACGCCGCCGCGCCGGCTCCGAGCATCAGAATGAGAAGCCCGGCGAGGGCAGCAGAGCGGCCGGCTGTGATCATGGGTTACCTGGTGAACTTATACCCCAGCATCTTGTAAACGAGCTTCGCGCACACGAAATTGGGCGAGGCCACGCCTGGCAGCGGGCACAGCTCGACGAGATCGGCGGCGACGACGTCGCGGGCCTGAAAGACCTTGCGCAGCAGTTTGGTGAGCTCGGGCCAGGTGAGGCCGCCGGGCTCCGGCGTGCCCACCGCGGGCATCAGCGACGGGTCGATGCCGTCGGCGTCAATCGTGATGTAGACCTTCGGACCGAGCGCGCTGACGACCTTGTCCATCCACGCGGGATCGTCGCGCATGTTCCAGTCGTAGAAGATCTGCGTCTTCAGCGACGGCAGCGCCTCGACTTCGCTTTCAGAGATGTTGCGAATGCCGACCTGCACCACGGGCGCGTGGTCGAGCACCCGGCGCATGGCGCAGGCGTGGCTGTTCGGCATGTCCATGTAGCTGTCGCGCAAGTCCGCGTGCGCGTCGATCTGCAGCACTGTGAGCGGGCCGAACTTCTCGACCGCGGCCTGCACCAGCGGCGGCGTGATCGAATGCTCGCCGCCAAGGGTCAGCACGAACTTGTCGTGCGCCATGACGGCCGCGGCCACGCGGTGCACCTCGGCGAGGCACTCGTCCATTGACGCGTAGTGCATCTCCATCTCGGGCAGCGTGGCGATGCCGTGCACGTGCGGATCGGCGCCGAGCTCCTCGTCCCACAGCTCCACCTGCGCCGACGCCGCGAGAATCTCGCGCGGGCCGTTGCGGGTACCGGGCACGTACGACGTCGTGCGGTCCAGCGGCACGGGCAGAATGGCCGCCTTCGCGTCAGCAAACGATTTCGTGACGGGCAGCGCGCCGCCAAAAGACAGCGGCGGGCAATGGGAATAGTCGATTGGCAGAGTCATGATTCTGGTGCGATTCTGGTGCGATTGCGGCTACGAGCCGGCGCGGTGCACGTGCCGCAGGAAAGTGTAGTCGGCAATGGGGGACAACGTCACGCCCTGCAGCGACGGCTGATAGACGACGACGTTGGTCTTGTACCAGAGGCCGACGTACGGCGCGTCGCGCGCGACGATTTGCTGCACTTGCGTATACAACTGCTTCCGCTCCGCATCGTCTGTCGACCGGGTGGCACGATCGAGCAGCGCGTCGACTTCCGGATTGATGTAGTAGCCGCGGTTGAAGCCCGAGGGCGGTACCTGGGCTGAGTGAAAGACGCGGCGAAGCATGTCGGGGTCGGTCACGCCGACCCATTGCAGCGTGTAGAGCTGCACATTGCCGGAGACGATGTCACCGAACAGCGTCGCGAATTCCATGGACCGCAACTCGAGCTCGATGCCGACGTCGGCCAGGTCGCGCTGGATGACCGCGGCCTGCACGCGATACACCTCCGACGTCGACGTCTTGAGCGTCAGCCGAAGGCGAGGCTCGCCGCCAGGTCCGTCGCGATCCGGAAAGCCGGCCTCGTCGAGCAGCTGTCGCGCGCGCGCTGGATCGTGCGTGAACTTGAAGGTGTCGTCGGCGTGCGCCCAGGACAGCGGGGGAATGACGCCCGACGCCACGACCGCCATGCCGCGGCGCAGGTACTGGACGATGGCCTCGCGATCGATCGCAAACCCGATGGCCTGCCGCACACGCGCGTCATCCAGAAGCGGATCGCGCATGTTGAAACCCAGGTAGGCGTAGTCCACACCGGTGGCCGTCTTGATCGCGACGCGGCCTTCCTCGACGAGCGTGTGGATGACGTCGGGTGCCAGGTCGTTGACGACCATGTCCGCCGAGCCCTTGCGCAGCTCGAGACCTCGCATCGTTTCGTCCGGCACAATCTTGAGGACGAGGCCGTCGTTGGCCGGCGCGCCGTCCCAGTACTCGCGATTCGGCTCCAGAACGGTGCGGTCGTCGGGCGCGTATGACACGAACTTGTACGGCCCGGTGCCGATCGGCTGCTGGGCAATCGACGCGGGCGACCCGTCGGGGACGATCCCCATCACCAGGTTGATTGGGAAGGAGCCGAAGGGCTCCTTCAGCGTGAACTCGACCGTGTAGTCGTCGACCGCGCGCACCGACGCCAGCAGGCGGTAAGCGCCTTTGCGCGCCGACGTGAAGTCGGGCGCCAGCATGCTGTTGAACGTGTACGCCACATCCCGGGCCGTGAGCGCGCGCCCGTCGTGAAAGCGCACGTCGCGCCGCAGCGTCGCCACATATTTCGTCGGCTCCGGGTTGGTCAGCGTCTCCGCCAGCTCGGGCACGATGCGCAGCTGGTCGTCGATCCGGACCAGGTGGTTGTAAATCAGCTGATGAATCTTCTGCGAGGCTTCGTCGGTGCCGACGCGCGGATCGAAATTCGACGGCGCGTTCGCGGTGGCGACCACGATGACGCCCGGCGGATACGCGCGTCCCTGCGAACAGGCGGACAGGCTGAACAGAGCGATGAGCACGAGTAGGCTTCGTGCGGACAGCCGCTTAGCGAGGGCGGCACGTCCTCCGTGCCGGAGGAGCAGCCGTGCGCGATGCGGACGTGTTCGCGACGGCGTTAAAAGATCGCAGGCGCGACCGCTCTGTGGCGCGCCCGCACCCCGACGGCGCGAAAGACATGTCCGCATCGCATGGCGGCTGATGCACCAGCAACCAGCAACCAGCAACCAGTAACCGTTCACGACCCCGCCTCCCGCTTGAGCTGGGCCAGCAGGTTGAGCGCCTCGAGCGGCGTCAGCTGGTCGACGTTGGCGGCGCGCAGCGCCTTCACGACCGGGTGCTCCTCGGCCGTCGGCTGCTGGAAGAGGCCGAGCTGCTGCTGAGATTTGCCGGCTTCGCTGATCGACGGCCGGCCGCCTCGTGACAGTTCATCCTGCTCGAGGTTCTGCAAGATCTCGCGCGCCCGGTCGACGACCGACGCCGGCAGACCCGCCAGCCGCGCGACTTGGATGCCGTAGCTGCGATCCGACCGGCCCGGCACGACCTTACGCAGGAAGACGATCTCATCTTTGTACTCGCGCACGACCACGTGATAGTTCACGACGCCGTGAATCGAGTCGGCCAGGTCGGTGAGCTCGTGATAATGCGTGGCGAAGATCGTCTTCGGCCGCGCTTTCGGATTGGTCGCCAGAAACTCCGCCACGGCCCACGCAAGGCTCAGGCCGTCGAACGTGGCGGTGCCGCGGCCGATTTCATCGAGGATGACCAGGCTGCGGTTCGTCGCGGCGTGCAGGATGTTGGCGGTCTCCTGCATCTCGACCATGAACGTCGAGTGGCCGCGCGCGATGTTGTCCGACGCGCCCACGCGGGCAAAGACGCGGTCGACGATGGGCAGCTTGGCGCTCTTGGCGGGCACGAACGAACCGGCCTGGGCCATCACCGACATCAGCGCCGTCTGGCGCAGGTAGGTCGACTTGCCGCCCATGTTCGGGCCGGTCAGGATCACGAGCTGCTGCCGCGCGCCGTCGAGCAGGATGTCGTTGGGCACGAACGCGGTGTCGCCGCCGGCGGCGTGGCGCTCGACGACGGGGTGGCGCGCGTCGGTGACCTGCATCTCGTCGCCGTCGTGCACGAGCGGCTTGGTGTAGTTGCAGACCGCGGCCGTTTCGGCGAGCGCCGCCAGCGCGTCGAGTGAAGCCAGCGCGCGCGCCGTGTCCTGGATGCGCGGCGCCTCGCCGGCCACGCGCGCCCGCAGCGCCTCGAAGATCTCGACTTCGCGGGCGAGGATGCGCTCGTCGGCGCCGAGCACCTTCTCTTCGTATTCCTTCAGCGCCGGCGTGATGAAGCGCTCGCCGCCCGCGATGGTCTGCTTGCGGTGATAGTCGGCCGGCACCGAGCCGAGGTTCGATTTCGAGATCTCGATGTAGTAGCCGAAGACGCGGTTGAAGCGGATCTTGAGCGAGCTGATGCCCGTGCGCGCCTTCTCGGCCTCTTCCATCTCGGCGATCAGCTGCTTGCCGCCGCGGCTGATGGTGCGGAGCTCGTCGATCTCACCATCGAGTCCGTCGCGCACGTAGCCGCCGTCGCGCGCGAACGCGGCGGGCTCTTCGATCAGCGTCGACTCGATCGCGTCGCGCACGTCCGTGAGGTCGTCGATTTCGGCGATCAGACTTGTCACCAGCGGCGCCTGCAGGTCGCTGACGATGGTGCGGACGCGCGGAATGGCGGAGAGCGACTGCTGCAGCGCGACGAGATCGCGGGGGCCGGCGGTGCCGAGCGCCGCGCGCGCGGTGAGCCGCTCGAGGTCGTGAATGCTCTTGAGGACCTCGCGCAGCTTGGCGCGATCGGGCGCGCGAAACGCGAAGTCCTCGACGGCGTCGAGCCGATCCTGGATGCGGGGGAGCGCCAGCAGCGGCCGCAGGAGCCACGCGCGCAGAAGCCGGCCGCCCATCGACGTCACGGTGCGGTCGATCTCGTCGAGCAGCGAGCCGGCGCGGCCGCCGTCGGCCCCCTCGGCGATTTCCATGTGTCTGAGCGTCGAGGGGTCGAGTACGAGGCAGTCGCTGGCGCCGCGCACCGTGATGTCGCGTACGTGCGCGAGGGCGGCCTTTTGCGTGTCCCGCACGTGCTGCACCAGCGCGCCGGCCGCCGCGATGGCCGCCGTCTTGTCCTCGAGGCCGAAGCCGGTCAGCGAGTGCGTCTTGAACTGATCGAGCAGCACGCGCCGCGCGCTGTCCACCTCGAAGGCCCAGCCTTCGACGCGCGTCAGCCGGGGGCCGTGGCCGTTGAGCTGCAGTGCGTCGAGCTCGACGCCGTCGGCCGCGATGATCTCGCGCGGGCGCAGCAGCGCCAGCTCGCGTCCCGCCGCGTCCTGGCAGTCCGCGCCCTCATATTCCGCGGCGGCGAATTCGCCGGTGGAGAGATCGAGCAGCGCGACGCCCAGCTTGTCGGGCCGGCCCGCCGTCGCCGCCGACATGCCGGAGGGCGCGAGCGCCACGATGAATGCGGGCTCGCGCGCGTCGAGATACGCGGCGTCGGTGAGTGTGCCCGGCGACAGCACGCGCACGACCTCGCGCTTGACGACACCCTTGGCCTTTTTGGGATCTTCGACCTGTTCGCAGATCGCGACGCGGAAGCCCTGCTTCACGAGCCGCGCGACATAGCCGTCGGCGGCGTGAAACGGGATGCCGCACATCGGAATCGCCGTGCCGTTGGCGTCCTTCGACCGCGATGTCAGCGTGATCTCGAGCGCCCGCGCCGCCACCAGCGCGTCCTCGTAGAACATTTCGTAGAAGTCGCCCATCCGGAAGAACAGGATGGCGTCGCGATGCTGACGCTTCGCGTCGAAATACTGGCGCATCGCCGGGGTCACGGTGGACATCGAAGCCTCTATGGTAACCGGTTGACAGCAACCGGGGCGATGCTCGCGCGTCAGCCCGCGGAGGCATCTTCGCCGGGCGGTCGCGGTCCTCGGGCACGATCCTGCTGCGGGTAGTTAATGCCACGACCGCCCGGCAAAGACGCCTCCACTGGCATGCGCGCTCCTTCTCGCGCAGCGACGGTGTCCGGCATTCCTCAGCGCCGCCGAGGCGAGTCGGGCCAAAGAGCGGTCCCTCCGACGTCTTTTTTAACGGCGTCGCTGAGAAACACCGGACGCCGCCCCTGCGCGTGATTTGGCCGCGGCTGAGCAAGGGCGTCGTCCGGTCCGGCTCGCACCAACAACCAGCAACCAGTAACCAGCAACCAGAATAAGATCGCCCCGTGCGGATTCTGGCGCTGGAGACGGCGACGCGGCGGGGGAGTTGGGCGCTGGCCGAGGACGGCGAGGTGGTGGCTTCCGCTGAAGGAGCCGAGGGGCATTCGCACGCCGAGGGACTGCCCGGCGCGCTCGTCGAGATGCTCGCCGGCCGCGGCGTGACCCTTGCCGACGTTGACAACTTCGCGGTGGCGACCGGGCCGGGATCGTTTACGGGTCTGCGCGTGGGCATCGCCACGGTGCAGGGGTTCGCGATGGCCACGGGTGCGCGCGTGATTGCCGTGCCCACGCTCGATGCGATTGCCGAAGGCGCCGCGGCCGAGCCGGCGGCGGCCGGCCTCGACTACATGGCGGTGTGGCTCGACGGGCAGCGCCGCGAGATCTTCGCGTCGCTCTATGTCATGCGCCCGGCCGCCGATGCCGGGGGCGCGATCCTGCCCGCGCTGCTGATGCCGCCACAGTCGGCGCCGCCGGCCTTCATCGCGCGCGAAATCGCGGATCTCATCGGCGACGCGCATGCCGGCTTTGCCGGCGACGGCGCGCATCGCTATCGCGCCGACATCGACACGCTCGGCCTTCGCGACGCGCGCATCTTTCCTGTCCGGCCCATCGCGCCCGACCTCGCCAAAGTCGCCTGGCGCCGGCGCGACTCCGCCGTCCTGCCGCACGCGGTGGCCGCCGTCTACGTGCGGCGGCCCGATGCCGAGCTGGCCCGCGAGCGCCCGGCCACATGACCGCGCCGGCCCGCCGCATCGAGCGCGTGCGCGACGAGCGCGAGCTCGAGGGCGTGCTTCGCCTTCAAACCTCCTCCTTCTCCAATCCATGGACGCCCGAAGCGCTCACATGGGAGCTCGAGCACTCGCCTGTATCGCGTTTGTACGTGCTCAAGGAAGCAAGCGGCGAAACCGTGGCCTTTTGCGCGTGCTGGCTGCTGGTCGACGAGTTGCACATCAACAGCGTGGCCGTTGCGCCAGGGCGCCGCCGGGAAGGCCTCGGGTCGGAGCTCATGCGCGGCGTCCTGGAAAGCGCCAGGGACGAGGGTGCGATCAAGGCCACGCTCGAGGTGCGCCGCTCGAACGAGGCGGCCAGGGCCTTGTATGAGCGGCTGGGCTTCGCGGTGGAAGCCATCCGCCCGGATTACTACACGAATCCGCGCGAGGACGCCCTCATTCTGTGGCTGCGTAATCTCCGTTGAACCGGCTCCGCGCGTGTGCTACCGTGCCCGGAGTCGGTTCCGGATTTCCGAAAAGGAGGCGGAGCATGCCAGCAGAATTGCAGGAGTTGAAAGACCAGTTGCTGCGGTCGGATGAGACCTTCCGGCAGCTGGTGACCGAGCACCACGACCTCGACGAGCGCGTCAGGCACCTCTCCAGTCAGGCTTTCCTCAGCACTCCCGAACAGATCGAAGAAATCTCACTCAAGAAACGCAAACTCCGGTTGAAGGATCAGATCGAAGATGCCTTGCGCCGCCACAGCGGCGACGAGGTGCTGCACAGCCACTGAACCACCAGGATTCTGCCCGCCTCCGCGCGGCGGGGGCGGGCCTGACTCCGGTGATCGTCTACACTCACAGGGCAGATGCGCATCGACCGCTCCGGCTACCCGTTTGTCTTCGGCGCGCTCGTGCCCGCCATCGCGCTGGCCGCCTTCGGCTACACGCTGTCGTCCATCCCGTTCTTCATCCTCGCGGGCTTCTTCCTCTTCTTCTTCCGCGATCCCGACCGCGTCATCCGGCAGGGCACCGATCTGGTGCTGTCGCCGGCTGACGGCCGCGTGCTCGTGGCCGGCCCGTCCGATCCGCGCATCGCGCCGCCGGGGCAGTGGCAGCAGATCAGCATTTTTCTGTCGCCGATGGACGTGCACGTCAATCGCGTGCCGGCCACCGGGCGCGTCACGAAAGTCGAATACATGCCGGGCCGCTTCCTGCCCGCCTATCACCACGACGCCACGCAGAACGAGCGCACCGAAATCTGGCTCGACGCCTCGGGCCGCACCGTCGTCTTCCGCCAGGTCGTCGGCATGCTCGCGCGCCGCATCGTGTGCCGCGTGCAGGAAGGGCAGGAGGTGAAAGCGGGCGATCGCTTCGGCGTGATGAAGTTCGGATCGCGCATGGACGTGTTCGTGCCGGTCGACGCGACGCTGCGCGTGAAAGAAGGCGATGCCGTGAAGGCGGGCGATACCGTGCTCGCGGAACTGAGGCCGTATGCTGGATGAGCAGCGGCGCTCGGCGCACTTCCGCCGCGGCGCCTATCTGCTGCCGAGCATGTTCACCATCGGGAACATGTTCTGCGGCTACGCGTGCATCGTGTTCGCGATGCGCGGCGAATTTCACACGGCGGCGCCGTTCATCGGCATCGCGTTCATCATGGACGCGCTCGACGGCCGCATCGCGCGCATGACGGGCTCGACCAGCGCCTTCGGCATCCAGCTCGATTCGCTCGCCGATGTCATCTCCTTCGGCATGGCGCCGGCGATTCTCAGCTTTGCGTGGGGCCTGCACGAGCTCGGGCGGTGGGGATGGGCGATCGGCTTCCTGTTCGTGGCGGCCGCGGCGCTGCGCCTCGCGCGCTTCAACATCCAGACAGCCGCCGCCCCCGACAAACGCTATTTCGTGGGGATGCCGAGCCCGTCGGCCGCGGCCGTGCCCGCCGCCACCGTGTTCGCCTGGCCGTATCAGATCGACGACTGGGGCGCCGCCCTCCTCGTCATCCCCGTCGTGGTCGTCCCGGCGCTGCTGATGGTGAGCACCATCCGGTTTCGCAGCTTCAAGGATCTGAACCTGGGATGGCGGCGGTCGTACGTGCCGCTGTTCATCGTGGTGCTGATCGTCGCGGCGGTGGCGGCCGAGCCGCGCCTCATGCTGGCCGTGTGCGCCTACGTGTATCTGCTGTCGGCGTTTATCGGCATGGCGCTCGCGCGCTTCAGGCGGAAACCGCCGGCATCCGTACCGTCACCGTAGTGCCGCGCCCGCGGGCGCTGTCCACCGCAATCGTTCCACCATTCAGTTCCACGTTGCGCCGCGCGATCGGCAGGCCGAGCCCCGTGCCGGTGGCCTTCGTGGAGAAGTACGGCTCGAACGCGCGCTCCAGCGCCTCCTGATCCATGCCGACGCCTGTGTCGGTGACGCGCAGCACCACCGCCGCGTCGTCGCGGTGCACGTCGAGCGTCAGGCGTCCGCCGTTCGGCATCGCATGCAGGCCGTTCTCGATCAGGTTCGTGACCGCGCGGCCAAGCAGCGTGCGGTCGGCGCGCACGTGCGGCAGGCCCGCGTCGATGTCGAGCCGCATCTCGAGGCGCGCCGGCAGTCCGGCGCGATACGGCGACACGATCTCGCTGACAAGCTCGCCCAGATCCACGTTGGTGGCCCGCACGGTCGGCGACGAGGCAAAGGCGGAGAACTCCGACGAGATCTGCCGCAGCAGCTTGACCTGCGTGAGGATGGAATCCACGCACTGCTGCAGCACCGGGCTCATCGGCTCGCCGCGATCAGTGTGCACCCGCCGCAGATGTTCGGCCGACAGCTGAATCGGCGTCAGCGGATTCTTGATTTCGTGCGCGACCTGCCGCGCCATCTCCGCCCAGGCCGCCAGGCGCTGCGATCGTTTCAGCTCGTCGCGCTGCGTCTTGAGCTCTTCGGCCATCAGGTTGAAGTCGTCGACGAGCCGGCGCAGTTCATCGGCCGTGCGAATGGCGATGCGCGCGTCGAAGTCGCCAGACGCGATCCGCCGCGTGGCCCGCGTGAGGCGCCGCACGGGATCCGCGATGCGTTCGGCCATGTAGAGGCCGAGCGCGGAGCCGAGCAGGATGAAGAGCACCGCGGCGAGATGGATGCCGCGCTCGAGATCCTCGATCTCGCGCTCGATCTCGGAGCGCCGGGTGAGCAGCGGCACGCTGAGAATGACGTCGCGGCCGCCGGTCAGCGCCGGGGTGGCGGCGAGCAGGTACGGAAAGTCGCCGATGCGCTCCTCGCCCACGAACGCCGGCAGGCGCTCGAGCGCGATCTTGCGATAGACCTGCGCCGGCGTGCGCGTGGGCAGCAGACCTGACGCAAACAGGTCGAAGGCGCTCGTCGCCAGCAGGTTCGGCCCTTCGAACAGGTTGATGTCCTGGCTGAGAATCTGACTGAGCTGCACCATCAGGTCGTCGCTGATCGGCACGCCCTGCCCGCGCTGGCCCGCGGCGTAGCTTTCGATCGACCGCTGCGCTACGGCCACGGTTCGAATCGCCTCCTCCTCGACGTCCTGGCGCAGCAGGCCGGCCGTGTAGGCGCGCAGCACGAGCGCCAGGACGATGACGGGAATGATCGACGCGGCGACAAACGCGAGCAGCAGCTTGCGATAGAAGCTGGTCCGGATTTCGCGAAGCAGCACGCGGCCGACGTTCATCCGGCGCCGTGACACGGGCAGAAACACCGCCGCGCCCGCGAGGATCAGCACCCAGGCGATGCCGGCCAGTGTGGCGAGCTCGGCGCCGTGCACGAAAACATCAAAGGCGGTGAGCTTCGGATACCCGATCGCATAAATGCCGGCGCGATCGTTGGCAAGGTGCACATGCCAGTCGCCGTTGCCGTCGCTGATCGTGGTCCAGAACGGCTCGCGCGAGGCATACAGCCGCGCGAAAATATCGGGCGTGATCTGCCAGGCCCACGGCCCCGACGAGAACAGCGGCAGCAATCCCCATCCGTAGATCGCCACCTGCAGGTTGCCGATGCCCGGCCGCCGCGCGGGATCGCCGCCGCGCAGCGCCTCGAGATACGGGTTCGCGCCCGCGATGAACGGCAGCGCCCGGTAGTCGGGCATGACGTGGACGACGATGGTGCCCTGGGAGGCGCCGGCGGCATCGCAGATGGCGCGCTCGGCGTGCAGCATGCGGCGCTCTTCGGAGCCGAAGCGGTTGACCTCGCCGAACGTTTCCCATTCGCAGGTGGGGCTGATGTTGCGCTGCGACGCGGCGTCGACCTCGGGCAGATTGAGGTTGAAGCGGCTCACGAGGCAGCCGCCGGGCCCGTACAACTCGACGGCGGACGTGAGGCGCGCGTCGCCGAGCGGGGTGCTGTCCCACACGAAGAACGCGGCCTGCGGCCCCTGCGCGCAGGCGCCGCTGACGAGCGCGGGCAGCGTCGAGAGCTCGTTGATGCGTGTCAGCGACTGCGCCAGTTGATCCTGCAGCGCGCTGGTGTGGCCGGTGGTGCGCGGCGCGTAGTCCTGCTCGATCACCTCGCGCGTGGCGCGGTCCGCGTAATAGATCGAGAGCGGGTAGAGCGCCAGCGCCGGCAGGATCAGCAGTAGCCAGATCGACAGCAGGCGCATGGCGTGCGAGGCGTGCGCGTAATAGCGGCGCGCGCGCGGCGCGAGCAGGGCGGCGGCGGCCGCGGCTGCGACGGCCGTGAAGATCTGCGCGTGCGGCTTGCCGGCGGGCCAGAAGTCGAGCGGACTGATCGAGAAGACCAGCAGCGAAGGCAGCAGCCACGCCAGCACCTGCAGGCCGCGGCTCCATGCGTGAAGCGACCGCCGGCGGATGTGCTCAGATGCGAGAAACGCGAGGACGCCGGCCCAGAGCACCGCCGAGGCAAGCAGGATCAAGCCGGTGCTGAGAAACAGCCGTCCCGGATCAAGCGGGTACAGCGAAAAGTCGAGAAGGTCGATCGACGAGTCGCGCGACAGCCGCAGCAGCACGTCGGCGTACTGCCTGACGGCAATCGTCGTGAGCACGCCGGCGACGAAGGGCGCGAGCGCGCCGAAGACGCCAAACCGCGTGCGCCGCCGCAGCGCAATCGGCATCTGGCCCACGAGCGGCGCCACGATGGCGGCCATCGCGAGCAGCATCGCAGCCGTCGCGAACACGTCGAAGCCCGGGCCGTCCTTCCAGAACCAGGGCACGGCGCGGCCGACGATCCACCGCGTGCCGGCAACCACGAGGAGCGCGAGCCCCGTCAGCCAGAGCGCGCGCGACGCCTTCCAGGCATGCTGGCGCGCGTCGAGAATGGGGCCGACCAGCGCCGCCAGCGTGAGCGCGAGCAGGAGGCCGGCGATGGCCCAGACGCCGCGGCGGAACCGCGCCCGGGCCGCAGCCAGCGCGCCCGGTTCGACATGCGCCTGCAGCAGCACTTCGCCCGTGCGCGCGTGCACCACGAACGTATTGGGGCCGGACGTTTCTCCGGCGCCTTCGTAGCGCGTGACCAGGCGCACCGGGGCGAGCGAGAGATCGAGCACGCGCCCCGACACGCCGCGCGCGACGCCGAGGGCCGGCACGAGAATGCGTTCGGCGGCGACCGCGCCAACACGCGCGCCATCGCCGGCGTACACCGGCGTGAGATAGACGAGGCGAAGGCCGAGCGTGCCGTCGGCCGCAAACAACGCTTCCGGGCCGCCGACGCGATCGGCAGGCAGGTCTTCGGCGGGGCCGTCACTCCACGCAACCGCGTCGGGCGACGGGCCATACACGGTGATGGCCACGCGATCGTCGTGGCCCGTGTGCACCGCCTCGATGGCGGCAAACAGATCGGCGGTGGCCGTCTGATCGCCGCGCGCGGCCGCGGCGATGCGATCGGTGTCGGCCGCGACGGCCGCCGCGCGCGTATGCAGCTCGTCCGACAGCGTCTCGAGCGTGCGCCGCACGTCCGCCTCCACGCGCGCGAACGCCGTGGCATCGGTCGGGCCGAAGCGCGATCGCTCGAGCAGCAGTCCCGCGCCGGCGACGATCGCGGCAAGCGTGACGCCGGCGAGGGCCAGACGCCGGACGTCGCGCGGCACAGACGGAAGAAGTCGCACGTGTTCTGGCAGAATAGCGCAGATGGCGCAGCCGCTGCCCCTTCGCACCGCCCTGAAGCGAGGGGCCCTGGTGACCGCCGCCAACTGGCAGGTGATCGTCGTGCAGTTCGTGGCCGAAACGCTGCTCAAGGTCACCATCGCCGTACCGGTGCTGGCCGGCGTGTTCCTGGTGGCCGTCGATCTCGGTGCCGACGCCATCGACCTGCTCCAGGGCGACCTGCTGAACAGCGTGCGCCTCGTCTACGCGTCGCTCAGCGCGTCGCCGATCGCGCTGGCGGCCTTCGTCTCGGCCGTCGCGCTCGCGACCATCGGCGCGGCCATCTTCACCTTCATCGCCAAGGCCGGCACCGTCGCGACGCTCGTGCGCGCGGAGTCGCAGGCCGGGCCGATCGAACATGCGCCGTTGCGATGGCTCGGCTTCACGCGCGCCGCGGCATGGTCGATTGAGGGCTTTCTCGAAGGGTGCCGCCGGCTCTCGCGCCGCTACGTGCGGCTTGGCCTGATCCTGCTGGCCGTCTACGTGCTCACGGGCGCCGCGTATCTGTCGTTTCTCTACGGCGGGATGCGCGTGATGGCGGAAGGCGGCGTCATCGCCGGCTGGCCCTTTATTGCCCTCGCGGCCTCCAGCGCGCTCATCGTCTGGGTTACGCTGGTGAATCTGGTGTACCTGCTCGTCCAGATGATCATGGCGGCCGACGACATCGGCGTGCGCGCGGCCGCGCGCCGCCTCGCGCGGTTTGCGTATGACGATGCGCGGCAGGTGGCGGGCATTTACGGGGTGGTGCTGGTGCTCATCCTGATGGCCGCGGCGGCCTCGCTGCTGGCGACGGCGGGCCTCGGCTTGATTGCGTTCGTGCCGCTCGCCGGCTTCACGGTGCTGCCGCTGCAGCTGGCCGCGTGGCTGCTGCGCGGCGTGTTGTTTCAGTTTCTGGGCCTCACGGCCTTCACGGCTTATCTGGCGCAATATCAGCGCTATGGAGAAGGGGCCGGCGCGCGCGCGGGCCTGCGTTCCGCATGACTGATTACGATCGATTTTTCTCCGCGGCCGGCCGGGCGCTTCGCGAGTCCGCCATCCGCCGCATGGGCACGGTGCTCGCGGGCAAGCGCGAGATCATTTCGTTTGCGCCGGGTTATCCGGCGCAGGAAAGCTTCGCGTGGGAGGAGTTCCGCGCCATTGCCGACGACCTGCTGAAGAAGCGCCCGCAGGATCTGCTGCAGTACGGGCCGACGCGCGGCTACCGCCCGCTCATCGAGGCGATTCAGGGCATCCAGAAGTCGCGCGGCATGGACGTGGCGCCGCAGCAGGTGGTGGTGACGACCGGATCGCAGCAGGGGCTGTACCTGATTGCGCGCGCGCTGTTCGATCCGGGCGACGTCGTGCTCGTGGAGCTGCCGTCGTACGTCGGCGCCATCACGGCGTTCCGCGGCTTCGGCGCGGACCTCGTGGGCGTGTCGCAGGACGCCGACGGCATCAACCTCGAGGATCTCGACCGCGCCTCCGCGCGCGTACGCGCCGAAGGCAAGCGCGTCAAGGCCGTCTACGTCGTCCCCAACTTCCAGAATCCCACAGGCCTGCTGATGTCGCTGCAGAAGCGGCGCGAGCTGGTGGCGTGGGCCGAGCGCAACGACGTGCTCGTGATTGAGGATGATCCGTATCGCGATCTCTACTTCACCGACGTCACGAAGGAAGCGGAGACGCGCCCGATTGCGGCCGACGATCCGAACGGCCGCGTGATTTATCTGAGCAGCTTCTCGAAGACGCTGGCGCCCGGCTTCCGCACCGCGTGGATCGTGGCGCCGGCGCCGATCGCCTCGAAGATTGAGCTGGCCAAGCAGGCGATCGATCTGTGCACCAGCGGCTTCGATCAGCAGATGGTGTACGAGGCGACCGCGCGCGGCGTGCTCGCGGCGCAGGCGCCGAAGCTGCGCGCGCTGTATCAGCGCAAGCGCGACGTCATGATCGACGCCATTCACCAGAGCGAAAGCGGCCTGTCGGGTCCCGACCCGCGCGGCGGCTTCTTCCTGTGGGCCAGGCTGCCGGAAGGCCTCAGCGGCGACGCGCTGCTCACGCGCGCCACCGAGCACGGCGTCATCTTCGTCACCGGCGCCGCGTTCTTCGTGGACGGCGGCGGCGACAACTACATCCGCTTGTCGTTCTCCTCACCTTCGGAGGACGGCATCCGCGAGGGGATCAAGCGGCTTGTGGGGGCCATGAACGCAATGAAGGACGAACCTGCCGCAAAGGTCCCGCAGCTGCCGTGACGATGTTGCAGAAACTTCGTAGTTTCAAAACTACGAAGAAACTGCAACATTGCGCGTGGACGGCGGCACGGAGCGGGACAGCCGAGGAGAGGCCGGCCGTGGAGCAGACAGCGTGACCGTCTGTCCCCAGCGGATTGCGCCGAGCGAATAATCGAGCCTGCGACGGATTTCGTAGCCGGGCCCCCAGCTGATTGGCCCTGGTGTCGGCATCAGGAACGTCTGCCGGTAGGCGTGCAGCTGCCAGTCGCCCGACGTAGTGGCCGTCGCGACCAACGCAAAAGGCTGGGCGGGCGACGACGCTGCGCGCGTCGGCCCTGCGGCCGCCGGCACGGCGGCCATCGGCACTGCTTCCGTCGACGCTCCGCCCGTCGGCACTGCGGCCATCGGAGGCGGCGTCGACATCACGACCGGAAACTGGACGCGCGTGGTGCCTTCCGCGGCGGGCAGCGCCGGCGTTTTGCCGGCGGCGGCGCCGGTGATCGAGTTGATGTAGACAAGGCCCGGGGCGCCCATCTCGCCGGTGGTGATCACGACCAGCCCTTCGACGAGCATCGGGCCCGCCAGCGGGCGCGACGACAGCGCGTAGTCCCACTTTTCATTGCCGCTCGACCGGCTGTACGCGCGCACGACGTTGTCGAGCGCGACGACGTAGACGCGCTCGGGGTCGGCGGCCGCGGCGCCAATCATGCGGGAGCCCCGGCGCCAGCGCCAGTCGAGGTCGCCGTCGCGCGTCTTGATCGCCCAGAAATAGCCGTCGGCGGTGCCGGTGAAAATCCGATCCGCCGAAAGGGTGATCGCCCCGGGAGCCGCGCCGAGCGACTTTTGCCAGCGCGGATTGCCGGTGGCCAGATCGAGCAGCGCAATGCGCCCGTCGCCGAATCCGGCAACCAGCAGGTTGCCGTCAATCGCCGGCGCCGACGTCAGCGGCGCGCCCATCGCGCGTGCCCACACGACGACGCCGTCGGCCGCGCGCACGGCCTGCAGCCCGCCGTCGGCGAGCGCCACGATGAGCCAGCCCGCGCGGTGGGTGAGCGGCACGGCAAGCGCGCCTGCCGGCAGGCGCCAGACGACCGATCCCGTCGCGGCGTCGAGCGCATGAATCGCTCCTGACGCCGACACGAACAGCCGATCGCCGGCGGCGACCGGCGCGCTGTCGGCCGCGAGCGCGACCGACCACGCCGGCTCGACGCGGCCCGGCTCCAGCGCGACGAGCTGGCCGGTTTGCAGCGGCACATAGACGCGGGCGCCGCTTGCGGCCGGCGCGGCGGCAAACGGCGCGTCGAGCGCGTGCGTCCAGAAATGATCGAGGGGGAACAGCGCGGACGTCTGCGCCGCCGCCGGGGCCGCGAGGGCAGAGAAAGCCAACGCAGTCAAGAGATTAGAAACGTTCCGCGCGAGCCACACCAGTTTATAATAGCGGCTAATCAACCCCGCACTTCCGTGGCCCATCAAACCATCATCGTTCTCGATTTCGGCTCGCAGTACACCCAGTTGATCGCGCGGCGTCTGCGCGAGCTGTCGGTGTACTCCGAAGTCGTCCCGTTCAACACGCCGCTGGCCGAGATCGCCGCGCGAAAGCCGGCGGGCATCGTGCTCTCCGGCGGCCCGCGCAGCGTCAGCGATCCCGACGCGCCGATCTCCGATCCCGGCGTCTACAACCTGGGCGTGCCGACGCTCGGCATCTGCTACGGGATGCAGTTGATGACGCACCAGCTCGGCGGCACCGTGGGCGCGGCCTCCGCGCATCGCGAGTTCGGCCACGCCGTGGTGAACGTCGGCGCGCCGGCCGCCGCGGGCGCCGCGTCAGGATCGGCCGGCGCCGGATCCGCCGCGCCCGTCAGCTCGAAGCTCTTCGCCGGCGTGCCCGACTCCATCCGCGTGTGGGCCAGCCACGGCGATCACGTCGCCACCGCCCCGCCCGGCTTCTCGATCGTCGCCACCAGCAGCAGCGTGCCCGTAGCCGCCATGGAGAACGCCGAGCGCGGCTGCTACGCGCTGCTGTTCCATCCCGAAGTCGTCCACACCGAGCAGGGCACCGAGATTCTGCGCAACTTCGCCTTCAACGTCTGCGGCTGCCGCGGCGACTGGACGATGAAGTCGTTCATCGACGAGGCGATTGCGCGCATCCAGGAGAAGGTCGGCGACTCGGGCCGCGTGGTCTGCGGCCTCAGCGGCGGCGTCGACTCCACCGTCGCGGCGCTGCTCGTGCACAAGGCGATCGGCGACCGCCTCACGTGCATCTTCGTCGACAACGGCCTGCTGCGCCTCAACGAGGCGGCGCAGATCAACGAGCGGTTCGGCAGCAAGATGAAGCTGCCGCTCGATTTCGTCGACGCCACCGATCTGTTTCTCGATCGCCTCGAGCACGTCACCGACCCCGAGAAGAAGCGGAAGATCATCGGCGCGACGTTCATCGACGTGTTTCAGAAGCGCGCCACCGAGCTTGGCGGCTTCGACTTCCTCGCGCAGGGCACGCTCTATCCCGACGTGATTGAAAGCGTGTCGGTGAAGGGCCCGTCCGTCACCATCAAGAGCCACCACAACGTCGGCGGCCTGCCCGAGAGCATGAAGTTCACGCTCGTCGAGCCGCTGCGCGAGCTGTTCAAGGACGAAGTGCGGCTCGTGGGCACGGAGCTCGGGCTCGACGATGAGTTCGTGTGGCGCCAGCCGTTCCCGGGCCCCGGTCTCGCCGTGCGCCTGCTCGGTCCCATCACGCGCGATCGCCTCGACCTGCTGCGGCGGGCCGACGATGTGGTGTCGTCCGAGATCAAGAAGGCGGGGCTGTATCGCCAGATCTGGCAGTCGTTCGCCGTGCTGCTGCCCGTGCAGAGCGTGGGCGTGATGGGCGACGAGCGCACCTATGAATTCACGGTGGCCGTGCGTGCGGTCGAAAGCCGCGACGGCATGACCGCCGACTGGGCGCGCCTGCCGCACGACGTCCTCGCCGCCATCTCCTCGCGCATCGTCAACGAAGTGCGCGGCATCAACCGCGTGGTGTACGACATCAGCTCGAAACCGCCGTCGACGATCGAGTGGGAATGATGCTGAGGCGCGGATTTGGTGATCTCGTGATCTGGCGATCTGGTGATCTGCCGTGACCGAGTTCGTACATCTACACCTGCATACAGAGTTTTCGCTGCTCGACGGCGCGTGCCGCATCGATGAACTCCTGGACCGCGCAGCCGCATTGAAGATGCCGGCGCTGGCGGTGACCGAGCACGGCAACATGTTTTCGGCCGTGGCGTTTCATGACGCGGCGCGCAAGCGCGGCATCAAGCCGATTCTCGGGTGCGAAGTCTATGTCGCGCCCGGCGATCGGCGCACGAAGAGCGGCACGCCGGGTGAGACGGCTAACCATCTCGTGCTGCTCGCCGAGACGAACGAAGGCTTCCACAACCTGATCAAGCTCGTGTCGTCGGGGTACACGGAAGGCTTCTACTACAAGCCGCGCATCGACAAGGACCTGCTCGCGCAGCATTCGGCCGGCCTCATCGGCCTGAGCAGCTGCCTCAAGGGGGAAGTGGCCACCGGCCTCCGCACCGACCAGGTGAAGAAGGCGCTCGACGCCGCGG
Source organism: Vicinamibacterales bacterium (assembly GCA_036675475.1). Taxonomy (GTDB): domain Bacteria; phylum Acidobacteriota; class Vicinamibacteria; order Vicinamibacterales; family SCN-69-37; genus JALYRV01. The sequence goes on from JAKFEY010000006.1 coordinate 30,706, forward strand.
CCGCGTACCGCGACATCCTCGGCCCGAACAACTTCTTCCTCGAGATGCAGTACCAGGGCATCGACGATCAGCAGGTGGTCAACACGGGGCTCGGCCCGATCGCGCGCGAGCTCGGGCTTCCGCTCGTCGTCACCAACGACGTGCACTACCTGCACCAGACCGACCAGCAGCCGCACGACGTGCTGCTGTGCATCGGCACGGGCAAGAACGTCACCGACGAGAAGCGGCTCAAGTACCACGGCGACCAGTTCTTCCTGAAGACCGGCGACGACATGCGCAACGTCTTCCCGGACTTTCCCGAGGCCATCGCCAACACGATGCGCATCGCGGAGCGCTGCAACGTCACGCTGCCGAAGGACGAGTACCACCTTCCGAACTTCGCGGTGCCTGACGGCTTCACTGTCGACAGCTACTTCGAGCACGTCACGCGCGAAGGGTATCGCGAGCGCCTGCCGCGGCTCGAGGACCTGCACCGCCGCGGGCTGCTGCGCCATCCGCTCGAGGTCTACGAGAAGCGTCTCGACTACGAGATCGCGATGATCAAGCAGATGAAGTACCCGGGGTACTTCCTGATCGTCTGGGACTTCATCCGCTACGGCCGTGAGAAGGGCATCCCCGTCGGGCCGGGCCGCGGCTCGGCGGCCGGCAGCCTCGTCGCGTTCTGCCTGAAGATCACCGACGTCGACCCGCTGCATTTCGATCTGATCTTCGAGCGCTTCCTCAACCCCGAGCGCGTGTCGCTGCCCGACATCGACATCGACTTCTGCGAGCGCCGCCGCGGCGAGGTCATCGAGTACGTCACGCGCAAGTACGGCCGCGAGAACGTGGCGCAGATCATCACGTTCGGCACCATGAAGGCCAAGGCCGTGGTCCGCGACGTGGGCCGCGTCATGGGCATGTCGGTCGCCGACGCGGACCGCGTCGCGAAGCTGATCCCCAACCAGCTCGAGATGACGCTCGACAAGGCCGTCGAGGAGAATCCCGCGCTGAAGGACCTCGAAGCGCGCGATCCGATGGTCAATCAGCTGATGAAGACGGCGCGCCGCCTCGAAGGCATGACGCGCCACGCCTCGGTGCACGCCGCCGGCGTCGTCATCGCGCCCAAAGCCATCGTCGAATACGCGCCGCTCTACAAGAGCGCGAAGGACGAAATCACCACGCAGTGGGCGATGAAGGAAATCGAGCGGGTGGGCCTGCTCAAGATGGACTTCCTCGGCCTGAGCACGCTGACGCTGCTGACCGACGCCGTGGCGGAGATCGAGCGCACCGAAGGCGTAAAGATCGATCTCGACAACCTGCCGCTCGACGATGCCAAGACGTATCAGCTGTTTCGCGACGGCCAGACGGCCGGCGTGTTCCAGTTCGAAAGCTCCGGCATGCGCGAGACGCTGCGCAAGGCGAAGCCGCAGGTGCTCGAGGATCTGATCGCGCTCAACGCGCTGTATCGTCCGGGCCCGCTCAAGGGCGGGGTCGTCGACGACTACATCAAGCGCAAACACGGGCTCGCCGAGGTCAAGTACGAGCTGCCGCAGATGGAGGCCGTGCTCAAGGAGACGTACGGCGTCATCGCGTACCAGGAGCAGGTCATGCGCCTCGCCGCGGACCTCGCCGGTTTCACGATGGGCGAGTCGGACATCCTTCGCAAGGCGATGGGCAAGAAGGATCCGGCCGTCATGGCCAGGCAGCGCGACCGCTTCATGGAGGGCTGCAAGGCGCGCGGGCACAGCGAAAAGAAGGCCGCGAAGATATTCGACCTCATGGAGTTCTTCGCCGGGTACGGCTTCAACAAGTCGCACTCCACGACGTACGCCTATCTGGCGTATCAGACCGCGTACCTGAAGGCGAATTATCCGCGGCACTTCATGGCGGCCCTGCTCACCATCGAAGCGCAGAACACCGAGAAACTCGCCTTCTATCTGGCGGAGGCGCGCGATCTGGGCGTGCCGGTGCTGTCGCCCGACATCAATCGCAGCGAGCTGAACTTCACCGTGCAGCCCGAAGGCGTGCGTTACGGCCTGACGGCCGTGAAGAACGTGGGCGAGGGCGCGATCCTCTCGCTGCTTGCGGCCCGCAAGGAGCTCGGCGGCAAGGTGACGTCGCTCTATTCACTCGCGGAGCACCTCGACCTGCGGCTGGTCAACAAGCGTCCGCTCGAAAGTCTCGTCAAGGGCGGCGCCTTCGATTCGCTGCTCGAGGGCACAGTCGACGATCCCGCCAGGCTGCGCGCGCGTCTCTTCGCCGCGATTGATCGGATGCTGGAGCACGGCAACCGGCACCAGAAGGATCGCGATCGCGGCCAGAGCTCGATGTTCGGCGACGAGATGTTCGGCGAGGACGGCGATCCGGCGCGCGATGCCATCAGCGAGCTTCCCGACGCGCAACCCTGGACGACGGCGCAGCAGCTGATGTTCGAGAAGGAGGCGCTCGGCCTCTACATGAGCGGCCATCCGATCGAGCAGTTCAAGCCTGACCTGGCCGCGTTTGGCGCGAAAGGCCTCGTCGAGCTCACCGGCTCGGTCGACAACTGCGCCATCGGCGGCATCGTCACCGGCCTGCGATCGGTGCGCACGCGCCGCGGCGATCCGATGGCGGTCTTCATGCTCGAAGACGAGTCGGGCACGGTCGAAACCGTCGTCTTTCCCGAGGCGTTCGCGAAGCACCAGCCGTTCATTCGCGCTGACGCGATGCTCGTGGTGCGCGGCCGGTTCGAGAAGGACGATGACACGTGCCGGCTGGTGGCGAGCGAAATCACCACGGTGGAACTGGTGCGCGAGAAACTCGCGCGCGAGGTGCAGATTCGCCTCACGATGCCGCCGCACGACCGCACGACCATGGAGAAGCTGGCGGAGATGCTGTCGCGCCACCGCGGCGACCGGCGCGTCAGCCTGGAAATCATCGAAACCCGCGCCGACGGCACATCCTACCGGGTGAAGGCCACGGCACCTCAGCGGGTGCGCCCGTCCGACCGCCTCGTTTCGGAGGTCGAAGCCCTGGTCGGCACAGGAACGGTGCTGATCAAGTGAATTCTCAACTCTTAAGTCACCAACTCTCAATTCCCGCGCTTTAATAGAGCATGCCTGACCTGCTGGAGTTCGAAGAGCCCGTTGGCGTGCTGGTGAAGGAGATCGAGGCGCTGAGCATGCTGCCGCAGACGCCCGAGCGGCAGCGCTCCATCCAGAGCCTGCGCGACCGCGCCGAAGCCATTCGCGCCGAAATCTTCCAGCACCTCACGCCCTGGCAGCGTGTGCTGGTGGCGCGCCACACCGCGCGGCCGACGACGCTGGACTACATCGATCGGCTCTGCACGGGCTACACGCCGCTGCATGGCGACCGCCGATTTGCCGACGACAAGGCCATCGTGTGCGGCCTGGCGTTCTTCCGCGGCGAGCCCGTGTTCGTGGTGGGGCACCAGAAGGGCGGCGCCGACACCAAGGAAAAGATCATCCGGAACTTCGGCTACGCGCGGCCTGAAGGCTATCGCAAGGCGCTGCGCGTGATGGAGATGGCGGCGAAGTTCAAGCGGCCGATTCTCGTGTTCATCGACACGCCCGCCGCGTACCCCGGCATCGAGTCGGAAGAGCGCGGCGTCGCCGAGGCGATTGCCGTGAACCTGCGCGACATGATGATGCTCGACACGCCCGTGATCGTCACGGTGTGCGGCGAAGGCGGATCGGGCGGCGCGCTTGGCCTCGCCATCGGCGATCGCGTGCTGATGCAGGAGTTCGCCGTGTACAGCGTCATTCCGCCCGAGGGGTGCGCGGCGATTCTGTGGCGCGACGCCGGCAAGAAGGTGGAAGCCGCGGCGGCGCTCAAGATCACGGCGCCCGACCTGCTGGCGCTCGGCGTCATCGACGAGATCGTGCCCGAGCCGGTGGGCGGCGCGCACAACGATCCGGCGGCCGCCACGAAACTGGTGGGCGACGCCATCGCGCGTCATTTAAAGGAAGTCGCGGCGCTCGACCGCACCGCGCGTCTCGACGCGCGCTACGAGAAGTTCCGCCGCATGGGCAAGGAAGGTCAGGCGTTCGTCGACGACGGGCCGGCGCAGGCGGCGGATGCCGCGACGGGCGCCGGGCTCGAGGCGCCGGGCGCTCCCGCCGAATGACACGGCCGTACACGTGGGACGTCGCGCCGTGTGACGATGCCGCGACCGCGACGCTGGCCGCCGCGCTGAAGATTCCGCCGATCGTCGCGCAGCTGCTGTGCCTGCGCGGGCTTGGCGATCCCGAAACGGCCGATCGCTTCCTGCAGCCCTCGCTCTCGCACTTGAACGATCCGTTCCGGCTCGCCGGCATGGCGGAGTCGGTGGAGCGCCTGCTCGGCGCGATTGCGCGCAAGGAGCGCATCGCGATTCACGGCGACTACGACGTCGACGGCGTGACGTCCACGGTCATCATGCGCCGCGCGCTCGAGATGCTCGGCGCCGACGTGATTCACTTCATCCCGCAGCGGCTGACCGACGGCTACGGCCTGCAGCCCGCGACGGTGGAGAAGCTGCACGCGCTCGGCGCCGTTGTGATCGTGTCGGTGGATTGCGGCATCCGTGGCGAAGAAGCGGCGCGGCGCGCGCGCGATCTCGGGATGGATCTGATCATCACGGACCATCACGAGCCCGACACCACGCTGCCGCCTGCCTTTGCGATCATCAATCCAAAGCGGCCCGACTGCAGCTATCCCGACAAGCACCTGGCGGGCGTGGGTGTGGCGCTGAAGCTGGTGCACGCGCTCTGCATCAAGACCGATCGCGTGAAATGGCTGCCGGCGTTCGTGAAGATTGCCGCCATCGGCACGCTGGCCGACGTCGTGCCGCTGGTCGGCGAGAACCGCGTGATCGCGAAGCTCGGGCTCGAGATGCTGTCGACAGGCCGCCACACCGTGGGCCTGCGGTCGCTGCTCGAGGCGTCGGGGCTCACCAACAAGACAATTGACGGGTTTCACGTGTCGTTCCTGATGGCGCCGCGCATCAACGCGGCCGGCCGCATGAGCACGCCCGACATTGCGACCCGGCTGCTGCTGGCGATCGACGAGGGGCAGCTCGCGGAAGCGCGCGCCCTGGCGCAGCAGCTCAACGACGAGAACACGAAGCGCCAGGCCGAGGAGGCCGAGATTCTGGCGCAGGCACGCAAGGCCGTGGAGAGCGACCCGGGCGTCGGCGCGCACAACGTGCTCGTGGTGGCAGGCCAGGGCTGGCACCGCGGCGTCATTGGAATAGTGGCGTCGAAACTCGTCGATCACTTCAACAAGCCCGCGGTCGTCCTCTCGATCGAAGACGGGATGGGGCACGGCTCGTGCCGCAGCATCCAGGCCTTCGACATGCTGGGCGCGCTCGAGCGGTGCGCGGATCTGTTCGAGCGCTTCGGCGGCCACCGGCAGGCCGCCGGCCTCACGATTCCCGCGGCCAACGTGCCTGAGTTCCGCCGCCGCATCAACGAGTGGGCCAACAGCGCGCTCGACCCGCGCGACCTGATGCCGCGGCTGCGCATCGACGCGGCGCTGCCGCTGCGATCGATCGACGCCGGCGTCATCGAGGCGCTCGGCCGGCTTGGCCCGTATGGATCGGCGAACCCGAAGCCGGTGTTCCACGCGGGGCCGGTGCAGCTCGTGAACGGGCCGCGCAAGATCAAGGAGCGGCACCTCAAGATGTCGGTGCGGCAGGAGGGGCGCACGTTCCCGGCCATCGCCTGGCGCGCCGCCGAGCGGCTGCCGCTGTTCGAACAGCACCGCGACCGCCTCGAGCTGGCGTTCTCACTCGACAAGAACGAATTCAACGGCGAGGCTTACGTCGAGCTGACGCTCGCCGACGTGCGCGGGTTTACCGCGCCCGAGCCCGCGGCGGCGCCCGGGCGAGCCGAGGAGACGTAATGTCGTGGCAGAAGCGCGTGCGCACGCTGCTGGCCGTCGGCGTCCTTGTGCTCGCGGGCGGCGTCACCTGGTACGTCACGCGGCAGCGCACCGAAGCGGTGGCCCCGCCGGTGTCGCCGCGCACCGACGAGAACGCCGACTACGAAATCAGCGGCAACGAGTCGGTCCGCACCGACGCCTCCGGCGCCATCGTCTTCCGCCTCAAGTACGAGCGCGGGTTCATCTACAACGCGCAGAACCGCATCCGTCTGGTGGGCGTCACCGGGTTGATGATGCGCGGCGATCAGCCGATTGAATTCCGCGCGAACGAGGCCGACGTCAAGCTCAAGCCGGGCAGCATGACCGACTTCACGAAGTTCGACGAGATGCATCTCAAGGGCAAGGTGCTGATCACGTCGGGCCCCGGCACCGAAGTCCTGCATCTCGAGACTGACGAGGCCCTCTATAGCGATCTGACGGGCATCCTGACCACCGACAAGCCGGCGACGATCAAGCGCGGCAACATGTCGGGCAGCGGCACGGGCATGACCTTCGATCGCAACCGCAGCGTCGTGTGGCTGCTGGCCAACGCGAAGGTGACGCTCGCCACCGAAGGCCAGGGCGCCCTGAACGTGACCTCCGGGCGCGCGGGCCTTGCCGAGGTCGAGAAATACATGCGCTTCGAAGAGAACGTGCGCATGGAGCGCGACGGGCGCGTGATCGCCGCGGACACCGCGGTCGCCAACCTCACGCCGGAGGGCAGCGGCATCACCAGCCTGGAGCTGACCGGCCACAGCAGCGTGAGCGGCGGCGCGAGCGGCGACGGCGGCGTGCCGAACATGAGCGCCGACGACATCACGATCACCTACGGCGCCGAGTCGGGCCTGCTCGAGCGCACGGCGCTCATGCGCGCGGCGCGCGTGGATCTGCCAGAGGGTGGCGGGCGCAGCCTGGCCGCGAACTTCATCAACATCGGCTTTGGCGGCGACGGCACTACCGTCACCGCGCTCGAGGCGTCGGAGGCGGTGGAGCTGAAGATTCCCGCGGAGGGCGATCAGCCGGCGCGTGAAGTGCGCGCGCCCCGTCTCGACGCCCGCGGGGCCGTGCCGAAAGGCCTCGACCGCGCCGAGTTCAGCGGCGGCGTCGAATTCCGCGAGCAGGCGCCCGCCAGGGGCAAGACGGAAGCGGTGGATCGCGTCGGCAGTTCCGAATCGCTGGTGCTGGCGCTCGACGGCGGCTTCAACAAGATTACCGACGCCGACTTTTCCGGCAACGTGCGCTTCCGCGACCGCGACGTCACCGGCGAAGCCCCCGAAGCCAAGTACGGCGTCGACACGAAACGCATCGCCCTGCGCGGCGGCAGCGGCATTGCGCGCGTCATTCAGGCCGACGGCACGGTCGAAGCGAAGACGATCGATCTCACGCTCGAGCCTCGCAAGATGGTCGCGAGGACCGGCGTGAAGAGCACGCTCAAGCCGGGCGCGCGCAAGGATCGTAAGGAGCCGCGTCCATCGCTTCTCGAGGACGATGAGCCGGTGAACATCACCGCCGCGGCCCTCGACTGGGACGGTGTGGCCGATCGCGCCGTCTACACCGGCGACGCGCGCCTCTGGCAGGGCGACACCGTCGTCCAGGCCGAAACCATCGTCATCGACGACAAGACGGGCAACCTGGAAGCGCGCAAGAACATGCGCGGCCAGTTTCTCATTCGCGAGGAGCCGCAGCCCGGCACGACACCTGAAACGCCGAAGATGACGACCGCGCGCGCGGAGGAACTGATCTATGACGAGGCGCGCCGGCGCGCGACGTTCCGCGGCAAGGCGTCGCTCAAGAGCCCCGAGGGCGACATCAGCGCGGAGCGGATCGAAGTGTTCCTGCAGGAAGACGGCAACACGCTCGAACGTCTCGACGCGTACGACGCCGTGACGGCGCGGCTCGAGGGCGATCGCGTCGCGACCGGCGTGCGGCTGACATACAACGCGAAGACGCGCCGCTACGACATGACGGGCAAGCCGCTCGTCGTGCGGCGGCAAATCACGGACACGGGCGCCGTGAAGTGCGAGAAAACCGAGGGCGCCTCTTTGACTTTCGATCGATCGGCTGATAGCTTCACCGTCCTTGGCGCCAATGGCGCGCCCAGCCGCACCACGCCGATAGCCTGCACAGCCAAGTGACCACACCCGCCACGCTTCGCACCGAGGGCCTCACCAAGTCCTATAACGGCCGCACGGTCGTCCGCAGCGCCTCCATCGAGGTGCACGCCGGCGAGATTGTCGGCCTGCTCGGCCCGAATGGCGCCGGCAAGACGACGACCTTCTCGATGGTGGTGGGCCTGACGCCCCCCGAGTCGGGCCGCGTGCTGCTCAACGGCACCGACATCACCGGCGACGCGATGTACGTGCGCGCGCGGAAGGGCATCGGCTATCTGCCGCAGGAGGCGTCGATCTTCCGCGGCCTGTCGGTGGAGCAGAACATCCTCGCCATCCTGGAAACGCTGCCGCTCGACGGCGCAGAGCGCAAGGCGCGCCTGCGCGATCTGCTGTCGGAGCTCAATCTCACGCCGCTGGCCAAGGCGCGCGCCTACACGCTGTCTGGCGGGGAGCGGCGGCGGGTCGAGATCACCCGGGCGCTGGTCATGTCGCCCATCTTCATGCTGCTCGACGAGCCGTTTGCCGGCATCGACCCGATTGCCGTGTCGGATATCCAGAGCATCATTTTTCACTTGAAAAGCCGCGGGATTGGGGTGCTGATTACCGACCATAACGTGCGCGAAACGCTGAAGATCACCGATCGGGCATACATCGTGCATGATGGGGTAATATTCAGGAGCGGGACGCCCGACAGCCTTGCGGCTGACGAGGACGTCAAGCGCATTTACCTCGGGACGGACTTCCGTCTCGATTGATTGTTACTGTCAGCGGCCGGAATGGCGATTCAGCAGAAGCTTCACACCAGGCTCGTTCAAAAGCTCATACTCACGCCGTCGCTGCAGCAGGCGATCAAGCTGCTGCCGATGTCGACCATTGAGCTCGCCGATCTGCTGAATCAGGAGATGGTGGAAAACCCGCTCCTCGAGGAGGTCCCCACCGAGGATCTGCAGCCGGCCGAAGCCGCGGCCGAGAAAACCGACGCCGAAAAGGCGGCGGTGGAGAAGGGCGACACCTGGGACGACGCCGACTACGAGTACTTCTTCGGCGAATACCTCGATGACGGCTACCGCGCGTCGAAGGCGCCGGCGGAAGTCCGCGAGCTGCCGCCCATCGAAAACACCCTCTCGACGGCCAGCTCCCTCACCGATCATCTCGAGTGGCAGCTCTCGATGCAGAGCGACGATCCCGCGCTGCGGGCCATCGGCACCGCCATTCTCGGCAATCTCGACGACGATGGGTATCTCGTGGCGTCGATCGAGGAGATCGCCGACATGGGCGGGTGGACGATCGAGGAGGTCGAGCGCGCGCTGCAGTTCGTGCAGGGCTTCGATCCCGTCGGCGTAGCCGCGCGCGACCTGCAGGAATGCCTGCTGCTGCAGCTGCGGCACCTGGGGCTCGCCGACACGCCGGCCGAGCGCATCGTCGCCGACCATCTGCGGCTGCTGCAGAACCATCAGGTGCCCGAGATCGCGCGGCGGCTCAACATGTCGATCGACGATCTCAAGGAGCACATCGAGATCATCCGGCATCTCGATCCGAAGCCGGGATCGCGCTTCAACCCGTCGGCGTCGCAGTACGTGATTCCGGACGTCTACGTGCTGAAGACCGACGAGGGCTACATGGCCTCGCTCAACGAGGAAGGCCTGCCGCAGCTGCGCATCAGCCCCGTCTATCGGCGGCTGCTCGACAAGAGCGGCGAGAACACCGAAGAGACGCGCGCCTACGTGAAGGACAAGTTCCGCTCGGCGCTGTGGCTCATCAAGTCCGTCGACCAGCGCCAGAAGACGATCCTCAAGGTCGCCACCAGCATCATCACCTTCCAGAAGGAATTTCTCGACCACGGCATCGAGCACCTGCGTCCGCTCGTGCTGCGCGACGTGGCCAACGACATCGGCATGCACGAGTCGACGGTCAGCCGCGTCGTGAACAACAAGTACATGCACACCCCGCAGGGCGTGTATGAGATGAAGTTCTTCTTCCACAGCGGCATCAGCAGCTCGTACGGCGAAAGCGTGTCGTCGGTCACCATCAAGCAGCGCATCCGCAAGATCATCGAGGCCGAGGACGCCAAGCGTCCGCTCAGCGACTCGAAGATCGTGAGCATCCTCCAGAAGGAGGGACTGATGCTGGCCCGCCGCACGATCGCGAAGTATCGCGAAGAGCTGAAGATCCCGACTTCGAATCAACGCAAGGTTCTGTACTGAGGCGGCGCGGCCGCCCGCGCCGCGCCGTGGAGGGCACAATGCGTCTGGAACTCACCGGCAAGGGCCTCGACATCACCACCGGCCTTCGGACTCTCGTCAACAAGCGCCTCGAGCGCGTCGAGCGGCTGCTCGGCCGATCGCTCGTGTCCGTGCAGTGCGTGCTGTCGAAGCAGAAGTACGTGCACCGCGTCGATCTCACCGTGCACGCCAGCGGCGATCACGTCTTTCACGGCGTGGGCGAGGCGCGCAGCTGGCCCGTGGCCATGACGTCGGCCGTCGAGAAGGTCATGAAGCAGGCGCAGACGCTGAAGGACAAGTGGAAGGACCGCCGCCACGCCGACAGCAAGAAGGTCACGACGCGCCGCCGCGGCGCCTCGTCGGGCGTGCCCGCGCCGCCCGACCGCGACACGCCGGTGCGCGACGGCGGCCCCGGCGCCCGCGACAGCGAACCGGCCGCGCCCGCCGGCCCCCGCATGCGCAAAGTCCGCTATCCGGTCAAGCCCATGACGCCGGATGAAGCGTCCCTCCTTCTGCAGGATAATGGCGACGCCTTTCTGGTCTTCCGCAACGCGCGCACCGAGGCGGTCTCGGTGGTGTTTCGCCGGAACGACGGCAATATTGGACTGATAGAGACCGAACAGTGAGCCAGCTGCCTGGCGTGACCGTCGGATCGGTCATCGCCGGCCTCGACCTGAAAGTCCTGGGCGGGGCCGCCGGCCTCGACCGCCGGCTGACCAACGCCTACATTCAGAAGACGGGCCTCGCGCTCGCCGGGCTGCCCGAATACCTGCGCGCCGGCCGCGTGCTGGTCTTCGGCGACAGCGAGATCCGCTATCTCGCGTCGCTCGCGCCGCCCGCGCGCCGCGACGCCGTGGCGTCGGTCTTCAGCCGCGACATTCCCTGCGTGCTCGTCACCAACGCGCAGGAAGTGGCGCCGGAGCTCACCGAGGAGGCCGAGCGCGCCGGCGTGCCGCTGCTCTGGACCGCGTGGTCGACGCCCACCGCGATCGCCAAACTCACGTCCGCCCTCGAAGACAAGCTCGCGCTGCGGCAGGTCTTCCACGGCGTGCTGATGGACATCCTGGGCCTCGGCGTGCTCATCATCGGCGAAAGCGGCATCGGCAAGAGCGAGTGCGCGCTCGACCTGGTCGTGCGCGGGCATCGCCTCGTCGCCGACGACACCGTGGAAATCCGCTGCCGCGCGCAGTCGGTGCTGATCGGCAGCTGCCCGCAGCTGACGCGCCACCACGTCGAGATTCGCGGCCTCGGCCTGCTCAATGTCACCGACCTGTTTGGTGTCGCCTCGACGCGCCGCTCGAAGCGCGTGGAGCTTGTCGTGCAGCTGGAACGCTGGGAAGCGGGCCATGAATACGATCGGCTCGGGCTCGACGACAAGTTTCAGGACATCATGGGCGTCAACGTGCCGCTCGTGCGCATGCCGGTCGCGCCCGGCCGCAACGTCGCCATGCTGATTGAAGTAGCCGCGCGCAACCAGCTGCTGCGCGCGCAGGGCCGAAACGCCGCGCAGACCCTCGCCGATCGGCTGCACCGCCGGCTCGAGCGCATCGAGGCCGAGGGCGACCCCGACGCCGACGCGGATCTCATGGAGGACGTCGAGCTGTGAGCCGCGAGCGCCGCACCCCGCCGCGCGAGACGCGCACCACCGCGCAATCGCGCTTCGTCGTCGTCACCGGCCTGTCCGGATCGGGCAAGTCGCAGGCGATCCGCGCGCTCGAGGACCTCGGCTTCTTCTGCGTCGACAACCTGCCGGTGGCGCTCATTCCGACGTTCGCCGAGCTCGTGCTGCGCACGGGCAGCGAAATCACCCGCGCCGCCGTCGTCGTCGACGTGCGTGAGGGCCGCTTTCTCGAGGCGTTCCCGAAAATCTTCAAGGGGCTCGAGGAGATGCCGGGCCTGCACCCGCGCCTCATCTTCCTCGAGGCGAAGGACGAGACCCTCGTGCGGCGCTTCAGCGAGACGCGGCGGCCGCATCCGCTGGCGGCCGACCGGTCGGTGAGCGAGGGCATCGCCGAAGAGCGCGCGCTGCTGCGGCCGATCCGCAAGATGGCGCACGAGATCGTCGACACGACGTCGCTGAACGTGCACGACCTGCGTCAGGTCTTCATGGGGTTGATTCGCGGCGATCGGCGCGCCGCGCCGCTCGTGGTCACCATCCTGTCATTCGGCTTCAAGCACGGCGTGCCGGTGGACGCCGACATGCTGTTCGACGTGCGGTTCCTGCCGAATCCGCATTTCGTGCCGCACCTGAAGGAGCGCACAGGCCGCGAGAAGGACGTGGCCGACTACGTGTTCCAGTCACCGGCGGCGCAGGCCTTTCTCGACCACACGCTGCCGCTGCTGCGGTTTCTGCTGCCGCTCTATGCCGCGGAGGGCAAGACGTATCTCACCATTGGCATCGGCTGCACCGGCGGGCGGCACCGCTCGGTGGCCATTGCGGAGGCGATTGGCCGCGGGCTCGGCAAGATCGAACACGCCAAAGTGCGCGTGCGGCACCGGGACTCGGAGCATCGTTAATCCATGTCGCATTCCATCGGCGTCGTCGTCGTCACGCACGGCCAGCTGGCCACGGAGCTCGTGAATGCCGCCGAGATGATCGTCGGCGACCTCGCGCACTTTACCGCCGTGTCGATTGGCTGGCACGACGATGTGGATCTGGCGCGGCAGGCGATTGGGGAGGCGATCGGCCGCGTGCAGGGATCGATGGGCACGCTGATCCTCACCGACATGTTCGGCGGCACGCCCGCGAACCTGGGCGTCACGTTTCTCGAGCAGGGAAAGGTGGAGGTGATCACCGGCGTCAACCTGCCGATGCTGATCAAGCTCGCGCGCGAGCCCGAGGCGCCCGACCTGATTGCGGTGGCGCGCGAGATGCGCGATCACGGGCGCAGCGCGATGTGGGTGGCTAGCGATCTACTCAAGCCGGAAGCCTCAAGCCTGAAGCCTCAAGACGAGCGGAGCAAGCCTCAAGCCGAAAGCCTCGAGCCGCAAGAGCCGTTGTGATCAAACGCGAGGTCACCGTCGTGAACACGCTCGGCCTGCATGCGCGGGCGGCTGCGCGCTTCGTGCACCTCGCGAGCCGGTTCACGTCGCAGATTCGCGTCACGCGCGGCACGCGGACGATGGATGGCAAGAGCATCCTGGGGCTGCTGCTGCTCTCGGCCGGGCGCGGCACGATCATCGAGATTTCGGCCGACGGCCCCGACGAGCACGAGGCCATCGAGGCCCTGGCCGGCCTGGCGGCGCGAGGCTTCGAGGACGCGTGAATATCGAAGGCACGGGCGTCTCGCCCGGCGTGGCCGCCGGCCGCGCGATTGTCGCGCGGCAGCAGGCGCGCGATATCCGTTATCGCATTGCGCACAGCGCCGTCGATCGCGAGCGGCAGCGCCTGAAGCAGGCGCGCGAACAGGCGCGTGCGGAGCTGGGCGACATCAGGGATCGCGTGTCGCAGGCCGCCGGTCCGGGGCACGCGTCGCTGTTCGAGGCGCAGATCCTGATGCTCGACGACCCGCTGTTTGCCGGGCGCGCGGAAACCCTCATCAAGACCGAGCGGCTGAATGCCGAGTGGGCCGTCAGGCGCGCCAGTGACGAGCTCACCGAGCTGTTCGAGGCCAGCGAAGACGAGCTGCTGCGCGAGCGCAAAGGCGATCTGGCCGATGTCGTCGGCCGCGTCGAGCGCAGTCTGCGCCCAGGCGGCACCGAACTGCTGCAGCTGGTGCGCGAGCTCGAGCCGCCGCTGGTGATCGTCGCCGACGAGCTGCCGCCCTCGGTCGCGGCGCAGGTGGACTGGTCGCGCGTGCAGGGGCTGGCGATGGACGCCGGCAGTCCGACGCATCACACGATCATTCTTGTGCGCTCGCTCGGCGTGCCGGCCGTGGCCGGCCTCCATGCCGCGACCCAATGGATTGCGCCCGGCTCGCAGGTGGCGCTCGACGGTACGAGCGGGGAAGTCGTCATCGACCCGACTGAGGATGTGCTCGCGCAGTGGCGGCAGCGCGAAGCCGCCACCGCGGCCGTCGCCCTGTCGCTGGCGCCGCTGCGCGATCGGCCCGCCGCCACGCGCGACGGCGAGCGCGTCGTGCTCGAAGCCAACATCGAGCTGGTCGAGGAGCTGCCGCGCGTGCAGGAAAGCGGCGCGGAAGGCATCGGCCTGTATCGATCGGAATTCCTGCTCGAGACGTCGCCCGTCGATGCCCTCGATGAGGACGGCCAGTACGCCGTGTACCGCCAGATTGTGGAAACGATGGCGCCCGCGCCGGTGACGGTGCGGACGTTCGACGCGGGAGAAGATCTGCTGCGGCGATTCGAGGGACGTCCCGGCCGGCGGCGCAGCCGGCTTGGCCTGCGCGGCATCCGCCTCACGCTGTCGGAGCCGGAGCTGTTCGCGACGCAGCTGCGGGCGCTGCTGCGCGCGTCGCGGCACGGCACGCTGCGCATCCTGCTGCCGTTTGTGAGCTCCGTCGAGGAAATCGAGCAGGCGCGCGCGCTGCTGGTGCAGGCGGCGGCCGACGTCGGGGTCGATCCGGCCGGTGTGCCGCTTGGCGCGATGATCGAAGTGCCGTCCGCGGCGCTGACGGCGGATTTACTGGCCGGTGCGGCCGACTTCCTCAGCGTCGGCACGAACGATCTGATCCAGTACACCCTGGCCGTCGACCGCACCGACGATCGCGTCACCGATCTCTACGCGCCGCACCATCCCGCCGTCGTGCGGCTGCTCGGCGCGGTGGCGCGCGCGGCGCGCCGCCAGCAGTGTCCGGTGTCGGTCTGCGGCGAGATGGCCGCCGACCCCGCCACGCTCGGCTTGCTGGTGGGCCTCGGCTATCGCACCTTCAGCATGCGCCCCGCCGCCGTGCCGCTCGCCAAGGACGCACTCGGCCGCATCTCGTGCGGCGCCGCCCGCCGCGCCGCCCGCGAGGCCATGCGCGCGCGCGACGTCGAGACCGTCGAGCGCGTCATCCGCCGCATCGAAGCCGATACAATGGCCGAAGGAGCCGCGCCACATCATGAGTGACATCGTCCGCGTCGAAAAGCCCTGGGGGTACGAGCTGCACTGGGCGAAAACCGAACGCTACGTCGGCAAGATCCTGCACATCAACAAGGGCCACGCGCTCAGCCTGCAGTACCACAACCGCAAGGACGAAACGGTGATGGTGTGGTCAGGCAAGCTGCTCTACGAAATTGACCGCGGCAGCGGTCTCGAGAAGATCGAGCTGGGCCCCGGCGAGCGCATCCACGTGCCGCCGAAAACCATCCACCGCATGACAGCGCTCGAAGACACAGACGTGTTCGAGGTGTCGACGCCGGAGCTCGATGACGTCGTCAGACTTGAAGATCGGTACGGCAGAGAGGGTACGTAGGCAGAGTTAGCAGAGTTAGCAGAGTTA
>JAKFEY010000081.1:0-1783 GCA_036675475.1 Vicinamibacterales bacterium
GCTCGACGTCTGGAATACCTCGAGAATCTTGATGCGAGGCAGCGTAGCCTTCAGGCCGCTGCTCTTGAGTTCGTCGGCGTGGCTCATCGGCGTGTCCTCGGCCGCGGGCGGCTCCACTAGAATCCGCCGATCATATCGAGCCCGACGCGCCCTGTTGCACCGGGCAGCGCCGCCCTCGTCGGGGCCGTCGTCTTGTCCTTGCTCCCATACTCCCATGCGCCAGTCCTGCTTTCCTGCCCGCGCGGCCCGCTCGCTCGCGCTGTTGCTCGCGCCGCTGAGTCTCGCAGGCTGCGGCTCTCTGCAGTCGTCGGACAGTTTTCTCGGCGTGATCACGCCCTACCGCATGGAGATCGTGCAGGGCAACGTGGTAACCAAGGAGATGGCGGCGGCCGTCAAGCCCGGCATGACGCGCTCCCAGGTGCGGGACGTGCTCGGCTCGCCCCTGCTGACCGACATCTTCCACGCCGATCGCTGGGACTATGTGTTCACGATCCGTCGCCAGGGCGCGGCCTACCAGCAGCGCCGCGTCACCGTCTTGTTCGACGGCGAAGGCATGAAGTCCTTCGAGGCGGACGACCTGCCCAGCGAGCGCGACTTCGTCGCCTCGATCGACACCAAGCGCACCGGCCGCGTGCCGCAACTCGAACTGACCGATGAGCAGCTGAAAGCATTGCCGGTTCCGGCCAAGCCGGTCGTTGCCGCCGCGTCCGGCCCGTCGGCACCGCAGGGTCCCGCGCGCAGCTATCCGCCGCTGGAGGCGGTTCAGTGAGCGAGGCAGGCAGCGGCAACTTCGCCCGCGTCGTGAAGACGCAAGACCGGCTGGCGCAGACCGACGGCGGGAATCGGGCGAATGCGCCCGGCAGCGACCGGCGGCGCATCGCGATCGCGGGCGCCTCGGGCCGCATGGGCCGCATGCTGATCGAGGCGGTGCTCGCCTCGACCGACTGTGTGCTGAGCGGCGCACTCGACGTTGCCGACAGCCCGGCGCTCGGCCAGGATGCGGCCGCGTTCCTGGGCCAGGCCAGCGGCGTGACGATCGGCGCCGACATCCGCGCCGGCCTGTCCGATGCACAGGTGCTGATCGACTTCACCCGGCCCGAGGGCACGCTCGAGCACCTTCGCGTGTGCCGCGAACTCGGCGTGCAGCTCATCGTGGGGACCACCGGGTTCACCGAAGCCGGCAAGGCGGCGATCACGGCAGCGGCCGAGGACATCGCCATCGTCATGGCCCCGAACATGAGCGTGGGCGTCAACGTGGTCATGAAGTTGCTGGCCACCGCCGCCAGGGCACTCGGCGAGGGCTACGACGTCGAGATCGTCGAGGCGCACCACCGCCACAAGGTGGACGCTCCGAGCGGTACGGCGCTCGCGATGGGCGAGGTGATCGCGGGTGCCCTGGGACGCAATCTCGAGGACTGCGCGGTCTACGGCCGCGAAGGCACGACCGGCGAGCGGGACGAGCAGACGATCGGCTTTGCCACCGTACGCGGCGGCGACATCGTCGGCGACCACACCGTGATGTTCTGCGGTACCGGCGAGCGCATCGAGATCGCGCACAAGTCGGCCAGCCGCGCCACTTACGCGAAGGGCAGCCTGCGCGCGGTGCGCTTTCTGGCGCGGCAGCCGCGCGGCCTGTTCAACATGGACGACGTGCTCGGCCTGCCGGCCGCCTGACCGAGATCCAGGCCCGTACCTGCCGACGCGCGCAGGGCTCGAACGCATCGCCTCCTTCGCAGCGGCTGCGGCCGACGCGCCGTGCAAGGTGTCCCCGCGCCACGCCGCG
>JAKFEY010000046.1:0-10363 GCA_036675475.1 Vicinamibacterales bacterium
CCTTCCTTCGGCTGCACCGTGGGATTGAAACCGAAGGTCGAGCGCGCGCGCTCGATATCCGACACGAAGTAGCGGAGGTCGCCCTTGCGCTCGGCTTCGAACTGCACCTCGGACGGCTTGCCGGTGATCGACTCGATCATCGCGATCGATTCGAGCAGCGAGATGGTGTTCGCGGGCCCGCCGCCGATGTTGTAGACGCCGGCGACCGGCTGCTGCGCGTAGTCCCAGAAGGCCTGCGCGGCGTCGCTGGCGTACAGGATGTCGCGCGTCTGCAGGCCCTTGCCGAAGATGCGGATCGGCCGGCCGGTGAGGTTGCGGATGGCGAAGTTCGCGGCCCATCCGTGATCCTCGGCGCCGAACTGCCGCGTGCCGTAGATGCCGGTGTAGCGGAACGCGGCCGCTTTCACGCCGAACGTGTGGGCGTAGACCTGCGTGTAGACCTCGCCCGCGTGCTTCGACGCGTGCAGCGGCGTCAGCACGCCGGTGAGCACCTCGTGCGTTTCGGGAATCGCCGCGGGCTCGCGGCGGTAGCGTTTGCCGTCTTCGACGATCTCGTCGTTGATGCCCGTGCCGTAGGTGTGAATGGACGAGCAGGAGGCGACCGGGATGCCCTTCGCGCGCGCCGCCTCGAGCACGTTGAACGTGCCGAGCGTGTTGCACTCGAAGTCGAGCCGCGGGTCCTCCCAGGAGATCGTCATCGCCGGCTGCGCGGCGGTGTGGGCGATGAACGACGCGCCGTCGGCCTCGCGCGCCAGCGCGGCCATGTCGCGCACGTCTTCCACCGCGATGCGCACGCCGATGGACTCCAGAAACGCCACATTGTGGCCGCGCGCGGCGTCCACGCTGTAGCCCGTGCGATTGAGTTCGTACTTCGTCAGGTTGTCGTAGGCGACGACGTCCCAGCCCCTGGCGCGGAACAGCTCACAGATGTGCGACCCGAGAAATCCACAGCCGCCGGTAACGAGAATCTTCATGGGTGTTCAAGACGCGGGTAAAATGCCGATCGCGTGCCGGACATTCTATCATCCGCCCCTGGGCCCTCCGGCCGGCCCCGCATCCCCTTTTCCGAGAAGCTGGCGGCCGCCGGCGCGGCCGTGTTGCTCGCCGTGGTGATGACCTGGCCAATTGCGCCGACGATGAACCGGGCGGCGCGGATCGACAGCACCGATGCGATGTACGCGATGTGGAACGTCGCGTGGGTGGCACGGGCGGTCACGACGCAGCCGGGGCAACTGTTCAACGCCAACATCTTTCATCCGCACAGCGGCACGCTCGCCTACTCGGAGGGCAACATCGGCGCGGGCGTGCTGGCCGCGCCGGCGTGGCTCGCGACGCGCAACGTCTATACGACCTACAACAGCGCCGTGCTCGCGGGCTTCATCCTGTCGTTTCTGTGCACGTACGCGCTCGTCAGGCGGCTGACCGGCAGTCCCCTCGCCGCCGCCGCCGCGGCCGTCGCCTTCGCGTACGCGCCCTACGTGTATGCGCGCCTGCCCCACATTCAGCTGCAGATGACGTTCGGGATGCCGCTCGCGCTGCTGGCGTTTCATCGCGTCGTCGATCGCCCGTCATGGCGAAGCGGGCTGTGGCTCGGCGCGGCACTGGCGATCGCCGCGCTGGCGTCGGCGTACTACGGCGTGCTCATCGGCCTCGCGATCGGAGTGGGCGCGGTGTTCTATGGCCTGCAGCTCGGCCTCTGGAAGGATCGTCGCTACTGGATCGCGATGATCGTGGCGCTCGCGGCGCTGGCGCTGATCATCCTTCCGTTTTTCCTGCCGTACATGACGATCCGGGAAGAGGGCTTCGAGCGCACGCTGGAAGAGGCACGCCGCTACGGCGTCAACTGGTGGGGCTGGCTGGCGTCGCCGGTCAAGACGCACCGGTGGCTGCTTCATCCCGACTTCCGCGGCGTGGCGTTCCCGGGGATCACGCGCGTGATTGGCGGCCTTGCGGGTCTCACCATCGTCGCCCTCTCGGCGCGGTATGCGGCGCGCATCGCGAACGGCCGCGCGCACGCCGTGTTCTACCTGCTGATCTTCGCGCTCACGTTCTGGACGTCGTTCGGGCCGCAGGCCGGGCTCTACACGGTGCTTCACAACACCCTCCCGATTTTCGCGTTCCTGCGGGCGGTGGAGCGCTTCGCGATTCTGGTGACGCTGGCACTGTGCGTGGGCCTTGGCTTCGCGGTGGTGCTGCTGCAGGACTGGTGGAATCGAACCGGACGCCGTGGAGCCGGCCGCACGATCGGCTCGGCCGTGCTCCTGCTGCTCATCGTCGCTGACTCATGGGCGGCGCCGCTTTACTACCCCGATGCGCTGCCGGTGCCGCGCGTGTATCACGCGCTGGCGCGCGCGCCGCGCGGCGCGGTAGCCGAGTTCCCGTTCTTTTACCGGACGATCGACTTCAACCGCCACGGCTGGTACATGCTGTTTTCGACGTATCACTGGCAGCCGCTCATCAACGGCTACAGCGATCACTACCCGAAGGACTTTCTCGACATGCTCGACGTCGTGAAGGACTTCCCGACCAATCCCGGAAGCTTCCGGCACCTGCGCGAGCACGAGGCGAAATACGTGGTCATGCACCTCGACTGGTACGACCACCGCCGGCGGCCCGAGATCGAGCAGGGCCTCGCGCATTACGTCGCTGAAGGCGTGCTGCGCTTCATAGACCGCGACGGCAACGTGGCGCTCTACGAGATCGTCAGGTATCCAGACTAGAGCTTCTGCAAGCGGTCAGCCGCGGCTAAGAGCGTTTCGTCTTTCTTGCAGAACGTGAAGCGCAGCTTCGTGCGGCCGAGCGCGGGATCGCGATAGAAGCTGCTGCCCGGCACCGCCGCCACGCCAATGTTCGTCACGAGATGCCGCGCGAACGCGACATCGTCGGGGAATCCGAACCCCGCGATGTCGGTCATGATGTAGTACGCGCCCGACGGCTTGAAGCAGACGAACCCCGCGCCCTCGAGAATGCCGAGCAGCATGTCGCGGCGGCGCGCATAGCCGGCCGCGAGATCCGCGTAGTACGTCTCGGGCAGCGCCAGGGCCGCGGCGCCCGCCTGCTGCAGCGGCGCGGCCGCGCCGACCGTGAGAAAGTCGTGCACCTTGCGGATGGCGCCGCTGATGTCCTCCGGCGCGATCGTCCATCCCACGCGCCAGCCCGTCACGCTGAAGGTCTTCGACAGGCTGTTGATGGTGACGGTGCGATCCGCCATGCCGTCGAGCATGGCCATCGGCACGTGCGCGGCGCCGTCATACAGGATGTGCTCGTAGATCTCGTCGGTGACGGCCAGCACGTCCCACTTCTGACAGAGCGCCGCGATCTGCTCCAGCTCACGTCGCGTGAACACCTTGCCCGTCGGATTGTTCGGTGTGTTGATGATGATGGCGCGCGTGCGGTCGTTGAACGCGGCCGCGAGTTCATCCGGATCGAACGTCCACGCCGGCTCGCGCAACGTCACGTAGCGCGGCGTGGCTCCCGACAGGATCGCGTCGGGGCCGTAGTTCTCATAGAACGGCTCGAAGACGATGACCTCGTCGCCGGGGTCGATCACGGCCATCATCGTCGCCATCATGGCTTCGGTGGAGCCGCAGCAGACGGTGATGTGGCGATCGGGATCGATGGCCGCGCCGTGGCGGCGGTTGAAGTCGGCGGCAATCGCCTCGCGCAGCGGCGGCGCGCCCCAGGTGACCGCGTACTGATTGATGTCCGCGGCAATCGCGTCGGCGGCCGCCTGCTTCAGCGCGGCGGGCGCGGGAAAATCGGGAAAGCCCTGGGAGAGATTGACGGCGCCGTGCGTATGCGCGAGGCGCGTCATCTCGCGGATGACCGACTCGGTGAAGCGTGCAGCTTTCTGGGAGGTGCGGGCTCTGGTCACCCGCAGATTCTACTCGCCGCCGGAGGCGCCGCGCGGACGCGGGCCCGTGCGGCTGAGCGCCGGGTCGAACCCGCCGCTGTAGAGGGCGCGATAGTCCTCGGCCGTCCCGAGGATGCGCTTGACGTAGAACTGCGTCTCGGGAAACGGGATGTCGTCGATCCACTCGTCGCGATCGAGGCCCGGTTTCTCGCTCATCCAGCGCCGCGCGCGCGTGGGGCCCGCGTTGTACCCGGCAAGCGCGGCATGCACGCCGCCGAGGCGATCGACCTGATCGGCAAAGTACGCGGTGCCGATGCGGATGTTGATCTCGGGGTTTGTGAGCGAGCGCGTAGAGAACCCGCGGATGCCGAGCTTGCGCGCATACGCGCGGCCGGTGGCGGGAACAATCTGCATCAGGCCCCAGGCGTCGGCGGCCGACCGCGCCGAGGGGTTGTAGCCAGACTCCTGCGCAATCAGCGCGGCAATCAGGTACGGATCGAGATCGTGCGCGGCGGCGTACTTCCGGATGAGGTTCCAGTAGTTGACGGGATACGTCACCCGCAGCACATCGTCGGGCAGCGACGCGCCGGCCTGCGACAGATACTGGGGATAGGCGCGCTTCATCAGCACGCTGGCGCGCAACAAATCGCCCTGCTCGCGCGTGGCCCAGGCAATGGTCGCCTGCAGCGCCGGCGTGGTGCCCCAGGCGCGTTCGGCCGCGCGCAGCTCGCCGAGGGCATCGGCGTACACGCCCGCGCGCAGCAGCCGGTGAATCACCATGCCGTTGGGCACCGCCTCGCGCGCGGTTTCTTCGGTGGAGCGATCCGAGCGGCGATCCGCGGCGCGCGACACCTGGAACTTCGGCGGCGTCACGCCGAGGCGGCGTGCCGACTGGCGGCCGTAGTAGGAGTGCGCGTAGTCGGTGAGCACGAGCGTGTGTCGCGCCTTGGCGGTGCCGGGGTCGCCGTTTTCGGCGCGGGCGCGCGCGGCCCAGTAGAGCCAGTCGGCCCGTTTCGTCGCGCGCGGATAATCGGCGGCCGCGCGCTCGAAGATGCGGATGGTCTCGTCGAACTTGCGATCGCGATACGCGCGCCAGCCGGCCATCCACGCGGCGCGCTCGGCATGCGCGCTCGACGGATAGCGATCGAACAACTCGGTGAAGATCGCCGCGGCGCGCGCGTCTTCATCCTGCCGCACGTAATAGGTGCCGAGCGCGTCGAGCCCATCGGCGGCCCAGCTGCTGTCGGGATGCTCCTCGACGAGCTCGCGCGCGCGGCGCACGAAGGCGTCGCCCTGCCCCGACTCGCGCAGCGCCATCGCCTCGAAGAAGCGCGCTTCGGCCTGCCGGTCGCCGTCCGTCGTGAGCGGCGCGAGGGCCGCGCGGGCCTGCGTGTGGCGGCCGGTGTGGAAATCGATTTGCGCGAGGCGAAGGTCGATAAACTCGCGCGCGTCGCCGCCGGCGCCGTCGCGCAGCCCTTCGAACGCGCGCCGCGCATCTGTGAAGCGCCGCGCGTTGAACAGTGCCTCGGCTCGGCGCTGTTTCAACTGGCGCGACGCGCCGGCTTCGGCTTCCGGGCCGCCGGCGAGCGCGGCCAGCTCCGTCGCCGCGTCGGCCGCTTCAGGACTCAGCGGATATTCGTAATACACGCGCGTGAACGCGAGCGCGGCGGCGGTGGGATCGTTGGCGAGCGTCTGCGCGCGGCCGAGCCACAGCAGCGCGCGCTCAGGCGCGAGCGGCTTGCCGTCCATCAACGCGTCGAGATGGTCGATCGCCGCGGACGCGTCGCCGGCTTTGAGCGTCGCCTCCGCGGCGACCAGCCGCACCTGCTCGGCCAGATACGGCGAGGCCGCGTCCTTCGTCAGGGCGTCGGCCACGCGGCGCGCCTCCGCGGCATTTTCCTGGGCGAGGTACGCCCGCGCCTGATACAGGCGCGCGTAGCCGCCGAGATCGCGTTCGGTGGCGAGCCGCGGCGCCAGCGTCAGCACGCGCGCGTGGTCGCCCTCCTCATGGGCCTCGACGATGGCCGCGAGAAGCTTTTCACGCTCGTCAGGCGCGCGATCCGGCACGAGCCACGCGTCGGCATCCTCGACCGGCACCGGGGCGTGCGGCGTTTCACCGAGCACCGCCTGGCGCGGCCGCTCGGTCACAGGCCTCTGCGCGCCGGCGTCGTCGCCTGGCAGCAGCGCGAACGTCCACAGCGCCGACAGCGTGATGGCCGCACGAACGAGCAGATACACAGGCAACGGCATCGTCACAGAATCGAGGCGTCTCCGTCGGCGAGCGTGGCAACCAGCTCTGTTTCGAAATACTGATCGCGATCCGGCACTGTTTCGGGGATGCGCTCGCGATACGCGCGCTCCGCGCGATCGATCTCGGTGCCCAGCCGCCGCCGCAGATCCTTCTGCGCCCGCCCTTCGCGCACCGAAGCTTCGTTATACAGCTTGATCTCGGAGATGAGCAGCCGGGCATAGCGGCGGGCTTCATCCGCGGATGCGCCCCGGAACTGCGAACTGGAACTGGAACTGGACACCTTCACGGCCGTGAGATTCTCGAGGTGCAGCGACGTATGGCGCGCCAGCAGCTCGAGCGCTTCCGGCCACGCGGCAGGCGCGTCGTGTTCCGCGTCGGCCGCATCATCGGCATACAGCACCGCGACGGTGCGGCTGCCGACGCGCAGCGGCGCCGCGAAGCCGGCGCGATCGTCGCCGAGGCCGGCGAACCCTGGGGCCTTGAGGCCGGCCGCATCGCCCGTGAAGGCCGGCTGTCCGTCCCGCACGCAGGCTTCCACGACGCCGCCGGCGGCGATGGGGCCGGAGGCGGGAATGTCGTCGAAGCCGCGCTGCACGAACGGACGCACGGAGTTTCCCTCAATCAAAAGCACGGCCACTCTCGGCGTTTCGAGCGAGGCCGACTGGACGAGCACCTCGAGCGTTTCGCGCAGCGTGGCGCAGGCGTCGATGCGCCGCACGGATGCGAGCAGGCGCTCGACCGCGGCCAGACGGGCCTCGCGCTCGCTGACGCGCGCCGCGGCCGAGTCGGCCTCGACCAGCGCCGCCTCACGCGCCGCCGCGCCTGCCGCCTCTTCGCGCCGCAGCGCGGCCGCTTCAGCTTCGGCCAGCGCGGATTCTCTCAGCGCGACGGCCCGCTGACTGGCGGCGTCCGCGCTCTGCATGAGCTCCGTCGCCAGGCTGTCCAGCTCGGCATCCACCGCCGTGCGCAGCCGTTTCGTGAAGCCCTCGAGTGCGGTGCGAATCTCATGCTCCAACAGGGAATCTCCTCACGAAGCATTATAAGGATGAAGGTGCTAAAATATTGACTGTCAGTCGCTTACATGTGGGGGCGCTCTGGCTTCGACGGAGGTAAGGAACCACAGGATGCATGCCGAGCACCAGCACCTCGTTAATCTGTTGGAAAACAACGCAACTGCGAACACGCAGCTCGCTCTCGCGGCCTAAGTAGCCGTGACGTCCACCTCAATCAGCCTGCGGGTTGGGACTGGATGCCATTTCAGCAGGCTGGCCGTCATGGCTGATCCTCTGCATGACGGTAAGACATACGGGGATCTAGTGACAGGCGCTTTCGAGTCGCGCTTCTATGTCTGTTGCGAAATTTCAAGCGTGGCTACGCATGTAGATTCCTGAGGGGACAGACTTTCGGACGCGGGTTCGACTCCCGCCGCCTCCACCATCTTCGCGCGCGATCGAGCGCGAAGTACGCACAATTTACAATTTACAATTGCCTTCTCCGATGCGAACCAAGCGCCCTCTGCGCGAACCGGTGCGCGACCGGCCGGGGCCGGCCCTGAAGAACTACATCACGCCAGCAGGTTTGCAGCGCCTCAAGGACGAGCACGCGTTCCTGCTCAATCGCGAACGGCTCGCCGTCACGCGCGTCGTCACGTGGGCGGCCGGCAACGGCGATCGCAGCGAGAACGCGGACTATCAATACGCGAAGCGGCGGCTGCGGCAGATCGATTCGCGCATCCGGTTTCTGTCGAAGCGGATGGATGCCGCGATCGTGATCGATCCCGCGGCGCACCGGCCACCGTCAACGGCGGCACGCGTGTTCTTCGGCGCGACGGTCACGTACCGCGAGGGCGCCGGCGCCGAACAGACGGTGCGCATCGTCGGCATCGACGAAGTCGATCTGAAGCGCGGCTACATCAGCTGGATCTCACCGCTCGCGCGCGCGCTGATGAAAGCCACGCCGGGCGACCGCGTCATCGTACAGGCGCCGAAGAAGACCCGGCAGCTCGACATCGTCGACGTCGAGTACGCGCCGATTCCGATGGAGCCGTTCCGCGAGCCGGCGAGCGCCGAATCCTCGGCCGCACGGAGGTAAGCATGTGCAAGACCATCAAGCAACGCGTGAAGTTCAAGGCGCCGCCGGCCACGGTGTACGAGCTGCTCGCAGACTCGAGAAAGCACAGCGCGGTCACGGGCCTGAAAGCCAGCATCAGCGGCAAGATCGGCGGAACGTTTTCGACGCGGGGCAATGACGTCACGGGCGTCAACGTCGACCTGGTGCCGGCGCGGCGCATCGTGCAGGCGTGGCGCCACCGCCGGTTCCCCGAAGGCATCTTCTCGATGGCCGCCGTCACACTGACGCCAACGTCCGACGGCGGCACGGAGCTCGTGCTGACGCATCGCGGCGTGCCGAAAGACCTGATCCCCGAAACGGAACAGGCCTGGCGCGATCACTATTGGTCGCGAATCAAGGCTTACCTGGAACGCTGACCGACTTCCCTGCCGATGACACCGTTCCGCATCGCGCTCGCCAGCCTGCCGTTCCCGGCGTCACCCGAAGACTCGGTGGCGCGCGTCGAGGCGGCGATCGCCGAGGCCGGCGCCGCCCGCGCCGGCATCGTTTGTTTCCCCGAATGCTACGTGCCGGGTTATCGCCTGCTCGGACCCAACGTGGCGCCCCCTGACGCGGCATTCCTCGAGCAGGCCTGGACGCGGGTCGCCGCGGCTGCCGCGCGCGCTGGCGTGGCGGTCGTCCTCGGCACGGAGCGTTTCGAGGCCGATCGACTGCTCATCACCGCGGTTGTCATCAACAGCGACGGCACGCGCGCCGGATTCCAGGACAAGGTGCAGCTCGATCCGTCGGAAGACAATCTCTATTCCGCAGGCAGCGGCCGCCGCGTTTTTCAGGCCGGCGCGCTCACGTTCGGCATCGCGATCTGTCACGAAGGCTGGCGCTATCCCGAAACCGTGCGGTTCGCCGCCCGCAACGGCGCGCACGTGGTCTTTCACCCGCACTTCCATCCAGCCGATCCCGGAAGCTATCGTCCGTCGACGTTCGCCGACCCCGCGAATTCCTTTCACGAGAAGGCCACGCTCTGCCGCGCTGCCGAGAACACCATCTATTTCGCGACGGTCAATTACGCGGGCGAGGGCCATCCGACGACGTCCGCGGTGGTCAGTCCCGACGGCACGCTGCTCGCGCATCAGCCGTACGGCAAAGCGGGACTCCTGATCGCGGACATCGATCTCGATGCGGCGACGGGCCTGCTCGCGGGCCGTCTCAGGCCGGTCGACCTCGCCTCAACGTCCGGAACGTAATCGAATATCGCAGCGTGTCGACAGCAGGGATGCTGTGCTCGAAATGGCTGCGCGCGCGGCCCGTGATCAGATACCCGGATCGCGGCGCGAGGGTCAGCTCGTGCGTCGTCTTGCGCGGCGCGCGAGGGCCGGACTGGCTGAGTTGTGAGGGCGACACATACGGCCGCAGTTTCATGCGGCACGCCGACAGCAGCGAAATGCCGGCGACGATGCCGTATTGGGGCGCGTCGCGGTGCCAGCCGATGGGCGCGCCGGGGCGGTACTCATTAATGAGGGCCATCTCGAAGGCGTCTGGCGCCACGCCGGCCCATTCGGCTGCGCGTTCGCGGACGGCGAAGAGGAACGCCGGAATCGGGCGCGCGGGCCCCTCGTCGTACGACTGGCCATAGAAGGCCACGCGACGCTTCGCGACGACGCCGCGCATTTCGAACTGCGCGAATTCGATCGCGTCGATGTTGCGCGCGAGCGCCGCCTCTTCCTCTTCAGTGATGACGCCGTCGCGGTACGCGAAACCGTCTGGCAGGTCCGGCTCGAAGAGCATCGCCGGAAGACGGTGCAGGAAGTTTGCCGATCAACCGGGGTTATTCAACCGGGAAGGATTTCGGCAGGCGCGCGAAGGCTCGCGGAGGGCTCAGGCCGCCGCATAAATAAAAGATAAAGCGTTCACTAACGCAAACAGCAGGACTCGACGGCATCGGCGACGTAGTGTGTGCGCACGCAACCCCAGCTAACCAGCGTGAATGTCCGGAAACGGGCAACGCGCCAATAAGGATTGAGACATGCGCACGACCGGCTCCTGTTTTCGATTGGTCCTCGCCGCCGCGCTGGCGGCCGGCACCCTGACCTTCCCCGCTGCGTCTGTCGCGAACGCGCAGACCCAGGTGTTCACCAGCAACAACCAGGTCGATACGTGGGATCCGATTCTCGCCACGTTCGCCGACCCGA
>JAKFEY010000100.1:0-10087 GCA_036675475.1 Vicinamibacterales bacterium
CGGTAGCGGGCGGCCAGCGCGCGGCGCGCGGCGGTCCAGCCGGCGAGGCGCGGCAGCCGCGCGCGCAGCACCGCGGCCTGCATCTCGTCGAGGCGCGAGTTCACACCGAATTCCGGATGCAGATAGCGCGACGTCTGGCCGCCGTTGCGAAGCCGCCGCAGCCGCGCGGCCAGGTCCGCGTCGCTGGTGATGATGGCGCCGGCGTCGCCGAGCGCGCCGAGATTTTTCGTGGGATAGAAACTGAACGCGCCGGCCGCGCCCCACGTGCCGGCCGGCCGTCCGCCCGCCATCGCCAGATGCGCCTGGCAGCAGTCCTCGACGAGCAGCAGCCCGCGGCGCGCCGCGA
The DNA here is from genome assembly GCA_036675475.1 of Vicinamibacterales bacterium. Taxonomy (GTDB): domain Bacteria; phylum Acidobacteriota; class Vicinamibacteria; order Vicinamibacterales; family SCN-69-37; genus JALYRV01. The sequence goes on from JAKFEY010000100.1 coordinate 347, forward strand.
TCTCGGCGAGCGCGTGCATGTCGGCCGGCTGGCCGTACAAGTGCACGGGCAGGATGGCTTTCGTGCGCGGCGTAATCGCGCGCTCGACGAGATCCGGCGCCACGGTGAGCCGCTCCGGATCGATGTCGGCAAACACGGGCCGCGCGCCGGCCATCATGATCGCCAGCGCGCTGTAGGCGGCCGACAGCGGCGACGTGATGACCTCGTCGCCCGCGCCGACGCCAAGCGCCATGAGCGACAGCGCGAGGGCGTCGGTGCCGGTACCCACGCCCACGGCGTGCGCGGCGCCCGACGCCGCGGCAAATTCCTGCTCGAAGGCCTCGAGCTCGGGGCCGAGGATGAACCAGCCGCGCGCAATCACGCGATCGATCGCCGCGCGGATGTCGGCGGCGTCTTCGCCGGGCGTGAGCGCGAGGAACGGGATGTTCATGACGCGGCGGCCGCGCCCGCGTATTCGGCGAAGTGCTGGCGATAGAACGCCAGCGTCCGCGCAAGACCCTCGCGCAGATCGGTGGCCGGCTCCCATCCGGTGGCGCGCCGGAAGCGCGTCGAGTCCGTGTAGAACGAGCCGATGTCGATGCGCTTCTTGTCCTCGGGCCATGGCACGTGCGTGACGCTGCCCGATCCCGACACCTCAATCAGCATCTTCACGAGATCCGCGTGCGCGATGGGCTCGCGGCCGCCGACGTTGAATACCTCGCCGTTGCACGCATCGCTCGCGCCCGCCCGAAGAAACGCATCCGCCGCATCGTCGACATACACGAAGTCGCGGAGCTGGCTGCCGTCGCCGAAGATTTCGATCTGGCGGCCCTCGAGCGCGAGCCGGATGAACCAGCCGATGAAGCCCTGGCGGTTGTGCTTGATCAGCTGACGCGGCCCGAACACGTTGGTGAGCCGCAGCGAGCACGCGCGCACGCCGTACACGTTGTTGTACACCAGATGGTAGTACTCGCCGGCGGCCTTGTTGATGCCGTTGATGTCGGTGGGCCTGACCAGGTGCGATTCGTCCACCGGCAGCCGATCGGGCTTGCCGTAGATCTGCCGCGTGCCGGCGTACACGACCTTGGTGCCGGGGTTGTTGTGACGGCAGGCTTCGAGCAGCGTGAGCTGCGACCGGCAGTTGATCTCGAGATCGGTCTGCGGGTCCTTCATGCTGTCGATGTGGCTGACCTGCCCGGCGAGGTTGAAGATCACCTCGCGGTCGCGCACGAGAACACTCATCGTGCTCGCCTGGCGCACGTCGGCCACGTTCACGCGCACGCGATCCTCGATGCCCGCGATGTTGAACAGATTGCCGCCGTAGTCGGGGATGAGCGAATCGACGAGCAGGACGTCGGCGCCGAGGTCCACCAGCTGCCGCGCGAGATTGCTGCCGATGAAACCGAGGCCGCCCGTCACCATGACGCGCCGGCCGCGGTAGAAGGCCTTGTAGTCGCTCACTGCAGGATCGACGCGCTCGCGGCCACCGCCGCCTGCGCGCCGCGGCGCCGCACGACCAGATCGAACCAGAGGCGGCCCACGTCGACGGCCGTCTTGCCGATGCGGCGGACGTTGAAGAACTGCGACTTGCCGTGCGTGCGGTGGTAGTGGTGCACCGGCACCTCGGCGATGCCGAAGCCGGCGTCCTGAATCTTCTTCATCATCTCGAGGCAGATGACGCCGCTGTTCTTCTCGAGCCGCACGCGCTCGAAGATGGCCCGCCGCATCAGGCGGAAGTCGCAGTCCACGTCGCGCACCTTCAGGCCGAACAGCAGCTTGACGGTGTGGTGGTAGATCCGCCCGATCACGATGCGGTGAAACGGATCCGATCGGCTGATCTTGTAGCCGTTGACCAGATCGACGCCCGGGCGCACGGCGTTCCACAGCGCGGTCATCTCCGCCGGATCGTACTGCGCGTCGCCGTCGGTGTAGAACACGAATTCCTTCGACGCCGTCGCAAAGCCCGTGCGCAGCGCGCCGCCGTAGCCGCGGTTGACCGGATGGTGCACGACCTTGACCTGCGGATACTGCCTGGCAAGCTCGTCGGCCACCGCGGCCGTGTGGTCGGCGCTGCCGTCGTTGACGACAATCACTTCGAAATCGGGCGTGATCGTCTGCGCCGCCTGGATGGCGGTGATGACAAGACTCGCAATCGTTCCGCTGTCGTTGTAGGCAGGGAAGAAGATGCTGAGACCTGACGGGTGGGGCCGTTCCTCTGGCAGATCGGGCGTCATCTGGGGAACGGCAAAGGTAGCACGCGGGCGGCCCGCGCGGGAAGGGAAGCCGGCGCTAAGCCGGAGACGTCACGTACGGCTCGTTCGGGAGCACGATCCAGAGGACGAGGTAGACGGCAATGCCGGGAAATGCCGCCGACAGCACCGACAGCACCACGTACGCCACGCGCGTACGCGTCGGCGACCAGCCCAGCGACTTCGCGAGTCCGCCAAGCACGCCGCCGAGCATCCGTTCATCACGCGATCGATAGAAAGTCACGTCTGATGCCTCCTCAGGAATTAGACGACGCGCGAGCCGCGCGGTTCCTGACGCGTCCGCTGGATGCCACCAGGCGCAGCGGCGTCAGCACCGACTCGGCCAGCACGCCGCCGTGGAGTTTCGACACGCCCTCGCGGCGCTCGACGAAGACGATGGGCCGCTCGACGATGCGCGCGCCGCCTTTCGCGGCGTGAAAGAGCATTTGCGTCAGGAAGGCATACCCGTTCGCAGCGCGGTTGCTGAGCGGCACGCGCGCGAGCGTTGCGCGCCGCCACACGCGATAGCCGCTCGTGCAGTCGCGCACGTCCAGACCAGTGATCGCACGGATATAGCGGTTGGCGAACGCGCTCAACGCGATGCGCCGCAGCGGCCAGTTCACGACGCTGATGCCGTGCAGGTAGCGCGATCCAATCGCGAGGTCCGCGTCGTCGAGTGCCGCGACGAGGCTGGGCAGGTATTTCGGATCGTGCGACAGATCGGCGTCCATCTGCCCGATGATCGGCGCGCCCGTTTCGAGCGCGCGTGCCAGGCCGTCGGCGTACGCGCGGCCCAGCCCCCTCGGCCCCGTGCGATGCAGCACCGTGACGCGGCCCGGCATCCGCGCCGCCCACTCGTCGGCAATCGCGCCGGTGCCATCGGGCGACTGGTCGTCCACCACCAGCGCGCCGATGCCGTCATGCGCCGTGATGCCGGCCAGCAGTTCCGGCAGCGAGCCGCGCTCGTTGTACGTCGGCACGACCATCAGCACGCGCACTACGAACGTCCTTCGAAGCGCAGCGCGGAAATCTGTTCCGAGATGAGACCGACCAGGAAGATGATCACCGACAGCGTGATCAGCAGCACCGACGTGTTGGTGACGTGCAGCTCCGTGATGATCGTGAAGATGCCATACACGGCGCCGAGCACGAACGACAGCAGGCTGATCGGCAGGAAGATCCGCATGGGACTGAAGATCGTGATCACGCGCAGCAGAATCATGAGGAAGCCCATGCCGTCGCGCGAGAGATTGATCTTCGAGTGGCCGACGCGGCGCTGCGCCTCGATGGGAATGAACGTGACGTTGTAGCCCGCCTTCAGAAACGCGAGCGTCGTGGTCGTCGGCGTCGAAAACCCGTTGGGCAGCAGGTGAATGAACTCGCGAAGAATCGCGAGCCGCGCGCCGCGCAGGCCCGACGTCAGATCCGGAATGTCGCGGCCCGAGAGCGAGCTCGCCAGCCGGTTGAGCAGCGCGTTGCCCGCGCCGCGCGTGCGGGACGCCTGGCCCACCGTGCGCGCGCCAACGACCAGATCGAACTCGCCGAGCTGCTGCGACACGCGCAGCGCATCGGCCGGCCGGTGCTGGCCGTCGCCGTCGACGATCAGGATGTACTCGCCGGCGGCGTTGCGAATCGCCGTCTTGATCGACGCGCCATTCCCCTTGTTGTAGGGATGCCGCACCACGCGCGCGCCCGCCGCCTGCGCGATGCCGCCCGTGTCGTCGCTCGACCCATCGTCAATCACGAGGATCTCGCGCCAGCGCGCGGTGCCCGCGAGCGCCATGACGACCTGGCCGATGATTTCCGCTTCGTTGTAGGCGGGAATGACGATGGTGATGTCGCCGGGCTCTGCCATGGGCGGGTGCTCATCCTAGCACGCGGTTACCCATGGAGACGCGACCTTCGCCGTCTGTTCCCGGGCGAAAGTAATACGTAAGCCTATACGGCTCAGGAGATTGCGGTTGACACCCTCCCATCCTTTCTCTACTATCGCGGTGGAATTTATTGGAGCTAAGTGGAGCGAAAGGTGCTGCGGGGCAACCATTCAGCCCGAATTGACGACAAGGGCCGACTCAAGATCCCGAACGCCTTCCGGGCGCTCGTTGAGGACCAGCACGGCTCGGAGCTGTTCGTCACCAGCCTCACGGGTGAGTCCGTGACCATTTACCCGATGCCCGTGTGGCTCGAGCGCGAGGCCCGGCTGGCCAAGATGCCCTCCACGCATCCCGCCCGCATCAAGTTTCTCGATCGCGTCAATTACTACGGCCAGGTCGCCGAGTTCGACTCGCAGGGACGCGTGCTCATCCACCCGCGGCTGCGCGACTCGGCCGGCATGGCCGGCGACGTCGACGTCCTCGGGAATTACGACTACCTCGACGTCTGGAATCACGAACGGTTCCTCTCGCGCATGCAGCGCGACCCGTTCACGGACGACGACGCAAAGGCCCTGGCGGAGTTCGGCATTTGAGTCCGGCGCACGCGCCGGTACTGCTGTCAGAAACGCTCGCGCTGCTCGCACCGTCCCGCGGGGGCACGTTTGTCGACTGCACGGTGGGACTGGGCGGGCACACGGCGGCCCTGCTCGAAGCGGGCGCGACGCGCGTCATCGGGCTCGATCGCGATCCGCGCGCGCTCGAGGTCGCGGGCGAGCGGCTGGCGGCCTGGGGCGATCGCGTGATGCTCGTGCACGCCGACTATCGCGAGCTGCCGGCGGTGCTGGCCGATCGCGGCATCGGGGCGATCGATGGCGCGCTCGCGGATCTCGGCGTGAGCTCGATGCAGCTCGACGAGGCGGCGCGCGGGTTCAGTTTCCGGGCCGACGGCCCGCTCGACATGCGCATGGACACCACGCGCGGCGAGACAGCCGCCGAAATGCTCGCGTCGGTCGACGAGCAGGACCTCGCGAACGTGATTTACCGCTTCGGCGAGGAGCGCAAGTCGCGTCGCGTGGCGCGCGCCATCGTCGAGGCGCGCGGCGAGGCGCCCATTGAGACCACCGCGCGGCTTGCGTCGATCGTGCGGCGCGCCGCCGGCGGCGGCACGTATCAGCGGATCGATCCGGCGACGCGCACGTTTCAGGCGCTGCGCATCTGGGTGAACCGCGAGCTCGACGGGCTGGACGCGTTCATCGTCGACGCCGTCCGCGCGCTTGGGGCCGGCGGACGGCTCGTGGTGATTGCGTTTCACTCGCTGGAAGACCGCATCGTCAAGCACACGATGCGGATTCTCGCCAAAGGCGAGGGGCTTCCCGGCGGCGAAGTACTGGTCAGGGTGCTCACCAAGAAGCCGGTGACGGCCGCCGAGGCCGAGGTTGCCGGTAATCCGCGGTCGCGCAGCGCCAAGCTTCGCGCGGTGGAAAGGGTCGCATGAGCAGCGTCGACTTCGAATATCAGATTCGCAAAGACGTCCGGAACAATCCGATCGTCCGCGAGGTCGATCATCAGCGCCATCGCGAGCTGTGGCGATGGATGCTGATTGGCGGCTTTCTCGTGGGCGTGCTGCTGTTTTCGGCGTGGCAGCACTTCGTGCTGCTGCAGCACGGCTACGCGACCGAGCGGCTGCAGCAGGAGCGCGCGGAGCTCGAAGAGATTCAGCGCAAGCTGCGGCTCGAGATCGAGACGCTGACGTCGCCGCAGCGGATCGAAAGCATCGCCATCGAGGAGCTGAAGATGGTGCCCGCGGCCCCGGGCTCGTCGGTCGTCATCGAGCGCGTCAACCCGCCGCAGGCGGCCGGTAAGGCCGTGGTGGCCTCGCGATGAGCGCCCCAACCCTTCGCGAACGTTTCGGAGCGCTGGCGCAGCTGCTGCCGGCCGCGATGCGGCCGTCCGAGCCGTCACTGGCGCCCGAGCTCGAATCGGATCGCGAATGGCGGCGGACGATCAAGTCGCGCCTGCTGATTGCCGTCATCGGCGTCATCGGCTGGACGGCGGTGATCGAGGCGCGGCTGGTGTGGTTCCAGGTCGTGCAGCACGCCGCGCTCGAGCAGCGCGCGCTCATGCAGCAGCAGGAGTCGGTCATCGCGCCGGCGCGCCGGGGCGAGATCCTCGACCGCAACGGCAATCTGCTGGCGTTCAGCGTCGATGCCGACACGCTCGTCGCCGTGCCGTCCGAAGTGGATCAGCCCGAAGACACCGCCCGCGCGATCTGCGCCGTGCTGACGTGCAGCGACGATGAGCGCGCCGTGATCACGCGGCGCCTGCAGCGCAACGGCGCGTACGCGCAGCTGCGCCGGTTCGTGTCGCCGGAAGAGGCGGCGGCCATCGCAAAGCTCGAGCTGCCCGGCATCGACTTCATTCAGGAAACGAAGCGGTATTACCCGAAGCTGAATCTCGCGTCGCACGTGCTGGGCTTCGTCGGCACGGAGAACAAGGGGCTCGGCGGCATCGAACAGGCGTACGACACGCTCATCAAGGGCAAGGACGGCCGCATCCGGCTGCAGATCGACGCCCGGCAGGACGCGCTCGAGAGCCGCATCGAGCTCGAGCCCACGTCGGGCGCGTCGCTCGAGCTGACGATCGATCAGTACCTGCAGCACATCGCCGAGCGCGAGCTGAAGCGCGGCGTGGATGAAACGCGCGCGGCCGGCGGCACGGCAATTGTGATGGATCCGCGCACGGGGGAAATCCTGGCGCTGGCGAACTATCCGACCTACAACCCGAACGCGTTCAACCGCGTCGACAGTCCCGCGGTCCGCCGCAACCGGGCGATTCAGGAAATTTACGAGCCGGGATCGACGTTCAAGATTGTCACGGCCTCAGCCGCGATCCAGGAAGGCGTGCTGTCGCCCTCGGACATGATCGATTGCGCGCCCGGCTACATCACGATCGGCGGCTGGCGCCGCGTCGAGGACGTGCATGCCTACGGCATGCTCTCGTTCGAAGACGTCATCGTCAAATCGAGCAACGTCGGCGCCATCAAGGCCGGGCTGCAGGTGGGCGCCACGCGCCTTGGCGATTACGTGAGCCGGTTCGGCTTCGGCCAGCGGCTCGCGCCCGATTTCCCGGGACAGAGCCCGGGCATCGTGTGGCGCCCCGAGCAGCTCGACGACAGCGCCATCGCGTCGGTGTCGATGGGCTATCAGATCGGCGTGACGCCGCTGCAGATGGTGACGGCCGTGAGCGCGGTCGCCAACGGCGGCAAGCTGCTCGAGCCGCACCTGGTGCGCGCGACGATCCGCGACGGCGCGCGCCAGACGGTGGCGCCGAAGGTCGTGCGCCAGGCCATCACGCAGGCCACCGCGAGCACCATGACGATGATCATGGAAAGCGTGGTCGAGCGCGGCACCGCGAAGGCGGCGGCGCTCGATGGCTATCGCGTGGCGGGCAAGACCGGCACGGCGGCGAAGCTGGTCAACGGCGCGTATTCCAAACAGGATTACAACGGCTCGTTTGTCGGCTTCGTGCCGTCGCGCAAGCCCGCGTTGACGATTCTCGTGGTGATCGACTCGGGCCGCACCGGACAGGGCTACGGCGGCGCCGTGGCCGCGCCCGTGTTCAAGCGCATTGCCGAAGCGTCGCTGCGCCATCTCGGCGTGCCGCGCACGATCGATCCGATTCCGGCGGTGCTCGCGTCGCTGCCGTCCGCAGAGCTGACGCCGACCGCCGCGCGCACGTCGATTCTGGCGTCGCTCACGCCTGCCGCGAATCTCGGCCTGATGCCTGACCTCCGCGGCCTGGGCGCGCGCGAAGCGCTGCGCGTGCTCGGCCGGCTCGGCCTGTCGGCGCGCGTCGAGGGCTCGGGCGTGGTCCTGCGTCAGCACCCGGAGGCCGGCGCGCCGCTCGAGCGCGGCGGCTGGAGCGTGCTGCGCCTCGGACGCGAGAGTGTGCCGTTCGACGGGGGCGCCGCGCAGGCCGAGCGCCGGGAGCCGGAGGCGCCCCGGTGACATTTGGCGATCTGATCCGGGCGTCGCGATCGCTTGCCGCCTCGGGCCTTGCCGGCTCGAGCGGCCTTGCCGATCGCCGCGTGGCCGGCATCGCGTACGACTCGCGCGATGTCGTCGCCGGATCGATTTTCGTTGCGCTGAAGGGCGTCAAGCTCGATGGCGCGCGCTTCGCGATCGACGCCGCCAAGCGCGGCGCGATCGCGATCGTGTCGGAGGGCCCGGTGCCTGACGATGTGCCGCCGGGCCCGATGTGGCTGACGGTGTCGAACGCGCGCGCCGCGCTGGCGGAATTATCGGCCGTGTATTACGGCCGGCCCAGCGAGCAGCTGACGCTCATCGGCGTCACGGGCACCAACGGCAAGACCACCACCACGTATCTGCTGGCCGCCATCTTCGACGCGGCCGGCATCAGCTGCGGCCGCATCGGCACGGTGACCACGCGCATCGGCGACGAGGAACGCGAAGCGGCGCGCACGACGCCGGAAGCGCCCGATCTGCAGCGCCTGCTGCGCGAGATGGTCGACCGCGGCCTGGGCGCCTGCGCGATGGAAGTGTCCTCGCACGCGCTGTCGCTGCACCGCGTGGACGAGCTGCGCTTTGCCGCGGCGGTGTTCTCGAATCTCACGCGCGACCACCTGGATTTTCACGGCGACATGGAGCGCTATTTCGCCGCGAAGCGCCGGCTCTTCGAGCTGCTGCCCGAGGGCGCGCCGGCCGTCATCAACGTCGACGACCCGCGCGGCGCGGATCTCGCCGCGTCGATGCCGCGCGCGGTGACGTACGCGATCGATCGCCCCGCGCACGTGACGCCGGGGCAGCTGCAGTACTCGCTCGACGGCCTCGACTTCGAGGTGCAGACCCCGCGCGGCCGCCTGCACGTGCGGTCGCCGCTCGTGGGCCGGCCCAACGCGTACAACGTGCTGGCCGCCATCGCGACCGCGGTGGCGCTCGATCTGCCATTCGACGCGATCGAGCGCGGCCTCGCGGCGCTCAAAGCCGTCCCCGGCCGCTTCGAGATGGCCTCGTCGCCCGCTGACGACGTGCGTGTGGTTGTCGATTACGCGCATACGGACGATGCGCTCAAGAACCTGCTCGAGACGGCGCGGCCGCTTGCCACGGGGCGCGTCATTACGGTGTTCGGCTGCGGCGGCGATCGCGACGCCACCAAGCGTCCGCTCATGGGCGCGGTGGCCGCGCGGCTCAGCGACCTGGTCATCGTGACGTCCGACAATCCGCGCAGCGAGCCGCCGGAGCGCATCATCGCGGAGATCCGCCGCGGCATGACGCGGGAGCAGGGCGCCGTGCTGGAGATTCCGGATCGGCGCCAGGCCATCGAGCGCGCCGTGCGCGACGCGCGGCCCGGTGATCTCGTGCTCGTGGCCGGCAAGGGGCACGAGAAGTATCAAATCATCGGCGACCGGACGATTCCGTTCGATGACGTCGAAGTGGCCGGCGAGGCGCTCGCGCGCCGCCGCAGCGGGTCGCGCGTCTGATGGGCGCTGCCTTCGACCTCACCGCGGAGTGGCTGGCCGGCGCGGCCGGCGGCCGGCTGATCGCCGGGGATCCGAACACGATGGTGTCGGGCGTGTCGATCGACACGCGCACGCTGCAGTCCGGCGCGCTGTACGTCGC
>JAKFEY010000076.1:0-9738 GCA_036675475.1 Vicinamibacterales bacterium
AACATCCGATACATGGACAAGCTGGTCGACGAGCTCGCCAAGGGCCGGCCGATGGAAAAGATTCTCCGCGCATAGGCGATGTCCATGACCTATTCCTCGTCGAGCCGTACGCTTCAAGACACGTTCGATACCCGTCGTCTCGCGGATCGTCTGGCCGACGTCAAGGTGCACGACGCCTTTACGGCGGACGACCGGCAGTTGATCGAGGCCCAGGACATGTTCTTCCTGGCCACGGCCGATGCCAACGGGCAGCCGACATGTTCGTACAAGGGCGGCGATCCCGGCTTCGTGATGGTCGTGAGCGACACGACACTCGTGTTTCCCAACTACGACGGGAACGGCATGTATCTCTCGATGGGCAACCTCGCCGAAACGAGGGCCGTGGGCCTGCTGTTCATCGATTTCGAGCGGCAGCGCCGCCTGCGCGTGGATGGCACGGCGCGCATCGTGACGGATGACGCGTCGATCAGGCGCTATCCCGAAGCCCAGTTCGTCGTCGAAGTCGAGGCCGCGCGCATCTACCCGAACTGTCCCCGTTACATTCACAAACGGCGGCTCGTGGAACGCTCGGCGTTTGTGCCACGCGCTGGCGCACAGACCCCGGTGCCGGGATGGAAGCAGACGCCATGGGCGGCGGACGTGCTGCCCGCCGGCGACCCGGCGCGCGGCAGTAAGAAACCGTAATCCGCCAGCGGGGCTCACACCATGACCCAGGTACGCGTCCACAATTTCACGATCTCGCTCGACGGCTATGGCGCCGGGCCGCGACAGACGCGCGAGGAGCCCCTCGGCGTTGGCGGTGAGGAGCTGCACGGGTGGTACTTCCCGACGCGCACGTTCCAGCGCATGACGGGGAAGGCCGGCGGCACCACCGGCGTCGATGACGAGTTCGCGTCGCGATTTGGCGAGGGCGTGGGCGCGTACATCATGGGACGCAACATGTTCGGCCCGGTTCGGGGCGCCTGGCCGGATGACACATGGCGCGGCTGGTGGGGAAAGAACCCGCCGTATCACGGTCCCGTGTTCGTGCTGACGCATCACGCCCGCCCGCCGGCCGAGATGGAAGGCGGCACCGTCTTCCACTTCGTCACGGGCGGCATCCGCGAGGCCTTCGAGCGCGCCACGGAGGCCGCGGCGGGGAAGGACATCCAGATCGGAGGCGGCGTGTCGACGGTCCGCCAGTACCTCGAAGCACGACTCATCGACGAACTCCACGTCGCGATTGCGCCACGCGTGCTCGGATCCGGCGAACATCTCTTCTACGGTCTCGACCTCACGGCCCTGGGCTATGAATGCACGAAACATGTGCCGACCGCCGCTGCCACACATGTGGTGCTGACAAAGCGACCGTAGGCGGAAAGATCACGAACGCTGATGCGAATACTCGTTGCCCTGTCACTCCTCCTGCTTGCCGTCCCGCAACAGCCGGCACCGCAAACTCGATCCGCTGCCGATCGCATCGCCGCCATCGAAGGCGTGCAGGCGGACCCCGGCGAGCGAGGACTCGGCAAGCTCACGATCGAGGAGTTGATGAAACGCTTCAACGTGCCTGGCGTGAGCATGGCGGTCATTCACGACTTCGAGATTCACTGGACGAAGGGCTACGGCGTCGCGGACGTCGAGACGGGGGCGCCGGTGAACCCGGAGACGATGTTCCAGGCGGCATCGATCAGCAAGCCGGTTGCGGCCATGGCGGTGCTGCGCGCGGTGCAGGACGGGCTCTTTACGCTGGACGATGACATCAACACCATCCTGACGTCATGGACGCTCGATGGCGGCGAGTTCACGAAGGCTCGCCCGGTGACGCCGCGGATGCTCACGAGCCATACCTCCGGCCTCGGCGACGGCTTTGGCTTCCCGGGATACGAGCCCACGGTGCCGCTGCCGACCGTCGTGCAGATCCTCGGCGGCCACCCTTCGTCGAACGTGGGCAAGCTGTTCATGGAGCGGCCGCCGATGTCGCTCATGGAATATTCCGGAGGCGGCGTCACGCTCATGCAGCAGGCGCTTGCCGACGCGCGGAAGCGGCCGTTCGCCGAAATCATGCGCGACACGGTGCTCGGCCCGATCGAGATGACACGCAGCTCCTTCGAACAGCCGATCTCGCCGGAGCACGATCGCAACGCGGCGCGCGCGCACTCCCGCGAGGGAAAGAGCAAGGGCGCGAAGTGGCACGTGTATCCGGAACAGGCGGCCGCGGGCCTCTGGACGACGCCTCACGATCTCGCGCGCTTCGCCATCGAAGTGCAGAAGTCCGCCGCCGGCCGATCGAATCGCGTGCTCGCGCGCGCCACGGCGCAGGAGATGCTCTCACCGGTGGGTGTCGGCGATTACGCCGTCGGCTTCGCTGTCCAGAAGCTGGGGCAGGGCTGGTACTTCGCGCACGGCGGATCCAACTGGGGCTTTCAGGCCATGCTGCTCGCGCACAAGGTGAAGGGATACGGCCTGGCCATCATGACCAACGCGGATTCGGGCGGGCCGCTGAACGCCGAACTCAGTCGCAGGATTCAGGCGGCGTACGAATGGGACTCTCTCGCGCGCCCCGCGCCCCGCGGATACCGTCCACCGGGCCGGTGACAAGAACTAAAGTATGGCGATACCGGCGCGGCATGATCGAATAGGAGAACCAGACGTGGCACATCCAGCGAAGAACACCATCTGTCTGTGGTACGACGATGATGCGGAGGGCGCGGCGCGGTTCTACGCCGGCACTTTTCCCGACTCGTCGGTCGGTCAGGTGTTTCGCGCGCCGGGGGATTATCCGTCCGGCAAACAGGGCGACGTGCTGACCGTCGAGTTCACGGTGATGGGCATTCCGTGTATCGGGCTCAACGGCGGTCCCACGTTCAAGCACACCGAGGCCTTCTCGTTTCAGGTCGCCACTGTCGATCAGGCGGAAACCGATCGCTACTGGAACGCCATCGTCAACAACGGCGGCGAGGAAAGCAACTGCGGCTGGTGCAAGGACAAGTGGGGCGTGTCGTGGCAGATTACGCCGATCGCGCTCACGAAGGCCGTCGGCGATCCCGATCGTGCCGCCGCCAAACGCGCGTTCGACGCGATGCTGCAGATGAAGAAGATCGATATCGCCGCCATCGAGGCCGCGCGGCGGGGCTGAGGCGCATCCTCGCGTGGCAAGGGAGAGAGCCTTGAAGGGGTCCCTGGTTGCAGCGGCGGTCGTGAGCGCGGTGATGGTGCTGGGCTGTTCGGGTTCGCAGCTTGGCTTTCCGCGCGTGCCCGTTCGCGCCGTGTCCCCTGACGGGCGCCACGTCGCCTTCGTTCGCAATCATCCGAGCGTCGACCCGCCAGACCAGACGCTCTGGCTGGGCGACGCGAACGGCGACGCGAAGGAGGTCGCGCGTCTGGCGCCCGACGCCATGTGGAGCGACCGCATCGTGTGGTCCGCAGACAGCCGGCGCGTCGCGTTTGTCGTAGCCGATGCCATCGTTCATCTGTACGATGCCGGCAGCAAGACCTCTGTCTTCGTGGGGTTCGTGGGGCGCCGGAGTTGGGATACGCCTCCACGGTACGTGCTGCGAGACGTGACGCTATCCGCAGACGGCGCGAGCATCAGCTTTATCGAATGCGAGCGGACGTTTCGCCCGGTCGAACAGGCGCGGCAGAACCCACGGGGCACACGTATGACTGCCGTCATCTCCGGTTGCTCCCCGGCGCGCCAGACCACGGTCTTTTCTCAAGTCAGGCAGACGGCCGAGTAAAGGGATGCGCCAAATTCACTTGCCGTTCATCGTCGCCGCGCTCCTCGTCTTCGCCGGCTGCCGGCCGGCGCCGGAGCCGGCGCCCGCGCAGGCCCTTGCCGGCTACATCGACGCGGTGCGCGGGCATCGCTGCGACGCCGCGATGACGTTCCTTTCGGCGCGCAGCCGGTACGCGATCAACTCGCTCATCGAGCGCCCGGAGCGCCCGCAGTTGTCCATCCCGATCGAGCACTACTACTGCTACGACCTGATGTTCGAGCACTGCAAGGCCAAAGAGATGACCGTTGCCGCCGAACAGGGGGACACCGCGAAGGTCTCGATGCCCTGCGGCCGCACGCAGGACAGCATCCTGCCAGGCTTCACGAGCATGTTCCTGAAGTACGAACCACGCATCACCGATCTCGTTCGCGAAGAGGGCGCGTGGCGAATCGTGCTGCCCATGCCGATCAGGATCGTCGAGATCCGCGAGCGTGACGAGCAGTTGCGCGAGGAGGCCCTGCGCGATCACGAGCGCCGGCGGCAGCAGTATCAGGCCGGGCGCTGAGCAGAGAGGCTCCATGTTTCGTTTGGCCTTTCTCGCTGTCTTCGTGACCGCGGCCGCTCTGTCGGGCCAGGTCCAACTGACTGAACCAGCGACAGAACTGCGAATCCGCGTGTCTCCACCGGCGGGACATGTCGAGCCGGTGCGTCTCAGGAACGCCCGGCTGCTGCTCGCGTGGTGGGGAGCTACCGAGGAGATTCCGCTGCGCGGTCGATATGAGGCGGACGAGCTCGTGGTGACGGTACCGCTGAATCGCGACGTCTGGGCGTCGCAGGGCGCACGGCAGCCGCCGGACTTTGCGTATGTCTACCTCGAGTTCGATGACTTCGTCCCGGTGCGCTCGGAGCGCTTCTACTGGCTCGGCGGAAAGGCCCCGGCAGCGGCACCCGCGAACTGGGAAACGGTGAGCGTGATCCAGTTCCGCTTTCGCGGCGGGCCGCCAGTCGACATTCGCCGTGGTGAACATCGCGAAGTCTCATTGCAGGTGCGACGCCCAGTCGCGAAGCGGGCGCGATTCGTTGACGATCTCGGCCGGTCCGTCACGGACATCACCGTCGATGGCGGCGTGTTCTGGTCGATGAGCAACCACTGCGGATACCCGTCCGGCCTGAAGCCGCTGTTTGCGAATCGCCGGCCAGGCGCCGACGGCGTTCTCGAGGTCCCGGATGGCGACGTCGAGTACGGCTTTCGGATAAGCGGTGTCCAGCACGCGTCAGTGATCGGCGCGCCGTCTCACGACCTCGAGGGTCACCGGTCAGTGAGTCGCCGGGCCGTCCGCTCCCGCACTGTGGCCCACGGTTCGCCGGTCGATTGACCGCTCAGCACACGCCGCGCCCGTCGCTCGATCTCGGCCGCCCAAGCGGCACGCAACGCTTCAGCGTCCTCGGCGGCAGGAGCCTCCAGGCTGGCAAGCAATTCCGCAGCGACCGTGGCGCGCTCCTCGGCCGGCAAGGCCAGAGCCTCCTGCAAAAGGGCTTGCGCGCGCTGCGTCATGAGACCATTCTAGCGCCGATGACCGACGAGCGAGGCTCCCGCATCGGCACCGTTCTCAGCGCCGATATCGCCGTTCCCGATCACGAGCGCGTGCTGCGCTTCTACAGCCGCGTGCTCGGCACCGGCGAGCATCCACTGTGGCGCGAAGATCTCCTCAACAGTCAGGGGACGCCGATCATCGGCATCGGCGCGCGCAGCGCGGAATATGCGCACCTTCCGGCGCAGTGGATGCCTCACATTCAGGTTGCCGACGTCGCCGCAAGCGCGCGACGCGCGATCGATCGCGGCGGCAAGGAACTGATGCACGCCAGGGCTGACGATGGCGCGAGTCAGTGGGCGGTGCTGGCGGATCCGGCTGGCGCGGCCTTCGGGATCATTCCGGCAGTCTCCGCGGCAGACTTCGCCGCTGCCGAGGCGGCTGTCGCAGCCGCCACGTCACCGGTAGGCACCATCCGCTGGCTGGATCTCACCGTTGCCGATGCCGACAGCATCCGCGACTTCTATCGAGAGGTCGTCGGATGGTCTGCGCAGGACGTCGCCATGGAGCATGCGGGCGATCGCTACGCCGACTACAACATGCTCGATGGGCGCGGAACGCCTGCCGCAGGCGTGTGCCACGCGCGCGGCGTGAACGCGGGCCTGCCGCCGGTGTGGATGATTTACCTGCCGGTGGGCGACCTGGCTGAAAGCCTGCGCCGCGTCGAAGAAGAAGGCGGCACCATCGTCAAGACCATGAAGGGAAAGGACGGCGCCTACGTCTACGCCGCGATCCGTGATCCAATCGGGGCGCACGTGGCCCTGACACCAGCGTGACAACGCAGGAGACATTCACATGACTCGTCTGAAAACGATTCCCCTCATTGTCGCGTCGCTGTCCGTCGCGACGGTCAGCGCGCAGCAGCAGCCCGGACCGCCTCCAAAACCCGAGGCGCAGCAGAAGGCCATCGCGGCGATCGACTACATGGTCGGCAACTGGAGCGGCGAAGGCTGGATGGACGTCGGCGGCGGCAGGCGCGCCACGTTTCGCGGCACCGAGGTCGTGCAGCGCAAGCTCGATGGCACGGTGCTGCTCGTCGAAGGGAACTTTCTCGCGAACATTCCCGGCGTCGAGTCAGAAGTGCCGGTGCACACCACGCTTGGCGTCATCTCGTTCGACCCGCAGACGAAGAAGTACCGGTTCACGACGTGGCTGGCGACCGGTACTTCCGGAGAGCGCGAGCTCACCCTTCTGCCAAAGGGATGGCAGTGGGAGATCAGAAGCGCGCGAGGCATCGTCCGCTATGCCATGACGCTCACCGACACCGGCGAGTGGCTCGAAATCGGCGAGCGCTCGCCCGACGGCGCGGCCTGGCAGCAGTTCTTCGAGATGAAGCTGAGGAAGTAACTACTTCTTCCTCAGCACCGCCGCTGAAATCAGCGTGACGAGCAGGCCCACCGGAAACGGCTCGAGGAACACGAACAGCGGCCGGACGACGGGGTTGTCCATCACCTGCTGCATGTCCGCCATTTCGGCGGCCTTTGCCGCCAGCTCCGCCTCGCTTGCGCCGGCCGCGCGCGCCTGCTCCATGGCATGGGCCGCGTACTTGTCCGCGAAATCGGCAAAGACGGTGGCGTACTCAATCTCCCACACCACCACATAGATCACGCACGAGATCAGCGTGATCAGCAGGCCCACGCCGAACGCGCGGCCGAACGTGATCGTCCCGCCCAGCTGGTTGTCGCGATACGAGCGCACGCCAAAGAACACCAGCAGCAGCGACATGACGATGGCGGTGTAGCCGACGATGACGCCGGTGTCGAAGCCGATGCGGTCGATGAAGAGGACGTTGACGAACATCAGGAGCGCCGAGATGGCGCCCGAGAGGAGGCCGAAGGTGAGAACAGTCTTTTTCATGAGAGCACTCTACGAATCGGCCCGCGGATTGTCGTCATTCGTTCGGGTGATTTGGCGGCAAAACCGGCGAAATCACCCGTTCAGGGGATGAGGCCGTGCTGTTTGCCGAGCTGCACGGCCTGCGTCCGCCGGCCCGCGCCGAGTTTATCGAACACGCGGCTGCAGTGCGTCTTGATGGTGTTCTCGCTGACGAACAGGCGCTCTGCCATCTCGCGGTTGGACAGGCCCGCGGCCATCAGGCCGAGCACTTCGATTTCCCGCGGCGTCAGCCCGAGCTCCTCGGCCCTGGCCTGATTGAAGACGAAAGGCCCGGCGGGGACGGCGACCTCGACGCGTTTGACGACGATCTTTTCCTTGGTGAGCGTGAGGCCCAGCCAGATGCCGACCGCCGCGAAGAGCGCCGCGATCAGCGCGCCATAGATCTCGACCGAGCGCTCGATCAGCAGAAAGCGATAGTCGATGAACTTCAGGAAGGCGATGAGCAGGCCCGCGGAAACGCCGTACGTGAGGATGGAACCGGTGCGGCGCATGGGAGTCGGGTGCGGCGGAGTATAGCAATTCGCCGGTAGAATGGCGCCGTGCGAATCCGGATCCTTGCTGTTCTCTCCCTGTTGCTCGCGGCCACCGTTGGCGTCACTGCGGACGTGTATCCGAGACAGCCCGGCATCTCAGTCAAGGGCTATACCTTCGACATCACGCTGAACGACGCCGACAACGACATCGCGGTGCGCGCGACGGTCGATCTCGAGTTCGTGGCCGCGGGCGTGACGGCGGTGGAACTGGATTTGTGTCAATTCCGTGCAGCGCCGCGCCCCGCGAAGACGCCGGCCGGCCTGGGCGATCCGTGCGCCGAGCCGCCGGCGCGCGGCGAGCGGCCGGCGCCATCGGGCGGGAAGGGCATGACCGTCACGGCGGTGACGAGCGCCGGAAGCGCCCTCCGCTTCCAGCACGCGCGCGATCGCGTGCGCGTCACGCTGCCGCGCGCGTTTGCGGCAGGGGAGCGGTTCGCCTTCACGGTGGACTATCACGGCGTGCCCGCGACCGGACTGCTCATCGCCAACAACAAGCATGGCGACCGCTCGTTCGTGTCCAACTCGTGGCCCGACAAGGCGCGCAACCATCTCGCCTCGATCGATCACCCGTCCGTGAAAGCGCCCGTCACCACCATCGTGACGGCCCCGCGTCACTATCAGGTGGTCTCGAACGGCTTGATGACCCAGGAAGTCGACGTGCCCGGAAACCTGCGCCGCACCACGTGGAAGCAGTCCGTGCCGATCAGCACCTGGCTGATGTCGCTGGCCGTCGCGCCCTACGCGGTAGACCACTTCGGCAGCTGCCGCGGCGTGCAGCTGTCGTCATGGGTATACCCCCAGGAGCGCGACGCGGGATATTCCGCCTTCAGCGCGCACACGTGCTCGATTCTCGAGTTCTTCAGCGATCGCATCGGGCCCTACTCCTACGAAAAGCTCGCGCACGTGCAGGCGCACGGCGTGGGCGGCGGCATGGAGCTCGCCTCGAGCATCTTCTATGGCTACGGGGAGAACGGCCCCGGCAGGCAGCTGATCGCGCACGAGATGGCGCACCAGTGGTTCGGCGACGCCGTCACCGAAGCGGATTGGGACGATGTGTGGCTGAGCGAAGGGTTCGCCACCTACTTCGCGCTGCTGTACACGGAGTACAAGGACGGCCGTGACGCGTTTCTCGAGGGCGTCCGCCGCAGCAAGACGCAGGCGCTCAATTACGCCATTGCCAACCCCGGATCCACCATCGTCCACGACAACCTCGCGGACATCGGGCGCGTGATCGCCAACAACGCGCAGATCTATCAGGGCGGCGCGCAGGTGCTGCACAACATTCGCGGCGTCATCGGCACCGACGCGTTCTGGGCCGGCATTCGCGCGTATCACCGCCGCTACAAGGACCGCACGGCGACGACCGCGGATCTGCGGCGCGCGTTCGAAGAGGCCTGCGCGGCCGCGGCGGCGTCGTGTCCTGCCGACGGCAAAGATCTCTCGTGGCTGTTCACGCAGCTGCTGACATCGGGAGGCGCGCTGCAGGTCGACGCCACGTGGCGCTACGACGCGTCCGCGAAACAGGTGCGCCTGACGATGACGCAGACACAGACGACGGGCGCGTACCGGATGCCGATTGAGGTGCTGGTGAAGACGGCCGCGGGCGCGTCAACCCATGTCGTTCGCCTGACGGACAAGAGCCAGACGTTCACCCTGCCGAGTGAGGCAGAGCCCACCGAGGTGATCCTCGATCCGAACGCGTGGGTCTTCATGCGCAGTTCGATCGCGCGAAGCCCCGGCCTGTCATTCTGACGGCGGTTCCTCCGGCCGGGGGCGCCAGAGGATCACGACCTTGCCGACGCGGTGCACCACCGCGGCGCCGGTGCGCGCGGCAATCTCATCGCCCATCGCCACGCGTGCGGCGCGATCGTCGGACGCGACCTTCACCTTAATTAACTCGTGCGCCTTGAGCGCGCGATCGACCTCGGCCACGAGCGCGTCGGTGACGCCGGCCCCGCCCACGTGCACGCGCGGCTCCAGGTCGTGTGCGCGGGCTTTCAGCGCGGCGCGTTCGCGCGT
>JAKFEY010000008.1:0-41523 GCA_036675475.1 Vicinamibacterales bacterium
CCGCTCGTACATGAACTGCAGGTAGTTGTCGTTCGACCAGATGTCGGTGTACTGGATCTGCTCGCCGAGCGTGTAGGTTTCGCCATCGATCTTGGCGGCGCCTTTGGGCCCGCGCAGCGTGACTTTGCGCACGTAGTCCGCGCCTGAGTCGAAGGGCGGGTCGATGTAGATCAGATCGACTTTGCCGCGGAAGCCGTTGGCCAGCAGGTGCGCGAGCACTTCCTTGTTGTCGCCGTGAAACAGCAGCCCGCCCTTTGGGTACTTCGCGGGCCAGTCCCGCCAGGTGTCGCCCTTGGCGCGGGTGTGCTCTTCGCCGAAGGTCTCGACGAGCTGCGCAGGAAAAGCCGTAACGTGATCGAGCGGCCGTTTGCCCACCCACGTGAGCATGGGGCGGCCCTTCGCGCGCGCAACCGGCACGGTGCTTCGCTTCGGCGCGGGTTCAGCCTTTGCAGTCGTCTTGTTGGAGCGGGCCATCGTCAGTCAGTTGGCTTGGGTGGCAAGAGCGGCTCCACGAACCGAATCAGCTCGGGAAGTTCCCTCGACAGAATCTCGTGCACTACCTCTACGGCGATGCGGTTGTAGTCATGAACGATGCGATCCCGGGCGCCGGCAATCTTCTTCCACTCGATCTCGGCATGCCCGGCACGGAAGGCGGCGGACAGCCGCTTCACCGCCTCGCCAAGCACCGTCAGCTGATAGAGCACCGCGGACAGTACCAGCGGCTCGTCACTCAGGTCTCGAACCGAGCGATCCTCCGCGAACGCGAGCGCCTGTGAAGCGGCGCGATGAATGTCGATGAGGCGCTCGTCATCCCACATAGAACGGCCTCGCGCTGTCGAGAATCGCCTTCTTCCGAATCCAGTTATAGCTCTGGTCGATGGACCGCCGGTCCACCAGGTCCACCTTCCGTCCGACAAGGCCGCCGAGTTCATCTTCCGCCGTCACGATATCAAACCCGATGCGCGCATCCGGCGCGAACGTCGCAAGGAAGTCGACATCGCTGTCGGGCCCGAAATCGGGACGCAGCACGCTGCCGAAGACGTCGAGCTCCACGATTTTCCATTTCCGGCAGAAGGCGGCGATCTGCTCGCGGTTAATCGGCAGCGGCAGGTACGGCTCCGGCTCCTCCGCAAACCTGATCACGTTCTGCAAATCCGGATAGCGCACGCTGTCGTTCCTGGTGAAGATGATCTCGTATTTCAGCCGGTCGGGGTTGATGCCTTCGAGCGCGCGCACGGCCATCGCCTTGCGCCCGGTTTCGCCCTCGACGGGATCGTCCCTGCGGTTTTCCGCCTTCACTTCGACGATGTAGACGCGGCCGCTGCCGGCGGGCTGGCCGTAGGCGGCCTTCTTGCGGATCACGAAGTCGGGGGTGTAGCGCCGCCACTTGCCCTTGGCGTCCTTGTACTCGACGAAAAAGTCTGTTTTGGCCGGCGCCGTGATGCCGCCTGTGAAATATACGTCCTCGACGTCTGACGGCGCGAGGTTGATGGCGCGCAGGATCTGTTCGAAGAAGTGCTTCTCCGGGTTCGAGTCGAAGTCGTACGGCTCGCAGTGAAAGCCGAACCCGAAACGATTGACGGCCGCGAATGCGTCTTCGTGCACCACGTACGGCTCGCGGCTGAGCGGATAGAGAATCTCGGCCGCGTACACCGTCTCGCCGTCCGCGGACGTCTTCGCGAAGCCCTCCGGCTTGACCAGCGCCAGCGCCACGTCCACACGCTCGGTGACCGTGTCATAGAGGCACACCTGCGCCTCGATCTGTTTCTCGAGGTCGGCGAGATGCGCCTGCGGAATGGATGCGCCGCGATACGCGGCGCGCAGCGCGCCCGCGACAGCCGCCGCGTCGAGCCGATAGCGGGCGGCCAGATCCACGGCCGCGACAGCCGGCTCGAGGTCGGATTCGTCGGACTCGATCTCGAGCACGTCGCCGGTCTGCCGCAGCAGACGCGCCGTGGCGGCCTGCTCGCCGATCGTGTACACGCTGCGTGCGACCGCTGCCGCGGTGCGGCCTTTCGGCCGACTGAACGCCACGTCGCGTGCTGCCCCTTCGCGCGGCACCACGCGCGTGACCTCACGTGTCACATGGAGCGGCGGCGCGTCCGGCTTGCGCACGATGACCTGGGCGCGGCGCAGCTCCTGCCGCTCGCGCCCGAGCATCTCGATCGACTCGCCGTAGGTTTCCTGCAGCTGCTTGTCGAGCACGTTGAAGTTCGCGCTCGACAGATAGATCCGCGCCTTCCGCGTGTTGCCGGCCACCTGGCGCAGGCAGCGCGTGGCGGCCTGCAGCACGAAGTTGTTCGACGCCGTGAGCTTGCGCACGAGCGCGCACGCAAACAGGCTGGGGCAGTTCCACCCTTCGGTGCCGCGATTGACCAGCAGAATCACCCGATACGGCGACGCCGGATCGTTGAGCCGGTTGAACTCCTCCTGTGCCTGCGCGGGCTCCTTCGACGTATTCACCAGCACCTGCGCCGGCCCGAGGCCGGCCCGTACCATCGCGGCGTCGATCGCCGGCCGCAGCGCCGCCACATCGTCGGTCTGCGGAAAATACATGGCGAGCTTCGCCGGCGAGCCGTCGGGCAGACGCACCGCGCCGTACTCCTGAAAGAAGTCGTCGACCACGTGCCCCACATACGTGGCCTCGGCATCGTCGAACTCATAGCCGATGATGTTGTCGGTGACGTCTTTCAGAATGCCGTCGCGGATGCCCTGCGAGAGGCCGTACCACACGACGACGTCGCGCAGCGGCTGCTTCTGGAAATACGGCGTGCCGGTGGTGTTGACGACGGCGACGACGTTCGTCGTGGCGGCCAGATAATCCACCGTCTTGCGCACTTTCTTCAGTTCGGTGTCGAGCGCCTGCCCGTAGGTGTGGTGCGCCTCGTCCGAGAAGATGCCGAGGTGCGGCAGGCTGGCGATCTTCAGCAGCCGGCGGTTCGCAATCTCGCCCCGCGCCTCTTCCGCGCGCAGGCCGGACAGCAGCGATCCCACATCACTCTTCCGGATCTGCTCCTTCTGAATCCGGATCTTCTCGGTGTTGGTGACGACGATGTTGAAGAGGGAGCGGTCGACGACGGGCACGTCGGGATCGCCGTCTCGGGTGAAAGTCAGCTTCACGGCGGCCGCGAAGCGCGCATGAAAGCGCGGCGGAAGCAGCCGGTCGTACGGCATGACCATCAGCTCGCGCAGCGATTCGATGATGGTCTTGCCGGGCGCGAACACCAGCGCGTTCTGCACGAAGTCGGCGTCGGGATACTCGAGCGCCATCGCGAACTCGGTGGCAATCGTCGCGCCGACGAGCACGGTTTTGCCGGACCCCATGGCGAGCGCGAGGATGTAGCTGGGGTAGTCGAGCGTGAGCGTTTCGCGCACGGCCTGCAGGCGCAGATCCTTGACGAAGCCGTCGTCCGTGCGGATGCGGTCGAACAGGCCCTCGACTCCAATATCCAGGACCACGTTCGTGATCGCGGCCTGATCGAGGCCGAGCGCGGCCAACAGCTCGGGGACTGAGGGGAACAGCCGGCGATAGAGATCGACGATGTGCGGCGTCGGCTCCACGAGGCGCAGGTACCAGTACGTTTCGAGCGCGCGCAGCTGCGGCTGGCGCAGATAGCGCAGCTCGCCGCTTTCCGGAATGCGGCTCCACTCGAGCAGTTCGCCGATCGCGGGGAACGACTCGGACGGATAGTCGGCGTCGCGCCATTCCGCCACGCGTGTGGAGAGTCGCTGGTGCAGGGTCAGCATGCCGGGCGCCGTCAGTATACCGGCACGGATCGGAAGATCACGTACGCAGGCGGCGCATGACGAGCAGCGCCGTGCACGTGGCCAGCACGGCATATTCGACGAGTCCCATCCACGGCGGCACCGCCCAGGTGCCGCCGTTGTGGAGGCCCTGCCAGACCGTGTAAACCGGCAGGATCATCAGGCTCCACACCACGAGCGGCCAGGCGAGCGCCGAGATGAAGAACGGCGTGAGCCAGACCAGATACCAGGGATACACCACCGGCGAGCAGACGAGCGCCGCCGCCATCGGCCATGCGAACGCCGCCGGATCGCGCGCGATGCGCGATCGGCGAATGAGCGCCGCCACCGCCATCGCGATCACCACGCCCGCCGCCGTCGCGCCCCATGGCGTCAGTACTGCGGCGAGCGCCTTGAAGACGGGACCGTTGAAGCGGAAACCGCGAATCATGTTGGTCACCGAGCCCACGGGCGCGGTCTGCCCGCTGAAGTCGATGAACACCAGATAGAGCGCGGCCAGGAAGCCGGCGCCGATGGCGGCGTGCTTCAGGCGCGCGCGGCCCCACCAGAGCGGGATCAGCACAATCGGCAGGAACTTGATCGCGATGCCCGCGGCAAGCGCCAGCACCGACGCGGCGACGCGCTCGCGCGTGAGCGCATAGGCTGCCAGCGTCGTCATGAACATGCCGGCGGCGTCGATGTGCCCGCTGTGCGCGATCTCGAGCACCACCAGCGGATTCCACGCATACGCGAGCGCCAGCAGCGGATTGCGCCCGGTCGATCGCAGCCACACCAGCAGCACCAGCGCCGTGGCGAGGTCGCACGCCACCAGCGCCACCTTGATCGCGCGCGCCGACTCGAAGAGCGACGTCGACAGCAGAAAAAAGATCTGCGCCCCGGGCGGATACGGGCTCGGGATGTTGACGTTGTTCATCTTCCGCGTCTCTGCGGTGTGCAGATACGCGAGGGCCGGATTCGACGGAATCGCCTGATAGGGGCTGAGCCCGGCGCGCTGGACGCGCGCGTCCCACACGTAGCGGAACATGTCGCTGCCGCCGCCGACCGGCACCGCCGTCAGCGGCACGCGCATCGCGATCGCGAGCAGCCCGGCCGCGATGAGCACGCGGCGCGACGCGCGCGTGCGCGGAATCAGCCAGAGCGCAACGCCGTACGCGACCGCGGCGACGGCAACCGCGACGAAGAAGATCGGCGATCCGAGAGGGAGTCCACCGATCGCGAGCCAGGCGTAGGCGGCAGACGCGGCCAGGCCGCAGATCGCAAGAGAGAGCACTTGCCGATTATATGCATCGTCGGTAGAATGATGCGCATGCGCACCAGCATCATCCTCAATGACGCGCTCGTCGCAGAGGCGATGAAGCTGAGCGGCGAGCGGACCAAGACCGGCGCGATACACCGCGCGCTCGACCTGCTGGTGCGGCAGTCCCGCCTTCGCGAGCTTCGATCCGCGCGCGGCACGTTGCGATGGGAAGGCGACCTCAACGCGATGCGGGAGCGTCCGGCACCGTATGAACAGCCCGCTCGTCGACACAAGCGTACTCGTTGAGTACTTCGCCGGAGGCGTCTCGCCTGAGGCTGACCTGCTCGACCTTCTCCTCGAAGGCGGACCGCCCCCCGCCATCGCCCCCATCGTGCTGCAGGAGTTCGCGCAGGGCCTCGTGAGACCGTCCGACGTAGTGCGCGGCCGGGACTACCTTCAGCGATTCATCCAGCTGCCGCCGCCGGGCGATGACGTGCACCAGCGCGCGGCCGACATCCACCGCGAGCTGCGCAGTCGCGGCATCACGGCGGGCACCGTCGATGCCTTGATTGTGGCGATGGCCGAAGCCGCGGGCGTGGCTCTGCTCACGAGCGACGCGATCCAGATTCGCTTGTGCGGGCAGGCGGGCGTCCTGGCCCTCTAGACGCCAAAACGGGCCGCCCGGCTTGCGCCCGGCGGCCCGTTGGCTTTCGGCTGACGGCTTTACCGAATGCCCGCTCCGCCTCCGCGCCCGCCGGCGGCAGCTGCCGGCGCGGGACGCGGCACGCGCGGATCGAGCGTGCGCATGATCTGATCGCGCGCGTCCTGCAGGTGCGCCTTCGTGGCCGCATCGGCCGTCGAGCCCATGACGGCGGCCAGCCGGCCGTCGAGCTCGCGCAGCTCGTTCTTCAGGAGCGCCCGCATCTCATCGCCCGTCGTCGTCGCATGCACGCGCGCGTCGAAGGTTTCGAGATACGCCCGCTGCATGTTGCGGCGGAAGGCGTCGACCATCGGGCTGCGGCTGCCGTACACCTCGCGCCAGATCCCGTTGCGGAGATCCGCCAGGAACTGCGTGGGTTTGTAGACGTCGCCCTTGTCGACGGCCGACTGCTCGACCAGCCGCGCGAAGCGATCGGCGTTGAGCAGCGTGTTGAGCACGCGGCTCTGCGCGTTCTGGATGCGCTCCATCGTGCCCGACGGCTCCATGCGGCGCAGCAGATCGGGTTTGATCACGAACTCCGGCGTCGTGAACGCGTTCTCGTTGAGGAACTTCACGGCCGCGGCCTGCTTGGCGCGCGGCACCAGCTCGAAGCGCACGCCGTTCTGCCCGCCGTGCTTCTGCTGCGAGCTGTAGGCGCCGACGATGGCGGCGACGTGGTTCATTTCGAGGGCCCACTGCCCCATCAGGCGGCCGTAGAGCTCCTGCAGGTCGTCGTAGGGCTCGCCCGGATACGTGGTGGCCTCGAGCAGCATGTTGGCGACGCGCTCGAGGTTCTTGATACCGAGGCGCGTGGCCTCCACCGCGTCGGCGTCGCCGACCGCTTCGGTGAGGTTGCCGGGATCCGAAGACCCCGCGTCGGCCGTCGTGAAGCGGAACCACGGCGTGGTGTCCTGCTCGCGCGCCCACTTGTCGAGCGTGGGCTTCTCGGCCTCCGGTGAGGTGGCGCCCGGAATCGGCGCATAGCCCCAGTGCGTCGCCCACTTGTCGTACGGCCCGATCTTGGGAATCAGATCTTCGACCGCAATGTTGTCTTCCGGCTGCGCGACGTAGTTGAAGCGCGAGTAGTCCATCAGCGTGGGCGTGTGGCCCATCTTCTTCACCCACTGCGGATCGCGGACCTGCGCGATGGTGTAGGTGGAGCTCGCCTTCATGTTGTGCTGGAAGCCGAGCGTGTGGCCCACTTCGTGCGCCGCGACGTACTCGATCAGCTTGCCCATCAGATCGTCGGGCAGCGGCAGCTTGCCGGCGCGCTTGTCGAGCGGGCCGACCTGCGTGAAGTACCAGTCGCGTCCGAGGTTCATGACGTTGTGGTAGAACTGGATGTCCGACTCGAGAATCTCCCCGGTGCGCGGGTCGTTGATGTGCGGCCCCGACGCGTTCTCGGTGGTCGACGGCAGCCAGCGAATCACCGAATAGCGCGCGTCTTCGGCGCTGAAGTCCGGATCTTCCTCGGCGGTCGGCGCCATCTTGGCGATGATCGCGTTCTTGAAGCCGGCCTCCTCGAACGCTTCCTGCCACTTCTCGACGCCCGCCTTCATGTACGGCACCCACTTGGCCGGCGTCGCGCGATCGATGTAGTAGACGATCTGCTTCACCGGCTCGGAGAGCGCGGCGCTCGGATCCTTCTTCTCGAGGCGGTAGCGCGTGATGAAGCGCCGCTGCTCGGCCTTCGGCACGTCGAGGCTGTAGTCGTACTTCGCCACCGAGAAATAGCCGACGCGCTCGTCGAACAGGCGCGGCTGCATGGGTTTCTCGGGCAGCTTCACCATGCTGTAGTGCATCAGCACGGTGGCGCTCGGCGGCAGCGGCGGGCCGCCGCGTCCACCGGCACGGCCGCCGCCGGCCGGCGCCGCATCGGCGGGCGACGTGTAGGTCTGCGTCACCTCGATGTTGATGTTCTCGGGAAACGACGTGGTCTTCTCGAGGAAGCTGCGCGACGGGTCGAAGCCGCGGGCGCCCAGGCGCTGGCGCGCGCTGAACTCCGGCACTTCACTCGTGAACATGCGCGTGGCGTCGATGACGGGCGCGTCGTTCGGGCCAATCGCCTCGATGTTGAACGCGAGGATGATCGGGCTGTAGTTGGCCGCCTCCACCGCTTCCGCGATCGGCGCGGACGGATCCGCCACGACATCGTAGGAGACCGAGCGCAGCAGCACACGGTTGCCGTTGCGCTCCCAGCGCACGACGCGGCGGCCGAGGGCCTGCCCGCCGTAGCCGACGCCGAGCGTGGTCTTCTTGATCTGGTTGACCCAGAGGAAGTCCTTGCCGAGCTCGGCCTTGGGAATCTCGAAATACACGCGCTCGCCGATGCGGTGCACCTTGAAGATGCCCTCGTCGGTCTTCGCCTGCGCGGTGATCACGCGGTTGTACGGGCGCGGCTGCGGCGGTTGCTGGCCGGCGCCTCCGGCGCGGCCCTGCCGGCCGCCACCCTCTTCGCCTTGCTGATCGCCGGCCGGATCGGCCGGCGGCGTCTGCGGGTTGGCCGGCGTCCGCTCGGTGGTGGCGGCGGGCGCAGGTGCGGGAGCGGGGGTGCTTGCCGGCTTCGCCGCGGTGGCACAGGCCACGAGCACGGCTGAAAGCGTGGAAAACAGCCCGAGCTTGAAGATCGATGTCGCTCGATTCATGTACAGGAAGCTCCTCGGGATAGTGCCGGAATTATCTGTATACCGGCGGCGCGGCGCAAATGTTTAGTCAGCGAGCGCGAACCCGGCCCAGACCCCGAGCAGGCTGAGTCCGACCTGGCCCGCCACGTTCCAGACGGCCTGGCCGGGGTGGCCGTCGCGGACGAGGGCGAGCGTGTCGAGGCTGAACGACGAGAAGGTGGTGAAACCGCCGAGGAAGCCCACGATGAGGAACGTGCGGGCGTGGTGAGAGAGATGGATGCGGTTGCCTGCCAGCAGCCCGGCAAGCAGGCCGATGGCGAACGAGCCGGCGATATTGATGATGAAGATGCCTGTCGGGAACGTCGCGGCGAGCCCGCGCTGATGCACGACATGATTGAGCGCATGGCGGGCCATCGCACCGAGCGCGCCCCCCGCCCCAACGGCCAGCCAGATCACCGAGCCACCGTGGGCTGCCGGCCCAATGTCCACGACACCTTCACCTCGTCGGGACGATAGCAGACCTGATCGTCGCAGGCCTGGTAGCGCAGCGTCCCGGTGATGGTGATCGGCCGGGCGCTTGCGAGAATCCTGGCGTCCTGCCTGATCCGGAAGGCGGCGTCGAACACCTTGAAGGTTTCCCCGAGCGGCTCGAAGTAGTAATCGGCGCCTTTCGGAAATACCGGCGCGCCCGCCTTGAACGCGGCGCTCTTGTCGAGATCGAGCGTGATGCGGATGTAACCGCCCTTCTGCTCAGGCGCGTAGACGTGCATCTTCGGCTTCGGGAACACATCGACGAACAGCGACACCTCGGCGCCCGGCCGCGCGGCCGTGACCGACTGCGAGATCGTGACGGTCAGCTGCTTCGCGGTGATCGCGCGCGGCAGCTTCGCCGGCTCGAGCGCCCGCTGCCCGCCACCCACCCCGAGCACGAACACAAGCGCCAGCAGTAACGGCATGACTCATTTTACCGCCTGGATCCTTGACATGCGGTGCGCATGCACGCATGCTACGAGCATGCCTCGAATGGTCCAGATCCGGAACGTGCCTGACCAGTTGCACCGTGAGCTGAAAGTCCGGGCCGCGGACGCGGGGCAGACACTCTCCGACTACCTGCTGGCGGAGCTCGAGCGGGTGGCGGCGCGGCCGACGCGCGACCAGATGCTGAGCCGGCTGCACCGCAGGCGACGTGTCACGTTGAAAACCGCGGCGGCGACGGTCATCCGCGACGAGCGCGATTCGGCGTGATCGTCGTCGACGCGTCTGCGCTGCTGGAGTTCCTCCTGCAGACGCCGCTCGGCGCCCGCGTGGAGGCGCGCCTGTTCCGGGACGGTGAGGCGTTCCACGCGCCGCACCTCGTGGACGTCGAGGTCACCCAGGGTCTCCGGAGACTCGTGCGGGCCGGGGAGGTCAGCGCGCCGCGCGCCGCAGAAGCCCTCGAGGATCTCAGTGACCTCGATCTCCACCGTCACGCCCATCTCGCCCTCGTGACTCGCGCGTGGCAACTCCGCGAGAACGTCACGGCGTACGACGCGATGTACGTGGCCCTCGCGGAAGCGCTCGACGCGACGATGGTGACGTGCGATGCACCGCTCGCCAAGGCGGCGGGACACCACGCACGGATCGAAGCCATCGCGGAGGGACGCTAATTCGGACTTGACAGGTCGGAGTTTCGACCACTACAGTGCCTCGATGTTATTGAGACTCGTCGCAGTTAGCTGCCTCTGCCTGGTGCCCGCCGTCGCGCACGCGCAGGAGCCGCCGTCCCCCGCCGTTGGCGGCACCGTCCGTGATGCCGCCGGCCTGCCGGTGCCTGGCGTCTCGGTGGTGCTCACCAATCTGTCGACGCGATTCGAGCGCGTCAGTGTCACCGACGAGCGCGGCGCGTTCACCTTCGGGTCGGTCGCCGATGGCCGCTATCGCGTGCTCGCGTCGCTCGACGGCTTTTCGCCTGCGTCAGCGGACACGCAGGCGGGGCACACCGTGGAACTGACACTCGCGCCGTCTCCCTTCAGCGAGCAGGTGACCGTGGTGTCGGCGTCGCGGCAGGAAGCGCTGCGCGAATCGCTCGCCACGCCCGTGTCGGTCATCACGCGCGATCGCCTGGCCGAAACCGGGCGCAGCACGGTTGGCGATGTGCTGCGCGAGCTGCCCGGCGTGATCACGCGCCGCGGCTCGGAAGGCACGGGCGTCGCCGGCGAGCAGGTGCAGGGCATCGACTCGCGCCAGGTGCTCGTGCTGTTCGACGGCCAGCCCATCGCCGGCGCCCGCGGCATCAAGAGCGGCGCCGTCAACCTCGATCGGCAGACGACCGAGCGGCTCGATCGCGTCGAAGTTGTGAAAGGCGCGGCCTCGGCGCTGTTCGGCTCCGACGCCATCGGCGGCGTCATCAATCTCGTGCCGCGCGACATCCGGCGACGCGACGTCGACGTTGCCGCGGTCGCCGGCGAGCACGGCCGGCGCGACGTCCGCGTCTCGGGCGGCGCGCCGGTGGCGGGCCGCTCCACGCTCTTCGCGAGCGCGTCGCACGCGGGCCGCGACGCGTTCGACCTCACGCCGACGACGGCCGATACGACCGGCGCGGAGTTCGCGCGCACCGATGTCTTCGCGCGCGGCGCCGCCGAGCCGCGGCCGGGCCTGCGCCTGTCGTTTCTCGGCTCGTCCTATCGCAACACCGAGCGCGGCCGAGCCCTCTCCACCACCGGCGCGCTGCAGGCGATCGACATCGACGATGCGTCGGTGGCGGGCGGCCTGACGGCCCAGTGGCAGGCGGCGTCGGGCACGTCCATCGAAGCGCGCGTCTACGGCACGCGTTTCAACGAGTCGTCATCGGCATCCTCCGACACGCTGTACGAGTCGCTGTCGAAAGTCGACGCCACGCTGGCACAGAACATCGGCGAGCGGCAGCTGCTGCAGATTGGCGTGGAAGCCTCATCCGACAAGTACGCGGGCATCAACCGCGTGCGCAACGCGGACGGCGGACACGCGGCCGACACCGCCGTGATCTGGGCGCAGGATCGCGTCAACCTTGGATCGCGCGTCACGATGACGGTGGGCGGACGGTACGATCGGCACTCGATTTTCGGGTCGGCGTTCTCGCCGAAAGCCGCCGTGAACGCGCGGCTCGCCGACAGCCTGCGGCTTCGCGCGTCGTACGGCGAAGGCTTCCGCGCGCCCGACCTCGGTCAGCTGTTCTATCGCTTCGTGCCGGCCACCGGCGTCTACCAGGTGATCGGCAATCCCGATCTCGGACCCGAGTCGTCGCGCAGCTGGCAGGCCGGCGCCGACTACACGCCCTCGTCGCGCGCGCGTGTCGGCATCAACGTCTTCCACAACGACGTCGCGCACCTGATCGAAGCCGTCACGCTCGGCTTCCTCTCGTCGCCCGCGCAGCGCGCCGCGCTGCTCGCGCGCGAAGGCGTCGATCCCGCGTTCGCGCCGGTACTCGGGCGGCTGCTCTTTCACTACCGCAATGTGCGCGACGTGGTGACGCGCGGCGTCGAGCTCGACGGCCAGGCGGATCTCGGCAACGGCCTGCAGGTGGCGGGCGCCTATACGCTGCTCGACGCCATCGACGGCGGCAGCGGTGACGCGCTGGCCGGCCGCCACCGCCATCACGGCGCCGCGCGGGCCACGTGGGTGTCGGCGTCGCGCGGGCTGCGCGCGGAAGTCCGCGGCTCGTTCTTCAGCTCGTGGATTGCCGTCGCGGCCCGCGGCTCGGCGCCGCTCGAAAAGGCCCCGGCGTACGCACTCTGGGATCTCTACGCCGCCAAGCGTCTGGGCTTCGGCCTCGAAGTCTTCGCCGCGATCGACAACGCAACCGACAGCCGCGATCCGAACGCGAACGTCGTTCTCGCCAATGGCACGCCGGCGCCGATTTACCGGCCCGACATCGGCCGCGCCACGCGCGTGGGCCTTCGCTGGAGCATCCGATGAAGAGCCTGTTGTTGATCGCCGCCCTGTCTCTGACCGCGGGAAGTTATCCGGGCCCGCAGGCGCAGACTCCGTCGCGCCCCGGCATCCTGCTGCTCGCGCACGGCGGCAACGAGGCCTGGAACGCCAACGTGCTCGAGATCGTGAAGGCGCTCAATGCCGCGCAGCCTGCCGACGTGGCGTTCGGCATGGCGGCGCGCGCCAACATTCAGGAGGCCGTCGCGCGGCTCGAGGCGCGCGGCGCCACGGAAATCATCGCGGTGCCGCTGTTCGTGTCGTCGCACAGCTCGATCGTGCGGTCGACTGAATATCTGCTCGGGCTCCGCGCCGAGGCGCCGCCGGAACTGGCGCGCTACGCAAAGATGTCGCACGGCCCGGCCGCCGCGGCTGGTGGCGCGCATGCCGCGCACGGTGCGGCGGCAGCGGCAGAAGACGGCACGAAGCCGATCGTCACGAAGCTGCCCGTGCGCATGACCGCGGCCCTCGACGATCATCCAATCCTCGGCGCGATCGCGGCCGACCGCGCGCGCTCGATCAGCCGCGCCCCGGCGAGCGAAGCCGTCATCCTGGCCGTGCACGGGCCGGTGCCCGACAGCGACAACGTGCTGTGGATGCGGGATCTCCGGGCGGTTGCGCAGCACGTGAAGGGCTACGCGTCGGTCGACACGACTTCGCTGCGCGACGATGCGCCGGCACCCGTGCGGGATGCGGCCACCGCGGAGCTGCGCGCGCTGGTCACGACGCACCGCGCGGCAGGCCGTGACGTGCTGATCGTGCCCGTGCTGCTGTCGTACGGCGGTATCGAGCAGGGCTTGAAGACGCGTCTCGAAGGGCTCGAGTACCGGATTCCCGCGCAGGGCATCGCGCCCGATGCACGACTGGTGACGTGGGTGCTGGAGCGCGCGCGGCGCTGACGGCGCGGGGTTGTAAATCGTAAATCGAGCTGACAGAAAAACGCCGATCATCCTCCCGTCAGGGAGGAGGATGATCGGCGCTGGTCTTACCGCAGACCTGAAGGTCTGCGCTACCGCTACCGCTGCTGGCGTCGCGTCACCTGGTCCCAGATGAGCGCGCCGCCGCCGCCGGCCACGGCGCCGATGATGGCGCCCTTCTTGCCGCCGATGAGCGCGCCCACGCCCGCGCCTGCCGCGGCCGTCGACCCGATGATCACCGCGCTCTTGGTCTTCGACCGCACCGGCTTCCGCTCGGTGTAGACGCGCTGCGTCACCGTGCGCGTGCGGGCCGGAGCCGTGGCGACCGTGCGCACCACGCGAGGCGCCGGCGCGGCCTGGTACACCACCGGCTGCGCCGCCATCGGCGCGAACTGCTGCGGCGCGTAGGCCGCAGCGCCTGCCTGCGCCGCCTCCTCCGCCGGCACGCAGTCGACCGACGCGACCGGCTGGCCGTTCAAGTAAGTCGTCCGCACCAGCGTGCGCTGATACGGGCCGCAGTTGACCAGCATCTGCTGGTTGCCCACCGCCGCGGTGCCGAGCTGCGAGCCGTTGGCCGCCGTCTGCAGCAACCGCGGGTCACGTTCGGCACGGACGGTGTCGATGCCATTGCCGTTGCACGCCACGGTGGCAATGAGCGCCGCGGAGGCCACGCCGGCCGTTGCGAAACGCTTGACCGAGTTTGTCGTCATCACATCAACTCCATTCGTGAGGCCCGCCATGGGCCTTTCCTGCCCCTCCATAGAGCAGGCGCGGTGCCACAGCGACCTCGTCGGTATTTCTCGTGTCATTGCAGCAGTTAGCGCAAGGATGGATGAGGCGGCGCCCGCTCGAGCTGTCGCGCGGGCAGGTCAGGCGTACGCGATACTCTGTCCAGTAAACAGGATGCCCTCCATTCTCGTCGTCGAAGACGACCGCGACATCTCCGACCTCATCGCGCACTACCTGCAGCGCGCGGGGCATCAGGTGCAGCAGCTCGCGCATGGCGGCGACGCGCCGCGCAAAGTGCGCGAGCTGTCGCCCGATCTCATCGTGCTCGATCTCATGCTGCCGGGCCTCGACGGCCTGATGGTGTGCCAGGCGCTGCGGTCGGATCCGCGGACCGCGGCCATTCCCATCATCATGCTCACCGCGCGCGGCGACGAAGCCGACCGCGTGAAAGGGCTCGAGCTCGGCGCCGACGACTACGTCACGAAGCCCTTCAGCCCCAAAGAGCTGGTCGCGCGCGTGGCCGCGTTGCTGCGGCGCACGGCCCGGCCCGCGCCGGCGGCCTCCGCGGTGCTCCACTATCGCGATCTCGCGCTGGATCCCGATCGGCATCTCGTCACGGCCGGCGGCGCGGAGGTCAAGCTCACCGCCAAGGAATTTCTGCTGCTGCAGTACCTCATCCAGCATCGCGGCCGCGTGCTCTCGCGCGATCTGCTGCTGACCGATGTGTGGGGCTACCAGTACACCGGCGGCACGCGCACGGTCGACGTGCACATCCGGCGGCTGCGTGAAAAGCTGCCCATCCTCGCCGAAGCCATCGAAACCGTGAAGCAGTTCGGATACAGGCTCGCGGACGGCGGAGAGCGGCGCGCGTGACGCTTCGGACGCGCACGCTGCTCAGCACGCTCGCCGGCGCGGTGATCGCCCTCAGCGTCGTCACCATCCTGTTCACCGTGCTCGAACGCGGCCGTCTCGCGGCGCGCGTGGAGGACGATCTGGAGGCGCGCACGCGCCTGGCCGCCGAACTGCTGTCGGACCGTCCGGTGCAGCCGTCGCTCGATCGTGAAGCCGACGATCTGGCCGCGCTCACGGGCGCGCGCGTCACGTTCATCGACGCGGCAGGCCGCGTCAGCGGCGACTCGGAAGTCGCCGAGGCGGATCTGCCGCAGGTGGCCAATCACGCGGACCGTCCCGAAGTGATCGAGGCGCGCCGCGGCGCGGTCGGCCACGCGCGCCGGTACAGCCAGACGGCCGGCGTCGACATGCTCTATGCCGCGGCGCCGGTGCGCGGCAGTCCGATCGCGACCGTCCGCCTCGCGCTGCCGCTCGTCAGCGTGCGCGAGCAGCTGCAGCCGGTGTGGCGCACGTCCATGATCGCGCTCGGCGCCGGCCTGGCGGCCGCCCTGCTGCTGTCGTGGATGATGTCGCACTGGCTGACACAGCGGGTGCGCGCCATCGCCGCGGTCGCGGCGCGCTACGCGCGCGGCGATCTGTCGCGCGTCACGCGCGAGTACGGCGACGATGAGATCGGGCAGGTGGCGAGGGTGCTCGACGATTCGGTGCAACAGCTGGGCGCGCGGCTGGAGGAATCGCGGCGCACGCGGGCGCGCATGGAAGCGATCCTCACCGGCATGTTCGAGGGCGTCGTGCTCGTCGACGGCGCGGGACGCCTGCTGCTCGCCAACGCCGCGGCGCGCGAGATGCTGCAGATTCCGGCGGACGCCGAGAACCGCCACTACCTGGGGATCATCCGGCAGCCCGACATCACGGCGCTGCTCGACGGCGCCCTCAGCGGGCAGGCCACGCGGCCGGCCGAAGTCTCGCTCACGCGCGATCCCGGGCGCATCTTTGCCGCCCGCAGCGCGCCGGTGACCGGCCCCGACGGCGCAGCCGCGCCGCGCGGCGCCGTGCTGGTGCTGCACGACATCACCGAACTGCGCCGCGCCGATCAGGTGCGCCGCGACTTTGTCGCGAACGTGTCGCACGAGCTCCGGACGCCGCTGACCGCCGTGCGCGGCTATGTGGAAGCGCTGCTCGACCTTGAGACAGAAGCTGCGGGAAGGCGGACCGGGGCGCAGGCGTCCCCGCCGAAAACAGAGGACCGCACGCGCTTCCTCGAAATCATCGCGCGCCACACGCTGCGTATGGAGCGCCTCGTCAAGGATCTGCTGCGGCTCGCACGCCTGGACGCCGGGCAGGAATCACTCGAGCGCTCCACGATCCGGCTCGACACGCTGGTCAGCGGCGTGGAGACCGAGCTCGAAGGCGACATCGCGTCGCGCCGCATGCGCATCACGGTCCGCGCCGGCGACGGCGCGGCAAGCCTGCACGGCGACGCCGCCAAACTGCACGACGCGCTGCGGAACCTGATCGAGAACGCCGTGCATTACGGCGCCGAGGGTTCGGTCATCGAGGTCGAGGCGGTACGCGACGGGTCCGACGTGGTCGTCACGGTCTCCGACCGCGGGCCCGGCCTTCCGCCGTCAGACCTCACGCGTGTGTTCGAGCGCTTTTACAGGGTGGATCGCGCGCGCACGCGCGATCCCGGCGGCACGGGCCTGGGCCTCGCGATCGTGAAACATCTGATTGGATTGCACGGCGGATCCGTGCGCGCGGACAATCGCGACGGCGGGG
Source organism: Vicinamibacterales bacterium (assembly GCA_036675475.1). Classification (GTDB taxonomy): domain Bacteria; phylum Acidobacteriota; class Vicinamibacteria; order Vicinamibacterales; family SCN-69-37; genus JALYRV01. The sequence goes on from JAKFEY010000008.1 coordinate 16,549, forward strand.
GCGCGGTCTTTACCGTGCGGCTGCCTCAGCCGCCGAACAGCGCCGACGCCGCGAGGTAAGAGATGGCGCCGATGGCGCCCGATGCCGGAATGGTGAGCACCCACGCCCACACGATCTGGCGCGCGACGCCCCACCGCACCGCCGACAGGCGGCGCGTGGCGCCGACGCCCACGATGGCACCCGTGATGGTGTGCGTCGTGGAAATGCCCACGCCGAGTTGCGTCGCCGTGAAGATCGCCACCGCCGCGCCCGTCTCGGCCGCGAATCCGCCGGGCGGCTGCAGCTTGGTGATCTTGTTGCCCATCGTGTGGATGATGCGCCAGCCGCCCGACAGCGTGCCCAGGCCGATCGCCGCATGCGCCGCCAGCACCACGGCCCAGGGCACCTCGAACGTCGCGAGATAGCCGCCGGTGAACAGCACGCCGGTGATGATGCCCATCGTCTTCTGCGCGTCGTTCGCGCCGTGCATCAGGCTGAAGCCCGCGGCCGACAGCAGCTGCAGATGGCGGAACCATCCGGTGACGCGCGCAGGACGGGTGTCGCGGAAGATCCAGTAGATGGCCGTCATCAGCCCGAGGCCGACGGCGAGCCCGATCATCGGCGCGACCACGATGAAGATGAGCGTCTTGGTCCAGCCCGACGCGATGAGCGCGCCGAACCCCGCCTTGGCCACCGCGGCGCCGGCGTAGCCGCCGAACAGCGCGTGCGAGGAACTGGTGGGCAGCCCGTAGTACCAGGTAATCAGGTTCCACGCGATCGCCCCAATCAACCCGCCGAAAATCACGGTGTAGGTGACGATGTCGAGGTCGACCATGCCTGACCCGACGGTCTTGGCGACGGCCGTGCCGAAGAAAAATGCCGCGACGAAATTGAAGAAGGCCGCCCAGAGCACCGCTTTGCCCGGGGACAGCACGCGCGTCGACACGACCGTGGCGATGGAATTGGCGGCGTCGTGAAAGCCGTTGATGAAGTCGAAGATCAGCGCCAGCAGAATGAGGGCGCCGACCGCAAGAAGCGCGGCGTCCATCCTAGCTGTGCTTCACGACGACGCCTTCGAGCACGTTGGCGACGTCCTCACACTCGTCGGTCGCCTTCTCGAGCTCGTCGAGCAGCTCCTTGAACTTCATCACGCTGATCGGGTCTTTCTCATTGGCGAACAACTCGCGCACCGCGACCTGATGCACGCGGTCGGCCTCGTTCTCGAGCCGGTTGATCTCCACGATGTGCGGGGCGATGGCGATTTTCTTGTCGAGCGCGCCCACGGCGGCCTCCACCGACCGGGCCGACGCGGTCAGCAGCTTGGCCAGCTCGCGGGCGCCGCCGGGGATGCGCGCGATTTCGTAATTGGCGACCAGGTTAGCGCAGTGATCGACGGCGTCCATGCAGTCGTCGAGCGATCGGGCGAGCTCGAAGATGTCTTCGCGGTCGAGCGGCGTGACGAATGTCTGGTTGAGACGCTGGATCGTCGCATGCGTCAGGGAGTCGCAGCGGTGCTCGATCTCCTTGATTTCATGCGCCACGTCGTAGCGCGGCGGATCGCTCGCAATCATCTGCTCGAGCAGGCCGGCGCCCTTGGTAATCTGCACCGCCACGGCGATGAAATCGTCGTAGAACTTTTCTTCTTTGGGGATCAGTCTGAAGGCCACAAGGCTCCCATCGGAGGCATCAAAACCTGCCGATTCTATCAGTAAACCGTCACACCCCGTTCCAGCCCCGTGACACGGCCGCCGATGGCCGAGGCGGACCGCTGGCGAATTCACCCCCGCGAAACGGACCCGGCACGCGGCGGGCGTAAACTCACAGGTAGGCCATGAATGACGTCCTGACGCTCATCCTTGGAGGCGGCCGCGGCAATCGCCTCTTTCCCCTGACGCACCAGCGGTCCAAGCCGGCCGTGCCGATTGGCGGCAAGTACCGCCTCATCGACATCCCGATCAGCCTGTGCCTGCACGCGGGGCTGCAGCGCATCTTCGTGCTCACGCAGTTCAACTCGGCGTCGCTCAACCGGCACATCGCGCAGACCTACAGGCTCGATGTCTTTTCCGGGGGCTTCGTCGAAATCATCGCCGCCGAGCAGACGCCCGACAGCCAGGACTGGTTTCAGGGCACGGCCGACGCGGTGCGCCAGGCGGCGCGGCACTTCCAGGACTACGACGCCGAATATTTCCTGATTCTCGCCGGCGATCACATCTACCGCATGGACTTCTGCGAGCTGATCGACGCCCACATCGAAAGCCAGGCCGACATCACGATTGCCGCGCAGCCCGTCTCGGCCGCCGACGCCACCGGGATGGGCATTTTCCGGTTCGACCAGGGCGGGCAAATCACCGCCTTCGAGGAGAAGCCGGATGCCGAACGCCTGAACGCCATCGGCAACAGCGTGCCGCACGGCGCGTCGTTCGCGCGTACCACCGCCGACACGCCGTTTGTCGCCTCGATGGGCATCTATGTGTTTTCGCGCGACGTGCTGCTCGATCTGATCACCAACACGCCCGGCATCGACTTCGGCAGGGAGCTGATTCCGGCCGCGCTCGGCACGCACCGGGTGCACGCCTACTTCTATCGCGGCTTCTGGGCCGACGTCGGCACCGTGCGCGCCTTCTACGACGCGAATCTCGCGCTCACCCGCCGGCCGGCGCCCTTCAGCTTCTTCGATGCGCGCCGCCCGATTTACACGCGCCCGCGGTTTCTGCCCGGCACGCGCGCCGACGGCTGCCGCATCGACCGCTCGATCGTCGCGGAGGGCTGCGACCTCGACTCGTGCACGATCGAGGAGTCGGTCGTCGGGATTCGCATGTCCGTACGGCCGGGCGCCACGATCCGCCGATCGGTGCTGCTCGGCGCCGACGCGTACGAAGAACCCGGGACGCACCGCGTGCCGCTCGGCATCGGCCGCGACGTGGTGCTCGACGGTGTCATCGTGGACAAGAACGCGCGCATTGCCGACGGCGTGCGGCTGGTCAACGACGCCGGCGTCGACGAGGCCGACGGCGACGGCTACTACATCCGCAGCGGCATCATCGTCGTCCCCAAGGGCGCGGTCGTGACACGCGGAATTAACACGGGGGAAACGGGAAGGTAACGCCGGCGTAACCGGGCGTTGATACCGTGGCTGTCATGACATCACTGCTTCTGACCGCCCTGCTCCTTCAGGCGGCCGCGGCGCAGGCACCCTCCCCTGCCGCGCAGCCACCCGCGGCCGCGCCGGCGCCGGCGTACAAAATCTCGGGCACCGTCTTCGGCGACTACTACGGCTTCGCGGAACACCACCTGCCTGAGTGGGAAGGCCAGCACGGCCTCTGGCTGCGGCGCGTGTATCTGACCTACGACCACACGTTGAGTGAGTCGCTTGCCATGCGGCTGCGGCTCGAGATGAACAGCAACGGCAAGCTTGCGGGCGGTTCGCTGACGCCGTACGTGAAGGACGCCTACCTGCGCTGGAACGTCCACGGCAAACAGGCGCTCACGCTCGGCATCCAGCCGTCGCTGACGTTCGACTACGTGGAAAGCGTGTGGGGGCTGCGGCACATCGAGAAGACGCCGCTGGATCTGTACCGCTGGGACTCGTCGCGCGACACCGGCCTGACCCTGTCGGGCCCGGTCAATGCCGCCGGCACCGCGAAATACGCCGTGCAGGTGGGCAACGACGCCGGCAACAACGCCGAGACGGACGCGCACAAAGGCTTCCGCGCGTCGGCGCGCTACGAGCCGAAACAGGGATTCACGGTGGAGGTCATGGCCGGCCACGCGAACCGCGCGAAGGATGCGGACCGCACCACCGCGCAGGTGTTTGCCGGATGGCGCGCGCCGCGGCTGCGCGCCGGCGCGCAGTATTCGTTCCAGCGCCGCCGCACCACGGCGGGCGAGACGGATCTCGACCTCGTGTCAGGCTTCGGTGTGTTCGAGGTGAAGCCGCGCCTGTCGGCGTTCGCGCGCATCGACCGGGTGGCCGACAGCTGCGCCGACTGCGGCGCCATCGACTATCTGCCGATTGCGACGACGCATCCGTTTACGACGGTGATTGCGGGCGTCGACTACGCGCTGCACCGGTCGGTGCGCATCAGCCCGAACGTCGAATGGGTGCACTACCGCGACACGGACCGTACCGGCGCCGTCACCGGCACGGGCGCGATTGCGAGCGCCGCGCCCGTGGATGACAAAGTGGTGCGGCTGACCTTCAGCTGGAATTTCTAGCGGCCTGGGCTGGTAGCGTGCGGCGGCAGGCGTGCGGTCGCGGCCTGCGGTCGCGGCCTGCGGTCGCGGTCTGCAGTCGCGGATCGTCCGGCCCTGCGAGGGCGATGTTGCAGAAACGTCGTAGTTTCAAAACTACGAGATTTCTGCAACATCCGCGCTTTCCGGGTTACTCCAGCGCGCGCAGCATTTTCGGCAGCGCGAACCACACCAGCTGTCCGGGCGGGACGGGCGGGAACTTCTCGAAGTCGATGCGGCAGATGCCGCCCTTCTTGAACACGAGCGGCGCGCGCGCGCCGATGAGGAAGGCGGCCAGCCGGCCGAGATCCGGTTCGTGGCCCACGAGCGCGATGCGCTCGGTCTTCTTCCGGCCGCGCAGCTGCTCGAGGACGTCGGCGGGCGCGCCGCCGGGCGCCAGCACCGTCGTCTCTTCGAGCGGCGTGGAGCCGCCGAGGCCCTGGTGCAGGAGATCCGCGGTCTGCCGCGCGCGCACCAGCGGGCTGCTGAGAATCAGGTCGAAGCCGACGTCGAGGTCTTTGAGGCCCGCCGCAATCTCGCGCATGCGCGCGATGCCTTTGTGGGTCAGCGGCCGTTTCGAGTCGTCGGGCCATTCCTTGCCGCGCTCGGCCGCGATGCCGTGGCGGACCAGATACAACTCAGCCATCGGCTTTAGTGTATCCGGGCGCACTCCTGCGCCCGGCACCATCCTTCCGCACGGGCCCGGGACCGCCCTTCGTCCCCGGCCCGGCTCCGCGCTTCCGCTCGGGCCCTGAGCGGCTCGCCCGCCGGGGCGCGGGGCGCAGCTCCAGCGCCCGCAGCTCGGAGGCCGCCGCCATGAGCGCGCGCGCCTGTTTGAGGTACGCCGCGTGCAGTTTGCGGCATTCCCGGTCATACGCGGCAGCCATCGCCTTCAGGCCGGCGGCGCCGGGCGTGCCCTTCGGCGTCGCGTCGCGGACCGCCGACACGTGCTCGAGCAGAATCTGATAGTCGTGCATGACGCCCAGCTGCGCCTGCACGCGCTTGAGCACTCGCAGGTGCGCGGCGGCGTCGGCGAGCCCTGTCGACGCGACGACTTCCAGCGCGTAGCGCAGCTTCTTGGTGGCAATGCGCACGGCATGCAGCCGATCGGGGTCATAGAGCGTGCCGGCGCCGTCGATGGCTTCCGCGAGTTCCGTCGCGCGCGTGCGCACACGCGCCGCCAGCCGTCCCGCGCTGAAGGTCGTCACACCTCCAGCCTCCGACGCCCGCGCCACGCGTTCGACGCGCCCGATCGCATCGTCCAGGTCCACGCGCTCGAGGCGCGCGAGCATCCGCTCGCGCCGGCGCTCGCGCTCGGTCAGCACGTGCGCGCGCACGCGCTCGATGGCGATGCGCGGAATGCGCGCGCCTTCCAGGCCGTCCTCGAGATGGCCCAGCGCGACGTCCAGCTCGCGCACGGGCCCGAGCGCGCGCGTGATATTGCGAAACGCCTTGCGCGCGCGTGCCGCCGCCTGGCCGGCGCCGCGGCCGGCCACCGGCAGCGACTCGCGCAATCGCCGCGACGCCACGCGTCCCTGGTGCACGCTCGTGCGATCGCCTTTGATCGCGCCGGCCATGTGGCGCGCGAGGTCCTTTGCGCGGTCGAGCAGCAGAGCTGCAAGTGACGTCATCGCTTCTGAATATAGCTGGATAATAGCGTTCAGCGCATGCGCGTTGCCGCCATCGACATCGGAACCAACTCCATCCACATGATCGTGGTGCGCATCCGCCCCGATCTCTCGTTCGAGGTCGTCGATCGCGAAAAGGAAATGGTGCGCCTCGGCGCGGGCGGTCTTGACGGCCGCGAGCTGACGCCGTCGGCGATGGCGTCCGCGCTGCAGACCCTCGCCCGCTTCAAGCGGCTGGCCGAGTCGCATCAGGTGGACGAAATCACCGCCGCCGCCACCAGCGCCGTGCGCGAGGCGGAAAACGGCGGCGACTTCATCGCCACCGTGCGCCGCGAAATCGACATCCCCGTGCGCGTCATCTCGGGCACCGAAGAAGCGCGCCTGATCCATCGGGCCGCCGGCTACGGCGTCGACATGAGCGAGGGTCCAGCCGTCGTCATCGACATCGGCGGCGGCAGCGTGGAAATCACGCTCGGCACCCCGCACCGCATGGCGCTGGGCCGCAGCTTCAAGGCCGGCGTCATCCGCCTCACCGAGCGCTTCGTGAAAAGCGACCCGCTCGAGCCCCGCGACGAGCGGCGCCTGGTGCGCTACATCCGGCGCGAGACGCGCGACTTCGTCAAGGAGATCCGCCGGCGCGGCTACGCGCGCGTCTTCGGCACGTCGGGCACCATTCTCAGCCTCGGGTCGATTGCCGCCAGCGTCGGCCGGGCCGCCGACGCGCGCAACCTGCGTGTGCACGCCAAGGCGTGGCGCCGGCTCCGCAGGCGCCTGACGTCCATGACACTCGACGAGCGCCTCAAGATGCCCGGGCTCGATCCGCGGCGCGCCGATCTCGCGGTCGCCGGCATCGTCCTCATCGACACGCTGCTCACGGATCTCGACGCCGAGTTCATCACGCTGTGCGACCTCGCGCTGCGCGAAGGCCTCGTACTCGACTACATCCAGAAGAACAGCGCGCACATCCGCAAGGTCGATCGCATTCCCGACGTCCGCCGCCGCAGCGTCATCGAGCTCGGCGAACGCTGCAACTTCAACGCGGATCACGCGCGCCAGGTGGCGCAGCTCGCGCTGTCGCTGTTCGATCAGACGCAGACTTTGCACGAGATGGGCACGCGGGAACGCGAGTGGCTGGAGTACGGCGCCCTGCTGCACGACGTGGGGGTCCATATCAGTTACGAGGACCACCACAAACACTCCGCCTACCTCATCCGTAACGGCGGGCTCCGCGGCTTCGAACCGGCTGAGGTGGAGGCCATCGCCCTGCTCGCGCGGTATCACCGCCTGTCGCCTCCCAAGAAAAGCCACCCCGAATTCGAGGCGTTGAAGGGCTCGCAGCGGAAAATCGTGAAAAATCTTGCAGGAATGTTGCGCCTGGCCGAGGGATTGGACCGAAGTCATGCTCAGGTGGTCCGGAATTTGGACATACACGACCACGAGTCGCACCTGTGGGTGCAATTGACGACGGCCGGGGATGCTGAGCTGGAGCTTTGGGCAGCTGCCAGACACGCGAAACCGCTGAGCCGGATGCTGGGCCGCGAGATCCGCTTCCAGGCACCCGAGCCGTTACACGACTCTGACAGAATGGACGGGGAACCGGCCCGCGCCCCCGCGCGCGGCCCGACAGACGATGCTGAACAACCTGACGACACCGCACACATATCCGGGCCGCCTGTTCGTAGTGGAGGGCATCGACGGGTCGGGAAAAACCACCCAGCTCGACCTGCTGGCCAAGTGGCTCACCGCCACGGGCCATCGCGTCTTCGTCACTGAGTGGAACTCGTCGGTGCTGGTCAAGGCGGCGACCAAGCAGGGGAAAAAGAAGAACACCCTGACGCCGATGACCTTCAGCCTGCTGCACGCGACCGACTTCGCGGACCGGCTGCTCTATCGCATCATCCCGCCGCTGCAGGCCGGCATGATCGTGCTTGCGGATCGCTACTCGTACACCGCCTTCGCGCGCGACGTCGCCCGCGGCGTCGACCGCCAGTGGGTGCGCGATCTCTACAGCTTCGCCGTGCGCCCCGATCTCGCCGTGTACTTCCGCGTGCCGATCGACGTCTCGCTCGATCGCCTGATGGCGCGGCGCGTCTCGCTCAAGTTCTATGAGGCCGGCATGGACATGGGCCTCAGCACCAATCTCAACGAAAGTTTTCGTCTGTTCCAGTCGCGCGTGCTCGAGGAGTACGACCATCTGGTCGACGAGTTCGGCCTCGGCGTCGTCGACGCGCGCGGCAGCATCACCGATCAGCAGCGCGTCTTCCGCCGCATGGTCACCGAATGTCTGGAGTCGAGTCGTGACAGATCTGCAGCCGCCACAGCCACCGCAGCCGGTTAAGCCCGCCGAGCTCACCGACAACGGCGCGCGCGCCAGCGCCGAGCCCGGCACCTGGTACGGCCGCGGCCTGCCGTATCTGTCGATCGACGACTACCCCGGCAAGCTGATCGCGATCGAGGGCACCGACGGCGTCGGGCGCTCCACGCAAATCGTCATGCTGCGCGAGTGGCTCGAGGTGCAGGGCTACGGCGTCGTCGAAACCGGATGGGCGCGATCGGAGCTGATGCAGCCGACCATCGAGCTGGCAAAGTCGAGCAACACGCTCAACAAGCTCACGTTCACGCTGCTCTACGCCACTGACTTCGCCGATCGGCTCGAGAAGGAAATCATTCCGGCGCTCAAGGCCGGCTTCATCGTGCTGGCCGACCGCTACATCTTCACGGCGCTCGCCCGCGCGCAGGTGCGCGGCCTCGACCGCCAGTGGAACCGCAACCTGTACGGCTTCGCGATCGCGCCGCACCTGGTCTTCTATCTGCGCGTCGACGTGGACACACTCGTGCGCCGCGTGCTCGAAGGCGGCGGCATGGATTACTGGGAATCCGGCATGGACCTGAAGGCCGGCGACAGCATCTACGACGCCTTCCGCACCTATCAGCGGGCGCTGCTCAAGGAATACCAGTCGATGGCCGAGGAGTTCGACTTCCGCGTCATCGACGCCAAGAAGTCGATCAACGCGATCCAGACCGAGCTCCGCCGCCAGATCGGCGCATTCCTCGCGGAAAACGAAACGCCGGCGCCGGGGAGGATGGATCTCGAACAGGAATCTACGCAGGTTCGGTAGGTTCGGTAGGTTCGGGGGGTTCGGGGGGTTCGCTTGTCTGGTTCATCGGTTCGTGGAGCCGAACTCCGGATCGCAGTTATTGAGATATTTCTGAAGGCCTGCGATGGCCGTTACTGCGCGCTTCAAGTGCAGGTTGATTGGGTCAAGATCGGTTTCCTTCCATAGCCGGCGATCGATGCCATCTATCAGATGGTTGCGCGTTTCCGCCAGCGAGGCTCGTGCAATGCTCAGAAAACGTGAAAACTCGCGAGGCCGTTTTCGCGCGAATCCCTCGGCAATATTGGCCGGAACACTCGCCGCGGACGCCCGCAGCTGATCTCGGAAGCGAACCTCCCGGCGGCACGAAGCCCTGTCCGTCAACTCGTAAACGAGCTTCTTTACTTCCCTCGCCTGCTGCCAGGCAATCAACTCTTCGAACGACTTCACAGCTGCCATGAATACGGCTCAGGCATTCGGCGTGCCGAACCCAAGAACCTGACTGGCGAACCCCTCGAACCTCCCGAACCCTTCGAACCCCCCGAACTTTACACGCTTGTTACACGCCAGAAACCACCCCGAAACCCCCACTTCCTAACCTGAGTGCATGAAACGTGTGCTCAGCGCCCTGACAGTGTCTTTCGCCGTTGCCGCGTGCGGTGGCGGCAGTGATTCCCAGCAACAGCAGTCGTCGGCCGCGCCGCAGGTGATTGCGCTCGACGGCTCGTCGACGGTCTTCCCCATCGGTGAGGCGGTGGCCGAAGAGTTCCAGCGCGCCAATCCCGGCACGCGCGTGACGGTTGGCACGTCGGGCACCGGCGGCGGCTTCCAGAAGTTCTGCCGCGGCGAGTCGGACATCGCCAACGCATCGCGCCCCGTGAAGTCCACCGAAGCCGATGCGTGCCGCGCGGCGGGCATCGAGTTCATCGAAATCCCCGTGGCGTATGACGGCCTGTCGGTCGTCGTCAATCCGAAGAACACCTGGGTGACGTCGATGACGACCGCGGAGTTGAAGCGGCTGTGGCAGCCGGAAGCGCAGGGCGCGGTGACGCGGTGGAGCCAGATCCGCCAGGGCTGGCCGGATCGCGAGATTCATCTCTACGGCCCCGGCACCGACTCGGGCACGTTCGACTATTTCACCGAAGCCATCATGGGCAAGGCGCAGGCGAGCCGTGGCGACTACACCGCCAGCGAGGACGACAACGTGCTCGTGCAGGGCGTGTCGGGCGACGAAGGCGCGCTCGGGTATTTCGGCTTCGCGTATTACGACGAGAACCGCGACAAGCTGAAGCTCGTGCCGATTGACGATGGCAAGGCGGACAACGGCGCCGGCCCGATTGCGCCGTCGACTGAAACCGTGCGCAACGGCACGTATGCGCCGCTCTCGCGCCCGATGTTCATGTATGTCAACAAGGCGAAGCTGCAGCGCCCGGAAGTGAAGGCGTTCGTCCAGTTCCTGCTCGACAAGGGACCCGCGCTGGTGACCGACGTCGGCTACTTCGCCATCACCGACACTGAACTGCAGCAGGCCCGCGAACGTGTTGCCCAGGCGCTTCCGCCGACCCGCTGAACGGGTCATCGAGTCGGCGCTGTTCCTGTGCGCCGCCGGCTCGGTGCTCGTCACGGCCGGCATCATCGCCGTCCTGGTGGTCGAGACGGCGGCGTTCCTGCGCGAAGTGCCGATTACCGAGTTCCTCTTCGGCACGGTGTGGACGCCCGCGTTTCTGCGCAAGCAGTTCGGCGTGCTGCCGCTCGTGTCGGGCACGCTGCTCACGTCGGCCATCGCGATGGCCGTGGCGCTGCCGGCCGGCCTGCTGATTGCCGTCTACCTGAGTGAGTACGCGCCGTCGCGGCTGCGGCGCGTGCTCAAGCCGGTGCTCGAGATTCTCGCGGGCGTGCCCACGGTGGTCTACGGCTACTTCGCGCTGCTGTTCGTCACGCCGATGCTGCAGGTCGTGATGCCCGGGCTCTCCAGCTTCAACGCGCTCAGCCCCGGCATCGTCATGGGCATCATGATTCTTCCGCTCGTCGCGTCGCTGTCGGAGGATGCGCTGCGCAGCGTGCCGAACGGCCTGCGCGAAGGCGCGTACGCCCTCGGCGCCACGCGGCTGCAGGCCGCGGGACGGGTCATCGTGCCGGCGGCGTTCTCCGGCATCTCCGCGGCCGCCATTCTCGCGGTCTCACGCGCGATCGGCGAAACGATGATCGTGGCCGTGGCCGCCGGTCAGCAGCCGCGGCTCACCCTGGATCCCACCGTGCCGGTGCAGACGATGACGGCGTTCATCGTGCAGATGAGCCTGGGCGACACCGCGGCCGGCACGCTCGAATATCGAACGATCTTTGCCGTGGGCATGCTGCTGTTCGTGAGCACGTTCACGCTCAACCTGATGAGCAACTGGCTGCGCGGACGCTTCCGCGAGGAATACGCATGATTTCCACGCGGCGCAAACTGTTCGAAGACCGGCTGCTGCAGTCGATGGGCGTGCTGATGCTGCTCGTCGCGCTGGCGGCGCTCGGCGCGCTGCTCTACGACGTCTTCCATGACGGATGGCCGCGGCTGTCCTGGGCGTTCGTGCGCGGCTTCCCGTCGCGCTTCGCGGACCAGGCCGGCATCTGGCACGCGCTGGTCGGCACGATTTACGTCATCGGCCTGACGGCGCTCTTCACCATGCCGGCCGGCATCGGCGCGGCCATCTATCTCGAGGAATACTCGAAAGGCGGCCGGCTCTCGCGCCTGATCGAGATCAACATCTCGAACCTGGCCGGCGTGCCGTCGATCATCTACGGCCTGCTCGGCCTCGGGCTGTTCGTGCGCTGGATGAATCTCGGCCCCAGCGTGCTCGCCGGTGCGCTCACGCTGTCGCTGCTGGTGCTGCCGGTCGTGATCCTCTCGACGCGCGAGGCGCTGCGCGCCGTACCCAAGTCGCTGCGCGAAGGCTCCTACGCCCTCGGCGGCACCCAGTGGCAGACGATCTGGCACCAGGTGCTGCCGTCGGCGGCACCCGGCATTCTCACGGGCCTGATCCTCGCCCTCTCGCGCGCGATCGGCGAAACGGCGCCGCTCATCACACTCGGCGCGCTCACGTACGTGGCGTTCACGCCGGAGAGCATATGGTCACCCTTCACGGTTCTGCCGATTCAGATCTTCAACTGGGTCTCGCGGCCCCAGGCGGCATTCGCCGAGAACGCCGCAGCCGGCATCGTCGTCCTGCTGCTGCTGTTGCTGACGATGAACGCGGTCGCCATCGTGATGCGCGATCGCCTGCAGAGGAACCGCATCGCATGACGAGGACGCCGATCATCGAGGCTGACGGCCTCAACTTCTATTACGGCAGCAAGCAGGCGCTGGAGAATGTCTCGGTGCGGATTCAGCCGCGCATGGTGACGGCGTTCATCGGGCCGTCGGGCTGCGGCAAGAGCACGTTCCTCCGGACGCTCAACCGCATGAACGACATCATCCCCGGCACGCGCGTCGAGGGGCGCGTGTCGATTGAAGGCCGCGACATCTACGCGCCTGAGACGGACGTGGTGGCGCTGCGGCAGCGCGTCGGCATGGTGTTCCAGAAGTCGAACCCGTTTCCGAAATCGATTTTCGAGAACGTCGCCTATGGGCTGCGCATCAACGGCCTGGTGGAAGGCAAGGCGGAGCTCGCGGATCGTGTCGAGGAAAGCCTCAAAGCCGCCGCGATCTGGGACGAGGTGAAGGATCGGCTGAAGGATTCGGCGCTCGCGCTGTCGGGTGGCCAGCAGCAGCGGCTCTGCATCGCGCGCGCGCTGGCCATCCGGCCCGACATCCTGCTGATGGACGAGCCCGCGTCGGCGCTCGACCCCATCGCCACGCAGCGCATCGAGGAGCTGATTTATCAGCTGAAGCGCGACTACACCATCGTGATTGTCACGCACAATATGCAGCAGGCCGCGCGCGTCTCGGACGAGACGGCATTTTTCTGGCTGGGCAAGCTGGTGGAGTTCGGGCCGACGGAGACCATCTTCACAAACCCGTCGGAGACCTTGACGGAAGACTACGTGACCGGGAGATTCGGCTGATGACGGAACGCCATCCGCGACACTTTCAGGACGAGCTCGAGCAGCTCAAGGCCCGCCTTCTCGAAATGGGCGGCCTGGCCGAAGACCGCGTGCGCCTGGCCATGCGGGCCGTGGTCGGCCGCGAGCCGCGCCTGGTCGATGAGGTCATCGCGGGCGACGCCGCGATCAACGCGCTGCACATCGAGATCGACGACCGCTGCTTCAAGCTGCTGGCGCTGCACCAGCCCATGGCCGTCGATCTGCGGGGCATCGTGGCGGCGGTCAAGATCAACACGGACCTCGAGCGCGTGGGCGACCTGGCGGTCAACATCGCCGAGGCCGTGCGCCGCTACCTGGAGCATCCGCCCGTCAAGCAGCTGATCGACATCCCCCGGATGGCCGACATCGCGCAGGGCATGCTGCGCGACGCGCTCGACGCGTTCGTGCGCCGCGACGTGGCGCTGGCGCACGCGGTGCTGGCGGCCGACGATGGGCTGGATGCGCTGAAGACGCAGGTCTTCCGCGAGCTGCTGACCTACATGCTGCAGGATCCGCACACCATCGAGCCCGCGCTCGACCTCATTCTCATTTCCCGCCATCTCGAGCGCATCGGCGACCACGCCACCAACGTCGCCGAAGACGTCATTTTCATGGTCTCGGCCCGGGACGTCCGGCACGCATCGCACGAGGATACATAGCAGGTTCCCGGGTTCCTGGGTTCGACTGGTTCGACAGGTTCACGTGCACAGGGAACCTGTCGAAACCGTCGAACCTGACTGGTCCGACAGGTTCAGGTGCACAGGGAACCCGTCGAACCCGTCGAACCTGCGAACCCTGGAACCGGTTTAGAATGTCCTGATGTCCGAAGCGCCGCTGTGCGCGTATTGCCGCCGGCTGCCGGCCGTGCCCGAGTGGAAGCCCTTCTGCAGCGAGCGCTGCAAAATGGCCGATCTGGGCCGCTGGTTTTCGGGCGACTATCGCGTGGCCGGCGCCGCCGCAGATCCAGAGGCCGACGACCCCGGGGACGAGCTCCGATCCGACCGCGACTGACGTTATCACCATGGCAGATACCCTCACCATTACCGACAACCGCACCGGCAAGCAGTACGAGGTGCCCGTCGAGGACGGCACCATCCGCGCCCTCGACCTCCGCAAAATCAAGACGGGCGACGATGACTTCGGGCTGATGACGTACGACCCGGCGTTTACCAACACCGCCTCGTGCCGCAGCGCCATCACCTTCATCGACGGCGACAAGGGCATCCTCGAGTATCGCGGCTACCCCATCGAGCAGCTGGCCGAGCACAGCACGTTCCTCGAAACGGCCTATCTGATCTTGTTTGGCGAGCTGCCGACGACCGCGCAGCTCGAGGCATGGACGCATGAGATCACCATGCACACCATGCTGCACGAGAACATCAAGAAGCTGATGGAAGGCTTCCAGTACGACGCGCATCCGATGGGGATCTTCCTCACGACGGTGGGCGCGCTGTCGACGCTGTATCCCGACTCGAAGAACATTTTCGACGAGCAGTCGCGGCGCACGCAGACGATCCGGCTCATCGCGAAGGTGCCGAGCATCGCCGCCTATGCGTACCGGCACAGCATCGGCCGGCCGTACGTCTATCCCGACAACGACCTCTCGTATCCGGGCAACTTCCTGAACATGCTGTTCAAGATGACGGAGCTGAAGTATCAGCCCAACCCGGTACTCGAGCGCGCGCTCGACGTGCTGTTCATCCTGCATGCCGATCACGAGCAGAACTGCAGCACGAGCGCGATGCGCGGCATCGGCAGCTCGCAGGCCGATCCCTACTCGTCGCTGGCCGGCGCGGCGGCGGCGCTGTACGGTCCGCTGCACGGCGGCGCGAACGAAGCCGTGCTGCGCATGCTGCGCGAGATCGGCGACATCTCGCACGTGCCGGCGTTCATCAAGAAGGTGAAGGCGGGCGAAGGCCGGCTGATGGGCTTTGGCCATCGCGTGTACAAGTCGTACGACCCGCGTGCGAAGATCATCAAGCGCATCGCCGATCTGGTATTTTCGGTGACGGGCAAGAACCCGCTGCTCGAGATCGCGCTCGAGCTCGAGCGCATCGCGCTGCAGGACGACTATTTCGTCAGCCGCAAGCTCTATCCGAACGTCGACTTCTACTCGGGCCTGATCTACCAGGCGATGGGCTTCCCCGAGGACATGTTCCCGGTGCTCTTTGCCATTCCGCGCACGGCCGGCTGGATTTCGCAGTGGGACGAGATGCTGCGCGACGAGGACCAGAAGATCGCGCGCCCGCGCCAGATCTACACGGGCCACGCGCGCCGCGATTACGTATCGAGGGACAAACGGAAGTAGGCCGGGGCTTCAGCCCCGGCGGAGGACAGCACCGATGAGACGAGCGATTGTGCCGGCGTTTTTCATCATTGCGGCCTGCTCTGCAGGCAACGCCGCACAGCCCTCGTCTGCGCCATCCAGCCCTCCTTCGCAGACGCCTTCGGCGCCTGCTTCGGAGGGCAGGCAGCAAGCTTCAGGCGTCGACGGCAACCGCGCCTTCGCGCACGTGAAGGCCATGGTCGATCTCGGGCCGCGGCCCGCCGGGTCCGAGGCGATCGAGCGCACGCGCGAGTACATCAGGCACCAGATGAAGGCCATCGGGCTCACGGTCAAAGACCAGGCCTTCACCGCGCAGACACCGGTTGGCGCGGTGAAGATGGTCAACCTGATCGTGACGCTGCCGGGCACGCGGCCCGATCGCATCATCATCAGCAGCCACTACGACACCAAGCCCGAAAAGGCGTTCACGTTCGTGGGCGCGAATGACGCCGGCTCCAGCACCGGCCTGCTCATCGAGCTGGCGCGCGTGCTGAAAGACCAACCACGCGAGTTCACGTACGAGCTCGTGTTCTTCGACGGCGAAGAGGCCTGGGGCGACTGGACCACCGGCAACACGTTCGGCAGCCGCCATTACGTACAGGCGGCGCGGAAGGCGGGCACGCTGACCGGCGTGAAGGCGATGATTCTGCTCGACATGATCGGCGAGCGCGGCGTGCGCCTGCTGCAGGACATGAACTCCACGGGCTGGCTCAACGACATCTTCTGGCGCACGGCCGGCCGCCTCGGCCACCAGCGCACGTTCGTCGCCAGCACCACGGCCGTCGAAGACGACCACAAGCCGTTCATCGACGCCGGCATTCCGGCCATCGATCTGATCGACCTCGACTACCCTGCCTGGCACACGGCCGACGACACGCTCGACAAGCTCGATCCCATGTCGATGAAGATCGTGGGCGACGTCGTGGTCGCCGCGTTGCCGGAGGTCGAAAAGCGCCTGGCGGGTGGCGCGGGCCTTTAGGCCCCGCGGACGGCGGTAGCGCGTGCGGCGGTAGCGCAGGCCTTCAGGCCTGCGTTCACAGCTCCGCGCGGACTTCGTCCTCGGTGAGCACCGTGGACGACTTCTTGGCCTTTTCGAAGATGCGATCGACGCGCTCGTCGCTGGCGTCGAGGCCGCGTGACTCGAGCCAGTAGATCACGTTCGACCGGCCCGACATCGGGCCCACTTCGATCTCCTGCGTGCGCCCCACCATGCTCGCCGGAATTCCCGAATAGACCGCGTCGACCAGCGCGGCGTCGTTCTTCTTGAACGCCTTGATCACCGCGGCCGCATGCACGCCGGTGGCGGTGCGGAAGGCGTCGCGGCCGATCACGGGATAGTTGGCGGGCACAGGCACGCCGCACGATTCCGACACCTCGCGGACGTAGTCGCCGAGCTTGGTGAGGTCGCGCTCCAGGTATCCCATCAGCACAAGGTTCACGAGCAGCAGGTCCATCGGCGTGTTGCCGACGCGCTCGCCGATGCCGAGGCCCGCGCCGTGCACGCGGGTGGCGCCCGCGTCGATCGCCGCAATCGAGTTCGCAATCGCGAAGTCGCGGTCGCGATGGCCGTGCCAGTCAATCCCCACGCCCCCGCCGCACTCCTCGACGATGCGGGCGATGAAGCGGGTGACGGCCGCGGCGCCGTGCGGCGTGGAGTGGCCGACGGTGTCGGCGATGCACACGCGCTTCGCGCCCGCGCGAATGGCGGTGGAATAGAGCGCGCGCAGCGACGCCGGGTCGGCGCGCGTGGTGTCCTCGGTGACATACATCACGTCGAGGCCTTCCCTGACGGCAAACGTCACGGCTTCCTCGGTGAGCCGCTGCAGCTTCTCAATCGTCCAGTCTTCGGCGTACTGACGGATCGGGCTCGACCCGATGAAGGTGCAGGCTTCGATCTTCAGGCCGGTGCGCTGCGACACTTCCACGATGGGCGCGATGTCGCTGATGAGCGTGCGCGACGCGCAGTTGGCCGCCACCTTCAGCTTCGCGCCCACGATCTCGCGCGCCAGGCGCTCGACGTCGCGCACGACATGCGGGCCCGCCCCAGGCAGGCCGATGTCGGCCGTGTCGATGCCGAGCTCATCGATCAGGTGGAGGATGCGAATCTTCTCGTCGATGTCGGGACACCGCACCGACGGCGACTGCAACCCGTCGCGCAAGGTCTCATCGTCGAGCATCACGCGCGGGCCTGACGGCCGCGCGAGGTCCAGGGTGTTCCAGTCGTAAATCAGCGGATGCATCATCAATCGCCGGGACGTTTCAACAGAAAGACGGTGGCCAGGCCCGCCGCCGCGATCACGGCGGCCCACGCGCTGGCCTGAATGGCGGCGCGCCGCCGGCCTTCACCGAGGACCCCGCGCAGATCCACCGGCACGTCAGGCGGCGGCGCGATGCCGAGCCGCAGCTCCGCGGAGCGGCGCAGGTATTCCTCGTGCGCGCGCTTGTTGACGTAGTCGTACACGCCAAGCCACAACGCCGCCGCCACAGCCAGCCACAGCGCGACGGCCCACACGATCGGCCTCCGCACTAGCCGGCCACCGGCGCGCGGTACCGCACCACCACCATCGTCACATCATCGCTCTGCGGCGCGCCCTGCGTGAAGACGCGCAGCGCCTCGAGCACGTTGTCCACCACCTGCTGCGGACTGCTGTGATTGGCGGAGCGCACGGCGGCGATGAGCCGATCGTCGCCAAACTCATCGTCTGTCGCCGACAGGGCTTCCGACACGCCGTCGCTGAAGATCACGAGCATGTCGCCGTCGGCCAGGCGCGCGGTCTCCTCCTCGTACGTGGCGTTCGCGAACAGGCCCACCACGGTGCCGCCCTGCGTGAGGCGCGTGACTCCCGTGCGCGACACGAGCAACGGCGGGTTGTGGCCGGCGTTGCACGTCATCAGCGTGCCGTCTTCCTGCAGATGGCCGGCGAAGAGTGTGGCGTAGCGCGACTCGATGCCGCGGCGCGTCAGCGCCGTGTTCATGCGCGAGACGGCCGTGGCCGGGCCCTCGACGCCGGAGGCCTGCGCCGCAAACAGTCCCTGCATGAGCGCGCTGAGCAGCGCGGCGGGCGGGCCCTTGCCCGCGACGTCGCCGAGCGTGAACGCGAACGAGCCGTCGGGCCGCACCATCCAGTCGAAGAAGTCGCCACCGATCGAGCGGCACGGCACGGCGGCTGCCGCCGTCTCGCAGAACGGCAGCGTGTTGCCGGTCTGCGGCAGCAGCGCCTGCTGAATCTGCGCGGCAATGCGGATTTCCTGGTCGGTGCGCGCCTTCTCGATGGTCTGCCGATACAGCCGGGCGTTCTCGATGGCCACGGCCGCTTCGGTGGCCAGCGTCTCGAGCGCCGCGCGCGTGGCCGACGACAGCAGGTCGCCCTTCTCGCGGCTGTCGAGGTACAACACGCCGATGCGCGTCTGGGCTTCCCCTCGCTGGCCCGCCGCCTCGGAGCGATCGACATACCGCACCAGGTTGAGCGGCACGCACAGCACGTGGCGGATGCCGAGCGCCACCGTGCCGGCATGCACGTTGGCGAGATCGCCATCGAGCAGGTCGGCCACGAGACGCGGCTCGCCTGTGCGGAAGACTTCTTCCGGAATCTTGCGGCTCGTGTTGAAGCTGGCGTCGCTCAGCGTGTGGCGATCGCGGCCGCGCGCCAGCTTGAAATCGAGCTGGCCGCTGTCTTCACCGAGCATGATGAAGCCGCGGTCGGCGCGCGCGATTTCGATGGCGGTGTCCAGAACGAGCGCGAGCACTTCATCGAGGATGCGGCCCGACCCGAGCGCGCGCAATCCTTCGAGCAGCGCCGCCACCTGTCGCAGGTCGTTGACGCCGCCGGTGCCCGACGTGCCGAGGTTCGTGCCGAGCTCGTCGCCGACCACCAGTTCCGCGCCGCCGCCGCGGCCGAGCCGCACGCGGTCGCCCGGCTTCAGCACGTGCTCGGTGACCTGGCCCCCGTTGACGAACGTGCCATAGCGCGACGCCTTGTCGCGCAGCACCCAGTCGTCCTCCCTGCGCACGATCTCGGCATGGTCGCGCGAGACCTCGCTGCCCACCAGCTGCAGGTCGTTGCCCTCCCGCCGGCCGATGCGGAACACATCGGCCGTTACCGCGGACAGATCGATCTGCCGCTTGCCCTGCGCGTCGATGACTTCAAGATGCATCGGCCAGCCTAGCCTTTGCGGAAGTACGCCGCGCCCATGGTGCCGAGGCCGCCGGCCGCAAGCGCGCCCGCGACGGCATCAATGGGCGTCAGGCCGGGCGTCACCGCCGCGATGGCGATGCCGGCACCCGTCAGCAGCAGGCCAAAGACGGCGAGCGGCAGCGACGGACGCCGCTTCGCCACATACGGCTGGCGCACCGGGTCGGTGGTGGCCGCTCCGCAGCGGAAGCAGATCAGGGCCTTGTCGGCAATCTCGGTGCCGCACGAACGGCAGTTCATGGAGAGAAGAATATTACGTTCTCGCCCGGATGTCGCGCGAGACGAGCGCCAGATCGATCAGCAGCTTCTCGAGCAGCCCGTCGTATTCGAGCGGCGGCATCATGAGGCGGCGCTTCCGCAGCTCCTCGACCTCGAGCAGCAACGCGTCGCGCCGCTGCATCAGGCGCAGCATTTCGGGATCGGTCACGATCGCGGCGCGGTCGGCGTCGAGATAGGCCAGGCTCGCGCGCTCGCCGTCCTTGCCCTCGCCGGCCGCCTCGCGCCCGCGTCCGTCGCCGTCATCGTCCATCAAGGCGCGCTCGGTGGCGAGCTGGCCGCGCTGTTCGTAGTGCTGGCGCACGCGCAGGGACGCGTACGCGAAGGCCTCGAACACCGAGCGGCGCCCGTTGCGATCGATGTCGGCCTCACTCTCGGCCAGGCCGTCGATGAAATACTCGGCGAAGACCGTGTGGAAGCGCTGAGCGGGAATGGCCGTCGCCGTGATCACCACGCGCTTCGGGGCGGCGAGCGCGCTCAGAAACGGCGAGCTGGCGCTGGCGGTGTTGACGAACACCACCTCGCCCGGCAGCTTGTCGAGAAGCGCCTTCCATTCGGACGCCCCGAGATCGGGCCCGACCAGATTGAATTTGGCGTCTTCGCCGTCGAACGTGCCGTGCCCGATCAACACCACGAGCGCGACGTCGGCCGGCCGCATCGCGGTACTGAATCGCTGCAGCGCCGCGCGCACCGCGTCGGCGGTCGCCGACGCGCCCTCGCCGGATCCGGCAAGCACCGCCATCTGCGACTCGGGAATCTTGTAGGTCTCGCGCAGAATCTTCGCGAGCTTCTCGCGCCACCCCGCATGCTGCTCGGCATACTTCGCCTCGCCCGGCGCGCCCTCGACGATGAGCGCAAAGCGCTCCTGCGCCGCGGCTGCCGACGGAAGCGCGAGCGCCAGAGCAAACGCGAGCGCGCAACAGCAACTCTTAATTCTCACCTCGCCAACTCTGAATTTCCGCGATCTCATCGCAGTCCCCACCTGCGCCTCAGCGTCCATTCCGCGCCCAGCATCGCTACGAGCATTATGAACACCCACGGCCGATGCCACAGTTCCTTCTCGCGCAGCTCCGGCGCGCCCGCGGCCTTCTGCAGCAGGGCCGGCAGCGTATCGAGGTCTGCCTCGTCGACGACGGCGCCGCCCGATTCCTCGGCGATGCGCGCGAGCGCGGCGTCGTGCCGCCACGGCTCCGTCATCTCGGCGTCGGTGCCGCCCACGAGCACGGACGTCGCGGCTGATTCGACACGCCCATCGGGCCAGCGCACATCCGCCTTCACGCGATAGACGCCGTCCTGTGACGGCGTGAACAGCGCGGTCTGCAGGCCGGGCTCGTCGGCGGGTGCCGCCATCGGCGACTCGCGCTCGCCCGCCGGCCCTTCGACGCTGACACTGATCACGCCGCCTGACGCCGGATCGAAGCTGGCGTTGCGCACGCGGATACCGACTTTCACCGGCTCGCCCGCCGCCGCGTCGATGGGGCCGTGCACCTCGAGCGCATCCGGGCTTGCGCCGGCCAGCCAGCGCATGCTCTGGCGCCAGAAGCTGTCGTACGTGCCGTCGGTAGCCGGCATCAGCATGCGCCAGCGCCATGCGGCCTCGCCGCCAAAAATCATCGAGCGACCCTCGCCGTAGCGCTGGACGGCAACGACAGGGCGGCCGAGTCCGCCGGCACTTCCGGCGGTTGCAAGCACGGTGGCGCCGGGACGCGGACCGCCCAGGCCTGCGGTCGACGACAGGCTCGGCGCCACGAGCCATTGCTCGCGCGATGCGTCGCTGTCGGCGGCGACGCGCATGATGGGATGCAGCAGTCCATCCGGGGTGAGCGTGAGCCGATTCGCATCGGCCCGCCCGCCCGTCGCGCCGGCATCGTCGCCGCGATCGGTCAGGGAGACAGGCAACGCGGCTTCAATAGGCGTGTCGCGCAAGCCGTTGCGATCGAACGAGCGCGCGCCGAGCACGAGCAGGCCGCCTCCCCGTTTCGACACGAACTGCTCGACGAGCTGCAGCTGCGCGGTCGACAGGGTATCGGCTTCGATGTTGGCGAGCACGAGCGCGTCGTACTTGAACAGATCGTCTGCCCTCACCGGCAGGCCGGCCGCGAGGGCGGGCGCGCGATCACCGGTGGCCTGCACATAGAACGTCTGCTCGCCCGTTTCGTTCTGGCCCTTGCGGACGACGGCGTCGACTTCGAGGGCGGGATCGCCGGCCAGCGATCGCTTGAGGAAGCTGTGCTCGAAGCCGGGGGCGCCCTCGACGAGCAGGATGCGGCGGCGGCGGTCGGCCGGACGGACCAGCACCGCGCGGCGGTTGTTCGTCTTCACGCGCTCTTCCGGATGCTCGTCGACTTCGACGCTGTAGACCGCCGCGGCCTGGCGCGGCGGCGCCACAGGCACGACGAAGCGGATGGGCCCGGCGGCCGTTGGCGGCTCGACGCGGCGGCTGTGGACGACGCGGCCGTTCTCGAGCACGCGCACCATGAAGGGATCGCGCGTGCCGCGCGACGCGATCACGATTGACAGGTCGATCAGCGACTGCAGCTGCGCCTCCTCGTCGACCGACAGCGACACGACTTCGCGGTCGAGCGACGGCTCGAGCGCGCCGATCGGCACCGTGAACACCGGCGCGCCGCCGGCGGCGGTGGCCACGAGGCCGCCGGTGTCGGCGCCGTCGGAGAGGATCACGGTGCCGGCGAGGCGGCGATCGCGATAGCGCGCGCGCACGTCGGCGACCGCGCCACGCAGGTCGCTGCGCCGCTGAATCGCCGCCGTTTCGCCGAGCGGCGCCTCACTCACGTTCGCGCCGAAGGAAAACACGCTGACGTCGAAGTCGCCGGCCAGCGCGGGCCGGATGCGCTCGTCCACAATCGCGCGCGCGCGGGCGAGGCGCGACTCGCCGGTGTCGTCGATGCCCATGCTGCGCGACGCATCGACGAGGATGGCCACGGCCGTGCCGCCGGGCGGCAGCGACTCGAGAATGACGGGCCGCAGCAGCAGCAGGAACAAGGCGACGAGCGACCCGGCGCGAAGCGCCGTGAGGATGGCAGCGCGGCGCCGATCGCGCGGCGCAGCCGGGCCGCGATGCCACACATCGCGATACGCGGCGAACGCGGCCGCGACGAGCGCGACAATCGCGAGCGCGAGCGCCCACGCCGGAATCGGCGACGCGAATGACACCTAGCGAACTCTCCTCTTCGCGATGGCTTCGTAGTAGTCGGCCACGAGCTTGCGCCAGGCTTCCGGCGTGCGCGCGTCGTAGCCGCCGTGCACGCGCTCGGCGGCGAGCGTTTCGGCGAGCTTCGCGGTCAGCGACGCTTCATACGATTCGAGCGCCTGCGCGACGTTCTTCCGCATGGACTCCCACTTCGAGAAGTCCTGCTTCCACTGCTGGGTGCCGGGCGCCGATCGGCTCGCCGATCGCGGATCCTCCGGCGTCCCCGCGCGACCGTCGTTTCTTCCGGCGGGGTCCCCTGCACCCTGCCTGGCTCCGTCGCGTTGCTGTCCGTTGTCACGGCCCGAGCGCGCCTCACCCTGGTTTCCGCTCTGCCGGCTTGCGAGCTCGCGCGCGCGGTCGGCCTCGCGGCCGAACTGCCGCTGCAGATCGTCGAGCCGGCGCGCGGCCTCGTCACGCTGACCGCCCTGGCCCGATTCGGCCTGGCGCCGCATCTCATTGATCTGCCGCTCGAGGTCGGCGATCCGCTCGCGCGTGGCGCGCGCCTCGTCGAGCTCGTTGGCCAGGCGGCGCGCGTCGGCTTCGCCCGCGCCGGCCGGCGGCGCGCCGAGCCGCCGCGCCAGCTGCTCGAGATCGGCCGCCATGCGCCCTTCCCCATCCGCAAGTCTGCCGGGAGAACCTGAACCCGTCGAACCAGTCGAACCTGTCGAACCTGTCGAACCCCGCGAACCTTGGGAAGACTGGTTCCGCCAGTTCTCTGCCCCCGCCCGTTGCTCGCGCGCAAGCCGCCGCGACGCCGCCGCGGCATCGCGCGCCATCTGATCGGCTTGACTCGATCCGGGCGCGCGGCGCGCGCCCTGCTGTCCGGATTGCCCTTGACGTCCCTGCTGCCCGGCGTCGAGCTGCCGGCCGAGGGCGTCGAGCCGTTCGGCCAGCCGTTCCTTCTCGCCGGCAAGACGGCGCGCCGCGTCGGGCGTGCTGCCGTTTCGGGCCACGCGCGCGGCGTCCTCGGCCAGGCGCCGCTGCGCTTCGGCGAGCTGCTGCGCCTCCATGCGCGCGTCGTTCAGCGCGCGCGTCTGCCCGCCCTGCTCGCGATTGCGCATCTCGCGCTCGAGATTCCGCAGCGCCTCAGCCGCCCGCGCGCTCTGCTGCCCCGCGCGCTCAATCTCCTCACGCCCGAGACTGCCCGCGGCCTCAGCCATCGCCTCGGAAGCCTCACGCGCGCTGCTCGACTGCCCTTGTCCCTGCTGGCCCGGCTGGCCCTGCTGGCCTTGCCCCTGAGCCCTTTGCCCTTGCGCACCCTGCTGGCCTTGCCCCTGTGCCCTCTGACCTTCCCGCCCTTGCTGCCCCTGCTGCCCTTGCTCCTGTCCCCTCTGACCTTCTTGACCCTGCTGCCCTTGCTCCTCTCCCCTTTGCCCTTGCTGTTGCCCGAGCTGTCTGGCGAGCTGCTCGACCTGCCGCTGCAGCTGCTCCTGATCGCGGCGCAGCCGCTCGAGACGCCGCTGCCGTTCTTCCGCCGTCAGGTTCGCGCGCGCGAGTTCCTCCTGCTGGCGGCGCAGCGCTTCCTGCCGCTGCGCCATCTCGCGCACGCGCCGCAGCGCCTCGCTTTCCGGCTCCTCGCCCTGTTGCTGTTCGGCGGCCCGCTCGTTCGCGCGGTTCTCGTAGTTGGTCTGCTGCTGCCGCTGCAGCTCGCGATCGAAGAGCGCCGACAGATCCTGGTTGCCGCTCTGACCACCACCGCCGCCACCGGCCGCCTGATTCTGCGCCTGCATGATTTCGCGGCGCCGCACCTGCGCCTCGATGCGCAGCAGCTCGTTGAGCGCCTGGTTCTCGTGATCGAGCGCGGTTTTCGGACGGCTGCCGTCGAGCTCAGTGGTGGCGCGCTCCATCGCCTCGCCCGCGCGCTCGAGCAACACGGCCGGCGATTCCTCTTCACTCTGTGCCGCAGCCGGCGGCGGCGTCGCCCCGCCGCGGCGTCCGCGGCGGCCGGGCTGGGCCGGCGGCGCGCCAGCGC
>JAKFEY010000026.1:0-41087 GCA_036675475.1 Vicinamibacterales bacterium
CGGCATTGCCGAGGCCTACGAGCCTGAGGCGCTGGTCGGCCGCCACGTCGTCATCGTCGCCAACCTCGAGCCGCGCATGCTGATGGGCATCGAGTCGAACGGCATGGTGCTGGCGGCGAGCCCGGACGGCGGCAAACCGACGCTGATCGGCTTCGAGACCGCGCCCGAGCCAGGTACGCGGGTCCGCTAAATCACCAGATCACGAGATCACCAAATCCCATGGTCGACTCCCACTGTCATCTCGCCGGCGAAGAGTTCGTCGCCGACCTGCGAGACGTCGTGGCGCGGGCGCAGGCGGCAGGCGTCACGCGGGCCGTGGTGATCCTGTCGGCCACCGACGCGGGGGAAATCGAGCGCGGCGCTGCGGTCACGGCGGCCTGGCCCGAGGTGCAGTTCGCCTGCGGCGTGCATCCGCACGAGGCGGGGAAGTTCGCGGCCGATCCCGAGGGGGCGGCCGAGCACGTGCGGGCGATCGTCGCGCCGCGCGCCTCGATTCGCCTGATCGGCGAGATCGGTCTCGACTATCACTACGACTTCGCGCCGCGCGACATTCAGCAGCGGGTGTTCCGCGCGCAGATTGGCACCGCCCGCGCGCTCGGCATGCCCGTCGTCATCCACACGCGCGAGGCGTGGGCCGACACGATGGCGATCCTGCGCGAGGAGCGCGCCGCGGATGTGGGGGCGGTATTCCACTGCTTCACCGGGAGCGAGACCGAGGCGCGCGAGGCGCTCGACGCCGGCTTCTGCCTGTCGTTTTCAGGGATTGCGACTTTTCCGAAGGCGGAAAATATCCGCGCGGCCGCGCGCCTGACGCCGCCCGACCGGCTGCTCACCGAAACGGATTCGCCGTTTCTGGCGCCGGTGCCGCATCGCGGCAAGCGCAACGAGCCGGCCTTCGTGGCCGACGTCACCCGGGCGCTCGCCGCCGCCCGGCAGGAGCCGGTCGAGGTCACGGCCTCCGCGGCGGCGTCCACGCTCGACTTCCTGTTGACCCGCCGGGTTCCGTAATAAACTGAAGCGCAGTGCAGCCATCCTCGTCATTCGCGGATCTCAGCCAGATTTTCGAGCCGGTTCGCGCCGATCTCGAGAAGGTCGAGAAGGAATACGCCCGGCACGTCGAGTCGCGCGTGGCGCTGATCCCCGAGATGGGGCGCTACATCCAGAACTCGGGCGGCAAGCGCGTGCGCCCGGCCCTGCTGCTGATGGCGGCGCGGCTCGCCGGCTATTCGGGCGACGGCGCCGTGCTCTATGCGTCGGTCGTGGAGTTCATCCACACCGCGACGCTGGTGCACGACGACATCATCGACGAGGCCGACACGCGCCGCGGCCGCCTGGCCGTGCACTCGCGGTGGGGCAACGACATTACGGTGCTGCTCGGCGACTATCTCTACATCAAGTCGATGGCGCTGGCCCTGACGCAGGACTCGCTGGACGTGATCCGGCTGCTGTGCGACGTCACCCTCAAGATGATCGAGGGCGAAATCTACCAGCTCACCAAGCAGGGCGACGTCGACATCAGCGAGGAAGAGCACTACGAGATCATCCGGCGCAAGACGGCGTTCCTGTTCTCGGGCTGCGCCGAGATCGGCGGCCTCCTCGGCAAGTGCACCGACCAGCAGCGCGAGGCGCTGCGGGGCTATGGCCTCGAGCTGGGCCTCGCGTTCCAGATCGTCGACGACTTGCTCGACTACACGGCCGATCAGGTCGCGCTCGGCAAGCCCATTGGGGGCGACCTGCGCGAAGGCAAGGTCACGCTGCCGATCATCCTGCTGCTCGGCAGCGGCGGCGCCGAAGCCGACGCGATCGTCCGCAACACCGTGCGCGACCGCACGATGGAGCCGTCGGACTGGCACCGGCTGTGCCACCTGCTGCAGGAAACCCGCGCCGCGGAGCTCGCCCTCGAGCGCGCCCAGGAGCACGCGGCCAAAGCCAAGGCGCACCTCGCCGTGTTTCCGCCATCGGTCGAGCGCGACGCGCTGATGGCGCTTCCCGACTACGTGCTCGCTCGTGACCGCTGATCCGTCCGACCGCCTGGAAGAGCTCCGCGCCCGCATTCGCCATCACGAACACTGCTATTACGTCCTGGATGCGCCCGAGATCACGGACGCCGAATTCGATCGGCTGCTGAAGGAGCTCGAGGCGATCGAGGCGGCCAATCCCGACCTCGTCACGCCTGACTCGCCAACGCAGCGCGTGGGCGGCGTGCCGGCCGAGGGCTTCGCCAGCGTCGAACACGCGGCGCCGATGCTCAGCCTCGACAACGCGTACTCGGACGAGGAGCTGCGCGAGTTCGACGCGCGCGTGCGCCGCGGCCTCGAGCTCGGCGACGATGCGCCGCCGCTGGCCTATATCGCGGAGCTGAAGATCGACGGCCTCAGCCTCGCCTTGACGTATGAGAATGGCCGCCTGGTGCGCGGCGTCACGCGCGGCGATGGCATCCGCGGCGAAGACGTCACGTCGAACGTGCGCGTGATCCGCGCGATTCCGTTGACGCTGCATGCGCAGGGCGCGGGCGCGGAGGGCCACATCGAGATTCGCGGCGAGGCCTACCTGTCGCGCCAGGCGTTCGACCGCGTGAACCGCGAGCGCGAGGAGGCCGGCGAGCCGCTGTTTGCGAATCCCCGCAACGCCGCAGCCGGCACCATGCGCACACTCGATCCCCGGGCCGTCAGCCGTCGCGGGCTCAGCGCGTTCTTCTACCAGGTCGTCGTGCCCGCCGGCGCGCCGCCGCTCGACGCCTCGCACGCCGAATCGCTGGCGCGCATCGCCGCCTGGGGCCTGCCGGTGGAGCCGCACTGGCAGCGCTGCGAGGGCATCGAGGCCCTGTCGGCGTTCTGCGCCCGCTGGGCCACCGCGCGGCGCGACCTCGCCTTCGACACCGACGGCATCGTCATCAAGCTCGACGACCTCGCGCTGCGCGCGCGCCTCGGCACGACCGCGAAGTTTCCGCGATGGGCCGTCGCCTACAAGTTTCCGGCGGAGCAGGCCGAGACGGTGCTGCGCGAGATTCGCGTCAACGTCGGCCGCACGGGCGCCGTCACGCCGTTCGCCATGCTGGAGCCGGTGTTCCTGAGCGGCTCCACGATTTCGATGGCCACGCTGCACAACGAACAGGAAATCGCGCGCCGCGATTTCCGCGACGGCGACACCGTCATCATCGAAAAGGGCGGCGACGTCATCCCCAAAGTCGTCCGCGTGGTGCTGGAGAAGCGGCCGGCCGGTTCGACGCCGTGGGTCATGCCGCGCGAGTGTCCGTCGTGCGGCAGCGCGTTGTCGAAACCCGACGAGGAAGTCGTCTGGCGCTGCGAGAACGCGTCATGCCCGGCACGGCTGCGCCGCAGCCTCGAACACTTCGCGTCGCGCCGCGCCATGAACATCGAAGGACTCGGGGAATCGCTGACGGCGCAGCTGCTCGACAGCGGCCTGGTCACAGACTTCGCGGATCTGTATGACCTCACGGCCGACCAGCTTGCCGCGCTCACCAGCACGAGCGCCGGGAAGGATGGCAAGACGCTGACGCGGCGGCTCGGCGAAAAGATCGCCGCGAAGCTCGTCGCCGAAATCGAGAAGAGCAAGTCCAACGACATCTGGCGTCTGTTGCACGCGCTCGGCATCCGGCACATCGGCGAAGGCAGCGCGCAGGCGCTGGCACGGCACTTCGGCTCCATGCCCCGGCTGCAAGAGACGTCGGCCGAAGCAATCGAGCAGGTGCCGGACGTCGGCCCCATCGTCGCGCAGGCCGTTCGCGCGTTTCTCGACGAGCCGCACAACCAGCAGTTGATCGCGAGGCTCGCCGGGCGCGGCGTGCGCATGATCAACGATGCGGCGCCGACCGGCCCTGAGGTGCCCCAGATCTTCGCGGGCAAGACCTTCGTCATCACCGGCACGCTGCCGTCGATGTCGCGCGAAGAGGCGTCGGCGTTCATTACGCGCCTCGGGGGCAAAGTTGCGGGCTCGGTCAGCCGAAAGACCGCATATCTGGTTGCCGGCGACGAGGCGGGCTCGAAGCTGCAGAAAGCTCAGGAGCTCGGCGTACCCATTCTCGACGAGGCGGCCCTGAAGGCTCTCGCCGGCGACTTATAATCGAACAGGCAGTCGCCATGCGCCGTTTTGTCGCCATCATCATCGTCCTGGTCGGAGTCGTGGCCTTCATGGTCGGGCTTGTCGTTGCCGGCTCAGGCATTCGCATGCCTGCCGGGCCGCTGACGACGCTGTCGAAGGGCCCGATACCGGACGTGGCGCCGGTGCAGCAGGCCGCGGCGCTGCTGGTGCCATCGACGCTGGCCTCCGGCATCGACTTCGCCGAAGTCGCGTCGCGGATGAACGCGGCGGTGGTGAATGTCGACGCGAGCTCGCGCGGCGGGCGCCGATCGCGCGGCGATCTCGATGAGCCGCAGCGCGAAGGGCCGCGGCAGGGCGCCGGCAGCGGCTTCGTCATCGACGCCGACGGCCACATCCTTACGAATTTTCACGTCATCGACGGCGCCGACCGCATCACCATCACGCTGTCGGACGGCCGCCGGCTTCGCGCGCGCGTCGTGGGCACCGACCCGGCCATCGACGTCGCGTTGCTGGCCATCGATGCGGGGGCGGCTGCGCGCATGCCCGTGGCCGCGCTCGGCGACTCCGATCGCCTTCGTGTCGGCGAGTGGGTGTGCGCGATCGGCAACCCGCTTGGCTACGTGCATTCGGTCACGGTGGGCGTCGTGTCGTTCATGGGCCGCAAGCTCTTCGACAACAGCCTCGACGACTACATCCAGACGGACGCGGCCATCAATTTCGGCAACAGCGGCGGTCCGCTGATTAACGCGCGCGGCGAAGTCGTGGGTATCAACACCGCCATCAGCTCGCAGGCCAACAACATCGGCTTTGCCATTCCGATCAACCAGGTGCGGGCGGTGCTGCCGCAGCTGAAGACGCGCGGCCGCGTGGCGCGCGGCTTCATCGGCGTGACGCTCGAAACGGTGACGCCCGAACTGCAGCGCGCGCTCGGGCTGGCCACCACGACCGGCGCGATCGTGCAGGAAGTGACCACCGACACGCCGGCAGAGCGCGCGGGGCTGCGCGCGTACGACGTGATTCGGTCGGTGGACGGCCGCGACGTGGCGTCGAGCGACGAGCTGATTCGCGACGTGTCTGGCCGTACCCCGGGCAGCGTGGCGCGGCTGCAAGTGCTGCGCGACGGCCGCGAGCAGGACATCCTCGTGAAGCTCGCGGAGCGGCCGCTCGATGAGGACGATGTCGAGGAGCGGCGGCCGGTGCAGCCGGCCGACAGCACGCAGCCGCCGCTCGGGATGGTCGTTCGCAACATCGATCCGTCCACCGCGCAGCGCTATGGCCTGCCGTCGGCCCTCACCGGCGTGCTCGTGACCCGCATCGAGCCGGCCAGCCTCGCGCAGGTCGCGCGCGTGCGGCGCGGCATGGTCATTCTCGAAATCAACCGCCGCCGCGTGACCTCGGTCGACGACTACGAGCGCGCGGTCGCGCGCGCGCGGCCCGGCGACGTGCTCGCGCTGTACGTCTACGACCCGCTCGCCGAGCAGCGCTCGATCCTCACCGTCACGATCGAAGGTCAATGAAGCCCCGGATTCTTGTCATAGACGATGAGCAGGCCATCCGCGACTCGATGCGGATGATCCTCGAATATGAAGGGTACGACGTGCTGCAATCGGGCACGGCGCCCGAAGGCATGACGATGATCGCGCGCGAGAATCCGGACCTGGTGTTCCTGGACATCAAGATGCCGGGGATGGACGGCCTCGAGGCGCTCGGCCGGATCAAGGCGGCGCACGAGCAGCTGCCGGTGGTGATCGTGTCGGGCCACGGCACCGTGAGCACCGCCGTGGAAGCGACGCGCAAGGGCGCGTTCGACTTCATCGAGAAGCCGCTCGAGCGCGAGCGCGTGCTGCTCACCATCCGCAACGCGCTGGATCAGAGCCGGCTGCGCGACGAGAACGTCACGCTCAAGAAGGCCGTCGAAGTGCGCCACCAGATGGTGGGCGAGAGCGCCGGCATCCGCACGGTGATGGAGCAGGTGGGGCGCGCGGCGCCGAGCAACGCCACGGTGCTGATCCTCGGCGAGAGCGGCGTCGGCAAGGAGCTGGTGGCGCGCGCGATTCACCGCAACTCGAACCGGTCGCGCGAGCGCTTCGTGCAGGTCAACTGCGCCGCCATTCCCGAGGAGCTGATCGAGTCGGAGCTGTTCGGGCACGAGAAGGGGTCGTTCACCGGCGCCACCGAGAAGCAGATTGGCAAGTTCGAGCAGGCCGACAAGGGGACGATCTTCCTCGACGAGGTCGGCGACATGAGCGCCAAGACGCAGGCCAAGGTGCTGCGCGTGCTGCAGGAGGGCGAAGTGGAGCGGCTCGGATCGGCGCGCACCATCAAGGTGGACGTGCGCGTGATTGCCGCGACCAACAAGGATCTCGAAGAGGAGATCGCGCAGAATCGCTTCCGCGAAGATCTCTACTATCGTCTCAAGGTGATTCCGATTGCCGTGCCGCCGCTGCGCGAGCGCCCGCAGGACATTCCGCTGCTCGTGCGGCATTTCGCGGATCTGTTCAGCCGCGAGAACAACCGCCGCCCCGCGCGCTTCACGCCCGCCGCGATGGACATGCTGCAGAGCCACCGGTGGAAGGGCAACGTGCGCGAGCTGCGCAACACGGTGGAGCGGCTGATCATCATGTCGCCCGGCGAGGCGGTGGACGTGCCCGACGTGCGCGGCGTGCTGCGCGTCGACGCGGCCGCCCGTCCCGGCGACGGCGCCCAGGCCGAAAAGCCCGGCACGCTGCGCGGCTTCAAGGAAAACGCCGAGCGCGCGTTCCTCGTCGAGAAGCTGCGCGAGCACAACTGGAACATTTCGAAGACCGCGGAAGTCATCGACACCCCCCGCAGCAACCTCTACAAAAAGCTCGAGCAGTACGGCATCAAGCAGGAGATCGACGGTTAGCTCGTATACTTAATGGGCTGCAGCGATACAGACAACCGCGTCCGTAAGGGCGAGGAAAGTCCGAACTCCGATGGGCAGTGCGCCGGGTAACGCCCGGTCAGGGCAACCTGAAGGACCAGTGGCACAGAAAACATACCGCCACACGGTAGGCCGGAGCTTCAGCTCCGGCAGACCGAGGCAAGGGTGAAAAGGTGCGGTAAGAGCGCACCGCGCCGGCCGTAAGGTTCGGTGGCAGGCAAAACCCCGCACGGAGCAAGGCCAAATAGGGGAACACAACGCCGGCGCAAGCGCCGGCGGGTAAAGACGGCCCGTCCAGTTCCCGGGTAGGCTGCTCGAGCCTGGCAGTAATGTCAGGCCTAGAGGAATGGTTGTCATCCGCCGCAAGGTGGACACAGAATTCGGCTTACGGATCGCTGCAGCCTTACAATCTCATCCATGCGTCAGAGCGTCATCGTCTGCCTGAGCGCCGCCGCGCTCGCGTTTTCCACCCCCGTGCTCGACGGCCAGGGCCGCGGCCAGAACCAGGGCGTGCCTCCGCTGCCGAACGGCGAATGCCCGCCCGGGCACACGCTGGTCCGGATCGGCCGCTGCCAGGCGCCTGAAGTCGCGCCGCCCAGCATCGTCGACTACCGCCCGAAGTCCACGCTCGTCGTCGACGAGCACCTGGTGCCGAAGGCGAAGTTTCCCGTTGTCGACATCCACAGCCATCAGACGGCGACCGCGGACAACATGCCGCAGTTGATCACGGAGATGGACGCGCTCAATCTGCGCGTGCTCAACAACTTGAGCGGCGGCAGCGGCGCGTCGCTCAAGGAGAAGGTCGACGCGATTCGCAACAGCCCGTACAAGGATCGATTTACCGTCTTCGCCAATCCCGACTTCAGGGGTGTCGCCCCAGGCTGGGGCGCCAAGGCGGCGGCGCAGCTCGAGCAGGATGTGCGCAACGGCGCCATCGGCCTGAAGATTTTCAAGAATCTCGGCATGACCGCGACCAGGGCCGACGGGTCGCGCCTGCCGGTTGACGACCCGGAGCTCGATCCGCTGTGGGCGGCGGCGGGACGCCTGAACATTCCCGTACTCATTCACGTCGGCGAGCCGCCGCAGTTCTTCCAGCCGCCCGACTTCACGAACGAGCGCTGGCTCGAGCTGGCCCTGTTTCCAAGCCGTCGCAATTACGATCCCTCGAAGGTCAAGTTCGAGCAGCTGATCGCCGAGCGCGATCGCATGTTCGCGAAGCACCCGAAGACGCGCTTCATCGCGGCGCACTTCGGCTACCACGGCCACGACCTGAAAGCGGCCGCGGCGCTGCTCGAGAAGTTACCCAACGTGTATCTCGAGGTGGCCGCGGTGTTGTACGACTTCGGCCGTCAGCCGCGGACGGCCGCCGCGTTCTTCACGAAGTATCAGGACCGTGTGATGTTCGGCAAGGACACGTACGCGCCGGCGGAATATCCGTACTACTGGCGCGTGTTCGAGACGGGCGACGAGTACTTCGATTATTACCGCGACTACCACGCCTTCTGGAAGCTGTACGGCATGGACCTGTCCGACGCGGTGCTGCGCAAGCTGTATTACGGCACCGCGCTCACGGTCGCGCCTGGCCTGCCGCGCAACGGGTTTCCGCGATAGTGGCGCGGACGTGCCTGGTCACCGGCGGCGCCGGCTTCATCGGCTCGCACATCGCCGCGGCCCTGCTGGCGCGCGGTGACGCCGTTCGCATCGCCGACAACCTGTCCACCGGATATCGCCACAACCTCGAGGTGAATGCCGGCGCCGAGTTCGTCGAAGGCGATCTCGCGGATCCCGCGTTTGCCGCGCGGGCCGTTGAAGGCGTTGACCTGGTCTTTCATCAGGCCGCGATTCCGTCGGTGCCGCGGTCGGTCAAGGATCCCGTCACCTCCAACCGCGCGAATATCGACGGCACGCTGAACGTGCTCGTCGCCGCGCGCGATGCCGGCGTCACGCGCGTGGTGTACGCCGGCTCCTCGTCGGCGTACGGCGATACGCCGACGCTGCCGAAGCGCGAGGACATGCCGGCCAATCCGCTGTCGCCGTACGCGCTGCAGAAGTTCGTCGGCGAGCAGTATTGCCAGTTGTTCACGCGTCTCTACGGCCTGGAGACGGTCACCATCCGCTATTTCAACGTCTTCGGGCCGCGTCAGGATCCCTCGTCGGCGTACTCGGGTGTGATCTCGCAGTTCGCCAAAGCGCTGCTCGAGAACCGCCCGCCGACCATTTACGGCGATGGCGGGCAGACGCGCGACTTCACGTACATCGAGAACGTGGTCGACGGCGTGCTGCGTGCGTCCGAGGCGAGAGACGCGAGCGGGGAAGTGATCAACGTCGCCACCGGTCATCGCATTTCGCTGCTCGACCTGCTGGCGGAGATGAAGCGCATCACGGGAAGTGACGTCGATCCGATGTTTGCCGCGCCGCGCGCCGGCGACGTGCGCGACTCGCTGGCCGACATCTCGAAGGCGCGCCGCATCCTCGGCTACGAGCCGCGCGTGCCCTTCGCCCAGGGCCTCGCCGCGACCGTCGACTGGTACAAATCCTCGCTGCCGGTATAATCCGCCTCCATGCGGTTCTTCCCGGCCACGCTGCTGCCGGCGCTCTGTCTGACCGCAGCGGCGTGCAGCGGCGGCGACGCCGGGCCGGCTACGCCCTCCATCGTCCTGATCATGACCGACGACATGGGCTATGGAGACATCGGCCCATACGGCGTCGCCGACATTCGCACGCCCCATCTCGATCGGCTCGCGCGCGAAGGCGTTCGCCTGACCGATGCCTATGCGAACGGCGCGAACTGCTCGCCCACGCGCGCCGGGCTGATTACCGGCCGCTACCAGCAGCGGGCCGGGTTCGAGGCGCCGCTGGATCCCGCGCACGATCATGCGCGCGGCCTTCCCGTCACCGGCATGTCCCTGCCGGCCGTTCTCAAAGGCCAGGGCTATGCCACCGGCCTCGTCGGCAAATGGCATCTCGGGTTTCAGCAGAGGTTTGGACCGAACGCGCACGGGTTCGACTACTTTTTCGGCGTTCTTGCGGGCGCGGTCGATTTCTACTCGCATCGGCGCGGCGATGGCACGCCCGATTTGTACGAGAACACGACGCCGGTGACGTCGCCGCGGTACCTGACCGACGCAATCACCGAGCGCTCGGTGGCATTCATCGAGCAGCACGCGGGTGCGCCGTTCTTCCTGACCGTCTCGTACACCGCTCCGCACTGGCCGTTTCAACCTCCCGATCGGCGCCCGTCGGATCCGTCGGCCGTTCCGAGTCCGAACCAGACGAGCGATTTCCGGCTGCGCCAGTGGCCCGACGATCCGGTGCCGGCCACGCGCGAGGACTACGCGCGCATGGTGGAGCGTGCCGACGAGGGCGTGGGCCGCATCCTGGCGGCCCTCGAGGCGCGCGGCCTGGCCCGCGACACGATCGTGATCTTCACCAACGACAACGGCGGTGAGTGGCTCTCCCGCAACGATCCACTGAGCCACTACAAGAGCACGCTGTGGGAAGGCGGCATCAGGGTTCCGCTGATCGTGCGCTGGCCCGAACGTCTGCCGGCCGGTGCGACCTCCGGTCAAGTGGCCGTGACGATGGACCTGACGGCGTCGATCATCGCGGCCGCGGGCGTGCCGGTGGAGAAGCGCCCGCCCCTCGACGGTGTCGACATCCTGCCCCTGCTTGCCGGCGAGGCGCCGCCGATGGATCGGCGGCTGTTCTGGCGCATCGCGACCCCTCGTCTGCAGCAGAAAGCGGTGCGAGACGGCGACTGGAAACTGCTGGTCGACGAGGGCCGCAGCCGCTTGTTCGATCTGCGTGCAGATCCGGGCGAGCACCAGGACCTCGCCGCCGAACATCCCGATCTCGTCCGGACGCTCGAACTCGCGCTCGAGAACTGGGAGCGCGAAATCGCGCCCCGAAATCAGGGATAATCCGGCTCGCGGCCGCTGAGTGCGGCCCGACCGCATGTCGCTCACGCCCCACACCAGGGTCGGTCCCTATGAAGTCGCCGCGCAGATCGGGGCGGGCGGCATGGGCGAGGTCTATCGCGCGCGCGACCTGCGTCTCGGCCGCGACGTCGCCATCAAGATGCTGCCGGCGCGGCTGCTCGATAACGAGCGCGCGATCGAGCGCTTCCGCCGTGAAGCGCGCGCGCTCGGCGGCCTGAGCCATCCGCACATCTGCACCGTGTTCGACGCCGGCGAATATGAGGACCAGCCGTACCTGGTGATGGAGCTGCTCGAAGGCGCGACACTGATGGCGCGCGTCGCGGCCAGGAGGCCGGCGCCCGGTGAGGTCATCGCATGGGCCGTGCACCTCGCGGACGCGCTCGACGCCGCCCACTCGGCCGGCATCGTGCATCGCGATCTGAAACCGGCCAACATCTTCATCACCGCGCGCGGCGACGCGAAGATTCTCGACTTCGGCATCGCCAAGATTCTCGAACAGGCCGCCCCGCCGGATGCGACGACGATGGCGGTGCTGACGAGTGTGGGGACGGCCATCGGCACGGCGGCGTACATGTCGCCCGAGCAGGTGCGCAGCGGCGACCTCGATGGCCGGGCCGATCTGTTCTCGCTTGGCGTCGTGCTGTACGAAGCGGCGACCGGCAAGCATCCGTTTGGCGGAGCGACGGCCACGGTCGTGGCCTCGATTCTGTCGCGTGTGCCCGAGCGCGCGCGTGCCGTGAATGCGGCCGTGCCCGAATCGCTCGATCGCATCCTGCAGCGGCTGCTCGAAAAGGATCGGGAGCTGCGCTACCAGCAGGCGGCGGATCTGCGTGCGGATTTGAAGCGCGCGCTCCGCGAGGAGGGGGGCGGCGCCGGCACCGTGAGCCCGGCGCCGAAGACGGAAAGCGCCGGCCTGAAGTCGGTGGCCGTGCTGCCGTTCCGCAACATCGGGGGCGATCCCGACCATGCCTTCTTCAGCGACGGTCTCGCCGAGGACCTGATCGACGCGCTCAGCCGCATTCCCGCGCTGCGGGTCGCGTCGCGCGCGTCGGCATTCCGCTTTCGCGATCCCGACACCCCCGCGTCGGAGATCGGTGCCGCCCTCTCGGTCGGCGCGATCGTGCAGGGCAGCGTGCGCCGCGCGGGCGGCAAGCTGCGCGTCACCGCGCAGCTCGTGGATGCGGCCACCGGGTTTCAGATGTGGTCCGAGAAGTACGACCGCGAGATGGCGGACCTGTTCGACCTGCAGGACGAGATCGTCTCATCGCTCGCATCGGCGCTGACCCCGGCGCTCACAGGCGGCGGTACGGGTGCCGTCCGGCGGCCAACGGACAATCTGGACGCGTACGAGCAATACATGAAAGGCCGCCACTACTGGCATCAGCGGTCGCCAACCACGCTGCGCCTGGCCATTCAGTCGTTCGAGCAGGCGATTGCGCTCGACGCGAACTACGCGCTGGCGTACGCGGGGCTTGCCGATTCGTGGGCGCTGTACCGGCCCTATGGCTGGCTGCCCGTGGATGCATGCCGTCCGCCGGCCGAGCAGGCGATTGGGCGCGCCATGGTGCTGGCGCCGCAACTGCCCGAAGTGCAGTTCTCGAAGGGCCTGCACGATTTCTATTTCGCGAAGCACTGGCGGCAGGCCGAACGTCATTTCAGGCGCGCGGTGGAGCTCAATCCGCGCGCGTCGCTCGCGCGCGCGTACTTCGGCGTGTTTCTCGCCTCTGACTATCGCCTCGACGAAGCGCGCGCGCAGTCAGCCGCCGCGATCGAGGCCGACCCGCTGTCACCGTTCATCCACGGGATTGCGGGTCTCGCGGCACTGGCCGGCGGCGACGTGGAGGGCGCGGAGGCGGGCGGACGACGCGCGCTCGACCTGCAGCCCGATTACCTGCTTGCGTTCTGGCTGCTCGCGATCACGCTCGACAACGCCGGGCGTCTCGACGAGGCCGAAGCGATGATCAATCGCGCGGTCGTGATGTCGCGCGCGCCGATCTTTGTCGCCATGCTCGCCAAGATCTAC
Organism: Vicinamibacterales bacterium; assembly: GCA_036675475.1. GTDB lineage: Bacteria > Acidobacteriota > Vicinamibacteria > Vicinamibacterales > SCN-69-37 > JALYRV01. Next base: position 12,929 of record JAKFEY010000026.1, read on the forward strand.
GCGCGGCAAGGCAGGGGCGACAGCTGCGCGGCCATCGAAGCCGAGCTCGAAGATCGCCGCAGCCGCGGCGAATACGTCTCGCGCGCCTGCGACGTCGTCATCGCCACCGGCCGCGACGATGTCGAAGGCCTGCGGCGCGCACTGCGCGCCTCGGTGATCGACGACACGAGCTGGTTCACGGTGCGGCTGGGGCCCGGCCCCGGCCTCGAAGCCTTCCGCTCGGATCCGGAAGTCGACGCGCTGCTCGATACGCTCTACGACGGCGCGCGCCCTGACGCTGGCGTGGATGAGTCATAATCGCCACGCCTCATGAGCCTGGCACCCGGGACCCGTATCGGCCCCTACGACATCGTCAGTCCCCTCGGCGCCGGCGGCATGGGCGAGGTCTATCGCGCCCGCGATACGCGCCTCAATCGCGACGTCGCCATCAAGGTGCTGCCCGCGCTGTTTCAGGCCGACCGCGAGCGCGTCGCGCGCTTCGAGCGTGAAGCGCAGCTGCTCGCCTCGCTCAACCATCCGCACATCGCGCAGGTCCACGGCGTCGTCGACGCGCCCAGCGCGCTCGTCATGGAACTGGTCGACGGGGAGGACCTCGCGGCGCGCCTCGCGCGCGGCGCCATTCCGGTGGGCGACGCCCTGCCGCTGGCTGTCCAGATCGCGGACGCCATCGCGGCGGCGCACGACCGCGGCGTCATTCATCGCGATCTCAAGCCCGCCAACATCAAGGTCACGGATGACGGCGTCGTGAAGGTGCTGGACTTCGGTCTTGCGAAGGCGCTGGAAACACCTGCGGCGTCCTCGGCGCCGCTGATGGATTCGCCGACCATCACCAGCCCCGCTGCGATGACGCGCATGGGCGTGATTCTGGGCACGGCGGCCTACATGTCGCCCGAGCAGGCCAAGGGGAAAGCCGCCGATCGCGCATCGGATCTGTGGTCGTTTGGCGCGGTGCTCTACGAGATGCTGACGGGAAAGCCGGCCTTCGACGGGGAAACGGTCACCGACGTCCTGGCCGCGATCGTCATGCGCGATCCTGACTGGCACGCGCTTCCGGCCGAAACGCCGCCGGGAATCGCGACCCTTCTTCGCCGGTGTCTCGATCGCGATCGCCGCCGCCGCCTGGCCGACGCGGGCGAAGCGCGCTTTCAGATCGAGGAAGCGCTTGCCGGGAAGAAAGACCCGGCGCCGGCCGCAGCCGCGGCCGGGACGCGCGGTGTCCCGAGCTGGGTGCCATGGACGGTGGCCGCCGCGTGCGCACTCGCGGCAGTGGCGCTGGCGTGGCCGCGCGGCGCCGCCTTGCCTCCGGCCGTCACGCACATCGGCGTCGAGCCGCCGCGGGGCGCGACCCTGTCTCCGGTGTTGCGCCCGGGCGTGTCCGTGTCGCGCGACGGCCGCTTCGTGGTGTTTGCAGCCGCCTCGAATGGCGTGGATCGCCTCTACGTGCGCGACGGCCATCAGTTCGAGCCGCGGGTGCTGGCGGGAACAGAGGGCGCCTCCAATCCGGCGATCTCTCCGGACGGGCGCTGGGTCGCGTTTGTCGCGTCCACCCGCGTTTACAAGATTCCGGTGAGCGGCGGCGCGCGCATTGAGATTGCCACGGTCAACGATCCGCGCGGCCTTGCCTGGGACACGGACGGGTTCCTGGTGATCACGCCGACATCGGTCGGCGGGCTCGTGCGGGTGCCGGCCAACGGCGGCACGCCCGCGGTGCTGACCACGCCGCTGGCAGGGAAGGAGCGCACGCATCGCTGGGGACAGATGCTGCCCGGCGGCAAGGCCGTCATCTTCACTGTCGGCGACTTCAACAGCCCGGACAACTATTTCAACGCGCGCATCGACGCGCAGATCCTCGCCACGGGCGAGCGCAAGACGTTGATTCATGGCGCCGAGATGGCCCGCTATTCGGCGACCGGCCATCTCATTTACGCGCGCAGCGGATCGCTGTACGCCGTGCCGTTCGATCCGGACCGCCTCGAGGCCGGCACGGCGGCCGAAGGCCTGGTGCAGGGACTGGCGGGCGACAGCACCACCGGCGCGGTGCATTTCGACCTGTCCGACACCGGCACGCTGGCGCACATGGTGGCCGGCGGCGATCAGACGTCAACGCGGCCGGCCTGGGTCGATCGCACCGGGCGCGTCGAGTATCTCGACGTGCCGCCGGGCATCTATGCCGATCCCGTGTTCGCGCCCGATGGCCGCCGCATTGCGTTTTCGGTGATTGCCGGGGGCGGCCGCGACATCTGGATCTACAACGTCGAGCGGCGCACGTTCACGCGCGCGTCGTTCGGAGGGCAGAACGTCACGCCCCTCTGGTCGGCTGACGGCACCGCGATTTATTACGCGTCACTCGATCCGGCCGAATCGTCATCGACGATCTGGCGCCGCGTGGCGGACGGCAGCCGCGACGCCGAAGCGCTCGTCAGTCTGCCTCATCGCCTGTATCTGAACGCCATCACGCGCGACGGGCGGATGGCGGTGTTCGATCACTCGGACGCGGCCACGAAGGCGTCGGATATCGGCATGGTCATGCTGCAGAAGGGGGCGGCTGGACAGCCGCTGATCTCGACGGCCGCCGAGGAATTCACGAGCCGCCTGTCGCCCGACGGCCGGTGGCTCGCGTACGAAAGCCTGGAGTCCGCGCGGTCGGAAATCTACGTGCGCCCGGCCGATCCGGCGCAGCGCGGCCGGTGGCAGGTCTCGACGACGGGCGGAAGCGAGCCGAAGTGGTCGAAGGATGGGGGCACGCTGTACTTCCGGTACAACACCGTGCTCTGGTCGGCGAAAGTCGAGGCGGGCACGGGATTTCAGACCGGCAATCCCGTGCAGGTCCTGAACAACGTCTATGACCCGCGCATCGAAACCGGCGTCGCGTACGATGTGCATCCGGACGGCCGGCTGTTGATGATTCGGCCGGCAGGCGAGCAGGTCGCGGGAAACACGCTGCGCCTGATCGTGAACTGGCTCGATCAGCTCACAGATCCCGCCCGCCGGGACTGAGGCCGTGTCTACTATGATGGGGCCGTGCCTCCGTCACTCATCCGCGTGCTCGGGCTCGCCGGGTCGCTGATCTACGCCGCTTTCATCGTCTGGCTCTATGCCACCGGGCCGGCGACGATGGCGGAGGTGACAGGGGGCGTTGCCGCCAGCTTGAGCATCTATCGCGCCGACGAGGCGAGCTTTCAGGAAGGGCTCGGTCTCTTTCGCGAGGACAAGTTCGAGGCCGCGCGCACGGCGTTCGATCGGTCCGACCCTGCCAAACGTGACGCGCGCGTCCAGTTTTACGTCGCTTACAGCTACTACCGTCAGGGATGGGGCCGTCTCTGGAATGACGACGCGCTGTTCAGGAAGGGCCTCGAGGCGCTCGATCGGGCGGTGAAGGCGGACCCCTCGGGACGCGTCGCCGTCGCCGACGGCAACCTCGGGATGACGACATCCGACGAGCTGCGGGCAGAGCTCGAAGACGGCCTCAGGCGCGATGCATCCGATTACAATCCGCTGCGCGTGATGAGGAAGCGCAAGTGACGCGCGGCGCGCTGCGCGAAAGTGTCGGGCTGCCGTGGCTGCTGCTGACGGTGGCGCTGCTGGCCGGTCTGCGCCTGACGGAAGCGGGGGAGCTCAGGTTCCTGGTGCCGCCCCTGTCGTCGCTGGTGGCGATGCTGCTGCTGATGATGGTGCTCGTGCAGAGCGGCATCGTGCATCCGTGGCGGCTGATGGGCGAGCAGCGCACCGCGCTCGAGAACCTCAACGGCCTGACGGTGCTGGCGGCGCTGGCGGCCGCCTCCGCGCAGATCGTCTCGGCCGTTACGCCCGAGTCCGGCCTGCCGCTGGTGCTGGGCGTGATCTTCCTGTTCGCGCTGTTCGTGAACACACTGGCGGCACGTCCGACCCGGCAGCACGCCCTGCGCGCGCTGTTTGTCGCGTTCTTCGCGGCCTTCACCGTGAAGTTCATCGTCCTCGACGCGCTCTATGCGCCCGACCGGAGCCTGGGCGGCCGGCTGCTGACGGGCCTGCTCGAAGGCGTCACGCTCGGCTCTCTTGACCACGTCGTGTGGGGCGCGAGCACGGGCTACGTGACGTTTCTGGCGCTGGTGCTGTATTTCACGGCGCTCGCGCTGCTGCCCAGGGATCGGGGCGGAGCCGTCGCGGTTGTGCCGGCTGCGGATTCCTCCCGCCCCGTTCCTCAGGGGGCGGACGCGAGCTTCCCGCGGAAGTAGTCGATCGTCTTCGTCAGCCCCTCGTCGAGGCCGACCTTCGGCTCCCATCCGAGAATCTCGCGCGCGCGCGTGATGTCGGGCTTGCGCACCTTCGGATCATCTTCAGGCAGCGGCTTGTACACGATCCGGCTCGAGCTCCCGGTCATGCGGACGATGGTCTTGGCCATCGCCTCGATGCTCAGCTCCGTCGGATTGCCGATGTTCACCGGATCGTTGGTGTCCGACTCCATCAGTCGCAGGATGCCGTCCACCAGATCCGTGACGTAGCAGAAGCTGCGCGTCTGCGTCCCAGGCCCATAGATGGTGACATCCTCATCGCGCAATGCCTGCGCGATGAAGTTCGGCACGGCGCGGCCATCCCGCACGCGCATGCGCGGCCCGTAGGTGTTGAAGATCCGCACGATCTTCGTGTTCACCCCATGATGCCGGTGATACGCCATCGTCATCGCTTCGGCGAAGCGCTTGGCCTCGTCATAGACGCCGCGCGGGCCGATGGGATTGACGTTGCCCCAGTACGTTTCCTTCTGCGGATGCTCGAGCGGATCGCCGTACACCTCGGACGTCGAGGCGATCACGAACGTCGCGCCCTTGGCCTTGGCGAGGCCGAGCGCCTTGTGCGTGCCGAGCGCGCCCACCTTCATCGTCTGGATCGGCAGCTCGAGATAGTCGATCGGGCTGGCCGGGCTCGCCCAGTGCAGCACGTAGTCGACCGGGCCGTCCACGTTGATGTAGTTGGTGACGTCGTGCTTGACGAAGGTGAAGTCCTTGCCGGTGAGATGCGCGATGTTGGCCGTGTCGCCGGTCAGCAGGTTGTCGAACCCGACCACGGTGTGGCCCTTGGCGAGCAGAGTCTCGGACAGGTGCGAGCCAATGAAGCCGGCGGCGCCGGTGATGACGGTACGTGGCATGCGCCGGACTCAGGCGGCTTTCTGAAAACCGCGGAACAGCGTCAGCCACATGATCTTGATGTCGAGGCCCACCGACCAGTTTTCGATGTAGTAGAGATCGTACTCGATGCGTTTCTCGAGCGACGTGTTGCCGCGCCAGCCGTTCACCTGCGCCCAGCCGGTGATGCCGGCCTTCACCTTGTGGCGCAGCATGTACTGCGGAATGCGGTGCTTGAACTGCTCGACGAAGAACGGCCGCTCGGGGCGCGGGCCCACGATCGACATGTCGCCGCGGAGCACGTTCCAGAACTGCGGCAGCTCGTCGAGGTCGAAACGGCGCAGCCAGCGGCCCACGGCCGTCGCGCGCGGGTCGTCGTCGCGCGCCCAGATGGGACCGGTGACTTCTTCGGCGTCGATCGGCATCGAGCGGAACTTCCAGACGTGGAACGCCTTGCCGTCCAGGCCCATGCGCTCCTGGCGATAGAAGGCCGGGCCGGGCGAGCTGCGCTTGATGAGCAGCGCGATGAGGGCGAACGGAATCGCCAGGCCCAGCAGCACGGCGCTGCTCAGGGCGATGTCGATCGCGCGCTTGATCATCGCGTTGACGCCGCGCAGCGGCACTTCGTGGATGCTGATGATCGGCACGCCGTCGAGATCCTCGAGGCGGGCGCGCAGCGTCAGGAACTCGAGCAGGTCAGGCACGACATGAACGTCGATGAACTCCTGGCTCGCGTACTCGATGATGCCGAGCATCTTGACGTGCTCGTCGAGCGGCAGCGCGATGTACATCTGATCGATGTTCTCGCGCTTGCAGACCTCGGGCGTCTCGGCCAGTGATCCGAGCACCGGCAGGCCGCGATAGCCGATGCGATCGCCCGTCGATCCATCGTCCACGAAGCCGACGACGCGGAAGCCGAGCTCGCCGTGCTCGAGGATCTTGTCGGCGACGAGCCGCGCGAGGTCGCCCGCGCCGGCAATCAGCACGCGCTTGAGGCCGATGCCCCTGCGGAAGCGCCGCTCGAGCAGCTCGCGCACCGCCTCGCGCGACAGGTAGGTGAGCGCGACGTTGAACACGAGGAACAGCGCCCACACCGGCTGCGAGATTTCGAGCAGGCCGCGATCCTTTGCGGCTTCCGAGAGGTAGTAGGTCTGGACGTACAGCGTGCCGCCGACGCCAAGGACGACGGCGACGATGGAGCCGACGAAGACGGAGAAGAATTCGTCGACGCGTGAGCGGCCGCGGCGCAGGCGATAGACGCCCTGCAGCTGGAAGGCGGCAGGCACCAGCAGGCCGATGAACGGCACGAGCACGAGGTACTGCGTCAGCGGCGGATAGCCCTTGGTGACCGGCACGAGGCTTTCGAGCGGCGAATAGAAGCGGACACTGTACGCGAGCAGGAACGCGACCATCGCGATGATGGCGTCGCAGGCGACGTGCAGGCCGATGAGGAGCCGGTTGTGACGCTTAAGCATCGACAGTTCCAGTTCCAGTTCCAGTTCTCAGTTCTGACACGACGGCCTCAAGGCCCGCTGCGAATGCGGCTCGGGAAAAGCGCTCCGCGTTGGCGCGCAGCGCGGCGCGGTTCCATTCGAGCGTTTCGAAGCGAAGCATGGCGTCCGCGAAGGCGCCGGCCGACGGCTCGGCGACGTGGATGCCGGTGACGCCGTCGGTGACGGTTTCAAGCGCGCCGCCGCGCCCGAGCGCGATCACCGGCGTGCCGCAGGCCTGCGCTTCGACGGGGACGATGCCGAAGTCTTCCTCGCCGGGGAGGAGCACGGCAAGAGCGCTCTGGTAGAGGTCGCGGATGCCCTCGTTCGTGATCGGCCCGGTGAACGTCACACCGTCGCCTGCCTGGGCTTCCAGGCGCGCGCGGTCGGGGCCGTCGCCGGCCACGACGAGCGGCCGGCCGAGCCGGCGGCAGGCGTCAATGGCGATTTCCACGCGCTTGTAAGGCACCAGGGCTGACACGATTAGATAATGCGTTCGGGGCCGGGCCGCATCCGGCGCAAAGAAGTCCGTGTCGACGGGCGGATAAACGACGCTGGCCACGCGATTATAGTATCGGCCGATCCTGCCCGCAACATATTGAGAGTTAGCCACATAGCGGTCGACGCGCCCCGCCGTGGCCCGATCCCACCGCGCCAGCCACGCCATGACCTGCCGGAGGGCCCCCGACGCCACCCGGCCCACCCGGGCCGGCCCGAAGTAGGCCTCGAACTGGTCCCAGGCATAGCGCATGGGCGAATGGCAGTAGCAGACGTGCAGCGTGCGCCCCGGCACGACGACGGACTTGGCCGCGCAGTGGCTGCTGCTGATGACCAGGTCGTAGCGATCGAAGCCAAACTGCTCGATGGCAAAGGGGAACAGCGGCAGATACTCGCGATACCGCGTCGCGGCGCGCGGCAGGCGGTCGACGATCGACCGGTGCACCGGCCGCTGCTCGATGGCCGGCGACACCGACCCGCGCCGATGCACCAGCGTGTAGAGCTCGGCGCCCGGATACAGCTCCAGAATCGCCTCGAGGACCTTCTCCCCGCCCCGCATCCCGGTCAGCCAGTCGTGCACCACGGCGACGCGCATCATTGCGGCTCCCTGCAACGCATCGGGCTCCCGCAAGCTTTCTTCGGCCTCGCGATTAGACGCTCGGCCTCAGAAACTTGCTCACGCCCGGTGCTCCAGCGGCGACGCGGTCGTGCGTAGGAGCGATGTCCGGTGTTCGTCAGCGACGCCGTTAAAAAGACGTCGGAGGGACCGCTCTGTGGCCCGACTCGCCTCGGCGGCGCTGAGGAATACCGGACATCGCGTCGAGCAGCACCCCGCATCACTTCGAGCCCACCTCAAGATAGATGTCGCGGATGCGGCGGACCGAGCGCTCCCAGGAGAATTCGTGCGCGCGGGCGAGGCCTTTCTGCGTGAGCGTGCGGCGCAGGTCGGCGTCGACCAGGATCCGCTGCACCGCGCCGGCGATGGCTTCGGCGTCGCGCGGATCGACGAGCAGCGCGGCGTCGCCGACGACTTCGGGCAGCGACGACACATTCGACGTGACCACCGGCGTGCCGCTGGCCATGGCTTCGAGCGGCGGCAGCCCGAAGCCTTCGTAGAGCGACGGGAACACGAACACGTCGGCCAGCCGGTAGAGCACCGCGAGCGTGGCGTCGGGCACGAAGCCGAGAAACCGCACGTCGTGGTGCAGCTGGTGCCGGTGCACGGCGCGCCGCAGCTGCGGGTTCTTCGAGATCTCGTCGCCGATGATCAGCAGGCGGAGCCGCTCGAAGCCGCGCTTCTTGAGCCGCGCGAACGCCTCGATGACGCGGTCGACGTTCTTGTGCGGCTTGATGTTGCCGGCATAGAGCAGGAAGGGATCGTTCAGCTGATACCGCTCGCGCACGCGCACGACATCGTCCACCTCCGGCTCGCGATCGAAGCGGTCGTCGATGGCGTTGTAGACGACCTCCACCTTCGACGAGGGAATCCGGAAGAAGTGCAGGATGTCGCGCTTCGAGGCCTCCGAGACCGTCAGCACCCGCGCCGATCGCCGCGCGGCCATCGTCATGAACGTGCGCGCGTAGGCGTGCGCGAACTTGTTCGGCAGGTACTGCGGAAACATGAGGTGGATGCAGTCGTGAATGGTGACGACCGACGGGCAGGGCAGCAGCGGCGGCAGCACGTAGTGCGGCGCGTGAAACACCTGCGCGCCCGCCTTTCTCAGCGCCAGGGGCACGCGCACCTGCTCCGACACCGAGTAGTTGCGCGACGGCACCGCCAGCGCGCCAAAGTTGTCGCCGAAGCCCTTCACCGTGTCGCAGTCGGCCGGATGGCACAGGAGCACGTACTCGTTCTCGTGATCGATCCGCCCGAGATACCGGAGCACGCTGCGCACATAACGGCCGATGCCGTAGTCGTGCAGCTTCCGCGCATCGATCGCTATGCGCACGCGTAGGCTCCTCTGCCGGGGCGTTTTGAGCTGAGGCCGCGCGAACGGGCGCTCGGGTCAGTCTGTCGCTGCGCCGCGTAGCTCGGGCGACACCTGCTCGCACGCACAACCACGGCGCCGCGACAGACCGACCACTCGCGCTCAGCGCGGCCGGAGTTGCAGCCACCAGAGCGGGCGGCGTCGAAGCGCAGGGGCGATGTCCGGTGTTCGTCAGCGACGCCGTGAAAAAGACGTCGGAGGGACCGCTCTGTGGCCCGACTCGCCTCGGCGGCGCTGGCGAATACCGGACACAGCCCCGAGCACCGTCGCCGCACCCTAGTCACGGGCGCTCCTCGAGCTTGATGCCTTTGAGGCGCATCCAGACGCGGAGCCAGGGCACCCAGCGCGGGTCGTGCTTGGCGTAGAAGGCGGCATGGCTGCGATGGTACGCGAGGCGGGTCGCGGCCGGGGCCGAACGCGCGGAGCGGCCGCGCAGGTGCACGACCTCGGCGTCGGGCGTGAACAGGATCTGGCCGCCGTTGGCGCGCAGCGCCGCGCAGAAGTCCACGTCTTCTTCGTACATGAAATAGCGCTCGTCCAGCAGGCCGGCCGCCTCCGCGGCGGCGCGGCGCACGAGCAGGCAGGCGCCGGTGATCCAGTCCGGCCGCGATTCGCGCCGCGACGCGCGCTCGATGGCGCCGGTGACGAGCGGCACGCGTCGCGCATGCAGCGCCTGCACCGTCATGCGCTGCACTTCGGTGCGGGGCGTCAGCATGCGGCCGAACGACCATTCGGCGCGGCCCTCGCCGTCGACGAGGCGCGGCCCGGCCGCGACGACCGCGGGATCGCTGAGCAGCCGCGCGGCCAGCGTGTCGATCGCGCCCGGCGGAACGATGGTGTCGGAATTGAGCAGCAGAATCAGCTCGCCGCGGCCGGCGCGAATGCCCGCATTGTTGGCCGCCGCAAACCCGGTGTTGCGCCCCATGTCGATCACGTCGACGTTCGGCCACCCGGCGCGCACGGCTTCAACGCTGCCGTCCGACGAGGCGTTGTCGACCACGATGATGCGATGCGCCAGGGCCGGCGGCGCGGCGTGCAGCGAATGCAGGCAGCGCTCGAGATCGGTACGCGCGTTGTAGCTGACGATGACGATGTCGAGGGTCATCGGGCGGCCTCGCGCAGCACGTCGAGCGTGTCGGCGGCGCAGCGTGTCCAGTCGTAACGCTGCCAGAGCGGCGCGGCGCGATCGACGAGCGCGGCGCGCGCGGCGGGGTCGCGCAACAGCCGGGTGAGGGCAGCGGCCGTCCCGGCGATGTCGCTGCGGCTCACATAAACGGCGGCATCGCCGTAGACCTCGCGCGCCACCGGCGTATCGAGCATGACAGACGGTACTCCATGCGCGAGCGCTTCGAGCGGGGTCAGCGCGAAGCCTTCGTATTCCGACAGGAACGCGCCGGCGGAGGCGCGCGAGAGCGCGTCGGCGATGCGGGCGCCGGGCGGGCTGTCCAGCCACGTGATCTGCGAGGCCGCGCCGGAGGCGGCAATGAGCGCGCGCACATCCTCGTGCGGCCAGGTGCGGTTCGCGCCGGCGATCAGGAGCCGCGCGTCAGGCACCTCGCGCGCCGCCAGCGCGAAGGCCGCAATCAGATCGGGCACGCGCCGGCGGTTGAAGATCGATCCCACGTAGACCACCAGCGGCTCGCGCGCGGTCATGGGTGCGCGCGAGGTGTGACGCGGCGGGGCGCCGGGCGGAATCACGCGGATGCGCGCTCGCGCGACGCCGAGGCGCGCCTCGATTTCACGCGCCGAGAAGTCCGAGATGGTGATCACCGCGCGCGCGCGGCGCGCCGAACGCGGCGTGATGAAATTGCGGCGCGCGCGCTCGAGCGGCCTGAACCATTCGGGATGCGCGGCAAACGACACGTCGTGGATCGTCACGACGCCGGGCAGGCTGCTGCGAAGCGGCGCCGTATACGCCGGCGAGAACAGCACGTGCGCCTTCGTCCGGGCCGCTGCGCCCGGCAGCGTCGACTGTTCCCACAGGGTGCCACCGGTGCGATTGGGCAGGACGATGCGGTCCGCCCGCGCGATGTCCGGCAGCTCGCCGGCCTCTGGCGACAGCTCGCGGTGCGAAATCAGCGACACCCGCACATCGTCGCGCGGCAGCCACTCGCGAAGCAGGTGAAGGAGATACGTGCCCACGCCGGTGACATGTCCGGCAAGCTCGCGCGCGTCGATGGCGATTGTGACCGGCCCGGTCATGCGCGCGGCTCGGACGCGGCGGCGCGATACGCGGCGATGAGCCGGCCGGCGCTCTCGCCCCAGGAGTAGCGCGCGGCGCGGGCGCGTCCGGCAGGTGTCAGTCGCGCGCGTGTGGCGGGGTCGAAGGCGGCGGCCGCGATCGCGCGCGCCATGCCGGCCGCGTCGGCGGGGTCGACGAGCAGCGCGGCGTCGCCGACGAGCTCCGGCAGTGAGCCGCGGTTCGCCGCCACGACCGGCACGCCCGCAGCCATCGCCTCGAGCGCCGTCAAGCCGAACCCCTCGTGAAATGAGGGGACGATGAGGGCGGCGGCGTCGCGATAGAGCTGCTGGCGCTCGGCCTCGCTGACGTAGCCGAGATGGCGCACGCGGCCGTGCAACGGCGGCGCGGCGAGGCGCGCCAGGGTCGCGGCCGACTCGGGCGTCGCGCGGCCCGCCAGCACCAGCGGCAGCGCGTCCGCGCCGGCCGCGATCAGCTGAGTCCACGCGTCGAGCAAGCCGTCGATGTTCTTGCGCGGCTCGAGCGTACCCAGGAACAGGACATGCCGCTTCGGCCGGTCCGCAGGCACGGTCGCAGCCCATTCCGGCGCGCCGGCGGGGCAGAGCACCACGCGCGACGGCTCCACACCGAGGCGCCGCTCAACCTCGTCCGCCGTGGCGCGCGACGACACGACCACGCGCGACGCCCGCTGTGCGTGGGCGCGCGCCAGCGCCGGATAGTCGCGCCGGATCTCACGCGACGTCCGCTCGGGGTGATCGAGGAAATCGAGGTCGTGCACGGTGATGAACCGCGCGCCCGCACGCGACGGCGTCAGCAGCGGATGCGCGCTGTGGACGATGTCGAAGGTGCGGCCGGCGACGCGCTCGATCGGCGGCCACTGCAACCGGTGCCAGGCGAGGTTGAGCAGGCGGACGGGCAGCCGGCGGTCGACGACCTGGGCACCGGGCACGGCGGCGGCGTCGAGCCGATCGCGCCACGACGCGGAAAACAGCGTCAGGCTGTCGCCGCCGTCCAGGCGCGCGGCAACATGCCGGGCCAGCTCGTGCACGTACTCGCCGACCCCGGATCGCTCCCGCAGCGCGGGGCGGTAATCCATCACCGCGTCCATCTAACTCCTTTACTGTCTGTAGTTTGACACGGTTCAGCCGGGAATGCTAAGGTGAGGAGTTTTATCCGGTCGTTGAGGAACGGTTCATGAAAATTGCGGTGGTCGGGACAGGATACGTCGGCCTTGTCGTGGGCGCGTGTCTCGCCGAAAACGGGAACGATGTCGTCTGCGTCGACAAGGACGCGGCCAAAGTCCGCGCGCTTCAGCGCGGGAAGATTCCAATTTACGAGCCCGGCCTCGAAGAATACGTGCGGCGCAACCGCGTCGAGAAGCGTCTCGAGTTCACCACGGCGCTCGCGCGGGCCGTGCGCGCCGCCGAGGTCATCTTCATCGCCGTCGGCACGCCGATGGACGAGGACGGCTCGGCCGACCTGCAGCACGTGCTCGGGGTCGCGCGCGAAATTGCGCGCGCGATGAACGGCTACAAGGTCATCGTCGACAAGAGCACCGTGCCGGTCGGCACCGCCGAGAAGGTCAAGGAAGTCATCCGCCGCGAGACCACGCATCCGTTCAGCGTCGTCAGCAACCCGGAGTTCCTGAAGCAGGGCGCCGCGGTCGACGACTTCATGCGGCCCGACCGCGTGGTGATCGGGGCCGACGACCCGCGCGGCGCCGACATCATGAAGGCGATCTACCGGCCGTTCACCCGCACGGGCGCGCCCGTCATGATCATGGATACGGCCAGCGCCGAGCTGTGCAAGTACGCGGCAAACGCGATGCTGGCCACGCGCATCTCGTTCATGAACGAGGTCGCCAACGTGTGCGAGCTGTTCGGCGCCGACGTCGACAAGGTGCGGCTGGCGATTGCGGCCGACAAGCGCATCGGGTCGGCGTTCCTGTTTCCGGGTGTCGGCTATGGCGGCAGCTGCTTTCCAAAAGACGTCAAGGCGCTGATGCACTTCTCGGGCACGAAGAAGTACAAATTCCGCGTGCTCGAGGCGGTCGAAGCGGTCAATGAGTATCAGAAGCTGCGCCTCGTTGAAAAGCTCGAGAAGTTTTTCGGCGGGCCCGGCGGCCTGAAAGGCAAGCGCATCGGCGTGTGGGGGCTGTCGTTCAAGCCGCGCACCGACGACATGCGCGAGGCGCCGGCCGTGCCGATCGTCAACGGGCTGATCGCCCGCGGCGCGAAGGTGCAGGTGTTCGATCCCGAGGCCATGAAGGTGGCGCGCACGATCTTCGGCACGAAGGTGCACTACGCGAAGAACGCGTATGACGCGCTCACCGGCGCCGACGCCCTCGCCATCGTCACCGAATGGAACGAGTTTCGCGAGCCGGATCTGGATCGCATGAAGAGCCTGATGAAGGCGCCCGTCGTGATGGACGGCCGCAATCTCTACGATCCCGCCGTGATGCGGGCGCACGGCTTCACGTATCAGTCCATCGGACGCGCATGAGCCTGGTTGTCGTCACCGGCGGCGCGGGATACGTCGGCAGCCACGCCGTCAAGGCGCTGGCTGCACAGGGCCGTGACGTGATCGTGTTCGACAACATGATCGCGGGCCATGCCGCGGCGGTCGAACGCGTGGCGCGCGCGTTTCCCGCGCGGCGCATCGAGCTGATTCGCGGCGACACGTCGGACCTCGGGCTGCTCATGAGCCTGTTCGAGCGCGCGAAGCCCTCGGCGGTCATGCATTTTGCGGCGTGGTTGTCGGTGGCCGAGTCGGTGAGCGATCCGGCCGGCTACTACCGCAACAACGTCATCGCCACGCTCACGCTGCTCGACGCCATGGTGAAGACCGGCGTCATGCGCTTCGTGTTCTCGTCGACGTGCGCCGTGTTCGGCGAGCCGCGGACGGTGCCGATCGACGAGTCGCATCCGAAAAGTCCGATCAACGCGTACGGCGAAACGAAACTGACGATCGAGAACGCGCTCACGCATTTCGATCGCGCGTACGGCCTGCGCAGCGTCGCGCTGCGCTATTTCAATGCGGCGGGCGCGGATCCCGACGGCCTGCTCGGCGAAGATCACCATCCCGAGATTCACCTGATCCCCCTGGCAATCCGCGCCGCCACGGGCGGGGAGCCGCTCAGGATTTTCGGTGGCGACTACCCGACGCCCGACGGCACCTGCCAGCGCGATTACGTGCACGTCAGCGACCTGGCCGACGCGCACCTGCTGGCCCTGGCGAAGCTCGAGGGCGGGGCCGGGTCCGCGGTGTACAACCTGGGCAATGGAACGCCCGTCTCCGTCCGAGAAGTAGTAGATGCGGTGGAACGCGTCTCGGGACGGAAGGTGCCGGTCGTGATGGGGCCGCGGCGCCCCGGCGACGCGGCGCGCCTGTTCGCGGCCAATGCGCGCGCGGTGGCCGACCTGGGATGGCGTCCGCGCCACGCCGCAATCGACGCCATCGTCACCACCGCCTGGCGGTGGCATCAGGCGCAGCCCGCGGGATTCGGGGACGCGCCTCGATGAATGTGTGGCGCCGGCTTGTCGGCTTTGCCCTGAACTACCGGGCCCGGCTGCTGGTCGCGCTGCTCGCCATGCTGCTCTACGGGCTCGGCTCGCTGGCGCTGCCGGCGCTGATCGGCCCGGTGCTCGACACGCTCAACGGCAAGCCCGAGAACCAGCCGCCGTTCGGCCCGTCGACGCTCGCCGCGCTCATCATCCTCGCGTATTTCGTGAAGGGCATCGGCTCGTACATCTCGGATTACGAGATGACGTGGGTGGGCCAGCGCGTGGTGATGGACATCCGCGTGAAGCTGTTCCGCCACGTGCTCGATCAGTCCGCGGCGTTCTTCAGCCGCAAGACGGTGGGCCAGCTGATGTCGCGCCTGACCAGCGACGTGGCGCACGTGCAGCGCGTCGTGGCGCAGACGGCGGCGGAGCTGATGCGCGAGTCGCTCGCGCTCGTGGGCCTGGCCGGCTATCTGTTCTGGATGGACTGGCAGCTGGCGACCGCGGTGCTCATCACCGCGCCGCTCATCGTGTATCCCCTGGTCAGATTTGGGCAGCGCGTGCGGAGCACGACCAGGCGCAGCCAGGAAGATCAGGAGCACATTTCGCATCTCGCGAACGAGGCGTTCACC
The DNA here is from genome assembly GCA_036675475.1 of Vicinamibacterales bacterium. Taxonomy (GTDB): domain Bacteria; phylum Acidobacteriota; class Vicinamibacteria; order Vicinamibacterales; family SCN-69-37; genus JALYRV01. The sequence goes on from JAKFEY010000026.1 coordinate 28,339, forward strand.
GGCCATCGCATCGTGAAGGCGTTTGGCGCGGAGGAGTTCGAGCAGACCAAGTTCACCGAGGCCTCGCACAAGCTGTTTCGCACCAACATGAAGGTCACCAGCGCCGTGTCGGCGCTGCCGCCCATCATGGAGATCATCGGCGGCTTCGCCATCGTCGGCCTCCTCTGGTACGGGTTGCGGGAGATCGAGAACGGCGTCATGTCGCCAGGCGACTTCGGATCGTTCCTGGCGGCGGCAATCCTGATGTACGGCCCCACGCGAAAACTGAGCCGCGTGAACGCGGACCTGCAGCAGGGCATGGCGGCCGGCGTCCGGATTTTCGAGCTGATGGATCGGCACACCGAGGTGATCGAGCGGCCGAATGCGCGCGCGCTGCCGCGGCTCGTCGAGCGCGTGACGTTTGACCGCGTCGGCTTCCAGTACGAAGACAACGACGGCGAGCACACGCTGCGCGACGTGACCTTCGAGGTGGCGGCCGGCCAGGTGGCGGCCATCGTCGGCATCAGCGGCGCGGGCAAGACGACGCTCGTGAATCTGATTCCGCGGTTCTACGACGTGACGGAGGGGGCGATCCGCATCGACAACGTCGACGTGCGCGATGTCACGCTGCGGTCGCTGCGCGATCAGATTGCGCTCGTCACGCAGGAAACCGTGCTGTTCGACGACACGATCGCGGCCAACATCAAGTTTGGCCGGCCGGAGGCCTCGCCGGGCGAGATTGAAAGCGCCGCGCGCGCCGCGCACGCGCACGACTTCATCATGGCGCTGCCGCGCGGGTACGAGACGCGGATCGGCGAGCGCGGGCAGCGGCTGTCGGGCGGACAGCGCCAGCGGCTGGCGATCGCGCGCGCGCTGGTGCGCGACGCGCCGCTGCTGATTCTCGACGAGGCCACCTCGTCGCTCGACGCGGAATCGGAGGGCCTCGTGCAGGACGCGCTGGCGACCCTCATGAAGAACCGCACGACGTTCGTGATCGCGCACCGGCTGTCGACGGTGCGCCGCGCCGACATGATCATCGCCCTCGAAAAGGGGCGCGTGGTCGAGATCGGGCGCCACGACGAGCTCATCAGCCGCTCGGGCGGCGTCTACGCGAAACTGTACGCGCTGCAGTCGTTCGACCAGAAGCGGAGCGAACGGCAGGCAGCCAAAGGCGGGTTGTGATCAAATCGATGACCGGCTTCGCGTCGCTGACGCGCGAAGACGCGGCGGCGACGGTCAGTGTCACCATCAAGTCGGTCAACCACCGGTTCCTCGACCTGCAGATGCGCGTGCCGAGCATGCTGCAGCATCTCGAGGGCGCCATTCGCGCGCGCGTGCAGGCGGCGGTGGCGCGCGGCCGCGTCGAAGTGGCCGTGTCGGTGCAGCTGCGCCAGACGGCGTCCTACCAGGTCGACGTCAACGACTCGATTGTGGCGGCGGTGCACGCGGCCACGCTGCCGATGCGCGAGGCGGGGATCCTGACGGGATCGCTGACCTTGTCCGACCTGCTCCGCATTCCCCAGGCACTGAGCGTGAGGGAAGTCGCGGCGGAAGCGGCCACCGACGGCGGCGGCACTGTCGCCGACGCGATGGTCGTGGCTACGGTGTCGGACGCCCTTGCGGCGCTCGATCAGATGCGCGCGACCGAAGGCGCGATGCTGCGCGCCGACCTCGATCAGCGCTGCGAGACACTGTCCGCCATCGTCGAGCGCGTCGTCGCGGAGTCGGAGGCGGCGCAGGCTTCGCTGCAGGCGCGCTTGCAGGAGCGCGTGTCGTCGCTGACCATCGAGCCGGCGGCCGATCCCGCGGCGCTCGCGGCCGAGGTCGTCCGCTTCGTCGCGCGGTCGGACATTCAGGAAGAGATCGTGCGGTTCCGCAGCCATGTCACGCACTGGCAGACGCTTGCGGACTCGGGCGAGCCGTGCGGCCGGAAGCTCGATTTCCTGATTCAGGAAATGAACCGCGAAATCAACACGATGGGGTCGAAGGCCGAGGGGCCGAACGTCCCCGCGCAGATCGTGACCGCGAAGGCCGAGCTCGAGCGGCTGCGCGAGCAGGTGCAGAACGTTGAGTAGCGCTGCCGATTGGGGCTGCAAGCAAGGGCGCGGCATTCTGTTCGTGGTGTCGGCCCCGTCCGGAACGGGCAAGACGACGCTGGTGGAGCGGCTGGTGCGTGAGGTGCCTGGCCTGCAGATGTCGCGGTCGTACACGTCGCGGGCGACCCGGCCGGGGGAAGCCGACGGCGTCGACTATAATTTCATCAGCCGTCAGGACTTCGAGTCGCGGATCAGGCTCGAACAGTTTCTGGAGTGGGCCGACGTCTTCGGCAACCTCTACGGCACGGGCCTGTCAGACACCGAATCGCGCCTCGCCAGCGGCTGCGATCTGGTGCTCACCATCGACGTTCAGGGAGCCAGGCAGGTACGGGCGAAGCCGATTCCAACGGTCGGCATCTTCGTGCTGCCGCCGTCGTTTGCGGTGCTCGAGCAGCGGCTGCGCGGGCGCAGCAAGGACAGCGAGGCCGCGATGCAGCGGCGGCTGGCCACGGCGCGCGACGAGGTGTCGGCGTTCAGCGAGTACGACTACGTCGTGGTCAACGACGAGATCGAGGGCTGCGTCGAGCGGATGAAGGCCATCGTGATTGCCGAGCGGGCCCGGCTGGACAGGGCCCGCATGATGGCGAAGGGCGTCATAGATACATTCGGCCGGTAGGCCGGCGGTAGCGCAGGCCTTCAGGCCTGCGTAGCAGGGAGAGCGACACATGTCAGATCAGAATCGTTTCGAGTTCGTTACCGTGGCCAGCGCGCGGGCCAAGCAGCTGCTCAACGGCTGCACGCCGAAAGTTGAAGGGTCGGCCAAGCCGGCGCGCCGCGCGGTGCAGGAAGTGACGGCAGGCGTGGTCAAGGCCGAGGAGCCGGAGCACGCGTAGGCCGGCTGCGCGACTGGAGGCCATGCGGTGGCACTGATCGGGCTCGGCGTCGGCGGCGGCATCGGCGCCTACAAGGCGGTTGAAGTCGCGCGCGGGCTGCAGAAGAACGGCCACGACGTGGTGGCCGTGCTCACGCGCAACGCGCGCCGCTTTGTCACGCCCCTGACGTTCGAAGCCATCACGCGCCGGCGCGTGCTCACCAATCAGTTCGAGCCGGGCGTCAACGCCGACATCGAGCACATCGCGGTGGCCAACGACATCGCGCTGCTGCTGGTGGCGCCGGCCACCGCCAACATCCTCGCGAAGTTCGCGCACGGCATCGCCGACGACTATCTGTCGACGCTGTTCCTGGCCACGCCCGCGCCGGTGCTGCTGGCGCCGGCCATGAACACGCGCATGCTCGAGCATCCAGCCGTGCAGGAGAACGCGCGCATCCTCGGCGCGCGCGGCGTGCAGTTTGTCGATCCCGGCGCCGGGTACCTGGCCTGCGGCTGGATTGGAAAGGGCCGGCTCGCCGAGCCCGCGGAAATTGTCGCGGCCGCACAGGAAGTACTCAGTGCCGCACATGGACTTGGGCCGCTGGCTGGACGCCGGATCGTCGTCACCGCCGGTCCCACCTTCGAAGACATCGATCCGGTCAGGTTCATCGGCAATCGGTCGAGCGGCCGCATGGGCTATGCGATTGCCGCCGAGGCGTCGCGCCGCGGCGCCCGCGTCACGCTGATTTCCGGGCCCACGCACCTTGCGGCGCCGGCCGGCGTCGCCGTGGAAGCCGTGCGGAGCGCGGCGGACATGCACGCGGCCGTCACGCGCGCGGCCGCGGGCGCCGATGTCGTGATCATGGCGGCGGCTGTCGCGGATTACGCGCCTGCGGATGGTGCACTGGCGGCGAAGAAGGCCAAAGGGGACGCCGGCTGGACGCTGCCGCTGACCCGCACGCGCGACATCCTGGCCGACCTCGGCGCCGCGCGCGCTGATGAACGGCCGCTGCTGGTGGGATTCGCGGCGCAGACCGGCGATCCCGTGCCCGCCGCGCGGAAGAAGCTCGCCGCGAAGGGCGCCGACCTGATTGTGGCCAACGACGTCGCCAAGCCCGGCTCGGGATTCGACGTCGACACCAACGAAATCACGCTGGTCGACCGCGACGGCGTCGAGCCGCTGCCGCTCATGACGAAAGACGCCGCCGCCGGCGCGATTCTCGATCGCGTCGCGCGCATGCTCGCTGCTAAGATCGTCGCGCAGTGAGCAATCCCGATCTCGCCGAACACCTGCGCTGGGCCGAGACGCTCGGCGTCACCGGCTTCTCCCGCGACGCCAAGTGGCGGGCACGCGCCGCTGCCAACTCTGCGGCGCACAGCGGGACAGAGAAGGCCGGCGAGGCGTCAGCCGAGGCCGGCATGACACCGGATCCACCGCCAACCGACAACCGGTTACCCTCCTCCGCACATGGCGCTACGGAGGGCAGGCCAGCAACCGATCTGTCGTCCATCCGCACCGACCTGGGCGACTGCACGCGCTGCAAGCTGCATACGCTTGGCCGCAAGCAGATCGTGTTTGGCACCGGCAACCCGGACGCCGACCTGATGTTCGTGGGCGAGGCGCCGGGCGCCGATGAGGACGAGCAGGGCGTGCCGTTCATCGGCCGCGCGGGTCAGCTGCTGACGAAGATCATCGAGGCCATCGGCCTCACGCGCGATGACGTGTACATCGCGAACGTGATCAAGTGCCGTCCGCCCGGCAATCGCAATCCTGAGCCCGACGAGATTGCGGAGTGCGAGCCGTTCTTGATCCGGCAGATCGAGAGCGTGCGGCCGAAAGTGATCGTGGCGCTCGGCACCTTCGCGGCGCACGCGCTGCTGCGCACCGACGAGCCCATCTCGCGCCTGCGCGGCACGTTTCGCGATTATCACGGCGCGAAGCTGCTGCCGACGTTCCATCCCGCGTATCTGCTGCGCAGCCCCGAGCGCAAACGCGACGTGTGGGACGACATGAAAAAGGTCCGCGCGGTCCTCACGGGCGAGGCTTAGTTGCCGGTTCGCTCCGTTTCGGTCGCCGTGCCGGTGCCCGGCCTCCCGGCGCTGACGTACCGCGTTCCCGCGCATCTCGATATCCCCGAGCCCGGCACCCGCGTCCTCGTGCCTGTCGGCACGCGGCAGGTCACCGGCTTCGTAGTACCGGCGGCAGGCACGGTTGCTTCCGCCAGCAACCAGCAACCAGCAACCAGCAACCTGCGCGATGTCGTCGAAATCCTCGATCCCTCGCCCCTCCTGCCGCGCGAAATCGTCGATCTTGCGCTGTGGACGGCCGACTACTACCTGGCCGGTCCAGGCGAAGCGCTGGCGACGGCCATGCCGCCGCAGAGCGCGGTGTTCACGAAGCGCGTCGCGCAGCTGACCGAGGCGGGCGAGGCCAACCATCTGCAGGTGGGCCTCCGCAAGCAGGCGCTTGACCTGCTGCGCGAGCACGGCACCCTCACGATCGAGTCGCTGGCGCGTCGGCTGGACAGTCCGCAAGGCAAGGGCGCGGTGGATGGGCTCGTGCGCGACGGTCTGATCGCCATGACGCAGCCCCTGGCCGGACGCCGCGACGCTTTTCGCACCGTCGCGCGCGTCCGGCTCACCGCGCTCGGCGACGACCCACAGCTCACGCGCGCGAAGCGCCAGGGCGAGCTGCTCGAGCTGCTGCGCGGCGCGCCCGACGGCTTCACCGCCCGCGAGCTCGACGCGCGCGGCATCGGCTGGGACGTGGCCAAGCGCCTGGCCGCCTCTGGCCTCGCCGCGATCGATCAGGTGCAGCTGGAACGCGACCCATTTAATGGGGACGGGCCGACCCGTCCCCCTTTTCGCGCGCTCACCGACGAGCAGGCCGCCGCGGTCGACACCCTCACCGGCCTGCTCGACGCGAAGACGTTCGCCACGGCGCTGCTGCACGGCGTCACCGGCTCGGGCAAGACCGAGGTCTACCTGCGCCTCGCCGCGCGCGCGCTCGACCAGCGCCGCCGCGTGCTGATCCTCGTGCCCGAGATCGCCCTCACGCCGGCCGCCGCCGCCATCTTCCGCGGCGCCTTCGGCGATCGCGTCGCCATCCAGCACAGCGCGCTCTCCGACGGCGAGCGCCACGATCAATGGCATCGCATCCGCCGCGGCGACGTCGACGTCGTCGTCGGCACGCGCTCGGCGGTGTTTGCGCCGCTGCCCGACGTCGGGCTCATCGTTGTCGACGAGGAGCACGACGGCTCGTTCAAGCAGGACGAATCGCCGCGCTATCACGGCCGCGACGTCGCCGTCGTGCGCGCGCGCAACGCCGGCGCGCTCATCGTGCTCGGCTCGGCCACGCCCGCGCTCGAAACGTTCGAGAACGCGCGCCAGGGGCGGTACCGGTTGGTGACGATGGCGCGGAGGGTGATGGATCGGGCGCTGGCGGCGGTGCAGGTGGTGGACATGCAGGAGGAGTTCGCCGAGCGCGGGCCCGACATCGTGCTGAGCCGGCCGCTCGAGGAAGCGCTGACGGCGCACATCGCGCGCGGCGAGCAGGCGGTGGTGCTGCTCAACCGCCGCGGCTTCGCGACGCTGATGTTCTGCCGGCAGTGCGGGCACACGCTCGAATGCCCGAACTGCAGCTTGTCGCTGACGATCCACAAAGGCACGCGGCGCGCGCGCTGTCACTACTGCAACCACGCCATGCCGCTGCCCGACAAATGCGTGAAGTGCGGCGGGGCGTTCATGGAGCAGAGCGGCTTCGGCACCGAGCGTGTCGAGGCGGAAATCCGGGCGCTGCTGCCGGAAGCGCGCATCACGCGCGTCGACCGCGACACGGTGCGCAGGCGGGGCGCGATCACCGGCCTGCTTGCCGCGATGGCCGCGCGCAAAATCGACGTGCTCGTCGGTACGCAGATGATCGCGAAGGGGCACGACTTTCCGGCCGTGACGCTCGTGGGCGTGGTGTCGGCCGACGTCGGTCTGGGGATGCCGGACTTCCGGGCGGGGGAGCGCACGTTCCAGCTGCTCACGCAGGTGTCGGGCCGCGCGGGCCGCGGCGACAAGCCGGGCATCGCCATCGTGCAGACGCTGTTCCCGAAACACTACAGCATCCAGCATGCCACGCGGCAGGACTATGGGAGCTTCTTCGAAGACGAGATGACCTTCCGTCGCGCCATGCGGTATCCGCCGGCCGCATCGCTGATCAACGTGATCGTGCGCGGCCCGTCAGCCGGCGATGCGATGGATCTGGCAGGGGACCTCGCGAGGCGCGTGCGTCAGGCGCCGTCGCCCGGCATCAAGGTGCTCGGCCCGGCGCCCGCGCCGCTCGCGCGCATCAAGGGCGAGCATCGCGCGCAGTTCTTCATCAAGGGCACCAACCGCGCCCGCATGCGCGACGCGCTGCGCGCTGCCGTCGACGATCGCGCCGACGCGCGCCGCCGCATCAGCATCGACGTCGACCCGCTCAGCGTGCTCTAGGCCGCCATCGACACGTTTGCAGGACATGTCGATGGATCGGCAAAAAATCGACATGTCGTCCGGCACGTGTGAGGCGCGCCCAGTTTAATGGTGTGTCAGTTGCAGGCCTAAAATGCCGGATCAGCTCGCGAACACCAGCTCCACCGGCGCTGACGTAAAGCACAGCACCAGCATCACCACCGCGACCACGAACACGGCGATGCGCCTGCCGTCGAGCCCGTCGTATTCGTTCCACACGGTCGGGTGCCGCGTGCCCAGGAAGAACATCATCACCAGCATCATCAGCGTCAGCGCCGCCCAGCTGGTGGAATAAATCGTCAGGCCTACCGCGATGATCACCGTGGCGTACGACACCCACGTCGAGCGGCGGCCGATCAGCGCGTACATCAAATGCCCGCCATCGAGCTGGCCGAAGGGCAGCAGGTTGAGCGCCGTGGCGAGCATCCCGAACCAGGCGGCGAACACCATCGGATGGATGTTCAGCGAGTAGCCTTCCGGCACGGTGCCGAAGAACATCCGCGCCGTCAGGTCGAACAGCAGCGGCGTGCCCAGCACCATGCCCTCGAAGTCGTCGGGCACACGCACCACGGTCGACCAGGCAATCCCAACCACCAGAAACGGGAGGAGCGCGACAAAGCCGGCGATCGGGCCGGCCACGCCGATGTCGAACAAGGCCGCGCGCGTGGGAAAGCCGTCGCGGATGCGAATGACCGCGCCGAACGTGCCCGCGATCGTCGGCGCCGGAATGAAGTACGGCAGCGACGCATCGACCCCGTAGCGCCGGCACATCACGTAGTGCCCGAATTCGTGCGCGCCGAGGATGGCCAGCACCCCCACGGCATACCAGCCGCCCGACATCCACGAGATCTCGGGATACTGACCGGTCAAGCCGGCCAGAAAGGACTGATAGTGACTGGCGCCCACGAACCACGTCGTGGCCAATGTGGCGAGGAAAAGTCCGAGATGGATCACGAACGAGCTGCCCGGGCTCTTACGAACCCTGTTACGAACCGATATTCTGCAGTTCCTTGCCGGGCTTGAAGCGGATGGTGCGGCCCGGCGGGATGCGCACTTCCTTGCCGGTGCGGGGGTTGCGCCCGATGCCGCGCTTGCGAGGCTTCACCTGAAAGACGCCGAAGCCGCGCAGCTCAATCCGCTCGCCGCGCTGCATCGACAGCCGCATCGCATCGAAAACCGCGTCGACTGCCACCTCGGCCTTCACCTTGGTGATGTCCGCGATCCTCGACACCTCATTAACGATGTCGACCTTGATCATTTAGGGAATCCAGCTTGTGTCTAACTACTATAAATAGAAAGACTTACGCTGTCAATGATCCCTCTAAGTGTATCCCTGATAGACTCGGGGACATGGCCTCCAAGGGCGACAATCGCCCCGCCGTCGTCCTCGTCGGCCGTCCAAACGTTGGGAAATCCACCCTCTTCAACAAAATCACCGGCACGCGGCGGTCGATCGTGGCCCCCGTGGCCGGAACGACCAGGGACATGATTGCGCAGCCCGCGGAATGGCGGGCGCGCGAGTTCATGCTGGTGGATACCGGCGGCATGTTCGGGGCGACGACCGACCCGCTGCACGAGCTCGTGGTGCATCACGGCCGGAAGGCGCTCGAGAGTGCCGACCTGATCGTGCTGGTGGTGGACGGGCGCGAGGGCTTGGTGCCGGGCGACGAGGAAATCGCGCGCGCCATCCGCGAAGCCGACAAGCAGGTGATTGTCGCGGTCAACAAGACCGACGACCGGCGATCGCGCGATCGCGCGCTGGAGTTCTACAGCCTCGGCTTCGACACGCTGGTGGAAGTGGCGGCCGAGCACGGCAGCGGCGTCGGGGATCTGCTCGACGAGGTCGTCGCGCGGTTGCCTGCTGCGCCGAAGGTGGAGGCGGTGGAAGAGACCGTTCCCGCCGAGGGTGAAGAGGTCATCGACGAGCATGGCCCGTCGCGGCCCGACGAGATCCGCGTCGCCATCGTGGGCCGGCCCAACGCCGGCAAGTCGTCGCTGCTCAACCGCCTGCTGAACGAAGAGCGCGTGATGGTGAGCGAGGTGCCGGGCACCACGCGCGACGCCGTCGACGTCGAGCTGCAGTGGTACAACAAGAAGTTCCGTCTGGTCGACACGGCCGGCATCCGCAAGGCCGGCAAGGTGCACAAGGCCGGGCTCGTCGAAAACGTCAGCGTCGTCATCGCCAAGCGCGCCATCGCTCGCGCCGACGTGGCGTTGCTGATGATCGACGCGCTCGAGGGCGCCGCCGATCAGGACGGCGCGATTGCCGGCGAGGCCGAACGCACCGGCTGCGGCATCGTCATCGTGGCGAACAAGTGGGACCTGATGAAAGGGCGCGGCCCCGAGTTCGTGAAGGAATTCGACGAGCGGCTGCGCCGCGAGCTGAAGTTTCTCGACTACGCCCCGGTGCTGCACATCTCGGCGCTCACGGGCGAGCGCGCGTCGAAGGTGCTCGAGACGGCGGACCGCGTTGCCGAGTCGCGCCGGCGGCGCATCACGACGGGCGAGCTGAACCGGTTTTTCAAGCGCATCACCGAAGCGAATCCGCCCGTGGCGCCCGGCGCGCGCGGCGAAGTGCGCGTGATGTACGCCGTGCAGTCGGGCATCGAGCCGCCCGAGTTCGTGATCTTCACGAACATCGCGACGAAGTTCCACTTCTCCTACGAGCGGTTCCTGCTCAACCAGCTGCGCGACACCTTCGGCTTCGAAGGCACGCCGATCCGGCTGCATGTGCGGAAGAGTGGATAGTGATCAGGCCAGAGGCCAGAGGCCAGAGGCCAGAAGATTAGCCGCTGGCGCCTTGTCGCCAGCGGCTCATGCCGATGGTCTAAGGCCTATGGCCTATGGCCTGATATAATCGCTCTCCTGCGCGTTGATGGCCTCAACAGAGATTCCGAACCGGGCGGCGTTCAAGGCCGCTGAGGTCTGCACCATCGCAGGGTTGCAGCCTTACGTGCTGCGCACCTGGGAAGCGGAGTTTCCGGATCTCGGCGTGGCCGGCTCCGGGCAGGGCGCGCGGGTGTACCGCAAGGCCGATGTCGAGAAGGTGCTGAAGCTGAAGCACCTCATCCTGGTCGAGGGGCTGACCCTGGCCGGGGCGCGGCGAAAGATTACGGAGGCTGATGGCACATCGGACGAGCCTGACGCCGAAACGCTGCTGCCGGCGCTGCTGTCGGCAGAGGTGAAGACCCGGATCCTCGAGATCCGGCGCGGGCTCGAGTCGCTGCTGCAGATGCTGTCGGCCGACCCCGGCCGTCACACGCGTGAAGCGGCGGAGTTCGCGCTTCAGGCGCAGGCCGACGCCGCAGTGCCCGCCAGGGCCGCGTCGCGCAAGCGGAAGAAGTAGTTCGTTCGTGTCGGGATGTAGCGCAGCCTGGTAGCGCGCCTGCTTGGGGTGCAGGAGGTCGTGGGTTCGAGTCCCGCCATCCCGACTATTTTTGCCAAATGCCTGGGTGTCACCCGGGTGACAGAAAGCCCAGATTATTTTCAATAATAGCGCCTGATGCTCTGTCGAGTTCAGGGCAATGTTTCGAAGCGAGGTCGAGGGCGGACGGCCGTCCGCCGATGTCTGCCGCCAGATTGGCGTCAGCGAGGCCACGTTCTACATCTGGAAGAAGAAATACGCCCACCTGGGCGTGAGCGAGCTGCGCAAGCTCCGCGCGCTCGAGGACGAAAACGGCCGACTGAAACGCCTGGTCGCGGATCTCTCGCTCGACAAGCACATCCTGACCGAGGCCCTGCGAAAAAAAGTCTGAGGCCCACACAGCGCCGCGCGCTGGCCGCGTGGGTGCAGAGCACCTTCGCCGTCAGCTGCGTGCGGGCCTGTCACCTGGCGCAGTTCAGTCGGACGGCGTGGTACCGGCGCTCGACGCGCGACGACCAGGCTGCGTTGCGCAGTCGCATCCGCGAGCTCGCGCATGCACGTCCACGCTTGGCTTCACGCGGATCTGGGTGCTGCTGCGCCGAGAGAGCTGGATGGTCAACAAGAAGCGCGTGCGGCGTCTGTATCGGCTCGACGGCCTGCAGCTCCGAATGCGGGTGCGTCGACGCAAGCACATCGCGCTGCATCGCGGCCCGGCGCCGACGCCGGTCGGCCCCGCGGAACGCTGGAGCATGGATTTCGTCCACGACGCGCTGGTTGACGGCCGTCCGTTCCGCGTCCTGACCGTGGTCGATCAGTGGAGTCGTCAAAGCCCGATCCTGGAGGCGGCGTCGAGCATGTCGGGGCGCACCGTCGGTGACGCGCTCGATCGGGTGCTGATCGGCAGCGCGACACCTCGATCGATCACCGTCGACCACGGCACCGAATTCATGTCCCGCGCACTCGAAGACTGGGCCTATGCGCGCGGTGTGCAGCTCGATTTCATTCGGCCGGGAAAACCAGTGGAAAACGCCTACATCGAGTCGTTCAACGGGCGCCTGCGCGACGAGTGCCTGAACGTCCACCAATTCACGTCGATCGAGGATGCCCAGGCCAAGATCGAAGCGTGGCGCGTCAACTACAATCAGCGACGGCCCCACAGCTCGCTCGGCCATCTGACACCGAACGAGTATGCGCAGCGACGTCAGAAATCAGGGGCCGTCGAAGCCGCGATTCTCTAGCTCGATCTGTGGCGTTTCGGGACCAACGTCATGATGCGGAGCAGTCTACCCCCGACTGTTCACTGACCGGGGAAGCTTACGCGCTCATGCAAGAAAAATGGGTAATCTCTACCCGAGAATTTCCTCGGAGGGCGCTCCGGTAGGTCAGAAAGGCCGGAATCGTAGCGACGAAAGGCGTCAGAAACGTCCAACAGGACGCCCGGCAAGTGGCGAAGCCTCGCTGTCTGGGTAATTGATACCCGTGCGGATCCGACGTGTTTTGCAATTCTTTGTTGCCAACCGCAAACGGACTCTCCTATCCTGTGCCCCTCCCCAGCGAAACGGCGGTTTCTCTTTTCAGCAGGAGACCCTTGTGACGCGCTCGCCTCGATCGCTTTTATTCATTCTGGCTGTTGCGGTCATCGTCAGTCTCTGGCCCGCCAGTCCAAACGCCTTCCTAGTCTCGGCAACGGGCGCAAGCAAGTCGATCGCGCTGAGTTCGAGATTCACTCTGTCTAACGGCTTTAGGTCGAGCGCCGTTGCTTCAGTGACGGGAGATTTTCTGGGGCGGTGGAAACTCGATGGCAGTGGCGGTTGCTATTGGGACGAAAACGATGACGGCCCAGATCAGTGCGATCCGAACAACCCGGACGGTCGATACAAGGACGACGGATATGGTGGCTGTTATTGGGAGCCGAACGATTTCGGTCCCGATCAATGCGACCCAAATAGCCCGCCACCCAGCGGGCAATACAGGTTAGACGGCGACGGGCGATGTTACTTCG
>JAKFEY010000058.1:0-8708 GCA_036675475.1 Vicinamibacterales bacterium
CTGGCGGAGCACGCCAAGGCCCTGCGAGCCGCGGCCGCGCCGGCCGCGCGGCCGTTCGCCGACCCGGACGCCTTCGAGTCGGCCGTGGCGGTGGCCGTCAGCGCCGCCGCCGCGCTGCCCGCGGCGTGCGGGCCGCCGGATGTGACGACCGAGGCATGGCGGTTGATGGCGCGCGCCCATGAAGGACGGCTGCGGTGAAGCGGCTCGCCACCCTCACGGTGCAGCAGCTGCGGCTGCGCGAAAACCAGCTGTTCGTCGCGCTCACCATCGTGGTGGGGATGCTCGCGGGGCTCACCGCCGTTCTTTTCACGCTGGCCATCGAATGGTCGGCGCGGCTGTTCTTCGGCATGGATCCGGGCGCGGCGCGGCTGCTGCTCGTGCCGATCGCCGTCAGTCTGGCGGCGGGGATCATGCTGGTCAGGGTCTTTCCGGCCGCGCGCGGCAGCGGCATCCCGCAAACGCAGGCGGCGCTGCATCTGGCCGGCGGCGTGATGCCCGCGCGGGTGCCGATCGGCAAGTTCCTGATGGGCGCGCTCTGCATCGGCGGTGGCCACTCGGTGGGGCGGGAAGGCCCCTCCGTACAGATCGGCGCCGGGCTGGCCTCGGTGATTGGCCAGTGGGTGCCCCTGCCCGCCGAGCGCTTGAAGCAGCTGGTGCCCGTGGGCGCGGCAGGCGCGCTGGCCGCCGCGTTCAACACCCCGGTCGCCGCCGTGATCTTCACGCTCGAGGAAATCATCGGCGACCTGAATGCCTCCGTGCTCGGGTCGACCGTCGTGGCGTCGGTGGCGTCCGTCGTCGTGGAGCGTTCGATTCTCGGCAACGAGCCGCTGTTCCGCGTGCCGGCGTATCACCTCGAGCATCCCGCCGAGCTCGCGGCCTACGGCCTGCTGGGCATCATCGGCGGCGTGCTCGCCGTGGTGTTCTGCAGGAGCCTGCTGACCCTGCGCGCCGCGTTTCTGGCGATGCCCGCGCGCACGCGGATGCTGCAGCCCGCCATGGGCGGCGTGGCCATCGGCGTGATCCTGATCTTCGTCCCGCAGGTGATGGGCGTGGGTTACGAGTACGTCGATCAGGCGCTCAGCGGCGGCCTCGGGCTGCGCGTGCTGATCCTGTTGTGCGTGATGAAGCTGGCCGCCACGCTGATCTCCTATGCCTCCGGCAACGCCGGCGGCATCTTCGCGCCGAGTCTTTATATCGGCGCCATGGCCGGCGCGGCGGTCGGCACGGTGGTCAACCAGTTCGCGCCGTTTCCGACCGCGGCCGCCGGCGCGTATGCGCTGGTCGGGATGGGGGCCCTGTTTGCCGGCATCGTGCGCGCGCCGCTGACGTCCGTGTTCATGATCTTCGAGATTACGCAGGACTACGAGATCATCGTGCCCCTGATGGTGGCGAACCTGCTCAGCTTTGCGATCTCGCGCCGATACCAGCCGATGCCGATTTATCGGGCACTGCTGCAGCAGGACGGGATCGGGTTGCACCCCCAACCCGGGTCCCTGACGTAGGGGGTTGACAATGAGTGTGACAACACATATACTGTGGGGGTGACGTTGAAGCTGCAGGACGAAATCAGGCAGACCAAGCCGTTCCGGTGCGCCGAGGAAGAGGCGTACCTGAGCATTGTCCGCACCGCGGCGATGCTCGAGCACGAGCTGGCACAGGCCCTGAAGCCGTTCGAAATCACGCCGACGCAGTACAACGTGCTCAGCATCCTGCGCGGGGCAGGGGCCCACGGGCTGTGCCGCAACGAAGTGGGCGGCCGGCTGGTGACCGCGATGCCGGATGTGACGCGCCTGCTCGACCGCATGGAGGATCAGGGGTTGATCGTCCGCGAGCGGGGCACGAAAGATCGCCGCGTGGTGTCGACGAAGCTCACGAAGAAGGGGCTCGACCTGGTCGGCAAGCTCGATGCAAAGGTCGTCGAGGCGCACGAGAAGCAGTTTCGCGGCGTCGACAAGCGCAGCCTGAAGACGGTCATTGCCGTGCTCGGCGACATCCGCGAAGCGCGCTAGGAATTTTTTTACGCCAATAGGTGTTATAACAGATAGGGTGACGACAATGACACAGCAGAGCTACGGCATCCGCCCCGGCGGCTATCGGCTTCCCGACGCGACGCATCTGGGCGTCGTGCGGCTGCAGGTCAGCAATCTCGACCGCTCCATCGGTTACTACGAGCAGGTACTCGGGCTGCGGACCGCCGATCGCACGGCGGAACGCGCGGTGCTCGTGACGGCCGCCGAATCGCCGCTGGTCGAGCTGCACACGCGGCCCGGCGTCACGTCCGCGGCGCGGCGCGCGACGCTCGGTCTCTATCACTTCGCGATCCTGCTGCCGGATCGGCCGTCGCTCGGCCGCTTCATCCGGCATCTGGCCGCCATTGGCGCGCACGCCGGCATGGCCGATCACCTGGTGAGCGAAGCGATTTATCTCACCGATCCGGATGGGCTCGGCATCGAGGTCTATGCGGATCGCCCGCGCGACAGCTGGCAGGTGAATGGCAGTGAGCTGGCCATGACCACCGAGCCGCTCGACGCGGCCGATGTCGCCGCCTCGGGCGGCAGCGAGCCGTGGACGGGCATGCCCGCCGGCACCGTGGTCGGCCACGTGCACCTGCACGTCGGCGACCTCGACGAGGGCGCCGCGTTCTATCACGACGCGATCGGCTTCGACAAAGTGGTGTGGAGCTATCCCGGCGCGCTGTTCCTGTCGGCGGGCGGCTATCACCACCATCTCGGTACCAACACCTGGTCGCGCGGCCCGAACCCCGCGCCCGATCAGGCGCGCCTGCTCTCGTGGGACATCCGCGTTCCGCGACGCAGCGACGCAGCAGCGGCCGCGGCCAGCATCACGGCCGCCGGCTATCAGGTTCAGGACGACGGAGACGGCGCATTTCGCGCCGTCGACCCATGGGGCACGGCCGTGCGGCTGGTGCCGGAGGCAGACTAATGACGACCGCAACCGCAATCCGTACGTATCAGTTCGACAAGGCGCACTCGGAAGCCGTGTTCCAGGTGCGGCACCTCATCACGAAAGTGCGCGGACGCTTCTCGGAGTTCGACGGCACGATCCAGTTCGATGAAAGCGCGCCGGAACAGTCCTCGGTGTCGTTCACGATTCAGACGTCGAGCATCGACACGAACCAGCCCGATCGCGACACGCACCTGCGGTCCGACGACTTCTTCGCCGTCGAGCGCTTTCCGACGCTGACGTTCACGAGCACGCGCATCACGAAGGCCGGCGATGACGTGTTCAACGTCGAAGGCGACCTCACCATCCGCGACGTCACGAAGCGCGTGACGCTGCCGGTGACGTTCCTCGGCAAGGCGAAGGATCCGTGGGGCAACGAGCGCATCGCGTTCGAGACCGAGCTCACGATCAACCGCAAGGACTTCGGCCTGATGTGGAACGCGACGCTCGAAACCGGCGGCTTCCTGGTGGGCGACGACGTGAAGATCACGGCGTCGATCCAGGCCGTGCCGGCCCAGGGGTAGCGCAGGCCTTCAGGCCTCGCGTTACACCGTTTCGCTGCTTCCTTTGCCGGACGCGCCGCCCGTTCCGCTGGACGCGCGGCCGTTCGGCTCCTCATGATCCTTGTGCTGGCCGTAGTCGGCCTGCTGCGGCGAGCCGGGCTCGCGCTTGTTGCCCTGTTTCGGGTCGTGACCAGCCTGGTGCGACGCGCCTTTGGACGGATTCGATCCGGGATTGACGTTGGCCATGGCAAGAGCCTCCTCGACCGCCGAGACGAGCAGGGCGGGGGTAACGGGTTTGACGAGCAGGCGCTGAAAGTGCGCATGCTCCACGCGCGGGTCATCGTCGGCCGGCACGAAGCCGGTGATGGCGATGATGGGCGGCGTGGCGTCGGCCAGCTCGGCGCGCAGCGCGCGGGCGAAGCCGTAGCCGTCGAGGCCGGGCACGCGCAGGTCGGTGAGCACCAGCGCCGGCCGCAGCTCGCGGCAGAGTTCGAGCGCCTGACGGCCGTTGTGCGCGGCGCGGGCGCGATAACCCGCCTGCGTCAGGACATAGACGAAGAGCTCCCTCGTCGAGAGGTCGTCTTCGATGACGAGCACGTCCGTGCCGTCTTTCACGCATGAGGTGAAAGCAAGCGGCGTTCCGTTCGTCGCCGTGTAAGACGTGGAGCCGGACCGGCCCGTGGTACGTTCGGACCGGCCCGGCCGTCATCTAGCGCCGGTCGAGGTTCTCGTCGCCTTCGATGTTGCCCGGCTGCCGGTTGCCGCTCTCGCGGTTGGACTCGAGGTCGCGGTCGCGCGTCTCGTTGCCGACGCCCTGATCCCGGCCTTCGTTCGGGTTCCTGATGGAGCCGCCCATGCCGCTCTCGCGCGAACTCGTGCTGCGATCCTCCGGACGCTCCGTCTGGTTGGGGTTCGAGGTGCCGCGCTGCTCGCGGTCGAGATCTGAACGATTACGATCGGCCATATTGTTGGTCTCCTGTCGAAACTTCACGGCCGAGACGGCCGCGAATCCATGCTGATCAAACTGCAAGAACGGAGCCTTCTACAATAGAACCCATGCATGCTTCCGATCGCGCGCTCGACTCCCTGGCCGGCGGCACCCACGGCGATCCGTTCGCGCTGCTCGGCGCGCACGCCCGCCGCGACGGCCGCGGCGTGGTCATTCGCGCGTTTCACCCGGCGGCGTCGCGCGTGGACGTCGTACGCGCCGCCGGCGTGACGCCGATGACGCGGCGCCACAACGCCGGCATCTTCGAAGCGGTCATCGACGATGCGGCGCTCCCGCTCGCGTACGAGCTGCGCGTCACGTATCCCGGCGGCGACGTGCATCAGGCGCAGGACCCCTACCGCTTCGCGCCGATCTTTTCGCCGTACGACGCGCACCTGTTCGGGGAAGGCAAGCTGCTGCAGCTGTGGCAGCGCTTCGGCGCGCACCGCATGACCATTGACGGTGTCGACGGGTTCTATTTCGCGGTGTGGGCGCCCAACGCGCAACGCGTGAGCGTCGTCGGCGACTTCAACGCGTGGGACGGGCGCGTGCACGCGATGCGCAACCTCCTGCCAAACGGCGTGTGGGAGATCTTTGTGCCGTCGCTGGGGGAGGGCCAGCGCTACAAGTTCGAGATCCGCACGCCGGCCGGCGCGATTCTGCACAAGTGCGATCCGTTCGGCGCGCACTTCGAGGTGCCGCCGCAGACCGCGGGCCTCACGCACGATCGCCATCGCTTCGAGTGGACCGACACGCCGTGGATGCAGGCGCGCGACGCGCGCGGCACCGTGCTCAGCACGCCGATGGCCATCTATGAAGCGCACCTCGGTTCGTGGCGCCGCAGTCCCGAAGAGGGTCACCGCTCGCTCACGTACCGCGAGCTGGCCTCGACGCTCGTGCCCTACGTGAAGGAACAGGGCTTCACGCACCTCGAGCTGCTGCCGGTGATGGAGCATCCGTTCACCGGCTCCTGGGGCTATCAGGTAACCGGGTTCTACGCGCCGACGAGCCGTTTCGGCCCGCCCGAGGACTTCAAGTTCTTCGTCGACGCCTGCCATCGCGAAGGCATCGGCGTGATTCTCGACTGGGTGCCCGGCCATTTTCCGAAAGACGCGCACGGCCTCGCGCGCTTCGACGGCACCGCGCTGTACGAGCACGAAGATCCGCGACAGGGCGAGCATCAGGACTGGGGCACGCTCATCTTCAACTACGGCAGGAACGAAGTCCGGAACTTTCTCATCAGCAACGCGCTCTTCTGGCTCGACGAGTGTCACATCGACGGCCTGCGCGTCGACGCCGTCGCGTCGATGCTCTACCTCGATTACTCACGCGAGGAAGGGCAGTGGATTCCCAACCGCCACGGCGGCCGCGAAAACCTCGAGGCGATTGATTTCCTGCGCCGCCTCAACGAGGTCACGCACGAGCGGCATCCCGGCGCCGCGATCATCGCGGAGGAATCCACCGCGTTTCCCGCCGTCAGCCGGCCCGTCTATGCCGGCGGCCTCGGCTTCACCTTCAAGTGGAACATGGGCTGGATGCACGACATCCTCGTCTATGTCTCGAAGGATCCCGTGCACCGCAAGTGGGAGCACCACCACCTGACGTTCTCGCTGCTCTACGCGTGGACCGAGAACTTCATCCTGCCGTTCTCGCACGACGAGGTGGTGCACGGCAAAGGCTCGATGATCGGCAAGCTGCCGGGCGACGAGTGGCAGAAGGCCGCCACGCTGCGGCTGCTCTACGGCTTCATGTACGCGCACCCGGGCAAGAAGCTGATGTTCATGGGCTGCGAGTTCGGGCAGTGGCGCGAGTGGTCGGTCGACGAAAGCCTCGACTGGCACCTGCTCGGCGAGCCGCGCCACGCGGGCCTGCAGCGCTGGGTGCGCGATCTGAATACCTTCTACGCGCACGCGCCCGCGCTGTTCGAGCGCGACTTCGACGCCGCCGGCTTCGAGTGGCTCGATGCCGCCGACTCGCAGAACAGCGTCGTTTCCTTCATCCGCCGCGGCGACACGCCCGGCGACGAGGTCGTCGCCATCGTCAATTGGACGCCGGTCGTGCGTGAGGGATATCGCATCGGCGTGCCGCAGGCGGGGTTCTATCGCGAGGTGCTCAACAGCGACTCGGAAATCTACGGCGGCAGCAACACCGGCAACGGCGGCGGCATCGGCACCGACCCGATCCGCTCCCACGGCCACGAGCAGTCACTGTTGCTCAGACTGCCGCCGCTTGGGTGTCTCTACCTCAAGAGATCTTGAATGGTAAATGGTGGTGTTTTTCTAAGTGGTGCCTGACATCTTGACGATGATGTCCCAGACGTCGTCGTCGATGGGCATCACCGAGAGGCGGGGGACGCGGACGAGGGGCAGCTGCGCGAAGCGGCGGTCGTTCTTGATTTCAGCAAGCGTGACGGGCCGGCGCAGGCGCTTGACGGGCACGATGTCGACGACGTGGCCGTTGCCGGCGGGATCGGCGTAGGCGTTCTTCGCGGCTTTCGCGATGCCGACGATCGCCTTCTCGTTACCCGTGTGGTAATAGAAGATGCGGTCGCCCTTCTTCACCGAGCGCAGATGTTTCTGCGCCACCGGATTGCGCACGCCGCTCCACGTGGTCCGCTTGTCCTTCAGGAAGGTTTCGTAGGGATAGTGCGCGGGCTCTTCCTTGAACAGGAAATTCATCCGCCGATTATGATCGATTACGAGCATCTGCGCCTGAAAGACCGCATCGGCCCGGGCGTGAAGGTGCTGTTTGTGGGCATCAATCCGGGCGTGCGGTCGGCCGTGTGCGGCCATCATTTCGCGGGGCCGTCCAACAACTTCTGGAAGCTGCTGTTCGACAGCGGCCTCGTGCCCGAGCGCGTCACGCACGTCGATGATGACCGGCTGGCCGAGTGGGGATACGGCATTACGAACATCGTGGCGCGTCCCACGCCTGGCGTCAGCGACCTGAGTCTCGTGGAGCTGCGCGCGGGACGCGCGGCGCTCGAGCGCAAGGTGCGGCGTTACAAGCCGGAGATCGTGGCGCTGGTCGGCATCACCGTGTATCGCGCGCTGTTTCCGGGCGCGCGCGCGATCCGGCCGGGGCCCGCCCTCGATTGCCTCGGCGACGCCCGCGTCTGGGTGCTGCCCAATCCCAGCGGACGGAATGCCCACTACAGCTACGCGGAGATGGTGAAGGCGTTTCGCGCGTTGCGAAATGCGTGCTGCCGCTAGTCGCGGTCGCCCATCACCAGCACCGACACTTCGCGCGTGCGCGGGCCGTCGAGTTCCACCAGGAAGATCCGCTGCCAGCACCCGCGCTGCAGCCGTCCATCCACGATATTGAGCGACGCCGAGGCGCCGAGCAGGAGCGCGCGGCAGTGCGCGTGGCCGTTGGCGCGCTCGTCGGGGGTGAGGTTCACGGTGCGCGTCTCCAGGTCGTCGTGCCGGTACCAGTACGCCCGCGGCGCCGTGCGGGCCAGCAGCGTGGAGAAGTCGCTCAGCAGCAGCGGCTCGTGCTCGTTGAGCACGACGGAGGCCGTGGTGTGCAGGCTCTGGATGTTGACGATGCCGAAGCGGATGGCGGTGTCGGCAACGAACGCCTCCACCTGATCGGTGAGATCGATGAACTGTGTCGGATGTTCGGTCGTGATGCGGAAGCGGGTGTGCGGGCGGGCCGAGACGGCCGTGAGCGTTTCCATCGAGCAATCCTCCTGGTGCCTGGAGGATGGCGCGCGCGGCGCGCGAAGTCTTGAGCGCGCGGTGAGGGAGTTGTGAGATGTGGGTGAAAAACTAGACCCGTCCCCTTTTCGTGAGGCCCCAGGTCAGGCCGAGGCCGAACAGCGCGGCTTCGCCGAAGCCGATGAGCGCGCGCGAGAGCGGGCCGAAGTCGGGCTCGCCGACGAGGCGGCCCAGCGGGGCGAGCGACACCTGCGAGCCCTGCGCGGCGCGCGCGATGGTGTGGATGGTGCCGCCGGCCAGCGGCCTGTCCATCGCGGTCAGCAGGAGCGCGCCGGCGCCGCAGAGCGCGGCAGTGGTGAGCGCGGCGGTCAGGCGGCGGCGTCCCTGCGGCGCGGCCAGGCCGCCCTTGAAGCGGCGCGTCGCCAGCGCGTAGCCCAGCCCGGCCGCGGCGCCGATGACGAGGCCTTCGAGCGCGCCGCCGATGGCGACGCGCAGGCCGACGAGCGCGACGAGCGTGAAGGTGAGCAGCCACTGGGCGAGCGCGCCGACCACCGCGCCGCCAACCGCCGCGCCGGCCACCACGGCCGCCGCGCG
>JAKFEY010000098.1:0-38197 GCA_036675475.1 Vicinamibacterales bacterium
GGGCGCACGGGCGCCGCCGGCACCGCGGCGGCCCGCAGCGCCTCGAGCCCCTCGCGCGCGGACGCCGCCACGATGGCGAGCCGGTGCGCAAAGTGCGCGCGCCCGGTGTTCGCGGTAAAGCAGATGTCGGCCCACTGCGCGGGCGGCGCCGCCTCCAGAAAGCGCTGGTAGCGCCCGGACAATGCGGCCAGCGCGGCCGGCGTGCGCGCGCTCAGCGTCAGCACGTGCGGCAACCCGTCCTCGTCGCGCGGGGCGGCCCCGGCCTCGTCGGCATCGCTCACGATCACGTGCGCGTTCACGCCGCTCAGCCCGAACGAGCTGACGCCGGCGAGGCGCCGTCCGCCGCCGGAGGGGAAGGCCATGGCCTCGCGCGCCACGCGCAGCGGCAGATCGTCCCAGCGCACGTGCGGGTTCGGGGTCTGGAAATGCAGATGGCGGGGGATCTCGCCGTGCTCGACCGCGAGCACGGCCTTGAGCAAGCCTGCGATCCCGGCGGCCGGTTCGAGGTGGCCGATGTTGGTCTTCACGGATCCGACGATCAGCGGCGCGCCGGTGCCCGTGCCGCGTACCCTCGCGAGCGCGTGCAATTCAATCGGATCGCCGAGCATCGTGCCGGTGCCGTGCGCCTCGACGTATCCGATCTCGCGCGCGTCGAGACGCGCCGCGGCCAGCGCCTGGCGCAGAAGCATTTCCTGGGCGGTGCCGTTCGGCACCGTGAGGCCGGCGCTCGCGCCGTCGTGATTCACCGCCGATCCATGAATCACGGCCATGATGCGATCGCCGTTCGCGCGCGCGGCCGACAGCCGCTTCAGCACCACCATGCCGGCGCCTTCGCCGCGCCCGTACCCGTCCGCCGCGGCGTCGAACGTCTTGCAGCGGCCGTCGCGCGCCAGCGCGCGCAGTTTCGACAGCATGACGTTCGTGAACGGGTCAATCATCAGATTGACGCCGCCGGCGAGCGCCGCCTCGCATTCGCCCGCGCGCAGCGCCTGACACGCCAGATGCACGGTGACGAGTGACGATGAGCAGGCCGACGCGACGGCCATGGCGGGACCCTGCAGGCCCAGAAAATAGGCGACGCGCCCCGCGCCGAAGCTCAGTTCGTTGCCCGAGGGCATGTAGGCGCTGACGTCGCGCGCCGCGAGCCCGCGCTGCCGGCGCAGGGCGTACTCGGGACTCATCATGCCGGCCCATACACCGGTGCGCGTTCCGCGCACGCGGTCGGGCGCCAGGCCCGCATGCTCGAGCGCTTCCCAGCTCACTTCGAGCAGCAGCCGCTGCTGCGGATCCATTTCCGCGGCCTCGCGCGGCGCGATGCCGAAGAACTCGGCATCGAACTCGTCGATGCCGTCGATGAAGCCGCCGTCGCGCACGTACGACGTGCCCGGCCGATCGGGATCCGGATCGTACAGGTCCGCCGACTGCCATCGGCTGGCCGGAACGGGGCCGATCGCGTCGACGCCGCGAGCGAGCAGCTGCCAGTACGCGTCGAGATCGGGCGCGCCCGGAAAGCGCGCCGCCGCGCCCACCACGGCAATCGGCTCGTGCAGCGCCGCGAGCTCGCCGCGCAGCGCGCGAATCTTGAGCAGGGCGTCCTCGAGCAGGGTGCGCAGATCTTCGGGCGTTCCCGGCATCTAGTCGGCAAGCTCCCTGGCGAGCTGGCGCGCGAGCTCCGCGTCGCTGAGATTGCCGAACGGCGCCGCGGCGGCGTCCGGTGCGGGCACGGGCTCGATCGAGGCGCGCACGCGCGCGGCCAGCGCGTCGAGCGACGGGCAGTCGAAGGCGATCGTCGAGGAAAACGGCTGGTCGAACGACGCCTGCAGCCGGTTGCGAAGCTCCACGGCCATCAGCGAGTCCATGCCGAGATCGAAGAAGCGATCGCGCAGGCCGATGGATTTCGCATCGCGAATGCCCAGCACCGTGGCGACATCCTCGCGCAGGACCTCGAGCACCAGCGCCGCGCGCGCCTCGGGTGATGCGGCCGCCGCGATCGCGCGGGCCGGCGGCTCGCGCCGCTCGCGATCCGAGAACCGCGCGAACAGCGACGGCACGCCCGACGGAAACTGCCTGAGGAACACCGGCCAGTCGATCGGCAGGACGCCAATCTGCGCGGGCGTTTCGGGCCCGAGCCACGCGTCGAGCAGCGCGAGGCCGTCGCGCGGCGCGATGGCGGCCACGCCGCGCGCTGCCATGCGCGCTTCGACACCCGCCTCGGCGCCCATGCCGCCATCCGCCCACAGTCCCCAGTTGATGCTCACCGCCGGCAGGCCGCTCGCGCGCCGATGGTGCGCCAGCGCGTCGAGATAGGCGTTGGCGGCCGCATAGCCGGCCTGACCTGCCGATCCAAGCAGCGACGCGGCCGACGAGAAGAGCACGAAGAAATCGAGGGCGAGCGGCGCCGTGCGCGCATGCAGGTGCGCGGCGCCCAGCACCTTCGGCGCCATCACCGCGTCGAAGCGGGCCGGCGACGTCTGCGTCAGCAGCGCATCGTCAAGCACGCCGGCGGCATGGATGACACCGGCCAGCCGCGGAAGGCGCGGGAGCAGATCGTCGAAGAGCGAGGCGGCATCAGCCGCCTGCGAAATGTCGAGCGCCGCGGCGGTCACGGTCGCGCCCATGCGTTCGAGCGCGTCGACGTCCTGCCCGTGGCCCGCCGCGCCGCGCCGTCCCGTGAGCACGAGATGCCGCGCGCCGCGCTCCACGAGCAGCCGCGCGGAGAGCAGGCCGAGCGTGCCGAACCCGCCGGTGATCAGGTACGTGGCGCCAGCGTCGAGCGACGCGGGCTCCGCCGGCGGCGCCGGCGCGGCCGAGAGGCGCGCGGCCAGACGCGCACCGTTGCGCCACGCCACGTGCTGCTCGCGCGCCGGGGCCGCGAGATCCGCGGCGATCATCGCGGTCGCATCGCCGGGGCTCACGCCGGGTTCGAGATCGACGAGCGTGCATCGCAGCTCGGGGTGTTCCTGCGCGACGGTGAGGCCGAACCCGATCATCGGAGCTTGTGCGAGCGCGATGGGCGCCTCGCCGCAGGCCCGTGCCCCGCGCGTGACGAGCCAGAGCCGCGGCGGCTGAGGAAGCGCGGCCAGCCGCTGCACCGTTTCGAGCGCGTGCGCGCATCCCGATGCCATCAGCACGCCGGCCTCGGCCGCGTCGAGACTCCACAGGTGCACGACACCCGAGAGGTCCGATGCCGAGGCAAGCGCATGCCCGAGGGCCGCGGGCTCGTCAACCACCACGACCTGGCATCCGGACGCGCGAAGCCGATCGGCCACACGCGCGCCAACGCCGCCGCGGTCGGCGAGCACGACCCAGTTTCCCGCTGCGGGTGCCGCGTCGCCCGTGTGCGGCGCCGCCTCCCACTGCGTGTCGATCAGCGCGCCGGCCAGGGCCTGCGTGCTGCGCCCTGTGCGTTTCAGCCTGAAGCCGCGGAGCGTGGCGATGACCCCGCCCTCGTCGTCGACGATGTCGACGGCGGCATCGAGGTGGTCGCCGTTGAGCGCGCTCTCGAGCCGCGCGTGCGCCCACACCGCGCGCCCGGCCGGCCGCGCGATCTGCCACGCGCCGACGCCTTGCGGCAGGTACGCGTCGCGGCCGCCCGCGCTGGCGCCCGAGACCGCCGCCGCCACCGTCTGCAGCGCGCCGTCGAGCAGGGCCGGATGAATGGTGTAGGCCTGATCCGACATGCCCGGCGGCAGGGACAGGCGCGCGAACGACTCGCCGCCGCCCGCGGCCAGCTCGGTAATCACGCTGAAGGCGGGGCCATACGCCACGCCTTCGCGCAGCATCGCCGCATAATGTTCGGCCGGCGCGATGGCCGCGGTCGACCGCGCGCGCCGCTCGTCGAGCGTCATGGCCGCGGCCGCGTCATGCGCGGCCGGCGCGCGCACGCGCACGGACGCCGTCGCGTGCGCCGTCCAGGCGGCAGGGGCGTCCGCGCCGGCCGGCCGGCTGAAGACGCCGGCGCGAATCGTGCCGCCGTCGATCGTCATCAGGATCTGCGCGCGCACGCGCGCGCCCTCGGCGATGCGCAGCGGCGACTCGAAGACGACGTCTTCGATCGCGACGCCGTCGCCGCCGGCAATCTGGTGTCCTGCCGCGTGCAGCATCTCGAGCATCGCCGCGCCGGGCAGCACGACATCGCCGAAGACGCGATGGTCGGCCAGATAGCGCGGGCGCTGCGGCTCGAAGTCGATCTCCCACAGCATCTGCCGCGCGGCCCCCGCCCCGGCCGCCGGCTCCACCCGCTCACCGAGCAGCGGATGATCGCCCGAGCGCTTGCGCGGCGCCGTGTCCTCGCGCGATCCGGACAGCTGATCGAACCAGTAGCGCTCGCGCTGCCACGGATACGTGGGGAGATCCGCGATCTCGCCGCCCGACGGCCAGAGCGCTCGCCACTCGACCGGACGGCCCAGCTGATAGAGGGCCGCGAGACTCTGCCGCATGCTCGCGGCGTCGGACGTGCCCTTGCGCAGCGACGGCAGCACCACGGCGTCGGCGCGGCCCGCGTGACGGGCCGATTGCACGAGTGCGGAGGCCAGCACCGGGTGCGGACTCACCTCGAGGCACGCGGCGCGGCCCTCGTCGAACAGATGTGCCGTGGCGTCGGCAAAGAGGAAGGGCTGCCGCAGATTCCGGCCCCAGTACTCCGCGTCCATCGTCTCGCCGCGCGTGGCGCCGCCGGTGACACTCGACACGATCGGCACGGCCGCGGCCCGCGGCCGGATGTCGCGAAGCGCGCTGGTCAATTCGGGCACGAGCGCGTCCATCTGCGGCGAGTGAAACGCGATGTCGACGTCCTGCAGCAGCCGCGCATGCACGCCGCGCGCGGTGAGCCGATCGACGGCCCGCGTGACCTCGGCCGGCGCGCCCGACAGCAGGCTCGATCCCGGACTGTTGCTTCCGGCGACGGCAAGCGCCGCCGATTCGCCCACGAGCGCGTACGCCTCGTCGAGGCCGAGACCAATCGACGCGGTCAACCCCTGGCCCGCGACCCGGGCCATCAGGCGGCTGCGGTGCACCACGACGCGCGCGGCATCGTCCAGCGTCAGCGCGCCGGCGACGCAGGCCGCGGCGATTTCGCCCAGGCTGTGGCCGATCACGACGTCGGGGGTGACGCCCCACGATCGCCACAGCGCGGCCAGCGCCATCTGCACCGCGAAAATCGCGGGCTGCAGGATCTCCGTGGACGCCGGACGTGGGCCGTTGCCCGCCTGCTCGAGTTGGTCGATGAGCGACCAGGACACGTGGGGCGCGAGCGCCTCGCCCACGTCTTCGAGGGCCCGGCGGTAAACGGGCTCGGTGCGGTACAGCTCGCGGCCCATGCCGGGATGGTGCGAGCCCTGGCCGGAAAACACGAATACCAGCCGCGCGGGGTCGGCGCCAGGCGCGGCCTCGTCCGCGGATCCGGCGCGCTGATCGAGCCAGCGATCGAGCGCGTCGCGCATGTCGTCCGACGAGCGCGCGGTGAACGCCGCCCGTTGCGGCAGGTGCGCACGCTTGACGCCTGCCGTGTAGCACGCGGCGTCGAGCGCAGTTGGCCGTTCGGCGAGCCAGTCGCGGTGCGCCCGTACGTGGTCGCGCAGCGCCTGTTCGGTGCGCGCCGACACCGGCAGGACGCGCAGGCCGGAGTCGACGCTGCGCGTGGCCGGCAGCGGGCCGGCCGAGGCCGGCGCGTTTTCGATGATGACGTGCGCGTTCGATCCGCCGAATCCAAAACCGCTCACGCCCGCAATCAGCCGGCCGTCGCGCACCGGCCAGGGCGTGAGCGCGGTCGGCACGTCGAGCGGCAGGCGGTCGAACGGGATCAGCGGATTGGCCTGCTCGAAGTGGAGATTGGCGGGGATCTGGCGGTGGCCGATCGCCAGCACCGTCTTGATCACGCCCGCCATGCCCGCGGCGGGTTCGGTGTGTCCGATGTTCGTCTTGACCGAGCCGATCAGGCAGCGGTGGCCGTCCGCGCGGCCGTCGCCGATGGCGCCGGCGATGCCGTCGACCTCAATCGGATCGCCGAGCTTCGTGCCGGTGCCGTGCGCTTCGATGTACTGCAGATCGCCTGCGCGAATGCCCGCGCGCCGGCACGCCTCGGTGATGACCGCGGTCTGCGCCGCCGCGTTCGGCACCATGATGCCGTGGGTGCGCCCGCCGTGATTGGTGGCCGTGCCCGTGACGACCGCGAGGACGCGATCGCCGTCGCGCGTCGCGTCGGCGAGCCGCTTGAGAATCAGCACGCCCGCGCCGTCACTGCGGATGATGCCGTCCGCCTGGCTGTCGAACGTGCGGCACTTGCCTTCCGGCGAGATCAGGCCGGCCTTCGAAAAGAACACGTTGCTGTCGGCCATCAGGTTGACGCTGACGCCGCCGGCGATCCCGATCGCGCTTTCGCCGCGCCGCAGCGATTCCACCGCGGCATGGAGCGCGACCAGCGATCCGGAGCAGGCCGTATCGATGGCGATGCTCGGCCCGCGCAGATCGAAGAAGTACGAAATGCGGTTGGCGACGATGCTGGTGGCCGTGCCGGCGCCGGAGAACGCGTCGAGCCTCGCGAGATCCGCGAACAGCAGGCTGCGGTAGTCGTTGGTGAGCGTCGCGACGAACACGCCCGCGGCGGTGCCCGCCAGGCGATCGGGCGCGATGCCCGCGTGCTCGAGCGCCTCCCAGACGATCTCGAGCATCACGCGCTGCCGCGGATCGACGTGCGGCGCTTCGCGCGGCGAGATGCCGAAAAAGGCGGCGTCGAAGCGATCGAGGTGCTCGAGAAACCCGCCGCGGCGGCTCGTGACCTTGCCCGGCGCGGCCGGGTCCGGATGGTAGAGCAGGTCGATGTCCCAGCGCGCCGCCGGCACGTCTTCCAGCGCATTCGTGCCCGAGGTCAGGAGGGTCCAGTACGCGTCGAGGTCCGGAGCGCCGGGATACCGGCAGGCCATGCCCACGATGGCGATGGGTTCGTCGCGATGTGTCATGCGGCGATGCCGGTGACGACCAGGTGCAGGTCGCCGATCGGCTGGACGGAGAAGTGCGCAAGGCCGTGGGCGTCGAGCTGCGCGCGCACCTCGAGCGGCGCGTAGCTGGCGCACAGCGAGTTGAGAAAGTCGCGCCGCACGAGCGGATCGGCTCCGGCGGCGTATCGATCGACGAGCGCCTCGGCCTCGGCGCGGCTCGCGGGGCGGCGCAGATCCATCACGAAGACGCGGGCGCCGGGCCGGGCCGCATGGCGCACGGCGTCCCAGAGCAGCGCGGGACTCGCGAGATGGTGCAGCAGGCTGTTGGCGATCAGCGCGTCGAACGCGGCGGCCGGCAGCGAGCGGTCGGGCAGCCGCCGCTCCTCGAGCCGGATGCGCGCGTCGAGCGCTTCACGCCGCACGCGCGCGCGGCCTTCGGCCAGCATCGCGGGTGAGCCGTCGATGCCGACGATCGACACGCCGGGCCACGCGCGCGCGCAGCGCACCGCGATGTCGGCGGCGCCGCATCCCAGATCGAGCACCGTGCCCGACGCGGGTGCCCCGAAGCGCGCTTCGAACGCCGCGACGAGCCCGTCGTGAAGGTCGGACAAGTCTGCGCGCGCATAGGCGGCGGCCTGGGAGTCATCGAGCATGAGCTCGGCTTCCGGAGTGCGTTGCATCGTGATCGCGGGTGGAGAAAGGACATCTTAGCTTATGATGGCCCTGCCCGGCGCGTACTCGACGCGCGCCCGGCGCCCTCAACGTGGATTTCATTCGCATCCTGCTCCGCGAGTCGCCGGACGCGTGGCGGCGTACGCTCATCGTGGCCGGCGTCGCCGGCATCGGCAACGCCGCCATTCTCGCCATCATCAACCGCGGCGCGGCCGTGGCCTCCGGCGACGGCGACGGCGTCGGCGTGCGGCTGCTGCTGCTGTTCCTGCTGTGCATGGCGGCGTTCTACTTCGGCAAGCGCTACTCGCTGATCCAGGCGTCGGTGATCGTCGAGCACATGGTGCGCAATCGCCTGGTGCGCGTCATCGAGAAGATCCGGCGATCGGAGCTCGAGGTCGTCGAGAACCTGGCGCGCGGCGACCTGTACGCGCGGCTCGCCCAGAACACGAGCCTCGTGTCGCACTCCGGCATCATCCTGGTCAATGCGGCGCAGCAGTCGCTGGTGCTGATCTTCTGCCTGCTCTACATCGCGTGGCTGTCGAAGCTCGCGTTCGTGGCCACGCTCTGCACCATCGCCATCGGCGTCGTCATCTACGTGCGCCACGCGCGGTCGCTGCAGGCCCTGATGCGGCGGCTCACCGCGAAGGACGCCGAGATGGTGGACACGCTCGGCCACATGGTCGACGGCTTCAAGGAAGTGCGCCTGAACCGCGCCAAGAGCGACGCGGTGTCGCACGCCTTCGCGCGCATCTCGCGCGAGTCGCGCGATCTCAAGATCGACGGGCAGGTCGCGTTCTGCACCGACATCATGTTCTCGGACCTCGCGTTCTACATGCTGCTGGCCGTGGTGGTGTTCGTGCTGCCGCGCCTGGCTCCGACCTACGGCGCCGTCGTGCTGATGACCACCGCGGCGATCCTGTTCATCATCGGCCCGCTGCAGATGGTGGTGCAGGCGGCGCCCGTCTTCGAGCGCGCGAAGGCGGCGCTCGCCAACCTGACCGACCTCGAGGACGATCTCGATCGCGCCATCGTGGATGCGCCGGCGTCTGACGCGCCGGTGTTCAGCGGCTTCTCGCGCGTGACGCTGACCGACGTCAGGTTCACGTACGGGGCCAGCAGCGGCGCGGCCGGCGGATTCTCGGTGGGCCCGGTCAATCTCTCGATCAACCGCGGCGAGATGCTGTTCCTGGTCGGGGGCAACGGATCCGGCAAGACCACGCTGCTGAAAGTGCTGACCGGCCTGTATCTGCCGCAGCAGGGCGCGCTCGCGGTGGACGGCGTGCCGCTCGGCCCGCACAACGTGCAGGGCTATCGCGAGCTGTTCAGCACGGTCTTCACCGAATTCCACCTCTTCGATCGGCTCTACGGACTCGATGACGTGCCGGCGGGGCGGGTCGATGAGGTGCTGGCGTCACTGGAGCTGTCGTCGAAGACGCACTACGAGAACGGCCGCTTCTCGACGCAGAGCCTGTCGACGGGCCAGCGCAAGCGGCTCGCGCTGGCGGTGTGCCTGCTCGAGCGCCGCGACATCCTGGTGTTCGACGAGTGGGCCGCCGATCAGGATCCGCACTTCCGGAAGCACTTCTACGAGGTGATCCTGCCCGGCCTGAAGGCCGAGGGCTTCACCATCATCGCCACGACCCACGACGATCGCTATTGGCACCTCGCCGACAGGGTCGTGCGCATGGAAGACGGCACGCTTGTGAAAGGACCCGCAGCATGATTCCGACGTTCCTGCTCATCTGGTTTGTCGCGAGCCTTCTGATCGCGATCGCGGGCCGGCGCTACCGGTTTGGCTTCTGGGGCTACCTGTTCGGGTCGCTCCTGCTGACGCCGATCATCGGGCTGCTGATGCTGATCGCGGCCGTGCCGGTGGCGGAACGGCGGTGAGCGACGGACGATCGACGCGTGGCGATCTCACGATTGCCCGCCACGTGGCGCTGTCGGCCGGCGCGGGCGCGATTCCGCTGCCCGTCGCCGACTACGCGGTGCTGACCGCGGTGCAGGTCAACCTGGTGCGGCGCCTGTGCGCGATCTACGGCGTGCCGTTTTCGCGCGAGGCCGCGAAGGCCCTGGTGGCCGGGCTGCTCGGCGCGGCGGCGCCCGGCCTGTCGTTCGCGGCGGCCAGCAGCCTCAAGACGCTGCCCGGCGCCGGCACGTTGGCCGGCCTCGTGAGCGCGCCCGCGCTCGCCGCGGCCGCCACGTTTGCGGCCGGCCAGGTCTTCCGCCACCACCTCGAAACCGGCGGCTCGCTGCTGACGTTCGACGCGAACAGGATGAAGGCGGAATTCGATCGCAGGATGCAGGAAGCCGACGCGGCTCGCGCCGCCGCCGGGCGCTAGCTAGTCCTTCAGTTCGACGATGGTGACGGCGTCGCCGCCCTCGTCAGGCTTCGCGAGCGAGACTTTCGCGACGAGCGGGTGCTGCTTGAGGTACGCGCCCAGCCCTTTCCGCAGCTGACCGGTGCCATGGCCGTGCACGACGCGCAGCGTCTGCGCGTCGCCGAGCAGCGCGTCATCAATGAACCGCGACACCCGCGCGACGGCCTCGTCGACGGTGGAGCCGATGACATTGATCTCGGCCTTCAAGCCATCGGGGCGCTCGGCGAGGCTGACGTTGACGCGAACGGAACCGGCTTGCGGCTTGCGGCTTTCGGCTTGCGGCTTGAGAGGGCGTAGGTCCCCCACGCGGGCCTTGATCCGCTTACCCATCACCTCGAGCTCCGCGGTGTTGCCGTCGATGGCGCGCACGATGCCTTCGAAGCCCAGCCCGCCGGCGCGCACCCGATCGCCGATCGCGGGCTGGTAGGCCGGCGCCTCAGCGTCGGCGGCGTCCGCGCCGGTGTCGCCCAGCCGGCGCACGCCCTCGGCCGCGCGCTCGACGCCTTCGCGCGCTTCTGCGCGCAGGCGGCCGAGATCGCCCGTGCTGATGCCGCCGCGTCCCACCAGGCGCGGCCCTTGCGCCTTGGCCTCGGCCTCGAGCGCGCCGGCCTTCTGTTTCAGGCGGGCGATCGTGCGCTCGATTTCCTCGCGCGCCTCGCGCACGCGCGCTTCGACGGCCGCGTCGATGCGCGTGCGCAGCTGCTGCTCGCGCTCGCGCAACGCCTCGTCGCGCGCTTTCAGCTTCGCGCGCTCGGCCGCGGCTTCCTGCCGCTCGTGTGCCGCGAGCCGGCGATCGTGATCGAGCGCCTGCATGTCCTTCTCGACGCGCGCGAGATGCGCCTCGAGCTGCGTCTCGCGCGTCGTCCGTCTGCGCCGCGCGTCGGCGATGACCGATGCGGGCAGGCCGAGCCGCGCGGCAATCTCGAGCGCGAGACTGCGCCCCGGCATGCCGTAGAGCAGGCGATACGTCGGCGCGAACGTGTCCGGATCGAACCCGAACGCCGCCACGGTGACGCCCTCGGTGGTGGCGCCGTACGACTTCATCGTGTCGTCGTGGGTGGTGGCGATGACCAGGGCGCCGCGCGCGCGGAAGTGATCGACGATCGCCATGCCGAGCGCGCCGCCCTCGAGCGGATCGGTGCCGCTGCCGACCTCGTCGAGCAGAATCAGCGCCGGCAGCGCGAAGTCGCGCTCCATCGACGCGATGTTCGTCATGTGCCCCGAGAACGTGCTCAGGCTCGCGGCAATCGACTG
Organism: Vicinamibacterales bacterium; assembly: GCA_036675475.1. Classification (GTDB taxonomy): domain Bacteria; phylum Acidobacteriota; class Vicinamibacteria; order Vicinamibacterales; family SCN-69-37; genus JALYRV01. Next base: position 11,243 of record JAKFEY010000098.1, read on the forward strand.
CTCGTCGCCGATGTCGGCAAAGATGCAGCTGAACACGGTCGTGCGGCTGCCCTCGGCCGCCGGCACATGCAGCCCCGCCTGCGTCATCATCGCGAGCAAACCCGCAGCTTTCAGCGCGACGGTCTTGCCGCCCGTGTTCGGACCGCTGATCACGAGCGTTCGCGTGGGCGGTGAAAGCAGAATGTCGACGGGGACAGGGTCCTGCCCCCGGGCCGTGCGTGGTCGCGCGGTAGTGCCTGACGGCGGCGTTCTTGTGAGGTCTTCGCCGACGGAAGGAACGACCCGAGCGCAATCTGCGGCCCGCTGCAGCAGCTCGCGTACGGCAGGAATCAGCAACGGATGGCGCGCGCCTTTCCACTCGAGCCTGGGCGCGTCGCCGGGCGCGCCGATCTCCGGCGCGATCGCCTTCGTGAGATCCGCGAGCTTTGCCTGCGCGTGCACCTGGTCGAGCGCGCCCACCATCGCGAACGCCGCGTCGGCCTCGTCGCGCCGCGCGCGGAAGCGATCGGTCAGCGCCACCAGCACGCGATGCACTTCTTCGCGCTCGCGTTCGGTGAGCTCCACCACCGCGTTGTTGAGCGGCACGGTGGCCAGCGGCTCCACGAACAGACTCGCGCCGCTCGACGAGGCGCCGTGCACGATCCCCGGAATCGAATCGCGATGTTCGGCGCGGAGGGTGATGACGAAGCGGCCGTGGCGGTCCGTGACGACCTGATCCTGCAGATACTTCGACGCCTCGCGGCCGCGGACCAGGCGGTCGAACGCGGTGCGCAGCTCCTGCCGCTGCTTGCGCAGCGTGTCGCGCACCTGGCGCAGCGCGGGACTCGCGGCGTCGAGCACGTCGCCGGACGGGTCGATGGAACGGCGGACCAGCGCAATTTCGTCTGAGAATGACGCAAGACCCGACACGAGCTGCGTGAGCAGGGGCAGTTCGGTGGAGAGCTTCCGGATGCCCGCGGCTGAGCTGTCGAGGTTGGCCAGCATGTCGGCCAGCGCGCGCAGTTCCAGCGGCTCCAGGGCGAGGCCCTCGGTGCTCAGGGCTGCATGGATTGGCGCGAAATCGTCGGGGGCCGACAGGGCGATGCTCCCCCCGAGCGCCAGGTGGCGGCGCATTTCGGACGTTTGCTGCAAGCGCCGCCTGACTTCGGCCGGGTCCGTTTGCGGCACGAGTTGTGCGATGCTCTCGCGGCCGAGGGGGGTCTGGGTCAGGCGCCCAAGGGCCGCAACGATGCGGTCGAATTCGAGCGTGCGGCGCGTGCCTGACTGCATGAACCCTTGATCGTAGGCTAGAATTACCAGGTTATACCAGCGGCCGGATTACGCTTCTTATGAGCCCACTCGAAACAGGCATCCTCGTCACCTATTTTTTCATCCTCAGCATCCTGGCCGTGTACGGCTGGCACCGGTATTACCTGGTGTACGAGTACATGAAGCACCGGGACCGCGTGCCGGGTCCGCAGCCGCTGCCGGCGACGCTCCCGAAGGTCTGCATCCAGCTGCCGATCTACAACGAGATGTACGTGGCGGATCGCCTGATCGACACCTGCGTCGAGATGGACTATCCGCGTGAGCTGCTCGAGATTCAGGTGCTCGACGACTCGACCGACGAGACGCGCGCGATCGCGGAGATCGCGGTGCGGCGTCACGCGTCGCGCGGCATCAACATCGCCTACATCCATCGCACCGATCGCAGCGGCTTCAAGGCCGGCGCGCTCGAGAACGGCCTGAAGCAGACCGACGCCGAGTTCGTGGCGATCTTCGACGCCGACTTCATTCCGCCGGTGGATTTCCTCACGCGCACGCTCGGCCACTTCAACGACGCGAAGGTCGGCATGGTGCAGGCGCGCTGGGGCCACATCAATCAGGATTTCTCGCTCCTCACGAAGATGCAGTCGATTCTGCTCGACGGCCACTTCGTGCTCGAGCATGGCGGCCGCAACCGCGCGGGCTGCTTCTTCAATTTCAACGGCACCGCGGGCATCTGGCGCCGCGCCGTCATCGCCGACGCCGGCGGCTGGCAGCACGACACGCTCACCGAAGATCTCGATCTGTCGTACCGCTCGCAGCTCCGCGGCTGGAAGTTCATCTTCCTCCCGGACCTCGTGTCGCCCGCTGAGCTCCCCGTCGAGATGAACTCCTTCAAGTCGCAGCAGCATCGCTGGGCGAAGGGCTCCATCCAGACGTGCCGCAAGGTGCTGCCGCAGATCCTCGCGTCGGACCTGCCATTCAAGGTCAAGGCGGAAGCCTTCTTCCACCTCACCGCGAACTTCAACTATCTGCTGATGATCGTGCTGTCGGCGCTGATGTTCCCGGCCATGTACGTGCGCTACAGCATGGGCTGGACCGAGGCGATGCTGATCGACCTGCCGCTCTTCGCGGCCGCCACGTTCTCGGTGGCCAACTTCTACACCGTATGCCAGCGCGAGCTGTACACCGACTGGGTGTCGCGCCTGAAGTATCTGCCGGTCGTGATGGCCATCGGCATCGGCCTCGCGGTCAACAACACGCGCGCGGTGCTCGAGGCGATCTTCCGCAAGGAAACCGAGTTCACGCGCACGCCGAAGTACGGCGTCGAGCGCGTCGGCGACGAGTGGCAGACGAAGAAGTACCACACGTCGATGATGGTGCAGCCGCTCATCGAGCTCACGCTCGGTCTCTACTTCACCGGCACCGTGCTTTACGCGCTGGCCAACGGCATCTACGGCACGCTGCCGTTCCTGATGCTCTTCCAGGCCGGCTTCCTCTACGTCGGCTGCACGTCCATCATGCAGCAGCTCGCCAACGACGGCGTGCTGGCGCCGCAAACGGCGAAGTAGATCAGGCCATAGGCCACAGGCCATAGGCCCTAGGCATGGACATCGGCAGCGCCGCACCGCTTTTCATCGTGAAGAGCGTCCCGGCGGCGCTTGCTTTTTATCGCGACCGTTTCGGCTTCGAGATCACTTTCCAGGGCCCAGACCCCGGCGACATCTTCTTCGGCATCGTGCAGCGGGGCGGCGCGATGATCATGATGAAGGCCATCGGCGTCGAGCCGGTACCCAATCACACCCGCGACATCAAGCAGGGCATCGCGCGCTGGGACGCGTACATCTACGTGCCCGATCCGGACGCGCTCGCCGAAGAGTTCGCGGCGCGCGGCGTCGACTTCTTCCTGCCGCTGCAGGACAACGACGACAACCTGCGCGGCTTCGAGGTGCAGGACGCCGACGGCTACGTGCTGTACTTCGGCCGGCCCCACTAAAGAAGCCGGACGTCTACCGAGATCGCGCTTCGTCTTGAAGGGCCTGAACAGGGAATCACCTGGCAATTGCTTGCGCCTCAATCTGTTGAGCCGGACTCTCGACGAGTCGCTGCGGGCACACCGAACGCCAACTGGCCTGCACCTGTTGTTCCCTTGACCGAATTCCTAGACAGCGATACTTTGCGCGTGGCAACTCCCCAGTTTTTTGACCGGCCTAAGGAGGATGCCATGTCCTACGATTCCACCGGCCTGTTCCTGAAACTCCAAGCCCTTCTCGCCCAGCATCCGAGACTCAGCATCCTTGAGGCATCTCGCCTGCTCGGTGTCCATCGACATACATTGAGCTTGGTAATAGAACGGCATGGCGGAATCGTACCGAGAACCTGGCGTGATCAGGCTGCTCTGGAGCGCGTTTGGCGGGCTCTCCGAGATTTTCCGGACTTACCGATCAAAGCAATCGCGTCGACCGCGGGATTTTCCAATGGCACATCGTTGGCCAGATTTACCAAGAGAGTATGCAAGATGTCGCCGAGCCAGCTGCGCACCTGTAATCAATTGCCACCCGTGGCTGAGGCTAGTGCTCGTGAGGACGGTTGATCACCGCACGTGGAACGTAGTCCGCGATACCTGTGTGTTTCCGTCAATGGAGACCGAGAGATCGAGAGCATACTCGCCTGGGCGGAGGCCTTCGAGGGGAAGCTGGCTCAACACGTCGGCAGCTCGCTCGGAGATCGCACGCAATTCAAGAGGTAGGGTCCTGATCGTCACGTCCCCATGCGTAAGCCGGAGCGCGGCATTGGACACGGCAGAGCGTGGCGCCAACACCCGAGCGAAGAGGTTAAGGACGTCGCCATTCGCGAACGAACGTTCGTTTGTCGGTGTAGTAGATGCAGGTCGACGGGGCGCCGAGGCGGCGGGTGCTGCACCAGTTCCGATCAGGACTGGCCCGACCCCTGGAGCTCTGGGGCCCACATCGATTGGCAGATGAAGACGCGCAAACGACGGATGATGGCGAGCCGAGAAGGCCAGTCGAAGGTACTTGGCCGTTCTTGGTACTTCCACCACGGTTTGAATAGAGAACCAACCGGCCGCGCGGAGAGTGTGGTCCGAGCCGAGCTCAATCTGTGAGATACCTCTGGCCAATACGCGAGCATCCGGATCAACAGCTATCCATCCGAGGTCACCAGACTTAGCAAGGGTGCCCTCCCATGCCGCCTCATCAACGTCCAAGGTGACCAGAAGGCTGGCTGTCTTAGCCGTCACGCTCATGAGTGAAGCTGAGGCCCGCGCTCGCAGGTCTCCTCCAGACAAACCGTTGCCTTCGAGGACCGCAAGCGGATTCGCGGCCGACGATTTTGGTGAGCGTCTGAAATAGCCTGGTCTGGCTCGTAGCCTCACTTCGGGTCGCTTAGATCGAACCTCGATTCGCTGAAAACGGCCGTCCTCCTTGTACCGCGTGGGATAGTAGGCAACAACGTAGTAGTTACTGTTATCGGTCAGTAGCCCGTGGACGGCCTCTTCTAGGTTCCATCGATTGACGAAACTGAGGCCGCCAGTGTTCGTTGCAACCGCGCGCAGGAAGGATTGCTGTGACCTTCTTCGGCTGTCGAGGTTAGCGCGTCTGTCCGGCGTTTGCTGCTCCATTGGCAGTTCAAGGCCCAGTTCCGGCGCGACGAGGCCGGATGGATCCAGCGTGTAGATAGGCACCCCCGTCTGGCGCGAGAGCTCTACCACCCTCTGCATGTCGAAGCCGCCGATTCCGGCGGGCCAGCCGCGGCCGATCAAGACAATGCTGCGCCTGCCTTGGGGAGCCGTCGCTAGCGTTTGTATCGCATTTCTGAGGGCCATCGTGACATCGCGAAAATTCTTCGGACCGCCAAATGCGGCTCCGAGGTGTCCGATGGCTCGATAAATGCGCCGTACGTTCGAGGTGAAATCTTCGCCCAAGTCCGATCGTGTGATGTAGGTCAATCCGACGACATCCGTCTTGGTCAGACCCGCCGCAAGCGATCGAACGACACGCTGTGCTGGTAGAAAGTCCGTCGATATGAGACTGGTTTCATCGACAACGATCGCCATTGCTCGCGAATGACTCTCCAGAGCGCCGTTTGAGACGACGGGGCTCTCCGTGACCCCTAAGGTAGTGTCGTCTACTGCCCTGATCTGCAGAGGCGCTTGGATGAAACTGAATTCGACAATCTCTTGTCTTTCGCCGCCGTCGAGGATCTCTATGTCGTCTCGGCGTAGATCATCGATGACTTTCTCGTTGGCGTCGGTCGCGACGAAGTCGACCCGTACATATGCGGACATCGCCCTGAAAGTAGGCTGCGACTGCGACCTGTCGAGTGCGTCACTGCTTCCCAGTCGCGGCGCAAGGGCTACGAGTTCGACCAGGACGAAAGCGATCAGGAGACGTTTCACGGCAAAACACCGGCCGTTCGAAGAGCTTCCTCGATCGCGCTCCTCACTTCTGGCAATGGACGCGCTCCGAACAGACCCTTTCGATACAGCACTTTGCCATCTGGCTGGACCACGCCGAAAAGAATCGCTGGCGTACCAGTCAATCCGATGGACTTCGCGCTCTCCTCATCCCGAGCAACACGTGCTCTTGCATTCGCTCGGCACGCTTCGAGGGATTCCTGACTCAGCCCAACCTGGCTTGCCGCCGAAATAATGCTTTCGGAACTAAGCGGAATATTCGCAGCAAACAGCACTACGCGAACCTTGCCGGTGAGTACGTAATCTTTCTCAACGAAAGGCAACGTGTCTCGCGCGAAGCGAGCGCAGAACGGACATTCGAAATCGGAGTAGATGACCATCGCTACTGGCGCACCGGGATCGCCTCGCTCTGGTCCCTCGATGCTTGTCGCTTCGCGGGGCAGTGCTGGTTCGCGTCCAGCTGGGGCTGGCCGTGACACGCCTCGGCCGAAAATGAACGTTCCGGCCGCAACCACGATCGCCAGCGTGGCGACGATGTCCAACACGAGACGTGTTTTCGTGAAGTCGCTAACGCGTTGATTCATTTCCATTGGCCACCTTCAAAGGCGAGTCTGAAGCCTTCCGTTCATGGAATCAACATCAAGAAGTATTCAGGCTTGTCGAATATTCCATACCGCTTGGCCAATTCCAGAACCGACGCTTGCGGAGGGCGAGTACCGGGGGCACGCTGGTGACTCCGAACCCTGCCGGTCGGGCCAGGGTCTTGGCCAGAAGAAGAAGGAGGGATTGTGTGTCCAGACTGATCCGGAAGTTCATGGTTGCGGGTTTCCTATGGACCGCTCTGTTCGTGCCAGGCGAGGAAGCTGTCGCCTACTCGTGCTCCGCGAACCTGAGTTGCTTCCAGTTGCTTCCGCAAACTTTGTGCACTCAGGACTACGAGGGCTGTTGCTCCGCGCTGGAATCGAACTGCATGAGCGGATGCGACAGCTGCTTCGGCACGCCGATGTGGTCCACGGGCCCCTGCGATCGTAACGTAGGGCCTGACGAGGACCTCTGCATGGTGGAGTGCGACTGCCTGATCCCACTCAAGTGAATCGGGAGCCAAGGGAAGGGTTCTGTCGCGCCATTGGCCGACTACGTGATTGAAGCCAGTCATGCACTAACTGAGACCCCAGAACGCCGGCGCGCCGTGTGCGCGCCGGCTCCGGCTCGAAGTTCTTGTTTCTGGCCTAGGGCCTAGCGAGCCCCACCGCTCGGCTTCAAGTATCTGTTCAGAAACTCCGCGGCCCGGTCGAACGTGTAGATCCACCGGCTGTGAATGAGCGAATCGTGCACATCGTCGGGGAACACGATCAGCTCGTAGTGCACATCGCGCGCGCGCAGCAGCTGCACCAGGCCCGTCGTCTGCTGAAACGCGACGTTGCGGTCATCGTCACCATGCAGCAGCAGGACGGGCGACTTCCAGCCGTCGATCGCGCCGATGACCGACGACTTGAACGAGACCGACTCGGGATCGAGTGAGCTGCCCCAGAGGTGCACGCCGGCGAGATCGACGCCGGCCTTGAAGATGTCGGAGTTGCGCGCGAGGGCCTGCGCCGTCAGCACGCCGCCGTAGGAGAGACCCCAGATGCCGATGCGATCGGCGTCGACGTCCGCGCGCCCCTGCAGATACTTGCCGGCCGCGAGCACGTCCGCGTACTCCGCGTTGCCGCGGCCGCCGGTGTTCGGCGCGCGCCGGAACGAGTTTCCATAGCCCACGCCGCTGCGATAGTTCACCGACAAGACGATGTAGCCCTGGTTGACCAGGTACTGATCGAAGGCGTACGCCATGTGGTAGAAGTGCCGGTAGTGATACCCAAGCAGCATCTGCCGCACGGGCCCGCCGTGCACGAAGATCACCGCCGGCCGCTTCTCGCCCGGCTTCAAGTCCTTCGGCAGAAACAACTGGTTGTAGAACTCGAAGCCGTCGGCTGCCTTCAGCGTGACCGCTGTGGGGACGACGTGCGCGTCGATGGGGAAGCGGGACGCGAGCGTTGGAAAGAGGATGCGCTCCTCGCCGCCCGCGGCGGGAACGATGGCGACCGACTGCGGGACCTTGGCATCGGCAAAGAAGATCGCAACGTGTTTGCCTGACGCGACGGGGAAGGGCATCGTCTCGATGCCGTCGCCCTTCGTGACCTGGCGCGGCGTGCCGCCCGCGACCGGAACCGCCCAGATGTCGCGGCGATCGATGTCGCCGGCGTTCGACGTGTAAAAGAACGTCTGGCCGTCGGCCGACACACGCCACGACGAGGTGTCTTCGATCATGCCGTCGGTGGTCGTGAGCAGTGTCGGGCGCGCGGTCGACACGGCTTCGGTGACCGGCACCGAGAAGAAGCGATCCCACTCGTCGTTCGGCTGCGCGGCGGAGAAGACGACGTGGTTGCCGGCCCAGGTGAAGTTGGTGACGTTCGAGAAGATCGGATCGTTCGGCTGGTTGTGCCAGAACTCGTGGCCGTCGCCGGTGGCGACGTCGGCGACCCAGAGACCGAGCGTGTAGCCGCCGCGGAACGCCGCGCGGGTGAGGCCGGGAATCTGGTGGGCCGCCGCGGGGATGTTCGAATTGCCGGCCTGGCCGCGTCCGCCCTGGCGTCCCTGATTCTGCGCGGCGGGTCCGGGCGGATTGCCGACGCCGCCGATGCCCGCCTGTCCCTGCTGGCCGAAGGCCAGCCCTGGTCGGCGAACGAAGGCGACGCGCCGGCTGTCGGCTGACCACGCCGGGCTCGAGTCGCGATCGACGTTCGGCGCGAGATACGTGATCGTGTTCGCCGCGATGTCGTACACGCCGATGTACGCGTGATCGACGCGGTCGCTCACGAACGCGATCTTCTTCGAGTCGGGTGACCACACCGGATTGCCGTTCGTGCCCCACACCGTGAAGTACGGCTTCTCGCCCTTGTCGGCGGCGGTGGGCGCCGCGGCCGCGCGCGTCGGCGCGCGATGAATCTGTCCGTCCTTCACGTAGAGCACCGCGCTGCCGTCGGGCGCGAGCACCGGCGTGCCGCGTTCGATGGCGGCGAGGCGGCGCGGCCTCGAGCCCGGAGCCGTGCGCACCGCCCACACCGCGCGCTCGGCGCCCGCGGGATCGCTCGACGGATTGGCCACCCAGTTGTCGCGATTGAGGGCGTGCCCCCGCACGAACATCACCACCGAGCCATCCTCCGAAATCGCCAGGTCGGTGAGGTCGACGCCATCGTCCTTCAGGAACGACGTCAGGCGCACTGGCGTGTAGGCGGGCGCGGCGGCGACATAGACGTTGCGCTTGCCCTCGTCGTACGCGATCCACGCGATGCGGTCGGCCTTGCGGGCCGCGGCCATCGTGACCGGGTAGGCGGGGCTGATGTAGTCGGCCGGTGCCGGGGCTTTCTGGGCCGAGACGGGACCCGCCACCAGCAGGGCAAGAAGCGCGAAAAGGGCGGTGCGGTGCTGCATGGCGGCAATGATATATTCGCGCGGGTTTTCACATGAATTTCGCGCGTGTCGGCCTGGCGGCACTGGTTGGCTGGGCGGCCTATCTGGCGCTCGGTTTCCTCATCTATGGGGTGATGCTGGACGATGCGTGGGCGTCGCTGGCGCAGGCAGGCGTGGCCCGGTCGCGGGCGACGGCCGCGCCGCTCATGCCCATCGGTTTCGGCGCCGGCTTTCTCGGCGTGCTGGCGTTCGCCTATACCTACGCGAAAGGCTACGAAGGCGGCCCCGGCCTGCAGGAGGGCCTGCGCTTCGGCGTGCTCGTGGGCGTGATGCTGGTGACGTTCGTGGTCGCCTGGAACTACGTGAACTTCCCGCTGCCGCTGCAGTACCTGGTCTCCACGGCCGTGGCCACCGTGATTCAGTTCGCGGCGCTCGGCATGACCGTCGGTCTGATCTACAAACGGTAGCGCAGGCCTTCAGGCCTGCGTCCACCGCTCCGGACTACAATTAGCAGGATGTCCGTCGACGCAAAACCCAAAGCAGGGCTCGAAGAAGTGGTCGCGGGTGAGTCCGCGATTTGTTTCCTGGATGGCGGCAAGGGCGTGCTCGCCTATCAGGGGTTCGACATCCACGACCTCGCGGCGCACGCGACGTTCGAGGAAACGTGCTACCTGCTCTGGCACGGGCGGCTTCCGAACCGCGCCGAGCTTGGCGACCTGCAGACACAGCTGGCCCACGCGCGACAGCTTCCCGAGCCGGTTCTGCGGCTGATGAAACAGCTGCCGCCCACCGACGGCATGGACGCGCTGCGCACGCTGACGTCGGCGCTCGGTCATTACGATCCCGACGCGGCCGACCGCTCGCCGCAGGCCAGCTATCGCAAGGCCGTGCGCCTGACCGGACAGCTGTCGGCGCTTGTCGCCACGTGGGGCCGCATGGCCGCCGGCGGCGGGCCGATTCAGGCGGATCCCGCGCTGTCGCACGCCGCGAACTTCCTGTATCAGCTGACCGGCAACCGTCCGTCGGCGCTGGCCACGCGGGCGTTCGACATCGCGCTGATCCTGCACGCCGACCACGAGCTCAACGCGTCCACCTTCGCGGCGCGCGTCGCGGCGGCCACGCTCACCGACATGCACTCGGCGATCACGGGCGCCATCGGCGCGCTGAAGGGGCCGCTGCACGGCGGCGCGAACGCCGACGTCATGCGCATGCTCCTCGAGATTGGGCAGGACGCGCCAGGCGAGCGCGTCGACGAGTTCGTGCGCGCGAAGCTCGCGCGCAAGGAAAAGATTCCGGGCTTCGGCCACCGCGTGTATCGCACCGAGGACCCGCGCGCCACGCACCTGCGCCGCATGTCGAAGGAGCTGGGCGAGAAGGCGGGCAACACGAAGTGGTTCGAGATGTCCGAGCGCATCGAGCGCATCGTGACGGGCGAGAAGAAGCTCTATCCGAACGTCGACTTCTATTCGGCGTCGACCTACTACACGCTCGGCATCGCCATCGATCTCTTCACGCCGATCTTCGCCGTCAGCCGCATCTCGGGCTGGAGCGCGCACGTCCTCGAGCAGTACGCGAACAACCGCCTGATTCGCCCGCGCGCCGAGTACATCGGGCCGGAGTATCCGCAGCGGTTCGTGGAACTGGAGCGCCGGTAGCGCAGGCCTTTGGGCCGGTGGCGCAGGCCTTTAGGCCTGCGTGCCGGTAGGCCGGGCTTCAGCCCCGGCGACCTGCGATCAGTACCCGTCCACAAGCAGCCGCGGAGTAACAGCGAGACCCGGCAACAGATCCGACGCGATCAGATCCTGCCCGTGAAACACGCGCGTGGCCTGCACGCGTCCCTCCGCAAATGTCATGACGTCGACCTGTATCGACAGTTGATGCACGATCCAGCATTCGCGCACGCCGTATTGCGCGAACCAGTTCACGCGCTCGGTCAGTCGTCCGATCCGCGGCAGCCGGCATCACCTACCGGCAGCTCGGTCGTGGAAGTGCTGTCACCGTTCTCATCGTCGGCCGCAAAATTCAAGCCGGTGCCCCCCCTTCGCGATCTGCTGCTTGTCGGCGGCCGGAAATGGCGTACCGTAAAGCCGTGAAGATGCTCGCCCTCGCTCCGGCGTTCGCCTTCGCCCTTGCGATCGCGGCTGCTTCGCTACAGGGGACCGCCGTGACCATCGACCATCTGATTCTGGGCATCAATGACCTCGAGCGCGGCATCGCCGAATTCGAGGAGAAGACGGGTGTGCGCCCGGTCATGGGCGGCGTGCATCCCGGCCGCGGCACCTGGAACGCGCTCGCCTCGCTGGGTGATGGCGTGTATCTCGAGATCATGGCGCCGGACCCGAAGCAGTCCGTCGCGTCACCGATGGTCGATGAGCTGAAGCCGCTCGCGACGCTCAGGCCCGTCGGCTGGGCGGTGGGCACCGGCGACATGTTCGCGCTGCAGGCGAAGCTGCAGGCGCGCGAAATACGACATGGTGCCGCGATGCCTGGCGCGCGCAACCTGCCCGATGGCTCGCGGTTGCAATGGACCACGCTCGACGTCACGCTGCCGGAACACCCCTGGCTGCCGTTCTTCATCAAGTGGGCCGATCCGGCGAAACATCCGTCGACGACAACGCCGCGCGGATGCGCCCTGACATCGCTGCGGATTGAGGATCCCAATCCGGGTCCGCTGACCCACGTCTTCAGCGCGATCGGGTTGAAGGTGGCGGCGCGGAAGGGCCGGGAATCGCGGATGAAGATTGAGCTGAAGTGTCCGCGGGGAACTGTGGCCTTCTGAGCGGAGAATGAGGGCGACGATGTGCGGTATTCGCCGACGAACACCGCACATCGTCGCGATCAGCCCCTGGAGTCCGCGAGATTCATCTTTCGCAGCAACGCTTGAAAGCGGGGATGCGTGCGAAGCGGCTGGAACAGGAACGAGCCCTTGATGCCGTAGATGGCGCCCGAGCGGTCTGCGTGGGCCCGTTCCAGCCAGCCGATGGCCGCGTCGTATTCGCCGAGGCCCGTGTGGATGTACGCGCGGTGATACGGCGACACGTAGCTGCCGGCGGCCATCGTCTCGAACTGCGCGAGGATCTGGCGCGCCTCGGCTGTGCGGCCGACCAGCGCGTACGCCTCGCCGAGCTGCGCCAGCCAGTTCAGGCTCTGTCCTGACAGCGCGAGCGCCTGTTCGAGTTCGGCCACGCCTTCGGTGGGGCGGCCGGTCTTCAGATAGGCCCAGCCGAGCGTGGCGTGTGCGCGGTCGTAGGTCGGGTCGAATTCCACCGACTGCAGCGCGGCCTGCAGCGCTTCCTCGTAGCGGCCGGCGCGCAGCAGCATGTTGGTGACGTCCGCGCGGTGCGCCATCGGGTCGAGCTCGTGGGCACGCTGGCCCATGGCCATCGCCTCGTCGTACCGCTCGAGCGCGCCGCACATGCGCGCGTACGTGCTGAACGCGTCGGCACTGGCCGGGCTCAGCTGCAGCGCGCGTTTGAATGCGGCCTCCGCGCCTGCCCAGTCGAAGTCCGAAAGCATCTTGACGTAGCCCATCGAGCAGTGGGCGTCGCCCAGGTCGGGGTCGAGCAGCAGTGCGGACTCCGCAGCCTCGCGTCCGCGCCGCAGCGCTTCGTGCGGTTTCCAGTGGCCTGATTCGGCAAGTTCCGCGTAGGCGAACGCGATGGCGGCGTAGGCCTGCGCGTAGTGTTTGTCGATCGCGATTGCCTGCTCGAAGAACGAGATCGCCTTGCGCATCCCTTCGGCGGTGAAGCGCACGAGGCAGTGCCGGCCCTGCAGATACAGCTGATAGGCCTCGATGTCGCTGGTGGGTCTGCGCTCGATGCGGGCACGCGCGTCGGGCGACAGTTCCGCTTCGAGCGCGGTGGCGATCTGCAGCGCCACGTCTGATTGGATCGCGAAAATGTCCGTGAGGTCGCGATCGTACGTGTCGGCCCACAGGTGCTGATCCGAGTTGGCGTCGATCAGCTGCGCGACGATCCGCACGCGCTGGCCCGAGCGGCGCACGCTGCCCTCGAGCACCGTCGTGACGCCCAGCGTCGCGGCGATCTGCCGCAGGCTCTGCTCGCGCTTCTTGAAGGGCATCACCGACGTGCGCGAGATGACTTTCAGCGCCGGCATCTTGCACAGCTGGGCGATGACGTCTTCGGTGATGCCGTCGGCGAAGTATTCGTTCTCGGCCTCTGAGCTGAGGTTGAGGAAGGGCAGCACCGCCACTGAAGGTTCCACGGCCGGCGCCGCGGGCAGCAGCTCGGTGGTGAATGCGGTGACTGAGGCGAAGCGATCGGCGGGCGTGCGTGCCAGCGCCTTCAGGATGGCGCGGTCGACGGCCGGGGGCACGTCGGGCCGCCGCGCGCTCACGCGCGGCGCATCGGCGGTCATCTGCTGGCCGACGATCGCGGCCACCGACGCGCCGGCGAAGGGCGTCGTGCCTGTCAACATTTCGTAGAGCACGCAACCCAGGCTGTACACGTCGCTGCGCGCGTCGATTTCCGCTGCGCCCGTTGCCTGCTCGGGGCTCATGTATGGCACCGTGCCCACCACCACGCCCGGCATCGTCAGCGCCTCGCGCGTGATCATGTCTGCGCCCGCGGCGCTGACGGCGTGCGCGATCCCGAAGTCCGTCACCATCGCTTCGCCTTCGTGAATCAGGATGTTCTCGGGCTTGATATCGCGGTGCACGAAAGTCCGCGCGTGCGCGTGTCCGAGTGCGGACGCGATCTGTCCCGTGAGGCGCAGCGCCTCATCGAGCGGCAGCGGCCCCTCGGTGCGCAGCTTCTGCCGGAGTGAGGGGCCGCTGACGTAGGGCATCACGTAGAACAGGAACCCGTCGGCCTCGCCCGAATCGTAGAGCGGCAGGATGTGCGGATGATTCAGCGTTGCGGCGATGTCGATCTCGCGCAGGAACCGTTCGCGCCCGAGCGCCAGCGCGATCTCGGGCTGAATCACCTTCACGGCGACCTTGCGCCGGTGCTTCGTGTCTTCCGCGAGATACACCGTGGCCATCCCGCCGCGTCCGATCTCACGTTCGATCACATACTGCGGCGCGAGCGAAGCCGCCAGGCGCGCGTGGTGGGCGGATTCCGGCGAAACAGTCATGGTCGCAAACGCGGATCTCCCCACGTGAGAAGCCGTGGGTCGATGGGGGCGGCAGTATATCGCGAAGCGGGGTTGAAGTGTCCGCGGGGACCTGTGGCGTTCTGAGGGGGGCGCGCGGCGGCGCTACCCCGTATTCCGCATCCCGGCCGCGATGCCGTTGATCGTCACGAACAGCGCGTCGCGCGCGGCTTCGTCGCGCCGGGCGCGCACGCGGTAAAGCAGCTCGACCTGCACCAGGTTGATGGGATCCACGTACGGGTTGCGCACATCAATGGACCGGCGGATCACCGGGTCGTTTTCGAGCAGCTCGGTGTGGCCGGTGACGTCGAGCACCAGCTTGATCGCCAGATCGAGACGCTCGCGAAGCTCTGCGCCGAGCGGCTGCAGATGCGCCGGCACCAGCCGCCGGTCGTACTCGGCGGCAATCCTCGCGTCCGCTTTCGCCAGCACCATCTCGATCAGATCGAGCGCGGCGCGGAAGTGCGGCCAGTCGCGATACATCCGTCTGAGGTCGTCACGCTCGCCACGCGCGATCGCCTCCGAGAGCGCGCGCTCGACGCCCAGCCACGCGCCCAGCATGAGCCGCGTCTGCGTCCACGCGAACTGCCACGGGATCGCGCGCAGCCCCGCAAGCGAGGCGCTTCCCGCGCGTCGAGCAGGGCGGCTCCCGATGTTCATGCCGGCCAGTTCCGCTTCCGGCGTCGCGGCATGAAAATACTCGATGAACCGAGGATGCTCGTGCACCGTCTGGCGGTAGGCCGCGCGGGCCGCATCGGCCAGACGGTCCATATGGGCGCGCCACTCCGCCGGCGCCGGCGGCGCGGGTGTGAGCCACGCTTCGAGCGTCCCGGTCGTGTACACCTCCATCGTCCGCTGCGCGATGTCGGGCAGGCCAAACAGCGCCTGAATCATCTCGCCCTGCTCGGTCACGCGCAGCGTGCCGTCAATCGAACCGGGCGGCTGCGACATCAGCGCGAGGTGCGTGGGACCTCCGCCACGGCCGACACTGCCGCCACGGCCGTGAAACAGCGTGACCCGCACGTCGAAACGCCTGCAGACGGCGACAACCGCCTCCTGCGCCTTGTGCAGATCCCATCCGGCAGCCAGACGTCCAGCGTCTTTCGCCGAATCCGAATAGCCGATCATCACTTCCTGCCGCCCGTCGATGCGCCTGCGGTACCACTCGATGCCGAGCAGCGACTCCATCGCCGCCGCGGCATTCCGGAGATCACGCGACGTTTCGAAGAGCGGGACGACGCGCAAGGGGGACGGGACCCGGGCCGCGCGCTGCAGGTACTCGACGGCGAGCACGTCTGACGCGCGGCTCGCCATGGTGATGACATAGGCGCCGAGCGACGCCGCGGGGATGCGCGCGATCATGCGCATCGTGTCGAACACATCGCCCACATCGTCACTGCCGGCCGTAGCGGGGAGGGGAGGGACCTCTCCCGTGAGCGCCTCGATCAGAAATCGGACGCGCTCCTCTTCTTCCCATTCCGAGAAGAGGCCGAGCCCGCGCGCCTCGGTCAGCGCCGAGAGCGCCTCGGCGTGCCGTGCCGCTTCCTGGCGGACGTCCAGCGGCGCGAGCGTCATGCCGAACACGGCGATGCGGCGGAGCAGGTCTTCAACCCGCCCAGCCGCGATTACGTGCTGGTTCGTCTGCAGCAGCGACCGATGACAGACGAGCACGGCATCGTTGAACTCCGAGGCATCGACGTACGCGTCCGCGGGGGCCGCGAGGTCCGCGCTCGACGCGATAGACGCATCGATCCACTCGAGCGTCGCGGCAAGCCGCCGCCGGGCGATGCGAAGCCAGGCGCGATAGGGCTCGGGGCCGCCGTTCACGAGCTGCGCCAGTTCATCGCTCGCCCTCGCGATCGAGAGCTCGTCACGCAGCGCGTCTACCTCTTTCAGATAGAGCTGCACGGCGACCCAGCGCGAGAAGAGGCAGGCCTTGCGCGTCACCTCCGGCGTGACGTTCGGATTGCCGTCGCGGTCGCCTCCTATCCACGAGCCGAAGCGAAGCGGCACCACCTCGAGCGGCAGGCCGCGGCCGGTGTGCTTGCGCAGCGCGGCGTCGACGGCGCGCGCGTATGCCGGCCACGCGGTCCACAAACTCTGCTCGAAGACGACGAGGCCGCGGCGCACCTCGTCGAGCGCAGTCGGCCGCTCGTCCCTGACGTCGTGCGTTCCCCATGCGCTCCTGATTTCGCGCCGCAGCTGCGCCATCACCGCCTCGCGCTCGGGCAGCGTCAGATCGGCGCGGTCGTTGTCGGCAAGCGCACCGGCGATGCGGTTGTATTTCTGCACGAGCGTCCGCCGCGCGATCTCGGTTGGATGCGCCGTGAACACGAGCTCGATCGCCAGACGCGAAACGGCATCATGAAGCGCATCGGGTGAGACGCCCTGTGCCAGCAGCCGGGCGAAGGCCTCGTCGGCCGAGCCGCGCTGCGGCGGCGCGCCCTCGCGCTGGTACGCGCGCCTGCGGCGGATGCGGTGGTGCTGTTCGGCGATGTTCGCGGCGTTCAGGAAGTGCGTAAAGGCGCGAGCCACGGGGAGCGCCGCATCGGTGGGCATCGAGCCGAGCTCGTCGGCGAGACGGCGGAACGCGGACGCGTCGCCCTGGTGCGCCTCCTTTGAAAGCGCCCGCACCCGCTCGACGGTATCGAAGAGCGTCGGGCCTTCCTGCTCGCGCAGCGTCTCTCCCAACAGCTCGCCCAGCAGCCGCACATCGTCGCGAAGGGGTTTGTGCGGATCCATTCTTTGAACTATCGCACGGCGCCGGTATGACGGCCTGCGGCGAGGGGCCGTCAATCAAAACGTTCCTGCTGCCGGGACAGGCGCCGCGAGGGAAGAAAATCCCGTAACTGCCGGCTTAGAACGGCCACCACCACGGACTGCGCTCGCCGTTGCGCGCGCCCCTCCGCTCGGCGTCGCGGTAGGCCTCGTCGTAGCCGTCGGCAAACGCGGCGCGGTAGTCGCGGGCGTACTGGTCGCGCGAGCCGTACCGCGACGAGTAGCCGCGATTGGCCGAGCGATACCAGGAGTGGCGATCGGGGTCGTAGCTGTCGCCGTCCTCCGCGTCCTCGCGCCCTTTCACGAGGCCGTCGCGATAGCCGTTGTCGGCCGCAACCGAATTGATGCGCCGGCTCGACTCATAGCGATCGTCGCGATCGTCGCGCGGAATGGCCCGGCCGCTGCGCTCGCCGCGTGCGGTCGGCCGGCGGTTGTCGGTGCCGCCGCGAATCTCGCCGTCGCGCCGGTCGCGCGGCTCGCGTCGATCGCCGCGAGTGTCGCGATCGCCGCGGCCGAGGATGTCCCCGAGAATGCCGCCACCGCCGCTGCCGCGGTTGGTGCGATCGCCATCGCGATCGCCGCCGTAGATCACGCGCCCGCCGTTGCGCATCGCATCGCGCTCGGCCTCGGCGCAGCTGGTGGGCGGAGCCTGCCGTCCGGGCGGCACGCCCTGCACCCACACGCGGCACGATCCGGGCGGCGGCATGTGTCCGGGGGGGACGCCCTTGTCGCGGCGGCCGTTGCCGCGCCCCTGCGCGGCGGCAGACGTCGCCACGAGCGCGACCATGACGGATGCGAGAGCCACGTGCTTCATCATGCCGTTGCTTTGAGCAAGCGGCCCGCCACCTGAATCCGCGAAAAACATCAGCAAAACGCCGACGAGGTGTCTTGACCAGACGTCATGCGCCAGCGGGTGCTGTCCCTCAGAGAGTGCAGGTGGAAGTGGGCTCGCAGGCCCGAAAGCCTGCGCTACCGTAAAATGTCCCGAGCATGACTGCCATCGAAGAGAAGTTCGCGAAGCTGGGCACCGACCACGCGCCAGGACAGGAAGTGCGCCAGGATGCGGCCGGCCAGGACGCCGCGTTTCGCGGCGAGAGCCTGCCGGGTACGCCGGTGGATTTCTCGCACGGCGACGTCAACGACACGGCGTTCGCGCCCACGCCCGGCTCGCTCGACGAGTTCGTCTCGGGCGTGCAGCGCGGCGGATCGCAGGCCTACACCGAGTACCGCGGCGGCGGCGAGCTGCGCGAGCGCGTGGCGAAACACCTCGCGGACTTCACCGGCGCGCCGGTGGCGGCGGCCTCTGAATTAATCATCACGCCCGGCACGCAAGGCGCGCTCTTCCTCGCCATCGGCGCCACCGTCGCCGCCGCCGACCGTGTCGCCATCGTCCGCCCCGACTACTTCGCGAACCGCAAGCTCGTGGAGTTTCTCGGGGCCACGATCGTGCCGATCGAGATGAACTATCTCGCGCACGGCGACAAGGCGGGCCTCGATCTCACGCAGCTCGAGGATGCCTTCAAGTCGGGCGTGAAGACGTTCCTGTTCTCCAATCCCAACAACCCGGCGGGAGTGATCTATTCGAACGAGGAGATCGGCGCCATCGCCGCGCTCGCCAACAAGTACGGCGCCATCGTCATCGCCGACCAGCTGTATTCGCGGCTGCTGTATGCGGGGCAGTCGTACACGCACCTGCGCGCGAGCGGCATCGACAGCGACCGCGTCATCACGATCATGGGGCCGTCGAAAACCGAGTCGCTCAGCGGATATCGGCTCGGTGCGGCATTCGGCGCCGCGCATCTGGTCGATCGCATGGAGAAGCTGCAGGCGATCGTCTCGCTGCGCGCACCCGGTTATTCGCAGGCGGTGCTGCGCACGTGGTTCGAAGAGCCCGCGGGCTGGATGGAAGAGCGTACGAAACAGCACCAGGCCATCCGCGACGAGCTGATGCGCGTGTTCCGGAGCGTGCCGGGCCTCGAGATTCGCGAGCCGCAGGCCGGCAGCTATCTGTTCCCGCGCCTGCCGAAGCTCGACGTGCCGCTGCACACCTTCGTGCGCGCGCTGCGCCAACAGGCGAGCGTCACGGTGACGCCCGGCACCGAGTTCAGCCCCGACCGCACCGACAGCATCCGGCTGAACTTCTCGCAGAACCACGACGCGGCCGTGAAGGCCGTTGAGCGCATCGCGCAAATGATCGAAAGGTATCGGTAATGTCGCGGAAGGCCTTCACCTCTGACCGCGGCGCGCTGCCGATCGGCTCGTACAGCAGCGCCATGGAAGCCGGCGGCCTCGTGTTTCTCGCCGGCCAGACGCCGCGCGACCGCGACAACGTGCGCCACGGCGACAAGCCGTTTGCCGAGCAGGCGCGCATGACGCTCGACAACCTCGAGGCGGCGGCCAACGCCGCGGGGCTGTCTTTAAAGGATGCGGTGCGCGTGGGCGTGTTCCTCAGAAACCCCGCCGACGCCAAGGAGTTCGACGCGATCTATCGCGAGTACGTCGCCGA
Source organism: Vicinamibacterales bacterium (assembly GCA_036675475.1). Lineage (GTDB taxonomy): Bacteria > Acidobacteriota > Vicinamibacteria > Vicinamibacterales > SCN-69-37 > JALYRV01. Next base: position 30,769 of record JAKFEY010000098.1, read on the forward strand.
GCCGTATCCCGTCCGCACGCTGACACAGTCGAATCTTCCGGGATTCGATATCGAAGTGGACGCGATCCTCGTCCGCCGCAGCTAGGGTCAAGGCGCATCATCTGCTCTCTACTTGGCACGATCTTCTCCCTTGAAAAGATGTCGACGACGATGAGATCGTCGTCGATGAGGTCGGAGAAGGTGCGATGAAATGCTGCGCCGAGCCCGGGAAGACGAGGAGATGAACGCCTCCGACGATCGATTCGAACGCCGCCTCGTCGAGGAGACCTCGAAGGGCCGCGTCGAGCTTGCCGGCGTCGAGATGCGGCTCGTCGACAGGATCGCCAAGGCAGAGAGCACACTCCGTCACGAGATGGGCGATCTGGAGGTGCGGCTCATCGACAGGATTGCTCAATCCGAGAGCACGCTCCGGCAGGAGATGGGTAGCCTCGAGGTGCGGCTCACCGACAGGATTGCTCAGTCCGAGAGCGGGCTTCGCCAGGAAATGGGCAGCCTCGAGGTGCGAATCGTCGACAGGCTCGCGCAGATGGAACGCCGGATGAACGACAGTCGGTCCGACCTTTTCAAGTGGGCCTTTGCCTTCTGGATTGGTCAGGCCGCAGGCACGGCCGCCATCGTCGGCGCGATGCTGCCGCGCTGACGGGATGCCCTATACGATCGGGCTGGCGGCCTGGTTGTGGCCTGAGAGCGGGACATGGCAGAAGCTTTCTCGAGCCCGGCGAACGTGCCGAGTCGGGCTACGCCGCCTTCCTCAACACCCAGCTCGCATCCGGCGACTCGCTGGTGCTCGTCGCTGATCGAAGCGGCGTGATTGGATACGTCTACGCCGGCATCGAGCCGCTGTCGTGGAAGGAGCTGCGGGGTCCGGCCGGCTTCATCCACGACCTGCTGGTGTCGGATGAAGCGCGCGGCCTTGGCATTGGCGAGCGCCTGCTCGACGCCGCCGTTGGCTGGTTGAAGGAGCGCGGCGTCCCGCGCGTGATGCTCTGGAGCGCCGCCCGGAACGCCGGCGCCCAGCGCCTGTTCGAGCGCCATGGCTTCAAGCCGACGATGGTGGAGATGACGCGGGAACTAGAGTGACGGCATCCCGTATCTAGCTACACCCGCATGACCATCCGCCCTCTGCACGACCTCATCCATGCCGCGCGCACTCTCGCCAAAGCGCGCAGTTTCACCGCTGTCTGCGTGACGTCACTCGGCCTGGGGATGGGCGTCGCCATCGCAATCCTGACCTTCAGCAGCTCGATTCTCGGCACGCCCGCGGGCGTGAATGACGATGGGCTCATCGAGGTCGTGATTCGTCCCGAGGGCGCGCTGCGCGCTGAAGCGGGCTCGGCCATCATCGACACGTTTTCCTATCCCGACTACCTCGACGTGCGTGATGCGTCCGGGGGGATGGTCATGACGGCGTGGACGTGGGGCGAGGCGCTCTTTCGTCCGGCAGCGGGCACCGCGCCGATGCCGATGCCGGCGATGTATGTCTCGAGCAACTACTTCGCGACCATTGGCGTGGCGCTGCCTCGCGGCCCCGGCTTCACGCCCGCAGACGACGCATCGGTCGCCAGGAACGAAGCCGTCATCGGTCATCGGATGTGGCAGCTCCGCTTCGGCAGCGACCCCGCCATCGTCGGCCGCGAGATCACGATCGATCGGCAGCCGTATGTGATCGTGGGCGTGGCGCCCGAGAAGTTTCGCGGTCACGTCAATGGGCTGGACGATGCGTATTTTCAGCTGTGGCTGCCGCTGTCGCGTCATCCGCGTCTGACGGCGGATGAGACCGTGCGTCTGAGCCGAGAGACGTCCCTGGTGCGCATCCTGGCGCGACTGCCGGAGGGGACGACGGTGGCGCAGGCCGATGCGCGGGCGCAGTCGGTGATGGCGGCGCTGGCCGCGCGATATCCCTCGAGCCATCACGACAGGATTGGCGGCGCGGAGCCGTACTTTCCGGCCGGCGCGCGCAAGCGCACGCAGATGCGCCGCGCGCAGCTGATGATGTTCTCGCTCGCGGGCATCGTGCTGCTCGTGGTCGGTCTCAACCTCTCGGGCATGATGCTCGTGCGCAGCGCGATGCGCGAGCGGGAGCTGGCGGTGAGGCTGGCGATTGGCGCGAGCCGGTGGCGGCTGATGCAGTATCACCTGAGTGAGGCGCTGGTGCTGGCGCTGGCGGGCGGCGGCCTCGCGTCGGCGGTGCTGTTCGGCGGGCCGGCGCTTGCCGCGTGGTGGTACAACTTTTCGGGTCCCGCACTCGACGTCTTCAAGCCGAGCCTCTCGCTTGCCTTTCAGTGCGTCGCGCTCTGCTTCGTGACCAGTTTGGTGCTCGGGCTGCTGCCGGCGCTTCGCTTCAGCCGTCCGGTGCTGCTGTCGGCGCTGAAGAGTGACGGCAAGGGCGGCGGCCGTCGCGTGGGCCGTCTGCAGCGGCTGACCGCGGCGCTGCAGGCCGGCATTGCGGTGCCGTTCCTGGTGATTGGCGGCATCAAGCTGGATCAGGCGCGCGTGACCATGATGGCCGACCTGGGCTTCAAGCCGCAGGGCCTGTATGCGGCGCAGATGAACCTGCTGGCGGTGGGCGAGACCGACGCCGAGCGCGAGCGGTTCGTGCGCGCGGTGGAGCAGGGCCTCGAGCAGTCGCCGAGCGTCACGTCGGTGAGCCTGGCGGACGGCATGCCGCTCGACTTCACCTATCGCAATACGCGTGTCGCGCGCGAGGGGGAGTCGATCTTCGTCACGGCGCACACGACGCGCATCGGCCCGAAGTTTCTCGAGACGATCGGCACGCGGCTGCTGGCCGGCCGCGCGATCGAGGCCACCGATCGCCCCGGCGCCGAGCGCGTCGTCCTGTTGTCGCAGCCTCTGGCGCAGGAACTCTTCCCGTCCGCCAATCCGATCGGCCAGCGCGTGACCTTCGGCCTCGCGCAGGACGAGCCGCAGACCTACACCATCGTCGGCATCACGGCCGATCTCGTGTCGACGCAGATGGGCAATCCGCGTCCGCAGCTGTTCGTGTCGCTGGCGCAGCATCCAACGCCGCGCCTGCTCGCGATCGCGCGTGGTGCGGCTGCCGATCCGTCGGTGCGCCGAACATTTGAGGTCGCGCTCAAGGACGCCGATCCGGAATTCGTGCTGGCCGAGCTCATGACTGGGGAAGGGCTGGTCGAGGGCAACCGGGCGGATCTGCTGGGCCATTCCGCGATCAGCGGCGTGGCGGCCGGCGTCGCGCTGGCGCTCGCCGCGCTCGGCGTCTACGGCGTGATCGCGTTCATGGTGGCGATGCGCACGCGCGAGATCGGCGTCCGCGTGGCGCTGGGCGCCTCGCGCCTGCGCGTGCTGAAGGACGTGCTCGGCGACGCGCTGAAGCTCGTCGTCCCCGGCATCGGCCTTGGCCTGCTGCTCTCGGTCTTCTGGGTCCGCAGCGTCGACCCCTCGTGGTACCCGCTCGGCGGCGTCGAGCCGCTCATCTACGGCGTGGCGGCAGCTGTCGCGTTCCTCGTCGCCATGCTCGCGGGCATCCCCTCCGCGCGCCGCGCCTCGGCGGTGCAGCCGATTATTGCGATGCGGGCGGAGTAGCGGCGCGAGCGATCGTCTCCATCGTGATGAACAGACGTCGCGGCGGCTCTGCGAAGCGCACGAAGCCGTAGCGTTCATAGAAACGCGCGCCCGAGTCCGACTTCGCATCGACGATGACGGCTACAGAACCGACGGTGCGACTGGCCTGTTCGCTCCGACGGAGGGCGTCCCAAAGCAGGCGCGCGCCGAGGCCGCGTCCGGCGTGCTGTGTCGATACGGCAAGCCGTCCCAGTAGTGTCACGGGAACGGCCGGTTGCTTTCCGAGCCGCTGTGACAAGTCCGCTGGCAGAGCGTCCAACGGGACGGCGGCCGAGCTCAGAGAATAGAAGCTCGCGATCCGGGACGGATCGCCTGCGACGACCAGCACGTAGGTGACGGCCGACCGGCGTTCCAACTCCTTGCGCGCCTGGGTTTGGAGGAAGCGATTGAGCGCCTCGACGCCGCAATCGAACGCCTTGCGATCGTGATGCGGAGCGAGTGGCTCGACGAGGTAGTCGGGGTCGTCGTCGATCATCGGCCCGAGCGGAAGCCGGGCTTGCTGGCGACGTCGCGCAGGCGCTCGTTGGGAGCCGCCGGATTCAGCAGAGCCTCGGCTAATGCTCGCTGGTCGCGACGTCCGAGCTCGATCACGTGCTGCTCGCGAAGCACGCGCAGTGCGGCCTCGCGCGCGGAGGACGTCACGAAAGCGGTCAGCGTCAGGCCCTTTGCGCGGGCCGCTTCCTGAAGGAGCTTTTTCTCCTCAGGGGTGACACGGGCTTCGAGACGTTCGGCGAGAGCCATGGTCGTAGTGTACGGCAATATGCCGTACAAGGCAACGCGCGCTGCGGGGCCACGTCTTGCCGCGCTGGCCGGGCGAGCCTTGTATTAGCAGGTGCATGCTAATATCCCCCACAATGTGGTTTGACCGGAAGGCTGCGGTCCTCGGCGACTTCGAACAGCTCGTGCTCCTGGGAGTGCGGCATCTCGAGCTCCAGGAGTCCGCTTACGGAGCCGCGATCCGCCAGGAGATTCACGCCCGCTCGGGACGGGACGTGTCGATCAACGCTGTCTACACCACGCTCGATCGCCTCGAGAGCAAGGGCCTTCTCAAATCCTGGGTCGGGGATCCGACTCCGCAGCGAGGAGGGCGTCGCCGAAAGTTCTATGCCCTGCGGCCTGCAGGCGCCGCGGCTCTGCGTCAGGCGTATCGTGCCTTTACCAGCATGGCAGACGGTCTGCAGAACTGGCTCGAGACCAAGTGAGGAAAGTCATCGGCGCGCCTCGGCTTGCGATCTGGCTGTTGACTCGGAGGCTCTCCGCGCCCTGGCGCGACTTCGTCGTCGGTGACCTCGAAGAAGAGTTCGCGAAACGCAGCGCCGATTCGCCGGTCGCGGCTCGTGCGTGGTTCTGGTGGCAGACCATGCGCTGTCTGGCGGCGCCGCCCCCGGTTCGACCCTGGGCATTACTACTGAGCTCCTCTGAGATTCGGTTCGCCCTGCGCCTGATTGCCAAACAGCCCATCCTTTCCATCACCATCGTCCTCGCGCTGGCCATCGGCATCGGGCTGGCGACCGTCGGCTTCACGCTTCGGGAGGCCCTCCTCAATGGACAGCTGCCGTTTCCCAACGGCGATCGGTTTGTCCGGCTCGTGTTGCATTCCGACGCCGAGGACAACGTCCAACTCGATCTGGACGCGTATCACGCCATTCGCGACACGTCCGACAGCTTCGCGCACCTCGGTGCGGTCGGAGATGCCGAATACCTTCTCGAAGCCGAGGACGGCACGGTGGAGGCGGTCCGCGCCGCCCTCGTCACACCGCGGTCGTTCCGATTTCTTCCGGCCGTGCCGATCATCGGCCGCGTGCTCGCCGCCGGGGACGGCGCACCCGGCGCCGAGCCCGCTGTGTTGGTTCGCGAGAGTCTATGGCGCAGGCGATTCGGCGGAAGCCGGTCGATCCTGGGTCAGCCGATTCAACTTTCAGGTTTGAAGCGAACGGTCGTCGGCGTTCTTCCTGACGCGTTCAAGTTCCCCACATCAGGAGAGATTTGGGTACCGCTCGATGAAGCCACCCTGGCAGGCCGGACCGGCGTCTCGGGCGCATCAGAACTGACGGTGTTTGGAGTCCTGCGCGACGGGCTCTCGAAGGACGGCGCGACGGCGGAACTCAGCGCCTATGCGCGGCCCGAGCAGCCGGGGAAGCCCGGCACCGCGACCTCGGTTCGCGCGCTGCCGTTCACCGGCGATGACGACGACTTCAACATGGTGATGTCCGGTCTGGTCGTTGTGCTTGTATTGGTTCTACTGGTCGCGGCCTCGAACATCGCCGCGCTCGTCTCGGCTCGGACGTGGTCGCGCTCGTCCGAGTTGGCGGTGCGCACGGCACTTGGCGCCCGTCGCTCGCGCCTCGTGGGCCAGCTGTTTGTGGAGGTCGCCATTCTCACGGCGATTGCGTCGGTGCTCGGACTCGCACTTGCGCAAGTCGCGCTCGACTATGTGGCCGGAATGATTGGCGACATCCCGTTCTGGATGACCTTCGATCCGACGATCCGGACGATGGCGTTCGTCGTGGCGCTGGCGCTTCTGGCCAGCGTCGTGAGCGGGCTCGTGCCTGCGCTCAAGGTCACGAGTGTGGATCTGAATGGCGCGTTGCATGCGCGTGGCCGCGGAACGGCGGCCGGCGGTTTTGGCAAAGTGGGCCGCGTGCTGGTGATGGAGGTTGCGCTCTCGGTCGCGCTCCTGAACTGTGCGCTGGTCACAGCGCGCGCGCTGTCGTCTTACGTCGACGACATTCCCGCACTGCCGAAGGGCCAGGTCCTTACGGCGCGACTGCGCCTCGAGGAGTCGAAGGAGACTCGCGATCGCCTCCTGGCCTCGATTCGCGCGCTTCCAGGGGTCTTGTCGGCCGGCGCCGCCAGCCACCTGCCTCGTCTCGATGCCATGGCGATGCCGATAATGATCGAATCGCTCGACGATCCATCGCAGGAACTGAGCGGCTCGGCGCCGACGACCGAGGTGAGCGACGGCTTCCTCGAGAGTATTGGCGGCCACACGATGGCGGGCCGGTCATTCACGGCGACTGATTTCGTGGTCGGCGCCGCGCCGGTAGCGATCGTGAATCAGCCGTTCGTCGATCGTTTCTTCGCCGGCCGCTCGCCGGTTGGCCGTCGCGTGAGAGTGTCGACGGAGGGATGGCGCGAGATCGTTGGCGTGGTTCCTGAGCTCGGTGTGAGCGCTGGTGATCGCGGGAGCGCGGCTGGTGTGTACGTCCCGCTGCCGGATCGTACGCCCTCGATGCACCTCGCGATCCGGACGGCAGGGAACCCGAACACCCTTGCAGGTCCGCTCCGCAGGGCCGTGGTCGACGTCGATCCGAAGGCGGACCTGCGCAGCATCCGGCCGCTCGAAGACGTCGGCCGGGAGCAGCGTTCGTTTCTTTCAGGCATGGCCTCGGCGATGACAGCGCTCGGCGTGATGGCGCTGTTGCTGTCGGTCGTTTCGATCTACGCGCTGCTCTCGTTCATGGTCACGCGCCGCACGCGCGAGATCGGTATTCGCGTAGCCCTCGGAGCGCGGCGCTCGCAGGTGCTCACCACTGTGGCTGGCAGCGCATTCGCGTTGCTCGCCGCCGGCGCTGCGCTTGGGACCGTCGCCGGTGTGACGCTCGCCGGCTTCCAGTCCGTGATGCTGATCCGGATGCCCAGCGTTGGCGTGGTGACGCCCGGGATCGTGATCGGCGCGCTGGCGCTGGCGAGCCTTGCCGCCGCGTGGTTGCCGACGCGGCGGGCGCTGCGCATTCGGCCTTCAGAAGCACTGGCCAGCGAGTAGTTTCAAGAATTGCCTTCACGGTGGCGATGCGTACCTCAAAGCCATTGATCGAAGTGTGCG
>JAKFEY010000075.1:0-8555 GCA_036675475.1 Vicinamibacterales bacterium
CAACGCCGGGGCGCGGGTCGGCAGCAGCACGAAGCCGGCGGCCAGCGCAATCGCCAGCACCAGCGACGCCGCCACGGCGGCGCGCGGGCGCTGCTTGATGGCGCTGATGACCGCGCTGCCGCTTCGTCCGGCCGGCGCCGCCGATGCGGAGGCGCTCGACGCGCCGGAGGGCACCGCGGCGTGCGTGACGCTCGACTGCGCGGCGGCAACCGCGCGGCTGCGTCCCGAGTCGGCGTCGCGGCGCAGCCGCTTCAAATCGCTGCGCAGTTCCGCCGCCGACTGATAGCGCAGGTCCGGATCCTTCTCGAGCGCCTTGAGGATGATGTGTTCGAGCTCCGGCGCCATCTCGGGCACCACGCGCGAGGGTGGCGTGGGCTGCTGGTGCAGGATGCCGTCGAACAGCAGCGCCGACGTGCGGCCGCTGAACGCGGGCTTGCCGGTGGCCATCTCGTACAACGTCACGCCGAACGAAAACAGATCGCTGCGGCCGTCGAGATCCTCGCCGCGCGCCTGCTCGGGCGACATGTACGCCGCGGTGCCCATCGTGACGCCGGGGCCCGTAATCGCATGCTCGGGATGCAGCATCGTCGTGCCGTCGCTGCCCGAGGGCGCGAGGCCGGCGCGATCGTGCTTGGCGAGGCCGAAGTCGAGCAGCTTGGCGTGGCCGCGCCGCGTCACGAAGATGTTCGCGGGCTTGATGTCGCGATGGATGATGCCCTGGCTGTGCGCGGCGTCGAGCGCGTCGGCGACGTCGATTGCCAGATCGAGCAGCGTCTGCTCGGCGAGCGGCTGGCCGCGCAGCATTTCTTTGAGCGTGCCGCCTTCCATCAGCTCCATGACCAGGAACTGCCGGCCGTCGTGCTCGCCGAAATCGTAAAGCGTGCAGATGTTCGGATGATTCAGCGCGGAGGCGGCGCGGGCTTCACGCAGGAAGCGTTCGGTGGCGTGGCTGTCGGCCGACATGCCGGGCGGCAGGAACTTCAGCGCCACCGCGCGGCCGAGGCGCTGATCTTCGGCGCGATACACGACGCCCTGGCCGCCGCCGCCGATTTCGTGCGTGATGCGATAGTGCGAGACAGTCGTGCCGATCATCGGCGTGGATTGTACCCGGCCTTGGCTCGGCTGCAGCCCGCGCGGCGGATGTCGCGTAAGAATTACAAACCCGAGGGCCCACTGCGAAAATTGTGCGCGCCCGGATCGCGCACGGCCGCGAAAACAGGCCGAATTCCGCGGTTTCTGCGCGCGCGGGGCGGGTATGCCGCTTGCTCTGGACGGCGGCATGAAACGGCTGACTCTTGCACTGATGCTCACTGTCTCCGCGGCCGCGTGCGGCGGGGCTTCCAATCCCACGGCGCCGTCGCAGGCCGCCACTGACGCCACGCCGGGGGCGACGACCGCCGCCATTCACGGCACCGTTGCGGGCGCCACGAGCGCGGCGCTCTTCAACACGATGAACGGCGGCGCGGCCGGGATGACCGTGACGGTGCAGGGCACCACCATTACGACCACGGTGAACGGCGCCGGCCAGTTCCAGCTGACCAGCGTGCCCGCGGGCACGACCGTGCTGGTCTTCAACGGCGTCGGCGCGAACGCGCAGCTGAACATCGGCGAGCTGCTGGCCGGCCAGACGGCGACCATCACCGTCATCGTCAACGGCGTCGACGCGACGCTCGAAGACAAGATTCAGGGCAGCGATCGCGAGATCGAAGGCCGCATCGATTCGATTCAGGGCAGCACGCTGAAGGTGGCGGGCCGCACCGTCACGGTTGGCGCGTCCACGGTAATCCGCCACGGCGACACGGCGATGACCCTGTCGCAGCTCGCGGCCGGGCAGCGCGTGCACGTGAAGGGCACGGTTACCGGCACCGGCACCACCGCCACGACGGCCGCGACGCTCATCATCGTGCAGAACATGAACACGTCGATTCCGGTGAATCTCGAAGGCACGGTGTCGGATCTCACCGGCACGGCGACGGCCTTCGAATTCAAGATCGGCAGCCGCGTGGTGCGCGGCACGGCGGCCACCGAGTTCAAGGGCGGCAAGTCACCGTCGTTCGCGGGCCTGGCCAACGGCGGCAAGGTGCACGTGAAGGGCGCGCAGCAGAACGGCTTCGTCCAGGCCGAGTCCGTCACGCTGCAGGGCAAGAGCTAGGCCGCATACTCTCCCAGGGCACGACCAAAGCCGCTCCTCGAAACAATTCGAGGGGCGGCTTTTTTATTGCCCGGCGCGCGACGGATAATCATCCCCATGCTCGCGGTGCTCACCGTGCTGGCCGTCATCGTCTTCCTGCGCTTCACGCGCGGCCTGATGATTCCCATCGTGATTGCCGTGCTCGTGGCGTGCGCGGCGGCGCCGCTGGTGGGCTGGCTCGATCGTCTGCGCGTGCCGCGATGGCTCGGCGCGGGCCTGGTGGTGCTGACGCTGAGCGTGCTGGCCGGCCTCGGCGCGTTTCTGCTGGGCGATCAACTGGTGGTGATTGGCGAGCGGCTGCCTGACGCCCTTGCGCAGTTGCGCGACAACCTTGCGGCGAGGGGCGGCATTTTCGAAGCGGCCGAGCGCAGCCTCGACGGCACGATGTCGGGCAGCCTGCTGATGTGGGGATCGGCCAGCGTCGCCACGCTCGCCGGCGACATCGCCGTCGTGTTCTTTCTCACGTACTTCCTGCTGTTTGCAGGCGACCGCTATGCGCACCTCGTGGAATCGGTGGCGAGCCGCCCGCTCGATCGCAAGGTGACGGCGGAAATTCTGGGCGACATCTACACGCAGATCCGGCGGTTCCTGCTCGTGCAGCTCGTGGCCAGCGCGGTCGTGGGCGTGGCCACCTTTCTGCTGCTCGCCGCCATCGGCGTCGAGAACGCCGCGTTCTGGGCCGTGGTCGCCGGCATCGGCAACACCATCCCCTATTTCGGACCCGTCGTCGTGTCGGCGGGTCTGGCCGTCGTCGCCATGATGCAGTTCGGCGGGGCGGCGCAAGCGTTGTGGGTGGCGGGCGGCGCGCTGGCGATCACGTCGATTGAAGGCTGGCTGATCGTGCCGCCGCTGATGGGCCGCGCCGAACGCATGAACGTGATCGCGGTCTTTCTCGGATTGCTGTTGTGGTCGTGGATCTGGGGCGTGTGGGGCACCATCCTCGCGGTGCCGATGCTGGCCGTCATGAAGGCCGTGGCCGATCACATCGAGCCGCTGCAGCCGTTCGGGGACCTGCTGGGAGAGTTGCCGGAGCGGGGCTAGCCGTCGCCCCTGCTCCGCTGCATCCACCCGCTACTTCACGGCGACGAGCGCTTCCGCTTCGGCCTTGCCGTCGTTGGCCGCGGTGGCCTTCAACACTTCCTTGCCGTCGAGCGTGAGCGTCAGCACCGCTCCTGGCGGGGCCGAAAGCACCTGAAACTCGATCTCCTGCGTGTCGGGCGCGTCCTTCTGATACTCGACCTCGGCCTCGCCGGCCATCTTGCCGCCTTCGGCTGTCGGCTGCAGCGTGGCGAGACGCTCGATCTCCTCCGGGGCGTCGCCGTCCGCAGGCGCGAAGGTTCCGCGCAGCAGGACGGTGCCGGCCGCGTCGCGAACCTCGGCCGTCTGCGCGTCGCGGAAATCGCCCTTCACGGTCGACTGCGGCTGCGCACGCAGGTGCGTCATCGCGACCACGCCCACCGTCAACGCGACGAGGAGTCCGGCCATCACAAACTTCTGAGCTGGGTTCTTCACAAAGCCTCCTGCCACCCAGCGTAGCGAACGTGTGATGAACGGGCGATAAACGGGCGGCGTTCAGCTCAGGCGGAAGACGGCAGCGTTACGACGAAGGTCGATCCGAGACGCGACGAGGCCGCGAGCTTGACGTCGCCGCCGTGCACCTCCGCGATCCACCGCGCCAGCGCGAGGCCGAGCCCGGCGCCGCCGTCACGCACGCCTTCATGCGAGCGCGCGGCGTCGACGCGATAGAAGCGTTCGAAGATGCGCGGCTGGACCTCCGCCGGAATGCCCGGCCCCTCGTCGCTGACCGAGATCGCGTAGGCGCCGCCGGCCCGATCGAGCGCCACGCGCACCGCGCTGCCCGGCGGCGCGTAGCGCACGGCGTTGTCGAGGAGGTTGAGCACCAGCCGCCGCACGAGGTCCTCGTCCCCCGTAAACGGCGCCGGGTGCACCGTCTCGCATGTGATGGACACGTTACGCGTGGCCGCCACCACGCGCGAGGCGCGCACCACGTCGTCGATGATCTCGTCGAGGTACATCGGCGTCTTCCGCACCGGATAGTTGCCGGCATCGGCGCGGGTCAGCGTGAACATGTCGTCGACGATGCGCGAGAGGCGTATCGCCTCGTGTTCGATGATCTCGAGCGTTTCCCGATACTCCGCTTCGTCGCGCGTCGGCTGCTGCAGCGCGACGGCCGCGGCCGTGCGGGCGATCGTGACGGGTGTCCGCAGCTCGTGCGACGCATCGGCCATGAACTGCCGCTGCAGCACGAGCGAGGCCTCGATTCGCCCGAGCAGCTCGTTGAAGGTTTCGGCGAGCAGTCCGAGCTCGTCGCGCGGGTTGGCCACCGGCAGGCGCGCGCTGAGGCTTTCCACCCCGATCCGCCGCGCGCGATCCGCCATCGCCACGACCGGCGAGAGGCTGCGCCGGGCCAGAAACCATCCGCCGATGCCGGCGACGACCAGGGAGCCCGGCACCACGTAGGCGAGAATGCCGCGCAGCGACTCGAGCTCCTCGTCCGTGGGCTCGAGCGAGCTGCCGACGACGACCAGGTACTCGACCTGGCGCGGCGGGATGAGGACGCGCTGGAACGCGAGGCGATGGCGATCGTCGAGATCGTCGGCTTCGACGATCGTCACAAAGGCAACCTCGCCGCCCGCGGGCGCGTCGGCGGCGGGACGCCAGGGGATGACGATGTCGTCTTCGCGCCCCGCCTCGCCGAGCAGGCGGCCCGCCCCATCGTAGACCGCCACCAGATACTGCCGCGACGCGAGCTCCGCCGCCGTGCTCCGTGCCGCATCGTCCACGCTCTGCCCTTCGGCAAGATCGTTGGCGAGCGAGGTGGCGGCAATCCGCGCCACGGCGTGCAGACTGTCGTCGATGCGGACGTACAGCGCGCGCGCCAGCAGCAGATAGATGAGCGCGATCACGGCGATCAGAATCGCCGCGAGCAGGCTCACATACCAGAGGGTCAGGCGCGCGCGGACCGTTTCAAGCATCGTGATCGCCGGGTTCCACACTCAACGTATACCCGGCGCCGCGCCGCGTCTGAATCAGCTTCACGCCGTGGCCATCGTCGATCTTGCGGCGAAGCCGCTGGATGTAGACCTCGATCAGATTCGACATCGGGTCGAAACGGTCGTCCCAGACGTGCTCGGCGATGTCGGCGCGGCCGGTGACCTGGCCGCGGCGCCGCAGCAGATGCTCGAGCAGCGCGTATTCCGTGGCGGTGAGGGCGATCGGCCGGCCGGCGCGCGTGACGCGCCGCGCGCGAGTGTCGACGGTCAGGTCCTCGATCGAGAGCTCCGCCGGCTCGAGCGCCGGGCCGCGCCGCAGCAGCGCGCGGACGCGCGCGATCAGCTCGGGAAAGTGGTACGGCTTCGACAGATAGTCGTCGGCGCCGGCATCCAGTCCCTCCACCCGATCGTCGAGCCCGCCGCGCGCCGTCAGCATGAGGATCGGCAGCGTGGACGCGTCGGCGCGCAGCCGCCGGCAGAGATCGAGCCCGTTGATGCGCGGCAGCAGCACGTCGAGAATCACGAGGTCGTAATCGGTCTGGGTGAGTTGATCGAGCGCCGCGGCGCCGTCGACGGCAATATCGACCGCGAAGGCATGCTCGCGCAGGCCCTTGGCGAGCACGTGGGCGGCGGCAGGCTCGTCTTCGACGACCAGGATTCGCATTGGCGCGTTCAGCGGCGACCCGGGCGGTAAGCGTCAGGCCCTGTGCCATCTTCTCCTTGATCTTAGCGATGTAGCGCCGGCTCTGCTCGGCGGTATAGCCCCCCGCCCGAAAGGCGTCGCGCCACTGGGCATCGGTCAGGGCCGCAAAACGCTCGCACGTCCAGCGCACGTGCGCGGGCGGCTGCCCGAAACCCGGCAGGTCGTTCCGTGTGCCCTGGCCGAAGCCCCGCAGCCGGAACCATTTCAGCACGCCCGGGTACGGGTCAGAACGTGCATGACAGGGACGCGATGGTTCCGGGTTGCGCCTTGCCGCCGCCTTCACCGCCGACATACACGATGTTCGACGTGCCGAACGCCACCGCTTCGCCCTGCGGTTCGCCGAGCGGCGTCAGATCGACGCGCGCGGCCGGCGTGAACCTGCCCTTCAGGAAATCAGCGGCCGGATAGAAGGTGAGCGACGTCTTCGTGCGCAAGGCCACCCAGCGGCCGTCCGCGGAGATCGCGCCGTCGGTGATGCGATCGCCCTCGGCGACCTGACCTTTCGCGCGGAGCTCGCCGATCCGTTCCAGCTTCATCGGGCCGTCGGTCAGCTCGCCGGGAAAGCGATAGAGCGCGATGGCGCCGGTCTCGCCTTTGGTGACGATGTAGAGCGTGCCGTCGGGGCCGGCGAGCAACGCCTCGGCATCGTGCGCGCCGTCGGGATACGACGCGCGAAACACGCCGCTTGCCCGCGCGGTGCCGTCGGCCGGCGAGGGTTCGGGAATGCGGTAGATGACCACCGCGCGGCGCCTGGCATTGTTGTCGCCGATGTCGCCGACATAAAGGCAGAGGCCGCCGCCGCACGGCGCGGAGGCGAGCGCCTCCCAGTCGTCGACCGAGGCGCCGGCGATCACGACGCGTCCCGCGACGGTGCCGTTCGCGTCGATCGCCAGCAGCACCGGCTTGCCCGAGTCGTTGAGCGCCCATACCTGGCCGGCCGTCGCGCGGCTTGCGGCGAACCCGCTGGCTTCCGGCAGCGCCGCGATCCGGCTGATCGCGCCCGACAGCGTGCACGCCGGCGCGCGGCTTGCCTGCGCGGCTGCCGCGCTGCCCCCCATGGCGGCGCCCGCCACCAGCGCCCCGGCCACTCCCGCATATCGCATCAGCATCGTGTGCATCCCCCACCGACGACGATAGTGAATGGATATGAACGCCGGATAAATGTGCCCTTCGGCTGGCGTCGAAGTTGCTCTTACTCCGCGCATGCGAATCGTGTGCGGCGTGCTGCTCGTGTTGGCGGGAATCGGCGCGCAGGCGCCAGGGCCGCCTCCGCGCGAGCTTCCCGCTGAGGCCGCGGCCCAGCTGGCACGCAGCCTGGCCGCGGCGCGGCCGTGGCCGTCGCATGTCTGGCGCGACACGCGTCCCACCAATGCCGATGGCACCGTCAACGCGTACATCGAAATCCCGCGCGGCGAGAAACGGAAGTTCGAGTTCGACATGGGCGTCAACGCGCGCGGGATCGATCGCGTCATGCCCGACACGCTTGGCGGCTACCCCATCAACTATGGGTTCGTCCCGCAGACCGTGTCGTATGACGGCGATCCCTTCGACGCGCTCGTGCTCGGTCCTCCGCTTCCGGGCGGCGCGATCGTGCGCGGCGCCCTCGTCGGCCTGATGTACATGGAAGATGAGAAAGGGCTCGACTCGAAGGTGATCCTGTCGCCGCTCGATGCGGATGGGAAACCGCGCTACTCACTCACAGCAGGCGACCGCGCGCGCGTGGGTGACTATTTCCGGCGTTACAAGCAGCACGAGCCTGGAAAGTTGTCGAAGGTACCCGGTTGGGGGTCCGCGGCTGACGGCCTCGCCCACGTGACCATTGCGCACGCCTTCTTCAAGTCCTGCGCACCGGCGCTTACGGCCGGGGTTTTACCTCGGCTGCGCGGCGCCCGAAATTGTACGCTACCGAACGATGCACGTTAGAATGCGTCGATGTTCGTGCGCACGTTGAAGGAAGCTCTCGAGGACGCGCACGGCGTCATCGCCGCATTTCTGGATCGCCCCACGCCCGCGGATGACTGCGTGCCTGCGGTACGCGAAGCCATCACCGCTCTCGACGCCACCATTCAACACGCGCTCGATCGCGCGGAAGATCGCGACACCATCAGCCTCGCCGATCAGCGCGAGCTCGACGAACGCGCGCGCGAGCTGCTGACGCTGTGGTCGCAGTGCGGCGAGCGCACGCACGGCCTGATGCTGGATCTGAAGACGGTGATGGGCCGCTACGTGACGATCGCGCCGAGCGACACGTCGCGCCGTCTCAAGAAAGACATCTGAGGAATTTGGAGCCGGCGCGCGGACTCGAACCGCGGACCTGCTGATTACGAATCAGCTGCTCTACCAACTGAGCTACGCCGGCAGGCGGGAGAACCTACGGATCATAGCACGGCCGTCCGGCCGGCCTGGCCACCGCTCCGCCCCCATTTGCTAAACTATTAGCGTTCATGCGCTTAGCAGAGGTGTCCCGCGCCGTCCGGGCGTTCGCCGTCGTGGCGGTGTGCCTTGCCGCCGCGGCCTGCGGTGACGATGGCCCGCCGACGGGGCCGGGTGGTGGATCCGTGTCTGTCACCGCTGTCTCACCCGGCACGGGCTCGACTTTCGGCGGCACCACGATCACCATCACCGGCACAGGATTTCAGTCGGGCGC
>JAKFEY010000035.1:0-37621 GCA_036675475.1 Vicinamibacterales bacterium
CCGCACGCCCTTGCCGGCGTCCGCGATCGTCCACGAGAGCGCCGAGTTGACGATCGGGAAGTATCGGACGACCCGGACCAGTCCCTCGCCGACCGTCGGCGCGCTGGCGGCCAGGAAGTCGACGACGCGATAGGCGCCGAACGGTACGGCCAGCGCGATCCGCAGGCCCAGGCTGGGGTCGCGGCACGCATCGAGGGCCGCCTGCCAGAGCGCGGCTACCTGCGCAACCGCCAGCCTGCCGTCGGCATCGGCGACGTCGGCTGCGGTCAATCGCGCCGCGTCGAGCAGGGCCTGCCGATCGAGGCCGAGCTGATCGCAGGCCGCGAGAAGCGCGCGGCTCGAAACAGTCGCGACCGTGGCCTGCAGCATGGGCGAAATCCTACTGTGGCGGCACCGGTCAAGGGAATGGCATGCGCGGTCAAGAGCGCAGTCGCGTCTCTCCATACACTCGCGGCAGGAGAGCACTGATGGCGAAAGCGCTGTTGATTCTTGGAGGAATGGCGACCGTGCTGACGGGCCCGCGTTGGGGCATTGCGCCGCTGGCATGGGTCGCGCCGGTACCGTATCTGATCTGGGCGCGTCAGGCGCGCGGTTGGCGCGCGTGGTCCGCGCTCTTCGCCGTGCTGCTGCTGGGGCATGGCCTGCAATGCGTGATCTTTGCCACGCCCCCAGTGCCCGCGATCGGCGTGATTGCCTTTGCGCCGCCGCTCGCGATCCTGCGCGTCGCGGCGATCGGGTTCGGCGAGCTCGTACGCCGCCGGCTGGGCGAGGCCGCCGGCATCACGGGCTATGCCGTGTCGACCGTGGTGCTCGACTGGCTCGGGTACGGCGCCAGCGAGTTCGGCGCGTGGATGGCTACCGCCAACAGTCAGGTGGAATGGCTGGCGTTCATGCAACTGGCGTCCATCTCCGGACTCGCCGGTATGGGTGCGCTCATGGCCGCGACAGCCGCGACCGTGGCGATGGTTTCCAGCGCCCCCGCCATGTCGACCGCCCAGCGTGGCAGGGCGCTTGCGACACTCGGCACGGTACTGACGGCGGCAGTGGGGTGGGGCACTTATCGTCTCGATCAGCCGCTGCCGGGCCGCAGTGTCATGGTCGGGACGGTCGTCACGTCCGTGGGACCGGACGAACGCGGGCTCCCCAGCGACGCGGTATTGGCTGCCAACACCGACGCGCTCTTCGAGCGCACGCGGCTGGCCGCCTCGCGCGGAGCGCGGATCGTCGTGTGGAACGAGATCGCCACCGTCGTGCATCCCGCCGATGAATCGGCGTTCACCGCGCGAGCGACCGCGCTGGCCGCTGAGCTCGGGGTCGATCTCGTTCTGGCGTACGGCGTGCTCGAGCAGACGGGGCCTGTCCTGTTCGACAACAAGTATCTGTTCATCAGCGACCGTGGCGAGATTCTCGACGAATACCAGAAGCACCATCCGGTGCCGGGCGAGCCGTCGATTCGCGGCATCGGACCGCTGAGGGTTCTCCACCGCCCTTATGGCCGTGTCGGAGGCGCGATTTGCTACGACTATGACTTTCCGGCATTGGCACGTGAACACGCCCGCGCAGGTGCCGACCTGGTTGTCGTGCCCTCGTCGGACTGGCGGGGAATCGATCCGCTGCACACGTATATGGCCCGTGCTCGCGGGATCGAAGGAGGCTTCGCGCTGGTGCGAGCCGTGCGCTGGGCGCCGAGCGGCATATTCGACGCCGCGGGCCGGCCTCGCGGCTGGATGACGGCCATCGATGACAACGATGGCGTCCTCGTGGCGCCCGTGCCGGTCGGCCAGCGGCCGACCGTGGCCGCGTCGATTGGGGACCTGCCCGTCGCAGCCGCGCTCGCTGTCGTCGCCGGACTGTCCGGGCTTGCGTTCTGGCGACGCAAGCGCTCGCGGACCGCCGAATCGCTGGCTACCGGCTCGGGCCGAACAGCACCGCGTTCATCAGCAGCATCTGCGTGAGTTCGGTAAAGCCGCGGAAGTTCGGGTCTTCGGCAAACGCGATCAGGTGGCCCTGGCCGACCGGCTGGTGCATCAGGAACGCCTTGCGGGCGAGCTGGTTGCGGACGTCCGGCCACACCAGGCCGCCGGCCACCAGGTTCGCCTCGTCGGCGTACACCCCCACGTTGGTGCCGCGATCGAGCGTGAGCGGCTTGAACACGCGGTCGCCTTCGACCATGGCCGCAATTTCGCCGTCGGTGCCTGATGACAGCCAGTGCTCCATGTTCAGGCGCACGCGCGCGATGACGCCGCTCGTGGCTTCGGGCCGCTCGCGCGCCGGCGTGATGGCGGCGTCATAGTCATACGGCGCGGTCGCGCGCGCCGAGGCGCCGCCCGTCGCCGCGCCTGCACCCGAGCCGGTCGCGGCCGGCCGATCCGGGCTTCCGTCACGCAGCTCGGTCACCGTCTCGAGCAGGCCGGCGCTTGCGGCCCACCGCGACGCCTCGCCCAGCGTGATCAGCGTGCCGCCCGTGCGCATCCATTCGCGCACGCGATCGAGCGTCGCGCCGCTCAGCACCGATCCGTAGTTGCCGGCCGGCAGGATGATGACGTCGTAGTTCGCCAGGCGCGCGCGTCCGAACGAGCTGCCGCGCACGATCGTCACCGGCTGCTTGAAGCGCCGCTCGAGCGAGAAGCGCGCCCATCCGGCCGACAAGCTTTGCGTCGGCGTGTCCCACAGCATCAGCACGCGCGGGGTCTTGACGATGCGCACGCTGGCGCTGCCGAGCGAGATGCCCGCGTCGACCCAGGCCGTGTCGATGGGAATGAGCTCGAGCTCGTGCTGAAGTGACACCACGCGCGCGAGGCTCTCGAGCGCTTGCTGTGGGTTTTCTTCCTTCCGGATGATCGCCGTGCCGAGCCCGTATTGCCGGCCACCAAGCGTGAACGGCGCACCGCTCACGCGCACGGTCACACCCGCATGCGTGAGATCCCGCATGGCGGTCGCGAGGCCGGCCCCCCACGGGATCAGATAACCGACCTTCGCGGCCGGCAGCGGCTGCACCACGTCTCGCAACGGGATCGCGGCGGTCCAGAGCGACGTCTTCGCGCCCGTCGGCCTGTCGCTGACGATCAGGTCGACGTCATAGAGCAGCGGCAGACTCCATGACGTGATGTCGTAGATCTGATCGTTGAGCCGCAGCTTGCGGCGGCGATCCTGCTCCGCGATGAACTCGTCGCCCATCGACACGTGCGGATCCAGCAGCGTCTTCACCAGACGTCCCATCGGCTGCGCGAGAGGGACGACGAAGGATCCGGCCGCGATGTCGCGCCCGCCGACGTTCACCGGGGCGTCGATGCGCCGGACCTCCAGCCCGTTCTGCGCCAGCAGTCGCGCCAGCCGCGCCGTGCGCGCGGCATCGATCCCCGCCGCCAGCACGTACTCCGTCGTCCCGCCCTCTGTGACGGCGCTGCGCCTATAGTCGACGAAATCGCGCAGCATCTTTTCGCGATTGGCCGCGGCGGTTGCCGCCGTTTGAATCGCCGCCGTGAAGTGGCGGACGACGCCGTCGCGGTAGGTGAGCAGGGTGCCGTCGCTGCGGCGATAGGCGAGTCCGCGCGTCCCGGCCATCTCGAACGTCTTGCCGAGCGAACCGATGAAGAACGGCCACGACGCGCCGTAGCCGGGATAGAACGAGTCGTACGTTTCGCGGATGAAGTACTGGAAGCCGCGCTCGTCGAAGCGCGCGGCGTTGGCCTTGCCGAACGTCACCATCCAGTCCTTCTGCGCCTGCGTCGTGTTCGGCGTGTTCGGCGACGCCGCCGGCGGGAAGTAGTACTGACTTTCACCGCCCATCTCGTGCAGGTCGACAGTCACCTGCGGCAGCCATTCGAGCAGGAATCGCACCTTGCCCTGCGACTCAGGATGGTTCTGCGGAAACCAGTCGCGATTGAGATCGAACAGATAGTGATTCGTGCGGCCGCCGGGCCAGCCCTCGTCATGCTCGGCCGCGACCGGATCCTCGTCGGGCTGCATGGCCTGCGCGTTGCTGTGAGACGCGATGAAGCGCGCGCGCCCGTCGGGATTCTGCATCGGGTCGATCAGCACGATCGACTCGCGCATGATCAGATCCACCGAGGGATCGCCCTGCGCCGCCAGCAGGTGATACGCCTCGGCCAGCGCCGCATCGACGCCTGAATTCTCGTTGCCGTGCACGCTGTGCAGCAGCGCGGTGATCACCGGCTGCTCGCGCACGATCCGGTCGACGTCGGCGGCCGTCGCGCGCCGCGGATCGGCGAGGTCGCGCCGGCCCGCCTTGATCGCGTCGATGCGCGCCATCCGCTCGCGGTTGCCGACGATGAAGAGCCAGAGAGGCCGATCCTGCCAGCTGCGCGCATACTCCGTGAGCCGCGCGCGATCCGGCGCCGCGGCCGCCAGCGCGCGCAGATAGGTTTCGACGTTCTCCGGCGTCGTGATTTGCTCGCCATGCTCGTAGCCGAGCACCTGCTTGATCGTGGGAATCGTCGGGTCGTAGGCCGTGCCAGGCGAGAGGGCAGGCGTGAGTTGAGCGTGCGCCGGGACGGCGGCACAGAGGATCAGGGTGGCAAGAAGAGCTGCGCGCATGGCGCAGAGACTACTACGGGCTGTCCCTGATCAGATCCTCCACCGCCGTCACCACATCGTCGGCCGCCCGGCCGCTGGTGTCGACGGCAAAATCGGCGCGCGCGTAGAGCGGCTCGCGCGCCGCGTGCAGCGCGCGCAGGGCATCCATCGCCTGCGGCTGGTCTTCCATCGGCCTGCGATCGCCCTGGTGCGTGACGCGGTTCCAGTGATCCTGCGGGTCGGCGCGGAGCCACACGGTGAGGGCATGTCGATCGAGCACGCGCACCGCGTCGGGGGACGTGACGATGCCGCCGCCGGCGGCGACGACCATGGGGCGCTGCTCGCGCACGAGCGCGTCG
This sequence comes from Vicinamibacterales bacterium, assembly GCA_036675475.1. Lineage (GTDB taxonomy): Bacteria > Acidobacteriota > Vicinamibacteria > Vicinamibacterales > SCN-69-37 > JALYRV01. The sequence goes on from JAKFEY010000035.1 coordinate 4,896, forward strand.
AGCGCCTCTTTCTCGAGCCGGCGATAGTAGTCCTCGCCGTGCAGTGAAAAGATTTCGCGCAGCGCCATGCCGGCCGCATCCTCGATGCGGCTGTCGAGCTCCACGAAGGGCAGGCGAAGTTTCCGCGCCAGCTTGCGGCCCACGGTGGTCTTGCCGGCGCCGCGCAGGCCGAGCAGCGCGATGAGCGGCCGCGCCGGCTCCTCGTCAGCCAGCAGCGCCGACGCCGAGGTGCCAAGCGCGCGCGCGACATCCGCGAGGCGAATCACCGACACGTTCGCGCGCCCGGTTTCAATCTGCAGCAGGAACCGCAGCGACACACCCGATCGTTCCGCGAGCTCGCGCAGCGTCAGGCGCTGGTCGAGGCGCAGGCGCTTGACGCGCGCGCCGAGGCGCAGCAGCAGAGGGCTGGGGGTATCCAGTGCGAACGTGCGTGCGGGGACCGCCACGAAGCGCAATATAACACACAAAAACGCGACCGAACGGGCACTATAATGCCTTGACACCCGGTCGGGAAGGCCGATACGCTGGCCCCGTATGGCCACAGTGACCTCGCCCGCCCCTGCCGTCAGCTTCGACACGCATCCGGATCGCTATCAGCACTGGAAGCTCGCCTTCGACGGGCCCATCGCCACGCTGTCGATGGACGTTAAAGAAGATGCGGGCCTGTCGCCCGACTACAAGCTCAAGCTGAACTCCTACGATCTCGGTGTGGACATCGAGCTGGCCGACGCCATTCAGCGGCTGCGGTTCGAGCATCCGGAAGTGCGCGCGGTGGTGGTCACGAGCCTCAAGGAGCGCATCTTCTGCGCGGGCGCCAACATCTTCATGCTGCGCGGCTCGAGCCATGCGTGGAAGGTGAACTTCTGCAAGTTCACGAATGAAACGCGGCTCGGCATGGAAGACGCCAGCGAGAACTCCGGCATCAAGTTTCTGGCGGCGCTCAACGGCATCTGCGCGGGCGGCGGCTACGAGCTGGCGCTGGCGTGCGACGAGATCGTGCTGGTCGACGACAGCAACTCCGCGGTCAGCCTTCCGGAAACGCCGCTGCTGGCCGTGCTGCCCGGAACGGGCGGTCTCACGCGTATCGTCGACAAGCGCCGCGTGCGCCGCGACCTGGCGGACTTCTTCAGCACGCTCGTCGAGGGCGTCAAGGGCAAGCGGTCGGTCGACTGGGGGTTCGTCGACGCCGTCTATCCGACGTCGCGCTTCAAGGCGGCGGTGCGCGAGCACGCCGAGAAGCTGGCGGCCAAATCGGATCGGCCGGCCGACGGGAAGGGCATCACGCTCACTTCGCTCAACCCGACGGTCAGCGACACCGGCATCGAATATTCCTCGGTCTCGCTCGAGATCGATCGCACGCGCCGCGTGGCCACCATGACGGTGCGGGCGCCCGAGGGCGATCTGCCCTCGACGCCCGAGGCGATTCATGCGGCCGGCGATCAGTTCTGGCCGCTGCGTGTCTTCCGCGAGATCGACGATGCGATGCTGCGGATGCGGCAGAACGAATCCGAAGTCGGCGTGATTGTGTTCAAGGCGGCCGGCGACGCGGCGAAGGTGCTCGAGGCCGATCGCATCCTGCTCGAGCATCGCGGCGACTGGCTCGTGCGCGAGATCATCAACTTCATGAAGCGCACGCTGAAGCGCGTGGATCTGACGGCGCGCAGTTTCTTCGCGCTGATCGAGCCGGGCAACGCCTTTGCGGGATCGCTGTTCGAACTCGCGCTCGCGGCCGACCGCCAGTACATGCTCGACGATCCGGATCAAACCAATACGATTCAGCTGTCGGCCATGAATGCCGGGCCGCTGCCCATGAGCAACGGCCTCACGCGGCTGCAGACGCGCTTCCTCGGCGACGCCGCGAAGGTCGACGCCGCGCTCGCGCCGGGCGGCCCGCTCGAGCCGCAGGACGCGCTCGAGGCCGGCCTCGTCACCTTCGCGCCCGATGAACTCGACTGGGACGATGAAGTGCGGATCGCGGTCGAGGGGCGCGCCGCCTTCTCGCCCGATGCGCTCACCGGCATGGAGGCCAACCTGCGCTTCGCGGGGCCGGAAACGATGGAGACGAAAATCTTCGGACGGCTGTCGGCGTGGCAGAACTGGATCTTCCAGCGCCCGAACGCCGCCGGCCCGAAAGGCGCGCTCACGACCTACGGCTCGAACGAGCGCGCCGAATTCGACTACGGACGGACGTAGCAAGGATTAGCCGGGCGCGCTGCGGCGCGCGCGGCTCATGCCAGGGGCCTGGAGCCCGGAGCCTGGAGTCTGATTTGATCTCTGCCGAAAAAATTCCGAACAACGTCAACCTCGGCGACAACAAGCGCCTGCAGCGCGCGCTCGAGCACTGGCAGCCGGCGTACATCCAGTGGTGGCGCGACATGGGGCCGCAGGGCTTCCAGGACTATCACCAGGTGTACGTGCGCACGGCCATCAGCGTCGATCCGTCCGGCTGGGCGCATTTCGAATACGTGAAACTGCCGGAGTACCGCTGGGGGATCTTTCTCGCGGATCCGGTGAAGAACCGGACGATCGGGTTCGGTGATTTCTACGGCCAGCCGGTGTGGCAGGAAGTGCCGGGCGAGTTCCGCAATCAGCTGCGCCGCCTGATCGTGACGCAGGGCGACACCGAGCCCGCGTCGGTGGAGCAGCAGCGCTGGCTGGGCCACCGCTGCCCGAGCCTGTACGACCTGCGCAATCTGTTTCAGGTCAACGTCGAGGAAGGCCGCCACCTGTGGGCGATGGTCTATCTGCTGCACTCGTACTTCGGCCGCGACGGCCGCGACGAGGCGGAAGATCTGCTGGCGCGCCAGAGCGGCAACCGCGACAAGCCGCGCATTCTCGACGCCTTCAACGAGCCGATCGACACGTGGCTCGACTTCTTCATGTTCACGATGTTCACCGACCGCGACGGCAAGTCGCAGCTGCTGTCGCTGTCGGAAAGCTCGCTCGATCCGCTGTCGCGCACCACGCGCTTCATGCTGACCGAGGAAGCGCATCACATGTTCGTCGGCGAAACGGGCATCGGCCGCATCATCGAGCGCACGTGCCAGTTGATGAAGGACGAGCACGCCGGCGAGTCGGGCGACGTGCGCCGCGTGGGCGGCATCGATCTCGAGATGATCCAGCGGTTCATCAACCTCTGGTACTCGCTCAGCCTCGACCTGCACGGCAACGAAATTTCGACCAACGCCGCGTCCTATTTCGCCAACGGCCTCAAGGGCCGCGCCGAAGAGGCGAAGTGGGACGATCACCAGGTCACCGAGTCCACCTACACGGTGGAGGTCATCGAAGACGGCAAGGTCGTCGATCGCGAGGTGCCGATGCGCAACGCCATGAACGAGGTGCTGCGCGACTGGTATCAGGAAGACTGCCAGGCCGGCGTCACCCGCTGGAACAAGATTCTCGAGCGGCACGGCATGTCGTGGCGCTTCAAGCTGCCCGACCGCAAGTTCAACCGCGGCATCGGCCAGATTGCCGGCCACCACTTCGACCCCGACGGCCATCCGCTGAAGAAGGAAGACTGGGAGCGCCTGAAATATCAGTGGCTGCCGGCGCCGGCCGACAAGCAGTACCTGATGTCGATCATGAACCGGTCGATTTACGAGCCGGGTGTGTTCGCCAACTACATTGCGGCACCGGCGCGCGGCATCAAAGGCGCCCCGATTAACTTCGAGTACGTCAGGACTGAAGCTTAGGAATTGAGAGTTGGTGAGTTGAGAATTAAGAATTATGTCCGCGACGGCGTCTGTGTGCTGACGCTCGACGATCCGCCGGCCAACACCTACAGCTACGAGATGATGCGCGAGCTCGACGCCGCCATCCTCGAGGCGCGCATGAACCGCGACGTGCACGTGATCGTGCTGATCGGCGCGGGCGAGAAGTTCTTTTGCGCCGGCGCGAACATCAACATGCTCAAGGACGCCGACCCCGACTTCAAGTACTACTTCTGCCTGCACGCCAACGAGACGCTGTCGCGGCTCGAGCAGACGCCGAAGCTGGTGATTGCCGCCCTCAACGGGCACACCGTCGGCGGCGGCCTGGAAGTGGCGATGGCCGCCGACCTTCGCATCGCGAAAAAGGACGCCGGCAAGATCGGCCTGCCCGAGGTCGCGCTTGGCGTGCTGCCCGGCACCGGCGGCACGCAGCGGCTCGCGCGCCTCGTCGGCAAGTCGCGCGCGATCGAGCTGATGGCCACCGGACGCCTGCTCTCCATGGACGACGCCCTCGCCCTCGGCATCGTCACCGACGTCTGGGACGAGGCGAAGCTGGCGGGAAAAAGCTTTGCGGACGCCGTGGTGGAATACGCGAAGCAGTTCGTGCCGCCCAACAAAGCCAGCCGCGCCGTCGGCCGCATGAAGCGCGCCGTGCAGTCGGGCGCCGAAGCCGGCTTCGCCGAAGGCCTCGCCATCGAGCGCGAGCTGCAGCAGCTGCTGTTCCAGAGCGACGATGCGAAGGAAGGCATCGCGGCGAATCTCGAGAAGCGCCCCCCGAAGTTCGAGGGGCGCTGATCGGTTGCTGGTTGTCGGTTGCTGGTTGTTGGTGAGAAATCAGCCGCGAGGGCCACGGCCCGAGCGGCTCATGCCTATGGCCTCTGGCCTAGGGCCTAAGGCCTGACATGATCACAGAAAACTACATCAACGGCGAGTTCCGCCCTTCTTCCAACGGCAAGACGATGGACGTCGTCAATCCGGCGACGGAAGAGGTCATCGCCCAGGTGCCGGCGTCGACCAACGAGGATGTCGACGCGGCGGTGCAGGCCGCGCGCGCGGCGTTCGAGGGCCCGTGGTCGGCGCTGTCGGCGCGCGAGCGCGGGCGGCTGGTCTACAAGCTGGGCGAGCGCCTGATGGAACGCGCCGACGAGGTCGCGAAGCTCGAGACGCTGCACAACGGCAAGCCGATCTTCGAGTCGCGGCAGATCGAGATTCCCATGGCGGCCGAGTGCCTGCAGTATTTCGCGGGCTGGGCGGACAAGGTGCACGGCGAGACGGTGCCGGTGAAGGGCAACTACTTCACCTACACGCTGCGCGAGCCGCTGGGCGTGTGCGCGGCGATCGTGCCGTGGAACTTCCCGCTGATGCTGGCGATCTGGAAGGTCGCGCCGGCGCTGGCCATGGGCAACACGATGATCCTGAAGCCCGCGAGCCAGACGCCGCTGACGGCGCTGGCGTTCGCGGACATCTGCCGCGAAGTCGGCCTGCCGCCCGGCGTGCTCAACGTGATTACCGGCGGCGGCAGCACCGTCGGTCAGGCCATCGTCGAGCATCCGGGCATCGACAAGATTGCGTTTACCGGTGACACGTCGACCGGCAAGGGCATCATGAAGTCGGCGGCCGACACGCTCAAGAAGATCACGCTGGAGCTTGGCGGCAAGTCGGCGAACATCGTGCTGGCCGACGCGGACATTGATGCGGCAGTGCGCGGCGCGACGGTCGGCATCTTCTATGGCAAGGGCGAAGTCTGCGCGGCCGGGTCGCGCCTGCTGGTCGACAAGTCGCTGAAGGACCAGTTCATCGACAAGCTGGCGGCGCGCGCGAAGAAAATGGTGCCGGGCGATCCGCTCGATCCGAAGACGCGCCTGGGCGCGATCGCGTCGAAGGGCCAGATGGAGCGCGTGCTGAAGTACATCGGCATCGCGCAGAAGGAAGGCGGCACGCTCGTCGCGGGCGGCGCGCGCGCCGACATCGGCACGGGCAAGGGCTACTTCATGCAGCCCACCGTGTTTGCCGACGTCACCACGTCGATGACGATTGCGCGCGAGGAGATTTTCGGGCCGGTGCTCGCCGCCATCGACTTCGCCGACATCGACGAGGCCATCGCCACGGCGAACGCCTCGGAGTACGGCCTCGCGGCCGCCGTCTGGACGAAAGACGTCAAGAAGGCGCACTATGTCGCGCGCAAGCTGCAGGCCGGCACGGTGTGGGTCAACACCTACAACATCTACGACACCGCGGCGCCCTTCGGCGGCTACAAGCAGAGCGGCTTCGGCCGCGAGATGAGCGTGCATGCGCTCGAGCACTACACGCAGGTCAAGAGCGTCTGGGTTGATCTGAATCAGTAGGAAGGCCGCCATGTCCGAGCGCCATCATGGGCTTCTTCGCCGACGACTGCGTCTTCTACATGCCGCGGGGCGCAGGGCCTCGCGGTGATCACTGGGCCTGCGCGACTTCGGCGTCTCCGAGTGGACGCTGACCGGGACCACGGCGTCGGGCACGCGCCTCGAAGTGCGCGGCGTTGATCTGCTCGAGTTCGCCGGCGGCAAGATGACGCGCAAAGATTCCTTCTGGAAGATCGTGACATGAACTGGCTATCGCTCTTGGTTGCCCTTGTAACGCTCCTTGCGGCGCCGCCTCTGGCCCAAACGTGGGTCGTCGAGCGCGGCCGCGTGGGGCAGGTCGCGATCGGCGACACCGCCGAATCCCTCCTTGAGAAATTCGATGATCGCGTGCGGCTGGTGGACTTGCGCCTCGAAGGTCAGTTCTCGCCCGCACTTGAAGTGAAACTCGTGGGTGCCCAGTTGGCCCCCAGCCTCGTTGCGGAGATCGGGCCATCGGAAGGCACGTTCGTGGTCTCCAGAATCCACGTCCTCGATCCGGCCATCCGAACAAAGGCTAACGTCGGCGTCGGCTCGACGTTCGCAGAACTCCGGGCCGCGTATCCCATCGAATGGGTTGGACCCGGAGAGACCGGTTTCTTCGCGCGCGTGGAGGCACTCGCGATCAGCTTCGAGCTCGACGTGCCTTCCCAGGTCGGGCAGATACGCGATCCGAACCAGGTGCCCGGCAGCACTCGGGTCCTGCGGATGATGCTCACGCGGTGAGCGCCATCGCTGCGCTGCCGGACGTCACGGGATAGAATGCGCGCACCATGCGCCATATCGCCTGCCTGACTGCTGCCGCCGCCGTTGCCGCTGTCGCCATTCCGTTGATGGGGCAGTCGCGGCCACATCTCAACCCGATGGTCGATCTGCTCGAGGCCGGCAAGCCGGTGTTCGGGCTGGCCACGCCAAGCGCGGGAGGCGGACGCCGCGGCGGCGCCGCCGCCACGCCGGCGCCGGTGAAGACGCCGCTCGATCTCGCCAAAGAGACGCTCGCGCATCCCGAGGCCGACTACTTCTTCAACGGCGGCATGGAGCGCGACGTCGAGCGCGCGCTGCCCGCCTTCACGCAGTACGCGGACGCCATCGTGGACGCCGGCGGCATCGCCACGTCGCCGCACCCGCGGCTGCTCGCGCCAATGAGCGTGAAGACGGCCAAGATTTCGACCGATCCCGCGAAGGCCGTCGAGAACATCAGCCGCCAGTTGAACGCGGGTGTCACGTCCATCTCGTTCGTGCACGTCGACACCGCGCGCGAGCTCGAACAGGGCATCGCGGCGATGCGGTTCGCGTCGCGCGGCGGCACGCGGCCCGACAACGTCGGTAACGCGCCGAAGTACTGGGGCCTCTCAGAGAAGGACTATCGCGAGAAGGCCGACGTGTGGCCGCTCAATCCCACCGGCGAACTGGTCGCCTGGGCCATCGTCGAAACGAAGGAAGGGCTGGCGAACGTCCGCGAGATTGCGCAGGTGAAAGGACTCGGCGTACTGATCCCGGGCGCCGGTACGTTGCGCGGCGTGTTCTCGACGCGCGACGCCAGCGGCGCGATGGTCCGCGACGAGCAGGCCTGGGAAGCCGCCATTCAACAGGTGCTGGCGGCCTGCAAGGAGTTCACGGTCGCGTGCGGCTATCCCGCGACGGCCGACGACATCGAGATGCGCATGAAGCAGGGCTTCAGCGTCTTCATCATCCAGCAGTTCAACGAGAGCGGCTTCAACGCCGTCAAGATCGGCCGCAAGGCCGCCGGCCGCGACTGATCGCACACGGCCAACCGCACGCCATGCTCGAAACGCCGCGGCTGCGCATCCGCGCGCTCACGATCGCCGACGCGCCGTTCGTGCTGGCGTTGCAGTCGCAGCCGTCCTGGTTGCGGTTCATCGGCGATCGCGGCGTGCATGATCTCGCGAGCGCCGAGCGCTATCTGATCGACGGGCCGATTGCCAATCGGCAGCAACATGGCTTCGCGCTGGACCTGGTGGAGTTGAAGGAATCAGGCGCCCCGATCGGCGTATGCGGCCTGATCAGACGCGAGTCTCTGCCTCATCCCGACCTGGGCTTTGCTCTTCTCGATGATTACGCCGGACGTGGGTATGCGTTCGAGGCGGCGTCCGCCGTCATGGCACATGCGCGCGCCGCGCTGGGGCTGTCAACGATCCTGGCGATCGCGACGCACGACAACGCGCGGTCGGCGGCGCTGCTCGGACGACTGGGCTTCGTGGTCGATCGCGCGATCGACCACGAGGGTACGGCTCTCGACCTCTACGCGTCGACGATCGCGCTAGGCTAGCGCCACACGTCGGGCACGTACGCCACGATCGTGTTGGTGCGCGTGTCGACCACGATGAGATCGTCGCCGGCGAAATAGCGGCGCTCGTAGCGGCCGATGGCGGGCAGCCGGGATGAGAGGTCGGCCGGCACGCCGATCAGATGCTTCTGCAGGCCGGGCGGCAGCGTGCCGCGTTCGCGCAACTGCCTGCGCAGGCCGGGCGGCAGCGCTTCGCGCTTCGCGAGCCCCGGCGGCAGCGAGCCCCGGCGGCCGTACTCGCGGATCACGCGCTGATGGCCATCGCGATCGAACACGCCGCCGTTGCGCCGCTCAGCCTGCTTCTGCGCGCCCTGCGCCTTCTGTCCCTTCGGCGCCTTCTGGGCCTTGGGCGGTTTCTGCTTCTGCTGTTTCTGCTGTTTTGCCGCCTGTCCGCGGCCTTGCAGCCCATCCGCCGCGGCGAAGGCCGGCGCCGATGCCCCCGCAACCAGCGCAAGGCTGAGGATGATGGATGTGGTGGTTCTCATACAGCCCGACGCTGCAAGCGCCGGGCCGCGCGCCGCTGCCGGCAGTCGCCACGGCTCTGCTGGACAACAGCGGTGCCAGTCTGTCCCCTAGAACGGCTTCTCCAGCGATTCCGACTGCGGCGTGAACAGCTGTGCGCCGTCGTCGGTGATGTACATATCGTCTTCGAGCCGCACGCCAAACTCGCCCGGCAGATAAATGCCCGGCTCGTCGCTGAACGTCATGCCCGGCGACAGCGGCAGGGTGTTGCCGCGCGTGAGATACGGCCACTCGTGGCCGTCCATGCCCATGCCGTGCCCCACGCGGTGCGTGAAGTACTTGTAGTCAGGGCCGTACCCGGCGTCCACGATCACTTTGCGGGCTGCGGCATCCACCGCCTCGCACGGCACGCCGGGTCGGGCGGCGGCCAGCGCCGCGTCCTGCGCGCGCCGCTCGATCTCGAAGACCTTCTTCATCTTGTCGGTCGGCGTGCCCAGGACGAACGTGCGGCTGATATCCGACGCGTAGCCTTCCACGCTGCAGCCGCCGTCGATCAGAAGGATGGTGCCTTCGCGCACGACCTGCGGCTGGATGGAGCCGTGCGGCAGGGCGGAGTAGGGCCCCACCTGCACGCCGGCCCCGCCCGAATAGCCGAGGCGCGAGTGCGCGGCCGAGACGAGCGCGGCGAAATCATTCTGCGTCATGCCCTCGGCCAGCGCCTTGTAGGCCGCTTCGTAGGCCTTCAGCGTGACCGCGGACGCGTGGCGCATCAGCGCGAGCTCGTGCGCGTCCTTCACCATGCGGCAGCCCGCGGTGATGGGCGTACCGCTGACGGTCTTCACTGCGGGTGCCGCGAGCGCGACACCGTCGCTGAACACGAACTTCACGGTTTCTTCGACGCCGAGGCGGCCGGTGGCCACGCCGCGCTCGCGCAGCCCCTGCGCCACGAGCGCGTAGGGGCTTTCGTGCTCCTCCCAGGTGCGGACGTCGGCCGTGCCGCTGAAGGGCCCGAGCGCGATCTGCTCGCGCGCGCGATCCTCCTCGAATGCCGGGCACACGAAAAACGGCTCGCCCTTCGCCGGGATGACGCAGGTGAAGAGCCGCTCGCCGCCGCTCCACCGGATGTTGGTGAAGTACACCAGCGACGTGCCGCTGCACAGCATCAGCGCATCCATCTTCTCTGCGGCCATCAGGCGCCGCGCCTTTTCGACGCGCGCGCGCCGCTCGTCGGCGGAGATCGGCACGACGCCGTCGCGCATGGGCGTGAGCGCCGCAATTGACGGCGGCAGCGCCTGCGCGGATTGTTCGAGTGGCTCGGCGGCCGCGACCCTGGGAAGGGTGACGAGGGCGCCGGCCGCGCCGGCGGTGCGGATGAACATGCGTCGCGAAAACATGGGGCCATTATGTGCCGAGTTGCCGCGGCGATAGAATCACGCGGTGGCCGACCCGCTTCTCGCCTGGCGCAGCCAGTTTCCGATCCTCGACACCTGCACCTATCTGGTGAGCCACTCGCTCGGCGCCATGCCGAAGGCCGTGGGCGACGAGCTCGCGCTCTTCGCCGGGACGTGGGCCGCGCGCGGCGTGCAGGCCTGGCACGAAGGCTGGTGGGAGATGGCGGCCGAAACGGCCGATCTCCTCGCGCCCATCATCGGCGTGCCGAACGGCACGCTGACGATGCACCAGAACGTGACGGTGGCGCAGTCCGTCATCGCGTCGTGCTTCGACTACACAGGCCCGCGCAACCGCATCGTCCTCCAGGATCTGGATTTTCCGAGCAACCACTATCTGTTCGAAGGCTTCCGGAAGTACGGCGCGGAAATCGTCTATGTGAAGTCGGACGATTCCGTGCGCGCGCCAATCGACCGCCTGCTCGACGCCATCGACGAGCGGACGCTGCTCGTGCCGATTTCGTACGTGCTGTTCAGAAGCGCCGCCATTCAGGATGTAAGGCCGGTCATCGAGAAGGCGCACAGCGTAGGCGCGCGCGTGATCCTCGATCTCTACCAGGCCGCGGGCACGGTACCGCTCGACGTCGCGGGACTTGGCGCCGATTTCGCGGTGGGCGGGTCGGTGAAGTGGCTGTGCGGAGGTCCCGGCGCCGGCTACATGTACGTGCGCGAGGATCTAATCCCGCAGCTCGCACCGGCAGTGTCGGGTTGGGCGGGGCACGCGTCGCCCTTCGATTTCGCGACCGGCGCAACCGAGCGCGCCGGGGGCATCGAGCGATTCCAGAGCGGCACGCCGAACGTGCCGGTCTACTACATGGCCCGCGCCGGCTACCGCATCGTCAACGAGGTGGGTGTGGCCGCGATTCGCGAGAAGTCGCTGCGGCTCACGCGCATCATGATGGACGCGGCGGCGACGCAGGGCTGGCGGCTCAATACGCCGGAGGCCGACGCGGAGCGCGGCGGCTCCGTGGTGATTGACGTGCCCGACGGCATGCGCAAGTCGCAGGCGCTGATCGCGTCGGGCGTCATCGTCGACTACCGGCCGAACGCGGGGATTCGGATGGCTCCCCATTTCTATAACTCCGAAGACGAAGTCCGAACAGCCATGGACGTTCTGAGTGCACTATGAAAAGACGCGATTTTCTGAAGACGACGGCGGGAACGGTGGCGGCGGGCGCGGTGGCCAAGGCTCTGACCGCTGCGGACGCCGCCGCGGACACGCAGGCCCGCGGCCCGCTTGCGGCGGAGCCGATTCCCCTGGTGCGGATCGGGTACGTCGGCATCGGCGGCATGGGTTCGGCCCACGTCAACAATCTGTTGAAGGTGCCGGGCTGCCGCATCACGGCCGTCTGCGACATCAATCCCGCGCGGACGGCGTGGGCGGTCAAGGCCATCACGGCGGCCGGCCATCCGGCGCCCGCGGTCTATACCAAGGGCCCGCGCGACTTCGAGCGGCTGTGCGCCGAAGAAGATCTCGATCTCGTCTACAACGCGACGCCGTGGGAATGGCACGTGCCGATCTGCCTGGCCGCGATGAAGCACGGCAAGCACGCGGCGGTTGAAGTGCCGGCCGCGATGAGCCTGGACGACTGCTGGGCGCTCGTCGAGGCGGCCGAGAAGCACCAGAAGCACTGCGTGATGATGGAGAACTGCAACTACGGCCGCATGGAGATGCTGGCCTTCCATCTCACGCGGCTCGGCCTGTTCGGCGAGATCGTGCATGCCGAAGGCGGCTATCTGCACGATCTGCGCGACATCAAGTTTTCGAACAGCGGCGAAGGGCTGTGGCGGCGCGCGTGGTCGCAGAAGCTCAATGGCAATCTGTATCCGACGCACGGCCTTGGTCCGGTCGCCAACTGCATGGACATCAATCGCGGGGATCGCTTCGATTACGTGGTGTCGATGAGCGGCCCGTCGCGCGGGCTGCAGGACTGGGCGAAGGAGCACTTCCCGGAAGACGCGCCGCAGCGCCGCGAGCGCTACGTGCTCGGCGACGTCAACGCGTCGCTCATCAAGACGGCCAACGGCCGGACCATTTATGTCGTGCACGACACGAACCTGCCGCGCCCGTACAGCCGCATCAACCTGGTGCAGGGCACGAAAGGGATCTTTCAAGGCTATCCGGATCGCGTGTACATCGAGGGGCGCGGCAAGCCGCACGCCTGGACGCCAGCCGGCGAATATCTGGCCGAGTTCGATCATCCGTTGTGGAAGGACATCGCGGCGAAGGCGGCCGGCGCCGGCCACGGCGGCATGGACTACATGGAGGATTACCGCCTGATCAAGTGCCTGCGCGAGGGCCTGCCCACCGACATGAACGTGTACGACGCCGCCGCGCTGAGCAGCCTGGTGGGCGCGACCGTGAAGTCGGTCGCGGAGCGCAGCCGCCCGGTCGACATCCCCGACTTCACGCGCGGCAAGTGGAAGACGAACCCGAAGCTGGATCTTGTTCGCGCGTGAAAGCATTGCTGTTGGCGGCGGGCCGCGGCACGCGCATGCGCGCGCCGGCGGCCGCGGCGCTCGATCCCGCGCAGGCCGCCGCGGCCGACGCCGGCATGAAAGGCATGATCACCTTTGGCCGGCCGTTCCTCGATCACGTCCTGCACTCCCTGGCCGACGCGGGTCTCACGGACATCGCGCTCGTCCTGGCGCCTCATCATGACGAGGCGCGCGCGTACTATCGCGCGCTGCCGCTCTCGCGCATCCGTCTGACGTTGCTGACGCAACCTCAGCCGCTCGGAACCGCCGACGCCGTCCTGGCGGGTGAGGCCTGGACGGCAGGCGAGCCCTTCGTGACCTTGAACAGCGATAACCTCTATCCCGTGGATGTCCTCACGCAGCTTGCCGCCGCCACGGGTCCCGCAGTGCCGGGCTTCGCGCGCGACTCGCTGGCCCTGCCGCTCGATCGCGTCGGCGCGTTCGCCCTCATCGAAGCCGACGCGCGCCGCTGCCTCTCACGCATCGTCGAAAAGCCGGGGACGGCCGCGGTGGAAGCTGCCGGCCCGGGCGCGCTGATCAGCATGAACGTGTGGCGCTTCGACGCGCGCATCTTCGCGGCGTGCCGCGATGTGCCGGTGTCGCCGCGGGGCGAAAAGGAATTGCCGCAGGCCGTGGGCCTGGCGGCGGCACGCGGCGTCTGTTTCGAGGTCATCCCGGTACGTGGAACGGTTCCGGACTTGTCGAGCCGGGCCGACATCGCCGGCGTCGCCCGGCACCTGGCCGGCGCGGAGGTGCGGCTGTGAGCCGGACGACCGGCGCCGAGCCGTTTACGTCGATCGGCGCATCGGGGCGCCGCTTCGATGCCTACGAGAACCGCGAAACCAACCTCGGGTCGCTTCGGATCTATCGCGCGCTGCCAGTCAAGGGACGCCGCATGATCGGTCCCTGGTGCTTCCTCGATCGCTACGGCCCGCTGTCGTTCAGCGAGGGCATGCCGATGGACGTGGCGCCGCATCCGCACATCGGCCTGCAGACCGTCACGTGGCTCGTCGACGGAGAAGTGGCGCACGACGACAGCCTGCGCTGCGCGTCGGTGCTGCGGCCCGGCGGGGTGAACGTGATGACGTCGGGCGGCGGCATCGCGCACGCTGAGCGCACGCCGCGGGATCACAGCGGGCGCCTGAACGGCGTGCAGTTGTGGACGGCGCTTCCCGATGCCGTGCGCGGCGTGGCCGCATCGTTCCAGCATATCGACGATGTGCCGCGCCTCGAGCTTCCGGGTGGCATCGCGCAGGTGTTCGCCGGCGGCGTCGGCGCGGCGCTCTCGCCCGCGCGGTATTTCTCGCCCATCGTCGGCGCCGATCTCGACATTCATCGCGGCGCGGAGCTGACGCTGCCGCTCGAGCCGTCGTTCGAGCATGCGGTGCTCGTGTTGTCGGGAGAGTGCGTCTTGGAGGGGCAGCCGCTGGCGCATCACGTGTTGTATTACCTGGGTGCCGCGCGGGGAGAGCTGTCGATCACGAGCGCCACCGGCGCGCGCGTGCTGCTGGTCGGCGGCGCGCCGTTCGACGAAACGATCCTGATGTGGTGGAACTTCGTCGCGCGCACGCCCGACGAGATTCGCGCCGCGCGCGACGACTGGGAAGCGCATCGCCGTTTCGGCGAGGTGCCTGCGTATAACGGCCCGCGTCTGCAGGCGCCCGACCTGCTGAAGTTCGCGCGGCCAAATCCGGCGAGCTGACGTGGCGGTGGAGCGGCGCCCCTGGCGCGGATTCGTGCCGGGCCGCCTCGAGGTCTTCGGCAAGCACACCGACTATGCCGGCGGACACTCGCTGGTGGCCGCCGTGCCGCGCGGTTTCACCGTTTCCGCCACACCATCAACATCAGGTCAGATCCGCGTCACGGATCTGGCCACCGGCGAGCACGGCGTGTTCGATCCGCGTGGCGGCGGTTCCGCCTCCGCATGGCGCCGCTATCCGCAGGCCGTGATCCGGCGCCTGGCGGCGAACTTCCCGGACGCGATTCTCTCGTGCGACATCGCGTTCGCGAGCAGCCTTCCGCAGGCGGCCGGCGTGAGCAGCTCCAGCGCGTTCATCATTGCGATCGCCGAATCGCTCATCGCGTGCGGCGGCATCGATCAAACAGACACCTGGCGGCACGCCATCGCGTCGCTCGAGGACCGCGCCTCCTATTTCGGCTGCATCGAGAACGGCTCGTCCTTCGGCGCCCTCGCCGGCGACGCCGGCGTGGGCACGCATGGCGGCAGCGAAGACCACGCCGCCATCGTCATGAGCCGGGAAGGGTATCTGCAGCTGTTCGCGTTCTCGCCGCTGCGGAGCGAGCGCCTGGTGGCGATGCCGGAGGGCTGGACGTTCGTCATCGCCTGGTCCGGCGTGGCCGCGATCAAGGCGGAAGGCGCGCGCGACGCGTACAACCGCCTCGCCGACCCCGCGGCGATGACCGGCGATCGGCTGCGGCACTTCCGGAACGAGGATGCGCGCGTGCTCGAGGCCGCCGGCGCGTTCGCGCGCGGCGACATCCCGCGTGTGGGCGAGCTGGCGTCGGACTCGCAGCGCGACGCCGGCCTGCTGCTCGGCAACCAGGTGCCCGAGACGCGCGATCTCGTGACGCTCGCGCTCGCCGAAGGCGCCGCCGGGGCGTCAAGCTTCGGGGCCGGGTGGGGCGGCAGCGTCTGGGCGCTGGTGCAGGCGTCGAGCGCCGACCCGTTCGCCGCTCGCTGGCTCGCCGCCTATCGCCGGCGGCATCCCGATCGCGAGGCTGGCGCATTCGTGTCGCCGCCGGGAAATTCTACCCGGTTGATTTTCCCCGGTTGAGAATCTGCACACCCAACCGGGGAAAATCAACCGGGTAGAATTTCGCCTAGAATCTCATCCGTGAACATCCGCAAAGTGACCGTCCTCGGCGCGGGGACGATGGGGCACGGCATTGCGCATGCGGCCGCGTCCGCCGGGTTCGAGACGGCGATGTACGACGTGACGCGCGACGCCGTCGAGAAGGGGCGCCAGAAAATCGACGCGATTGTGAAGAAGGGCGTCGAGCTCGGGAAGGTGGCCACCGCCGATGCCGACGCCACGCTCGCGCGCCTGACGGTCAGCGACAGCCTGCAGCAGGTCCTGTCAGGCACCGACTTCGTCATCGAGGCCGCGCCCGAGAAGATCGATCTCAAGCTGCACCTGATGGCGGAGATCGACATGCACGCGCCAGCCCACGCCATCGTCACCACCAACACCTCCGCGCTGAGCATCACGGAGATGGCCGGCGCGTCGAAGAATCCCGGCCGCGTCGCCGGCATGCACTTCTTCAATCCCGTGCACCGCATGAAGCTGGTCGAAATCGTGCGCGCGCTCGAGAGCTCGTCCGCCACGCTCGAGGCGGTCGAGGCCGTGTCGCAGCAGATGGGCAAGGAAACGGTGCTCGTGCGCGAGTCGCCCGGCTTCATCACCACCCGCGTCAACGCGAGCATCGGCAACGAAGCGTTCTACATGCTCATGGAAGGTGTGGCGTCCGCGCGCGACATCGACAAGGCCTTGAAACTCGGACTCAACCATCCCATGGGGCCGTTCGAGCTCGTCGATCTGGTTGGCCTCGACACGCGTCTCAGCATTCTCGAATACCTCCACCGCAGCATGGGCGAAAAATACCGGCCGTGCCCGCTGCTCGCCCAATATGTCAAGGCAGGGCGCCTCGGCCGGAAAACCGGCCGCGGCGTGTACGACTACTAAATGCAGCTGACAACCCTCGACTGGACCATCGTCCTCGTCTCGATCGTCGTGTCGTTCGTGCCGGCGATTCTACTGATGCGGCGCGCGGGATCGAGCACCTCGGAGTTCTTCACGTCGGGGCGGGCCGCGCCGTGGTGGCTGATTGGCGTCTCCATGGTGGCGACGACGTTCAGCACGGACACGCCGAACCTGGTGACGAACCTGGTGCGCGAGGGAGGCGTGGCGTCGAACTGGGCGTGGTGGGCGTTTTTGCTCACCGGCATGCTCACGGTCTTCTTTTACGCCCGGTTGTGGCGGCGGTCGGGCGTGCTCACAGACCTCGAGTTCTACGAGCTGCGCTACAGCGGACGCGCCGCGGCGTGGGTGCGCGGCTTCCGCGCCGTGTATCTGGGGCTGTTCTTCAACCTCGTGATCATGGCCACGGTGAACCTGGCGGCGGTCAAGATCGCGAACGTCCTGCTGGGATGGCCGATGACGCAGACACTGGTCGTCTGCGCCGTGCTCAACGTGGCGTTCGCGGCGATCGCCGGACTCTGGGGCGTGCTCGTCACCGACATGATCCAGTTCGGCATTGCGATGACCGGATCGGTGGCGGCCGCGTTCTATGCGCTGAAGCAGCCGGAGGTGGGCGGCCTGTCGGGCCTGATCGAGAAGATGGATCCCGCGACGCTGCGGCTGCTGCCGGACTTCGGCGACTGGGGCACGGCGCTGACCATCTTCATCATTCCGCTCACCGTGCAGTGGTGGTCGGTCTGGTACCCGGGATCCGAGCCGGGCGGCGGCAGCTACATCGCGCAGCGCATGCTCGCCGCGAAAACGGAGCGCGATGCCACGTGGGGCACCCTCTTCTTCAACGCCGCGCACTATGCACTGCGGCCGTGGCCGTGGATCATCGTGGCGCTCGCGTCGCTGGTGGTGTATCCGCAGCTGAGCGACATTTCTGCCGCGCTGCCGCACGTCGATCCCGCGCTCGTGGGTCACGACATGGCGTATCCCGCCATGCTGCGATTCCTGCCGTCGGGCCTGCTCGGCCTGATGGTGGCGGGCCTGCTGGCGGCGTACATCTCGACCATCTCGACGCACCTGAACTGGGGCACATCGTATCTGGTGCACGACCTGTATCGCCGGTTCGTCCGGCCCGACGCGAGCGAGCGCCATCTGGTGGCCGTCGGCCGCCTGGTGACGGCGCTGCTGATGCTGCTGGCCGCGCTGCTGACCTACGTCCTCGATACCGCGCGATCGAGCTTCGAGCTGCTGCTCTCGATCGGCGCCGGCACCGGCCTGCTGTATCTGCTGCGCTGGTTCTGGTGGCGCATCAACGCGTGGAGCGAGATCGCGGCGATGGCGACCTCATTCGTGCTCGCCGCGTTCTTTTTCATTGCCGGCAAGCAGGGCGCGGGCGTGCCGTCGCACGTGGCGCTCATCATCACCGTGGCGGTGACGACGGTGGTGTGGATCGCGGTGGCGTATCTGACGCCGCAGACCGATCGCGCGACGCTCGTGAATTTCTATCGCCTGGTGCGGCCGGGGGGCAGCGGGTGGGAGCCGATCCGCGAAGAAGCCGGCGTCGGCCCGCAGGCGGGCGGCTTTGCGCAGTCGCTGCTCGGATGGGTGGCGGGTTGCGTGTTCGTCTATGCCGCCCTCTTCGGCACCGGCAGCTTCATCTACGGCAACATGTCGATCGCGATCTTCTGGCTGGCCGCGTTCGTGGTGTCGGGCGTCATCCTGGCGCGCGTGCTGCGCGCGCAGACCGACGAGGGCTAGTGTCCAGGCGGTCGCACCTGGACGCTAATAGAACTTGCGGGTGATGTTGAAGCCGATGTGCCAGGCGCCGCTGCTGCCATAGCTGCGGGCCACCTGGCCCAGCGACGTCGCGAACGAGTTCGAGAAGTTGATCTGGAACGAGTGCCCGCCCTTGCGGCGCTCGATGGCGAACGAGAGATGATCGTCGCCCGCGTCAGGCCCTGACAGGCGCGGCACGTATTCCCCCACGATGTAGCTCGACGAGCCAAGACGCAGCCGCGCCCCCAGCCCGAGCAGGAACGCCGAGTCGTCAGCCGTCGCCGACTCCGGCAGCGGCTTCAACACGAACATCGGCGTGACATACACCGCGCCGCGGTCGTTCAATCGCCGCGAGACCACGGCACCGAGCACCGTCGAGTAGTCCCCGGTGAAGTTGTCGAGGCCCTGCACGGCCGCAATCGCATCGAGGCCAACCGGACGCCCGTCCCGCTCCTCGAGCACGCTGTGCTGGCCGAGAAACTGAATCGTGCGGTCGCTCGTGCGCAGCAGCGCCAGCTGCATGCCAGGCCACAGGCCATAGCGGACCTCGAGGCCCACGATGGCGCCGCTGTCGAAGCCGAAGAAGTCGGACGCCAGGTCGCCGAAATCGCCGTCGCCCAGCGCGCGGGTGAAACGGTGCGACACGCGAAAGCCCCACCGGCCCGCCGGCAGCCGCAGCGTCGTCGGCAGATCGATCAGCGTGAAGTCAGGCTCGGACGGCACGAACGGCAGGTCGGGCTCGCCGCGATCGATCCCTTCGATGATCACAGGCGGTGGCGGCGGAGGAGGAGGCGGGGGAGGCGGATCCTGCGCGAACGCAGGCGCCGCGCCTCCGGCACACAGGATCAACGCCAGCAGCAGTCGTCGCGATGTCAGCCCCAAGCAACCATCCTTTTTGCTACCACCCCTTGGAATAGACCGGGCCCTTCGAGTCGTCGTTGGTGCCCACGCGAATCAGGCCCCAGTACTTCTGGTCGTCGGGCAGCAGGTGATTATGGTACCCGCATGCCTTCGTGTCGTTGAACACGGCGGTGTCGAACGACTGGCCGGGGTTGAGCACCACGGTGTTGTTCGAGGGGCAGTCGGTGTGGAAGTTGTGCGGGTTGGTGTTGATCTGGTGCGGCCGCGTGTCGTTGTTGACGAACCGCACGCGCTGCGTCGGCTCGATGCGCACATCGATGGGCGTCGCGCCGGTCGCCGTGATGGCGATGGTCGCGCCGATGCTGCCGGGCACGACGGTCGTGGGCGCCGTGGGTGTGCCGGTGCCGCTGGGGCTGCTCGAGCCGCCCCCGCCGCATGACGCCGCCGCAACCGCGGCCGAAAGAGCGAATGCGCCCGCGAGGCGGGCCGTGAGAAGTTGTCGCATGCGCCTGCCAAAGGCAAGCGCGATGCCGCCGACCCTGAGCGGCTTTCAGGGGGAAAAGTGCGCACGGTCGCGTCGCGCCGGTTTCGAGACCGGAAAGCAATTACGCGCAGAGTAAACCTTCTACGACTCCACGCGGTGCTTACCGAGGTAGTAGCTGAGGGCCCGCTGGCTGATGCCCATCGACTCGGCGGCCTCTTTCTTGACGCCGCCCGACGCCTCCAGCGCGCGGCGCAGCGTCTCGCGCTCCACCCACTCGATGTTCTGCCGCAGGTTCGGCGACGGCAGCCCGCCGGCATGCGCCGCGACGACGCCGAGCAGCCGCACGGCGGCCTTGTCGATCACCGTGCCGCTGGTGAGCACGACGGCGCGCTCCATCGTGTTTTCCAGCTCGCGCACGTTGCCCGGCCAGTCCGCCTTCGTCAGCATCGCCATGACGTCGGCGTCGACACGCTCGATCGGCTTGCCCGCGCGCGCCGCATGTTTGCGCACGAAGTGATCGACGAGCAGCGGAATGTCTTCGCGCCGCGTGCGCAGCGGCGGCATCTGGATGGGAATCACGGCGAGCCGGTAGAACAGATCCTCCTGGAACTTGCCCTCCGACACGAGCTGCCGCAGATCGCGGTTGGTGGCCGCAATGACACGCACGTCCACCTGGTAGCTGCGCTCCGAGCCGAGCGGCTCGAACTCGCGCTCCTGCAGCACGCGCAGCAGCTTGGCCTGCACCGCCATCGACAGCGTGCTGATCTCGTCCAGGAAAATCGTGCCCCCGTCCGCCAGCGCAAACCGCCCCTTCTTGGTCGCCACCGCGCCGGTGAACGCGCCCTTCAGATGGCCGAACAGCTCCGACTCGAGCAGCGTGTCGGGTATGGCCGCGCAGTTCACCTTCACGAGCGGCGCCTCGCGCTGCGCGCTCCAGTCGTGAATGGCGCGCGCGACGAGCTCCTTGCCCGTGCCGGTTTCGCCGGTAATCAGCACAGTGCTGCGCGACTGCGCCACCAGGCGCGCCGTCTTCACGACATCCTGAATCGGCTTGCTCTCGCCGATGATGCCGTAGTGATCGAAGCGCTCGTCGCGCTCGCTCAGCAGGTAGCGATGATGATGGTGCAGCCGCTGCTGCTCGACGGCCCTGCGCACCACCACCAGCAGCTCCTCGATCTCGAACGGCTTCTGCAGGTAGTCGAGCGCGCCAAGCTTCATGGCCTCGATGGCGCTTTCAACCGTCGCATGCGCCGTCATCATCAGGATCTGCGGCCGCTCGGCGGGCTGCGACGTCGACACGAGATCGCGAATGATGTCGAGCCCGCTCTTGTCGGGCATCAGGTTGTCGACGATCAGCACGTCGAACACCCGCCGCGTGAGCACGTCCTGCGCCTCGCGCCCGCTCGACGCGGCCACCACCTCGTGCCCCTCGCGCCGCAACGCCTCGGACAACCGATTCAGGATCTTCGTCTCATCGTCGACGATGAGGATGGAGCCGCCCGTCATACTGCTGCCTCTCCCGCCGCCGGCAGGTGGATGGTGATGACCGTTCCACCCTGCGGGCCGCTGTCTGCCGCGATGCCGCCGCCGAGCCCCTCGATGATGTTCTTCGCGACCGCCAGCCCGACGCCGGTGCCGGTGCGCTTGGTCGTGAAGTACGGCTCGAAAATGCGGGGCAGGGCCTCGCGCGGAATGCCGGGGCCCGTGTCGCGCACAGCAAGCGCGATGCCGCCCGCCTCCAGCGCGGTCGAAAGCTCGATGGTGCCGCCGCCGGCCACCGCCTGCTGCGCGTTCGCCAGGATGTTGATCAACGTCTGGCGAAGCCGTTCGGCGTCGGTAAGGACGGCCGGAAGGCGCTCGTCGAGCCGCAGCGTCACGTGAGCCCCGCCGGCCGACACCGCCTTCGCCGCGTCGCGGCAGACGTCGTTGACATGCGTGGGTCCGATCTCGAATGAGATCGGCCGCGCGAAGTCGAGCACGTCGGCGACGATGCGATTGAGGCGGGCGACTTCCTCCTCGATGTCGGCGGCGGCGCCCTGCACGGTGGCCGCGTCGACGTCGGGGCGACGCAGGGGGTGCAGCGCGCCTTTGATGATCATCAGGGGATTGCGCACCTCGTGCGCGATGACAGTGGACAGGCGGCCGAGCGATGAAAGCCGCTCGCGCTGCGCGGCCTCGCGCTGAAACCTGGCGATCGACGAGGTGAGGGCGTTGAACGTGGACCCCAGCAGCCGCGCGTCTTCGTCATCCCACCGCCCGGGCGCCGGCGTCTGGCGCGTGAGGTCGCCCGTCTCGGCCATCTCGCGCATCGTCGCGCTCAGCGCGCGCACGGGGCGGGTGACGGTGCGGGCGATGCCGTATGCGAGCAGCGTGGCGGCCAGCACGGCGATGAGCGCTGAGGCGGCGAGCGCCGCGTGCACGCGGTCGAGCAGCCGCTCGAGATCGGCGCGCGAGCGCAGCAGCACCGCGGATGGCGTGCGGGCCGTCGCGCTGCTGCCGAGGGTGGGCAGGGCGCGCACGAGCAGCAGATAGTCCTGGCCGCCGGCCTGCAGAGTGTCGCGCCCTTCGCGCAGCGCGGCTTCGATGCCGCCATGCGCGGCGGCAGGCAGCGTGGACGCGAGAATGCGGCCGCCCTCGGCAAAGGCGACTTCGGTGTTGGTGAGTGCGCGCACGCGCGCGGCGGTGTCGGCATCGAGCCTGAAGCCCACGCTGAGGGTGCCGAGCAGATCGGGCGAGCCTGGCACCAGTTCGATCCACACCGGAATCGACGCCATCTGCAGCACGCCGCCCGCCTGCGGCCAGAACCAGGTCTGCTCGCGTCCGCCGATGGCTGCGCCAATGGCGGCCGTGGCTTCGGCGTCGAGGCGATCGAGGCCGAGCCCGCTCGCCGCCAGCACGCCGCCGCGCGGTCCGGTGAGGATGAGCACGTCCGAGTCGATCTGCTCGCGATACTGATCGGCCGGCTCGCGCACCGTGGCGGCGTCAGTGGTGAGCAGCGCCTTCAGCTTCGGCAGGTCGGCCAGCAGGCGCGCTTCCACCAGAAAGTGCTCGAAGAGCGTCGTGCGCACCTCATCGACCACCGCGCCGGCTTCCGCGAGCTCGCGGCGCAGCTCGCGCTCGGCCTGCGTCGTCACCGTCACGTTAACGCGGTACACGGCCGCGAGAATCGAGAGCACGACCAGCAGCGCGCCGCCCAGGAAGATGCGGTTGGTGAGCGACGAGAACAGCGAGCCCTGCCTCATGACGCTCATCGTCCGAGCACGAAGTCGACGTCGATGGCGCCGCCCGACTCGGGCACCACGATGCGGCGCGTTTCGAGCGGCAGCGTTTCGTGCCACACGGCGAGCGAATACGTGCCCGGCGGCACGTTCGGGATCGCGTAGCGGCCATCCTCGTCGGTCGAGGCGAAGAACGGATGGTTGAAGACGAGCACCCAGGCGCTCATGTGCGAGTGGATGTCGCAGAAGACGCGGACGATGCCGGGGCGATCGAAGCGGACGGCGCGGCTCGAGCCGGCGGCGTAGCGGCCGAGATCGAACGTGCGCGGCTTCGAGAGCGAGAAGACGTTGTGGTAAATGCGGTCGCTGTTCGGGAAGTCGACGGTGGTGCCCGTGGTGATGGCGAGCACGCGCGGCACGAACTGTTCGTTGATCTGATTGATGCGCGCGCGCGCGCCGGCGAGATCCTCGAAGGCGCCGCGCGGCGCCTCCTCGAGATAGACGACACTGCGGCGGCGATCGGCCGGCGCGCGCAGACGAGAGGCGCCGAGCTCGCCGACCTGCGGGCGAGGCTCCGCGGCGCCGAGCGCGGGCGTGGTGACACGGCCGCGGATGACGGTTGCGGTGCGTGGTGGGTACGTAGGTGCGTGGGCCGGGTGGTCCAGGTGGACGGTGGCCGGGGTGGGGACGTGGGCATGGTTCGCCGGCGCCGCAAAGCCGGCGAACGCCAGCGACGTTCCCACCAAACCCACCGTCCACCGTAACCACGTCAGCAACGTCCCCACCCCTCCCACCACGCTCAGAACCAGAACAGAATCTGTCCCGACAAATATCCCGCCCTGCGCTCCCGCCCGCCGTCGCGCCAGTTGTATTGCCATGCGGCTTTCGCCACGAGGTTGCGCTTGAAGTACCAGCCGCCGCCGGCTTCGACGCGCGTCACGGGCGCGTCCCACGTCTGGGTTGTGCCGCCACTGGCCAGCGTCGAGAAGCCGAGGCGATCGAGGCGGCCGGCGATGAAGGCGCGCGGATGCACGCGCACGCGCCCCTCGACGAACGCCGCGCGCGCATCGACCGGCTCCGCGATGGAGGGAAGCCGCCAGCGGCTGAGGATCATCTCGCCGCGCACCAGCCACCGGCCGCGCGAGTACTCCGCGTCCACGCCGATGGCGTCCTGCCGGTAGGCGCGATCCGGATTGGCCGGCAGCACCTCGTCGGCGAGCCACGCGCCGCGCGAGGCCGACACGCCGGCGATCAGGCCGGCCACGGGCTGCGCCCCGGCGCGCATCGCAATCTGGCGGCCGCCGTTGTCGTCGCCGACGCGCGGGTTCGAGAGCGTGCCGGTGGTCACGGCCGCGGCAAGGTCGAAGACGCCTGGCGCGTAGCGCGCCTGCACGCCGGTGTCATAGCGGAACGCCGAGATCACAGGCAGGCCCGGAGCCGGATAGGCGCTGCCAACGGGGTAGCTGGCCTGCCAGCCGCGCGCGCGCATGCGCAGCAGATCCGCCGCCGTGCCGGGCACGGCATCGGCGCGCAGCGACGTCAGATATTGATAGGCGAGTGGATAGCCGATGACCGGGTTGTCGGCCGCGTACGCGTGCCGCGCAAAGCGCCCGAACACCGGCGGAATGCGTCCGGCCTGAATGTCCAGCGGCACATCGTCGAAGGGCGACACGCGCAGATACAGCGCGTAGGGCCGCGGCGCCTCGAGATTTTCCGACCGCACGTCGGCGAGCACCGCCACCCGCGTGAACGGCTGCCACCGCGCGGCGAGCGCGAGCCGCACCAGCCGCATCGTGTTGTGCTCGTAGCCCGTGTAGTTGAAAAAGCCGGTGTCGTCGTTCCGGGCGGCTGACGCCGAGGCTTCGCCGCCCACGACCAGCCGGCCCGCCGCGCCGAGCTCGACGACGAGCGGACCGCTGGGCCAGGACTGCGCCGACGCCGCCACGGGCGCCGAGAGCGCAAGGCCGGCGGCGATCACCCTCGCGCCGCAGCCGCGGGCGCCTTTTACCATTTACCTTCTGCCATTTACATTGCCCCGCCCCGTGTGGGCCGCGATTATAATGCTCGTATAGGAGCTGTCAGCTAAATGGCCTACATCATTACCGAGCCGTGCATCGGCACCAAGGACGCCGCGTGCGTCGACGTGTGCCCGGTGGACTGCATTCATCCGCGCAAGGACGAGGGCGAATTCGAGTCGTCGACGATGCTCTTCATCCATCCCGACGAGTGCATCGATTGCGGCGCCTGCGTGCCGGCGTGTCCCGTCGAGGCGATCTACGCCCAGGACGAAGTGCCCGATAAGTGGAAGAACTACATCGAGATCAACGCGGACCATTACAAGAAGTAGCCGCCGGTCTCGTACGAGTCCGCAGGTCCACATCCTGACCAACGCCTACCTCGAGTTCAGCCGGGCCGAATGGGCCCGGCTGCGCGCGCAGACCCCGTTGACCCTCACCGAAGCCGACCTTGCGGAGCTGCAGGGCATCAACGAGCGCGTCTCGATCGAAGACGTCGAAACCATCTACCTGCCCCTCGCGCGCCTGCTCAATCTGCACGTCGCGGCGACCCAGACGCTGCACAAGGCGGCCGACACGTTTCTCGGCACGCCGGCCGGCACGACGCCCTACGTGATTGGTGTGGCCGGCAGCGTCGCGGTGGGGAAGAGCACCTTCGCGCGTATTCTGCGCGCGCTGCTGGCGCGCTGGCCCGATCACCCGCGGGTCGATCTGGTCACCACCGACGGGTTCCTGTTTCCCAACAAGGTGCTCGAGGCGCGCGGCCTGCTCGACCGCAAGGGCTTCCCGGAAAGCTACGACGTGCGCCGGCTGATGCAGTTCATGACCGACGTGAAGGCCGGCGTGCCGTCGGTGGACGCGCCGGTCTACTCCCACCAGTCATACGACATCGTGCCCGGTGAAACGCAGGTCGTGGATCGGCCCGACATCCTCATCGTCGAAGGCCTGAACGTGCTGCAGACGCGCGACGGGCAGCCGGGCCGCCCGCTGCGGCTGTTCGTGTCGGACTTCTTCGACTTCTCGATCTACATGGACGCCGAGGAGCGCGACGTCGAGGCGTGGTACGTGGCGCGGTTCAAGACCCTGCGCGAGACGGTGTTTCGCGATCCCGATTCGTACTTCCATCGCTACGCGTCGCTGACCGACGAGGAAGCGGAGGCCACCGCGCGGAAGATCTGGCGCACGATCAACGGACCGAACCTTCGCGACAACATCGCGCCGACCCGCGATCGCGCTCGCGTCGTGCTCTTCAAGGACAGCGACCATGCCGTCCGGCGCGTGCGCATGCGGAAGATCTAATTCTTCACTCTTAAATCACCACTTCTGAATTCCCAGGCTCCCGGCCAGGAAGGCCCACTGGTCAGCCCGTTCCCAAATCACCTTGTCCATCGATTTGCCGGCGCCGTGGCCGCCGCTGGTCTCGATGCGGATCAGGATCGGCTGCGGCCCGCCTTGCGCCGCCTGCAGCGCCGCCGCGAACTTGAAGCTGTGGGCGGGGACGACGCGGTCGTCGTGATCGCCGGTGGTGATCATCGTGGCCGGATAGTGCGTCCCCGGTGTGATGTTGTGCAGCGGCGAGTATGTGATGAGGACGTCGAAGTCTTCCTGCACGTCGGGGCTGCCGTAATCCGACACCCACGCGCCGCCGATTGTGAACCTGTGGAAGCGCAGCATGTCGAGCACGCCGACGGCGGGCAGGGCCGCCGCGAAGAGATCGGGCCGCTGCGTCATCACCGCGCCGACGAGCAGGCCGCCGTTGCTGCCGCCGCCGATGGCGAGCTTCGGCGTTGACGTGTATTTTTCGCGAATGAGAAATTCGGCGGCCGCGATGAAGTCGTCGAAGACGTTCTGCTTGGTCTTCAGCCGCCCGCCATCGTGCCACGTGCGGCCATATTCGCCGCCGCCCCGGATGTTCGCGACCGCGTAGATGCCGCCCATCTCGAGCCATCCGGCGATGCCGGCGGAGTAGGCAGGCGTCAGCGAGATGTCGAACCCGCCGTAGCCATAGAGATACGTCGGGTTCGTCCCGTCGAGCGGAATGCCTTTCTTGTGCGTGAGGAACAGCGGCACCTCGGTGCCGTCTTTCGAGGTGTAGAACACCTGCGTCGTTTCGTAGCCGGACGGGTCGAAGGCCGTCTCGGGTCGCTTGAACACGCTGATCGCGCCGTCGTCGATGTCGTACCTGAAGATGGTCGTCGGATATGTAAACGACGTGAACGCGAAGTACGACTCGCGATCCGCGCGCTTGCCGCTGAAGGCGCCGATGGCGCCGATGCCGGGCAGGGGCACCTCACGCTCGAGCGAGCCGTCCTTGCGATGGACGCGCGCTTGTTCGTGCGCATGGGTGCGGACGACGGTCATGAAACGATCCCCAACCATTGCCACGCTTGCAAGCACGTCCCGATCCGGCGGCTCGGGGATGAGCGTCTTCCAGTCTGCCGGCACCGCGGCGCCGAGCGGAATAGCCACCAGCCTGGACCGCGGCGCGCCGTTGTTGGTGCGCACGTAGAACGTGTCGTTGTCATTGGCGACGACGATGTATTCGGCGTCGAAGGCGTCGACGAGTGGCGTGAAAGGCGCATCGGGCACGGAGAGGTCACGCACGAAGATGCGGTTCTTCGGCTCGGTGCCTTCGAACTGGTTGATCAGCAGGTAGCGGCCGTCCTCGGTGACGTTGGCGTTGAAGATCCAGTCGGGCTCGTCGGGCCGCTCGTAAATGAGCGTGTCCGCGGCCTGCGCCGTACCCAGCTTGTGCAGGTACACCTGCTGGTTGCGGTTGACACCTGCGAGCGCCTTGCCCGGCTCCGGCTCCGCGTACCGGCTGTAGAAGAAGCCGCTGCCGTCGGGCAGCCAGACCGCACCGCTGAACTTCGACCACTTCACGACATCGGGGAGGTCCGTAGCGGTGGCCACCTCGCGCACCCGCCACTCGATCCAGTCGGATCCCCCGGCCGACAATCCGTACGCGACGTACTGGCCGTCGCGCGAGAAGCCGAGCCCGGTGATCGCGGTGGTGCCCTTCGCGTCGAACGCGTGTGGATCGATCAGGATGTTGCCGGGAACCGGCGGCGCGTCGGGCGCCGTCGCGCGATAGACGATGGGCTGGAGGTCGCCGCCGGCGATGCGGCTGAAGACGTACCAGGGCCCTTCCTTGGTCGGCAGCCCGTAGCGCTCGTACGTCCAGAGCTCGCGCAGCCGGTCGTAGATCCGCTGGCGATGGGGCAGCGCGTCCAGATAGCCGAACGTCACGGCGTTCTGGGCCTGCACCCACGCTTTCGTCTCGGCGCTGTTGTCGTCTTCCAGCCACCGGTAGGGATCGGCGATCTTCACGCCGAAGTGGTCTTCGACGATGGGGTCTTTGCGCGTGTCGATTATCGCTGTCCCTGTTTCGCCTGGAGCCTGGCCTGACGCCGCACTTCCGCTTCGGCGGCGCGGCGCCGGTCATCGTCGGTCTCGAGCAGCAGCGGTGTCACCGGCAGGCGCTTGTGATCGCGGTCGACGGCCACGAAGGTCAGGTACGCGTGGCTCGTCTTGCGCCGGATGCCGGTGGTGGTCTCTTCGGAGAACACCTGCACCTCGACCTCGAGCGACGTCTTGAACGTGGCCGTGACCTGCGCCTTCAGGATGATCAGGTCGCCGACCTTGATGGGATTGAGGAACTGCAGCCCGTCGACCGCCGCCGTCACCAGCAGGCTGCGCGTGTGCCGATGGCACGCAATGGCGCCCGCGATGTCGATGAGATGCATGACGGTGCCGCCCAGAATGAACCCCAGCGGGTTGGCATCATTGGGCAGCACCACCTGCACCATTTCGGTGGCGGAGTCAGACGGAGGTTTGGGAGTCACTGGGTAAGGGGACCATTAACCATGAATGGTAAATCGTAAGAGGTAAATAGCATCGTCAATCGCCTATCGCCAGAGGCTGGGCCGAAGCTGCTGGCCATGGACCATAGACGATGCTATTTACAATTTACCATTTACGTTGCGCTGTTCTTAGAAGTCATAGCCGATCCAGAAGCTGAAGCGCGGCTTCCGGAACTCCTCGCTGCCGCCGAAGTTGAAGAACAGCAGGTCTTCCCACGTGCGGTTGAACATCGTGCGCCAGGACCAGTCGAAGTGCATCGGGAAGCCGAGCGCGAACGTCTGCAGGCCGATGCCGTAGGACGCGCGGGCGTCGACCAGGCGGAAGCCGTCGACGTTGGCGGCGACGAATACGGGATCGAAGGTCAGCGTCTCGAAGTTGGGGATCGAGCCGACCTGCACCTGCTCGGTTGCCGCGCGCGAGGTCCACAGCTTCATGGGCTGGCCCTCGAAGCCGGCGCCGCCGATGTTGAAGAACAGGGTGCCGCGCAGGCCGCCCATCACGCCGAGCGGCGTGAGCATGGCCTCGATCAGCGGGAAGCGGAGCTCGGCGTCGACGAACCCGGCCTTGTTGCCCACGAAGCTCAGATAGTCGTAGCCGCGCAGCTCCGAGTTGCCGCCAAAGAACATGTAGTCGGGGAAGTCGCCCCAGCTCTTGAAGCCGCGCGCGCGCAGCGCCAGCACGCCGTTGCTGCCGAGCCGCAGGTAATAGCGGCCGTCGCCGTCGACGGTCTGCCGCGACAGGGAGTTGCTGATCTTCGGCGAGATTTCGTAGCCCACGCGCATCGTGCTGCCGGCCACGGGCCCGTACTCGCGGAAGACGGTGGTTTCCTGCGTGAAGGTCAGGCCGAGCGGATAGGTGCGCCCGTTGTTGAAGATGTTCGCGCCGAACCGCGACTGCCGCTGTTCCTCGACCGCCTGCTCGAGCGCTTCGTTCTCGAAGCCCTCGTTGTACTGCGCCACGCCGCCGTACACCTCGACGCGCGCGTACCGGTTGATCGGCCAGATCCCGTAGCCGGTGATGCCCCGTATCGTCCGCGTCGCCAGCGCATCGTCGCGATCCACCTGGAAGCCGAGCTGCAGCAGGTACTGCTGTTCGAGGCCGTAGAAGAACTCGGTCTGCGAAAACGCCTGCGCGGCCCACTGCAGGCGGCGCGACTGGTTCAGGTACGACGCCGACATCGTGCGGTACTGCTGCACCGACGAGATGTACATGCCGAGCGACTGATCGCCGAGCACGTCGGTGAAGCTGATGCTGGTGCCGCCGAAGAAGTCGCCGCCGCTGGTGACGCCGATGCCGATCGGCGGCCGGCCGTCGAGGAAGAATTTCTCGAACGTGCCCTTCTTCCGCTTGTTGGCGGCGACGAGCGTGTGCGAGAGCGGCGCCTGGAAGTCCACCACCGGCGCGGGCGAGCCGAAGTCGGCCGACGCGACGATGGCCTTGGGCTCGCCGGGCTGGATGGCGTGAATGCCGAACTCGCCCTTGTAGTAGCTGACAAACGCCAGGCGCACGTCGCTGCCGGTCTTGAGCGGCACCGGCGACAGGTTCGCGTTGAGCACGTCGGTGTGCTGGCGCAGCTCGCCGTTCTTCAGATTGAGCGTCCAGACGTTGAAGATGTTGCCGTTCTGCGCGATCTCGGGCGTGATGGGCTGCGCCGGATCGGTGGCCGTCGACGAGAACACGATCGTGTCGGCGTCGATGAAGCGCGGCGCCTGATCGTCGTGCGTGCCGAACGAGATCTGCACTTTCTCGCCCGTCTGCGTGTTGATCCGGAACAGCTTGTCGTTGCCGCTGATGCGCGCCACGTACACCAGCGTGGTGCCGTCGGGCGAAAAGGCGGGCGAGTAGTCGGCGAAGGCGTCCTTCGTGAGGTTGGTGACCGCGCCGGTGGCGAGATCGGCCACGAAGATGTCGCCGACGGCGCCCTGCAGGCCCGAAAACGCGACGCGCTGGCCGTCGGACGAAAAGTGCGGCGACTCGGGGCCGTCCACGGTGGTGAGCTCGAGCCGGCGCTCGATGTCGCCGGTGACCACGTTGTGCACGATCAGCGACTTGTGCTTGTCGGTGCGGCCGAAATACGCGATGCGATCGCCGAGCGGCGACCAGGAAATCCACGGCACGGCGTTGCCGCGCAGGCCGCCGGCCGTCGAGATGTATTCGTAGCCGCTGTCCTTGTCGAAGCCGCTGGTGACGTTCTTGACCACCTGGCCGTCCGTCGCCGAGATCAGGATGATGTCGAGCTCCTGGTCCTTGCGGTTGCCGGCCACCGCCGCAATCAGGTCGCCCGACGGCGACGGCGCGATGGAGATCACCGACACGTACCGCGTCTTGTCGGGCCGCGGCGCGAGGTTGCGGCCGTAGTCGCCGGGCCGCTCCTTGTCGCGGAACGGACGGAAGCGATCTTTCAGGTAGCGATCGAACTGCTCGTCGAACTCCTCGGGCTTGAGCCGCAGCGCTTCCTCATACGCCGACTCGCCGCCGCCGATCACGCTCTTGCGCAGCGAGAACAGGAACTGCCGCAGCCCCTCCTTGCCCCAGCGCGACTCGATGAACTCGAACGTCGCGTGCCCGATCGTGTAGGGCAGGCGGCCGCTGAGCGGCTGCGACTCGAACTCGCTCATCTTCGGGATGTTGTCGGTGATGGCCGCGTCGCGCACGAGCATCAGGTCGAGCGGATTCCAGTAGCCGGCCATGTAGTTGGCCAGGCCCTCGTCCACCCACAGCGGAATCCCCGCGCGCGTGAGCGACCGCGGAATGATGTCGAACTCGAACACGTGCGTGAGCTCGTGCGTGATCAGCCGATAGAGCTGGTCGGGCGGCTCGTCGATCGGCAGCACCATGCGATCGCGGCCCGGCTCGGCAAACGCGAGCACGCCTTCGGGCATCTCACCGCCCGACACGTTTTCCTGCTGGAACTCGCTCGACGTCTTGAACAGGATCATCGGCACCTTGAACGGCAGGTCGTGCTTCAGGTCCGCGCTGATCTTCTGGTACGCGCTCTCGGCATAACCGGCCACCCGTTCGAGGTGCGGCTCGATTTCCGGGTAGTAAAAAATCTCGAAATGGTCGGTGACGTAGATGTGCCAGTCGAAGTGGTCGTACTTCACCCGGTTCTTGCCGAAATACGGCACGTAGGGCGTCTGGGCCGTGGCCGGAGCAGGAGGCAGCAGCATGGCGCTCGCCAGCGACAGCAGGGCGAGCCAGCGAAATCGGCGCATCGACATAGAGGATTCCCTCGAAGCGACCCTGGCAGGCGGGTCATCAGGCATGTTACTGCAGGTTAGACTCTTGGCATCGTGGCGCAGCCTTCCGGATTCGGCGACGACGCATTAGGGCATCTCGATGCCTTGTACGCGACCGCCCGCCGGCTGACGCGCAATCCCGCCGCGGCCGAAGACCTGGTGCAGGACACGTACGTGAAGGCGTTCCGCAACCGCCGCAGCTTTCAACCGGGCACAAACCTGCGCGCCTGGCTCTTCGCCATCCTGCACAACACGTTTCTCAACGACGTCCGGCGGCAGAAGGGCAGTCCGGTTGAGGTGGACGATGAGACGGCGGCGCGGGCGGCCGAACGGCGGCCGGCGCCGGAGCCCACGCCCGAAGAAGCGCTGATTGCGCGGGCAAGCGCGGCCGAAGTGGACGCCGCGCTGGCGTCGCTGCCCGAGGCGTTCCGCATGGCCGTGTGGCTGCGCGACGCCCAGGAACTGTCCTATGCGGAAATCGCGGAGGTCCTGCGGGTGCCGGTGGGCACGGTGATGTCGCGCATCTCGCGGGGCCGCCGCCTGCTCCACGACGCGATCCAAACCTCCGTTTCAGGCGTCAAAGCCAAAGGGACCTGAGAGGCATGCACACACGAGACACCTGCGAGGCGATTGAGCCTCTGCTGGCTCCCTACACCGAGCCGGACTCCGCCGCCCTGATGGACGCCGCGGATCAGGCCCGCGTGGCCGCCCATCTCGAGGCCTGCGAGCCGTGCCGCCGCACCGCCGGCTGCTGCCGCGCCGCGCAGGCGGCGCT